>NZ_JBFOCZ010000009.1:0-8495 GCF_040908015.1 Aeromonas sp. R7-5 | reverse complement strand
GGAAGGTGCGAACAAGTGGATCGCACCTTTACCACGAACTCTTTGTCCGCATTTGAAATGCCCATCACACCAAAAACCTGACTTTTTTCCGCAAGTATTCGGCTATTAAGCGCCATTTAGCCTCATTTTCGAGGCTTATCTCGATTTTTGGGCACAGCTATCCCATGCCCGTATCATCTGGTCCACGCGAAACAGATTCGCCAGCGTAAACAACATCGCCAGTTGGTTGTCGTTCTTGCGCAGCCCCTTGAACCGCGCCTTCACAAAGCCAAACTGACGTTTGATGATCCGAAACGGGTGCTCCACCTTGGCGCGGATGCTGGATTTGAGCCTCTCAAAGGCAATGACAGCCTTGTTTTTACGGGGATATTTTTTGAGTTCCTTGAGTTTTCCAGGGCGCATGGCAATCGCCCACTCGGCCTCGACATCGGCAAGCTCTTCACGATTTTCGGCCCCCTGATATCCAGCGTCGGCGAACACAAACTCTTCCTTGCCATGGAGCAGATTTCCCACTTGATTGAGGTCGTGCTCGTTGGCGGCCGTGGTCTCCAGACTATGCGTCAGGCCACTCTTGGCATCGACGCCGATATGAGCTTTCATGCCGAAATACCACTGATTGCCTTTCTTGGTCTGATGCATCTCGCCGTCACGCTCTCCACGCTTGTTTTTGGTGGAGTTGGGGGCTTCGATGATGGTGGCATCGACCAGCGTGCCTTGCTTCATCATGATGCCGGCGTCAGAAAGCCACTGGTTGACGGCGTCGAAGAGCTGACGGGCCAGTTGATGCTGCTCCAGCAGATGGCGGAAGTTCATGATGGTGGTGCGGTCAGGGATGGCCTGGTCCAGGGAGAGTCTGGCAAACAGACGCATCGAGGCTATCTCGTAGAGTGCGTCCTCCATGGCACCGTCGCTGAGGTTGTACCACTGTTGCATGCAGTGAATGCGGAGCATGGTATCGAGTGGGTAGGGACGACGGCCATTACCTGCCTTGGGATAGACGGGCTCGATGACCTCCAGCATCATCGCCCATGGGAGCAACGCATCCATACGAGCCAGGAATAACTCCTTACGGGTTTTGCGGCGTTTACCATTGAACTCGCTATCCGCGAAGGTAAGCTGATGATTCATGCTGAACCTTATACCTGATGCCAAGTGGGGCTCATGATCTCATATCAGGGACTTGTTCGCACCTTCCCTAGATAAGTTGGCCCGTCATATTGAGGCGTGTGAAATTCAACTAAGGAGAAAATATGTACTTGAGGCGTATCCGTGCGAGCAACTATCGTGCGTTTGGGGATGGCTCGGTTGCACCCGCGCTGGACTGGGAGCTCAATCCCGGACTAAACATTCTTGTGGGAGAGAATGACGCAGGTAAGACAGGTATCATTGATGCGATCCGCCAAGTATTGCTGACGACAAGCTACGAGTCTATCCGGATTTTCGAGCAGGACTTCCACATCCAGGGGGCGAATCGTTCCCATAACCTTAGTATCGAGGCAACGCTGTGTGGGCTAAGCCCTGAGCAAGAAGCCTCTGTTCTTGAGTGGCTGACGTTTGGTAGTGATGGTTCTTGCTCGCTTATCTTGCATCTTGAGGCTCGTTACCATCCCCCCCAAGCCACTAAGAGGGCCCGAGTCGATACAATTGTTCGTGCCGGAACCAACGGCACGGGCCCTGAGATTGGTTTCGCTGTCAGGGAACTCGTAAGGGCAACTTATTTAAGACCGTTGCGTGATGCAGAAGCAGAACTTAGGTCAGGGAGACAATCTCGCTTGTCTCAGATCCTTGGCGCTCACAATGACATTTCAGGCCAAGAGGTAAACGACTTCGATAAGTTACAGCCCCAGAACATCCCAAATCATTTGGTCGGCCTGATGGCATTCGCCCAACATCATCTAGGAGAGCACAAGGTAATCAAGGGGGTTGAAAAGGATATCAACGATAACTATTTGAGTCAGTTCGCATTCACTGGTGATGTACTTCAATCGCGCATCCGCATTGCTCCAGACCTTACTCTTACGCCCATCCTTGAGAAGTTCGAATTATCCCTTCTACCAAGAGCAGGCATTGATCCGGATGCACGTTGCCCGCGGGGACTTGGCTACAATAACGCGCTGTTTATGGCCACAGAGCTGGTACTACTGCGAGATGGGGAGGAACTAGCCTTGTTGCTTGTAGAGGAACCTGAGGCTCACCTTCACCCTCAGCTCCAAGAGCGAGTGATGGATCTATTGAAAGCGCACTCCGATAAAGAACAAGCTCACAAGCGAGTACAGGTCATCATAACTACCCATAGCCCCTCTTTGGTATCTAATGCGCGAATAGAAGATATGACCCTAGTCCATAAGGCGCAAACCTTCCCATTGGCAGCAGGTAAGACAAAGTTAAAGCGGACAGACTATTCCTTCTTGCGTCGCTTTATCGATGCGACAAAAGCAAACCTCTTCTTTGCTCGCGGTGTCATGATGGTGGAAGGACCGGCGGAAGCGATCTTGCTCCCGGCAATTGCTGAAATGTGTGGTCGGTCATTTTCCAAGCACGGCATTTCTATTGTAAACGTTGGAAACACGGGCCTGTACCACTACGCCCGTATTCTCCAGTCTGAGGGCACTTCCGGTCCTGAAATACCCATTCCGGTCGTTTGCTTGACCGATAGAGACATAGTGCCAAATGTGGCGGATTATGTTTCTAAACCCAAGAAAGGGAAGCGCTTCGAATCTGATTATGAGAATGACGCTGCGATGGCCAAAGTAGTGCAGAATAAAAAAGATCGAGCGGAAGGAGGGAAGACCATAGTCTGCGTATCCGACCGCTGGACTCTCGAATACGACCTCGCGCTGTATGGTTGCGCCAAGCTGATGTATCTCGCAATTACTCTTGCAGAGAAGGCTAAATCACGCGATGAGCGGCTTGAAGAGGCGGATGAAACAACAACACTTTCCGAAGCCGAACTGAACTGGGCAAAATTGGTGAATGCCAAGCATTCCGCTGAAAAGCTTGCCTCCATCATCTATAAACCGCTCTATGAAAATGATGCCTCGAAGGCTATTGCTGCTCAGTATGCTGCTCACCTGGTTCGAACCGGCGATTATGGAAGAGATGAAGAGCTTTTCAACAAGCTGCCCCCGTATCTAAAAACAGCACTATCTTACCTGACGACAAAACCTACAGCCGCAATAAGCACAGGTACCACAGCTCCGATAGCAACGACTCCAACTGGCCCGACAATCACGACCAGCAGCATGACGGAGGGGGTTAAGTGAGCATTGTCAGCCTCAATTCAGAAGACTTGGCCGAGTTGGCAAATATCGCCAGGGACCTGAACTTCGATGATCAGGAGCGTCGCAATGCGCTCCTTGAAAGTGGTTCCAGAGATTTTAATGCTGTACCAGGTAGTGGAAAGACTTCTCTGCTTGCTGCCAAGCTTATGCTCCTCGCGAAGAAATGGCCGCACACCCGCCGTGGCATTTGTATCCTCAGCCATACCAACGTTGCTCGCGACGAGATTGCTCGCCGATTGGCGGAGACGCCGGAGGGAGCAAAGTTGCTCAGTTATCCTCATTTCATCGGCACCATTCACAGCTTCGTCAACCATTTCTTTGCTACCCCGATGCTGCGAAGCATGGGGCAGAAAGTAGATGTCATTGACGACCTGGTTTTTGCCGAAAAGGCAATGGGTCTCCTCCAGCATCGTATGTTTGGTACGCTACGCAGCTATTTGGAGCGCCAGCGTAATGCAGACGAAATAGTCTCAACACTGCATTACCGAACTGCGGAATTGGAAGTGCATGTTGATAGGGGCACGCTACCCGGCCCTGAAACGAAGTCGTACAAAGCGCTGGTTAAGCTCAAGAACATGCTTGCCGAAGAGGGGTGCTTTCGCCACCGCGATATGTTTGCATATGCGAGTTTGGCGTTTAAAACCTGCCCGCACATGGTAGATGTGGTGCATAGACGTTTCCCAATGGTATTCATTGATGAAATGCAGGACACCTCTTGGGAGCAGGAGGCTTTACTGAATCATATTTTTGATGGCAAGTCTGTGATGCAACGCTTCGGAGACATTGACCAAAAAATTCTGTCGGATGAGGAAAACATTGATCAGCTAACCTTCCCTCGTGCGGGGTATGGCTGTATCAGCACCAGCAAACGGTTCGGAAAAAACATTGCTGATGCAGTTGGGAAGGTAAGGGGGAGCGGCGATCCTGTCGTAGGTGAAGGGGCTAACTCACACCCGCCTATTCTGCTGTTATACGCTACGGCCGATACCACCAAAGTGATCCCGTACTTTGGTGGTATGGTAATGGGCCGCCTGACAGCAGAAGAGATTGGAGATCGCGAAGTGAAGGTTATGTGCGCTCGCAAGGCCGGTGCCGGCAACGTTGATGCTGGGCGCCATCTTCTTGACTATTGGCCTATTTTTAGTGGGATACAGCAGAGTGCTGGGCGGAGATCAGAGTGCTTCTGGAGCCTTATAGGTAATGCCCAAGGGGCACTACAAGAAGCGTCACTGAGTACAAGAGTTGCTGATGTTCGCAGAGCATTACTGCTTGTTCTGCGAGCAGGGAAAGCTCCATTGGCACAAGATATTCGTGATGCCAGAGCTCTACCAAGGGCGGCAAAAGCTGTCACTCCAAATGGGCCTATCGAAATACTCACTCGACAACTTGTGCTGACTGGTGAACGCCTTTGTGCAGAAGATAAGCGCGATGACCTGCTACAGCTGTTGTACTCCGGACTCAAACCATATCTTCCCGACGCTCTCAACTTTGATACATTCAAAGGTCTCAATGTTTTTGTCGAACCTAATGAAGCGGCAGGAGTCAGTCCAGCTGTATCGACAACAAACCAAGGAAGGCTGATTGATTTGGGTATCGGTACTGTCGCAGGTATGAAGGGTGAGACGCACGCAGCATCCCTAGTCTTAGAGTCCTACGGTGGGTCCAGTCGCAAGTTCGATGTTGCTCTCGGACTTGAGTATATTACCGGGCTGGCTAGTACAGATCTCAGAAAGCTTCCTAAGACCCAACAGGCACAAATGCGCAATTTATACGTCGCGATGTCACGACCAACGGCGTTGCTCTGTCTGGCGGCAAATGAAAGTCGGGTGTCGGTAGAACTGCGGAAAGCTCTTATTGCCAAGGGATGGCTCATTGAGACGGTGAACTGAAAGAAAAAACCCGCCATGGCGGGTTTTTAAGAAATTGGTGGCCCTGAATAACAGGGCCTAAACGAACCTAGTGTCATCACCAGTAAGGTGGCTGGGAGAGGACGAAGCCTAGGGCTGCGTTGTAATTGTAACAGCACTAACCAACATTTAAAAGTGACAATGAATGAACTGGAATGATCTGGAGAAACACTTCTCCGCGGCGAGGCTGGGACGTTACAGCGCAGCACGGGGTGGCGACACAACAAAAGCCGCGGCGGATTACTCATCAAACTTACTGTTGTCCGAAGCAATGGTTCCGATGCTCAATGTCCTGGAGATAGCGTTGCGAAATGGTATCCATGCCCGCCTGAGCAAACTCTATGGTAGAAGGGATTGGTGGGAAGCATGGCAGGGGGATCCGGGTTTCGACTGGCAGAACAAGCAAGTAACCGGTGCCAAGGGCAAGCTTCGCAGAAATGAAGAACCGCAAACCGTTGACAAGGTGCTGGCTGAACTGACTTTCGGATTCTGGAGCTCGCTATTTAATGCACAATTCCAAGATGTGCTCTGGAAGGATTTGCGGCTGGTATTTGCTCGCTGCCCGAAGGCGGAGAGGCAGCGACGCCATATTTCGTCTGCACTGAACCAGATCCGCGACCTGCGCAATCGAGTGTTCCACCATGAGCCTCTGCTATGGCTCTCTCCGGAACTGTTGGCGCAGCACCAAATAGGCGTGATGGTCATCAACTGGGTCGATCCCCAGCTGGGGGTCTGGTTGGAGGGCCATGATCGCCTCCCTGCCGCATGGACGGTGTGGAAAGGAGAAGGGTAACCTTGGTGGATGTAGCCGTGACGCAGCTGCGCCACCAGCAAGGGAGAGCTCCAACCTTACATTGGACTTACTCAGTTCGTTCATTCGACCCGATTAACCCAACATACCTCTCTTCAAGATTGTCCTGAGCGAGCAAGGAAACCAGATCGCATCATGCCGCTAAAGTGCTTGCACCATCACACCACCATTTTCGCCTTTGATTTCGATGCAGCAGGTTGGGAGCTACTGAAAGCCAGCAACCGCGCAGATGCCAGCCTCATAATGACATGCTGCCAGGCCCGAGCGGTCCCGAAGGTATCCAAGCTCGGCACCCGGTTCTTTGCACATCACAAGAGTGGGGAATGTAACAGCACACCGGAGACAGCGGAGCATCTATGGGCCAAGACCATCGTCTGTCAGGCTGCCCGAGCGGCAGGATGGACTGCCGATACGGAGGTAAGGGGCCAAACTCCGGCCGGTGAAGATTGGGTGGCCGATGTGTTAGCCACCAAAGGCAGCGCTAAGGTCGCCATCGAGATCCAGTGGTCACGCCAAGGCACCGAAGAGACACAGCGCCGTCAACGTCGCTATGCTGACTCTGGAGTGCGAGCATTATGGCTACTGCGTCACCCTGACCTGCTGGTGGAGCGGGGCACGCCATCATTCTTGTTAGATGTCCGAGCGAGTGAGTCAGCCGCCTTCGTGCGACTCCCATCAAGCCAATTCGATCCGCTCTGGGTCACCAACCGCAACAAGAGCGAAGCGGAATATTGGCAGCAAACCATCGCGCTGGAGGCGTTCGTCCGTGGAGCCCTGACCGGCGCATTACAGTTCGCCCCGGCGATTGACCAGCCCATACCGGTGACCATCAGTGCCACAAAAATCCGGTGCTGGCACTGTAAGCGTGAGACCAGGACGGTACAAGGGCTTACCCTGGAGGTCAGTAAGCGGTTCGCGGGCCACCCAGACCTGCACACGAGCCTTGAAGAGCTCGATAGCGGGGAGGAGACTGCACCGTGGCTGGCTAACTTGTTCCCGGCTGCACTGTTGAAGCAACACGGGATAGGCGTGATCAAGCCGCGCTTTAGCCGCACCGCGGGATGCAGCTATCTATCGAACGGCTGTACACACTGCGACGCCCTCCAGGGTCGCCACTTTGACCACGACGATTACCTGGAAGCGACCGACGTCTGCCAGTATGAGGTCACCTTGAGTAGAGAGCTGCTAGAGCAGCTGGCTGCCGTGGGCAACGATAGTGCCTATCGCTGGTGGTTTGCAGAGAGGTAGAGCCAACGAATGGAAAGTCACCCCACGCACAGCATGGATTCTTTCTAACTGCTGTTGTCTGCTCTTGATTCGCACTTGCTGACAGAGCCTGAAAACAAGCTCTATCGTTATCCAACTGGTGTTGGCGAGTAATAAAGTGCCATACCAAGCATCAAAGTGTCATACCGAGCAATAAAGATTCATCCTTACTTAGGCCGTAGCCACGCCCCGTTGGTTTATCGTCGGATCCGGTACCAATCTCTATTGAAAGACGGTCTCTCCGTCCAGTAATACGGGGGGAATTCCCAGACAACCATGCTCACACCATCCACGGGCGAGGGGGGGTTATCTCTAATGAGCCATCAATCATTGATTAAGGTTCAGTTAAGCTTTCAAAGCTACCCTCGGTTCTCAATAGAAAACCAAGGTGATACAAATGGCTGATTTACGTGTAGGTGAGACTCCCAAAATTCGGATTGAGATTCTCGATGGGGGAGACCTAGATACAGTGCGGTTTAAGCTTGCAGGTGTCTTAGATCCGGAAGCTCCTTATGAAATGCCACGTCAGGAGCTTGAGGCTCATATCGAGAGAGAGCTGCTAGTCGAACGTGCGCAAGACGATGCGAATGAGCCTGAAGGTAATCCTCCTTTTTGATGCCGATAAAGCTAGTTATCGGCATTAATCACAGTTACCAGAAACGCGAGGTTAGATATGGTTGAGACATGTTGTCATTGTGGTGCTCTTTTTACTGTCTCCTGCATTGGGGGTAATGGAATCTGTGGTGCTTGTCTGGAGCCTATTGACTGCCCTTATTGCAAAAAAACTGTGCGGCAAGAGCGAACAACAGGCACTTTTACCGAGACGCTTGTGAAAGCTCCAGATAGCGCGCTGGCTCAGTACCTAGGTATTACAGATGACGAATGGGATGACATGGGCGCGGAACTTAATGCAAACACCAGTCGTGATGACATGATTTACTCTTACTGGTTCGAGGTTCCAGAGGGTACGCCAGAGGATCTTTTAGAGAAGACTGGGTGGAAAGTTGATCAAATGATCGATGACATTCCGGTGTCGGTTGTTGATTGTGATGAACCTGATATGGCTGATTTTGACTAGCAAACCAGCTTGATACTGTTGTGGGGCCTTCGTGGCCCCTTTGTTTTATCTACAGGCCTGACTGCGCATAATGAAACGTTCTGTTAAATGGGTTCAGGGAACAATAAAACAGGTTGGTATGATACTTTATTGTTCTTGGGTGTGATCCAATG
>NZ_JBFOCZ010000008.1:0-123566 GCF_040908015.1 Aeromonas sp. R7-5 | reverse complement strand
CAGTAGAGGCAGTAGAGGCAGTAGAGGCAGTAGAGGCAGTAGAGGCAGTAGAGGCAGTAGAGGCAGTAGAGGCAGTAGAGGCAGTAGAGGCAGTATCAGAATCCACCAAAAGAAAAGCCGGGACAAGCCCGGCTTTTTCTTTTATCACTCAGCAGCTGCTTCAGCAGCGGCCGGGCGGTCTACCAGCTCAATGTAAGCCATAGGAGCGTTGTCGCCAGCACGGAAACCGCATTTCAGAATGCGAGTATAACCGCCGGCGCGCTCCAGGTAGCGCGGGCCCAGTTCATTGAACAGCTTAGCCACGATCGCATTATCGCGAGTACGGGCAAATGCCAGGCGACGATTAGCAACGCTATCAGTCTTGGCAAGGGTGATCAGCGGTTCAACTACACGACGCAGCTCTTTTGCCTTAGGCAGAGTCGTCTTGATGATCTCATGACGAACCAGGGAGCTGGCCATGTTGCGGAACATAGCCTGACGATGGCTGCTGTTCCGGTTCAGTTGACGACC
This sequence comes from Aeromonas sp. R7-5, assembly GCF_040908015.1. NCBI lineage: Bacteria > Pseudomonadati > Pseudomonadota > Gammaproteobacteria > Aeromonadales > Aeromonadaceae > Aeromonas > Aeromonas sp. R7-5. The sequence goes on along the minus strand of NZ_JBFOCZ010000008.1, from coordinate 123,056 downwards.
ACTCAAACGATGGCGCATGACCTTATCCTTCTAACTAAATCTGTGAAACCCGTAATCTGGATTACTCGTCAGCGATGCTGGCGGGCGGCCAGTTCTCAAGGCGCATGCCAAGAGACAGACCACGGGAGGCCAACACGTCCTTGATCTCAGTCAGGGACTTCTTACCGAGGTTAGGAGTCTTAAGCAACTCAACTTCGGTACGCTGTACCAGATCACCAATATAGTGGATAGCTTCTGCCTTCAGACAGTTCGCTGAACGAACTGTCAGCTCCAAATCATCGACAGGACGCAGCAGAATCGGATCAAACTCGGGTTTCTCTTCTTTCTTCTCGGGCACGCTGACATCGCGCAGATCCACGAAGGCTTCCAGTTGCTCTGCCAGAATAGTGGCTGAACGACGGATGGCCTCTTCCGGATCCAGAGTACCATTGGTCTCCATGTCGATAACCAGCTTGTCCAAGTCGGTGCGCTGTTCCACACGTGCCGCCTCGACATTGTAGGCGATGCGAACGATGGGGCTGAACGCGGAGTCCAGCAGCAGGCGACCGATAGGACGCTCTTCATCATCGTTGTGAACACGAGCAGAAGCAGGCACATAACCACGACCGCGCTGAACTTTCAGGCGCATGCTGATCTCAGCGTTTGCACCAGTCAGGTGGCAGATTACGTGCTCCGGGTTTACGATCTCGACTTCATCACCGTGAGTGATATCACCAGCGGTAACGGGGCCTGTTCCAGACTTGGTCAGGGACAGAGTTACCTCGTCCTTGCCTTCCAGCTTCACAGCGATACCTTTCAGGTTGAGCAGGATTTCAAGAATGTCTTCCTGTACACCTTCTTTGCTGCTGTACTCGTGCAGTACTCCGTCGATCTCGACTTCAGTAACCGCACAACCGGGCATAGATGACAGCAAAATACGACGCAGGGCATTGCCCAGCGTGTGGCCAAAGCCACGCTCAAGCGGCTCGAGAGTCACTTTCGCGTGAGTCGGGCTAACTTGCTCGATGTCAACTAGCCGCGGTTTAAGAAAATCTGTTACAGAACCCAGCATTGTGTCCTCTCTTTAGAAGCTAGCTTTACTTGGAGTAAAGCTCGACGATCAGCTGTTCGTTAATGTCGGCAGACAGGTCGGAACGCTCCGGCAGGCGCTTGAAGGCACCTTCCATCTTAGCAGCGTCAACCTCTACCCAAGTCGGCTTCTCGCGCTGACCAGCAACTTCCAGGGAAGCTTTGATACGCGCTTGCTTCTTAGCCTTCTCGCGAACGCAGATCACGTCCTCAGGGGATACCTGGAAAGAAGGAACATTCACAACGCGGCCGTTTACCATGATGGCTTTGTGGCTCACCAGCTGACGAGATTCAGCACGAGTGGCGCCGAAGCCCATGCGGTAGACGACGTTGTCCAGACGACCTTCCAGCAGCTGCAACAGGTTTTCACCGGTGTTACCCTTTTGACGGGCAGCGTCGCGGTAGTAGTTGCGGAACTGTTTTTCCAATACGCCGTAGATACGACGTACTTTTTGTTTCTCGCGCAGTTGCACACCGTAGTCGGACAGACGCGCTTTACGCGCACCGTGTTGACCAGGAACGGTGTCAATCTTGCACTTAGAATCAATCGCACGAACACCAGACTTCAGGAAGAGGTCGGTGCCCTCACGACGGCTAAGCTTAAGCTTAGGACCGATATATCTTGCCATCTTCTTTCTCCAACAATCCTAGACCAAGTAGCTACAGCGTTACACGCGGCGCTTCTTGGGAGGACGACAACCGTTGTGCGGGATCGGAGTCACATCAGTAATGTTAGTGATGCGGAAACCAGCCGCGTTCAGAGCGCGGATGGAAGACTCACGACCGGGACCCGGACCTTTGACCATGACTTCCAGGTTCTTCACGCCGTATTCTTTGGCGATCTCACCGGCACGCTCAGCAGCTACCTGGGCAGCAAACGGAGTGGACTTACGGGAACCACGGAAACCGGAACCACCAGAGGTAGCCCAAGACAGAGCATTGCCCTGACGGTCAGTAATGGTCACGATTGTGTTGTTGAAAGATGCATGAACGTGCGCAATACCGTCGCTCACTTGCTTTTTAACGCGCTTGCGAGCACGAGTCGGAGTTTTAGCCATTTTCTACCTTCCCGTTACTTCTTGATAGCCTTGCGCGGACCCTTACGGGTACGAGCGTTGGTCTTGGTACGTTGACCACGAACAGGCAGGCTACGACGGTGACGCAAACCACGGTAGCAACCCAGATCCATCAATCGCTTGATGTTCATGGAAATCTGACGACGCAGGTCACCTTCGACGGTGAATTTACCTACTTGTTCACGCAGACTCTCGATCTGAGCTTCGTCCAGGTCTTTAATTTTCACATTCTCAGCGATACCGGCTGCGGCACAGATGGCCTTGGAGCGGGTACGACCGACGCCATAAATAGCAGTCAACGCAATGACTGCATGTTTATGGTCAGGAATGTTAATGCCAGCGATACGGGCCACTATTCACTCCTACATATAGTAGATAACGACCACCACAAAGCCCGTGAGCGGATACGTGGCGGTCAACCAATACACAACAAAAGTTGGCTGGCTATATTAGCCAGCACAACTATTTGTTGCAAGTACTAACCGTAAAAAATTAGCCTTGGCGCTGTTTATGCTTTGGCTCGCTGCAAATCACACGCACCACACCGTGACGCTTGATGATTTTGCAGTTACGGCAGATTGCCTTAACGGAAGCACGAACTTTCATTGCTTAACTCCGTAACTACGCCGACCTTTAGCGGCCGTAGCCCTTCAGGTTGGCCTTCCTCAGGACGTCGCCATATTGATGAGACATCATATGGGTCTGAACCTGAGCCATGAAGTCCATGATAACTACCACGATAATCAGCAGCGAGGTGCCACCGAAGTAGAACTGTACGTTCCAGGCAGTCATCAGGAACTGGGGTACCAGACAGATAAAGGTAATATAGAGCGCACCTGCCAATGTCAGGCGAGTCATAACCTTATCGATGTAACGTGCTGTCTGCTCGCCCGGGCGGATCCCCGGGATAAAGGCTCCACTCTTCTTCAGGTTATCTGCTGTCTCGCGGGGGTTGAACACCAACGCGGTATAGAAGAAGCAGAAGAAGATAATGGCTGCTGCATAGAGCATCTCGTACAAGGGCTGACCCGGCTGCAGGACCATAGAGACCTGTTGCAGGATGTCAGCGATCTTGCCCTCGCCCTGACCAAACCAGGAGGTAATGGTACCCGGGAAGAGGATGATGCTGGATGCGAAAATCGCAGGAATCACACCGGCCATATTCACTTTCAACGGCAGGTGTGTGCTTTGCGCAGCGAATACCTGGCGGCCTTGTTGACGCTTGGCATAGTTAACGACGATACGACGCTGACCACGCTCCACGAACACCACAAAGTAAGTCACAGCGAAAACAATCAAGCCCAGCAACAACAACAGCAGGATGTGCAATTCCCCTTGACGTGCCTGTTCGGCCGTAGCGCCAATGGCATGAGGCAGACCGGCAACGATACCTGTGAAGATAATCAACGAGATACCATTACCAATCCCACGCTCGGTAATCTGTTCACCCAACCACATCAAGAACATGGTACCGGTGACCAGACTCACAACGGCTGTGAAATAGAAGCCCAAACCCGGATGAGTCACGAGTCCTTGCATCATATTCGGCAGACCGGTTGCAATACCAATGGCCTGGAACGTTCCCAAAACCAGCGTGCCCCAACGGGTATATTGGCTAATCTTGCGACGGCCGGATTCACCTTCTTTCTTGAGTTCAGCAAGAGCGGGGTGAACCACAGTCAGCAGCTGGATAATGATCGACGCCGAAATGTACGGCATGATCCCCAGTGCAAGAATAGAAGCACGCGAGAGTGCACCACCACTGAACATGTTGAACATCTCAATGATGGTGCCCTTCTGTTGTTGGAACAACTCGGCCAGTACGGCGGCGTCAATACCAGGGATCGGCACATAAGAGCCTGCACGGAACACGATAATTGCCCCGAGAACGAAGAGCAGACGGCTCTTCAGTTCGCTCAGACCACCTTGTGCTTTAACATCCAATCCTGGTTTCTTAGCCATTGTACTGATTATTCCTCGATTTTACCGCCAGCGGCCTCGATGGCTGCACGTGCACCCTTGGTGACGGACAGACCACGAACGGTCACAGCACGGTCAATGTTGCCAGACAGAACAACTTTAGCGAACACGATGTTTTTGGTAATAACACCGGCTTGCTTCAGAGTGCTCACGTCGACCACATCACCTTCTACCAGGGCGATCTCGTTCAGGCGCACTTCGGCAGAAACCAAAGATTTGCGAGAGAAGAAACCGAACTTCGGCAGACGGATTTTCAAAGGCATCTGGCCGCCTTCGAAACCGTTGCGGACCTTGCCGCCACCGGAACGAGAGGTTTGACCTTTAACACCACGACCACCGGTCTTGCCCAGACCAGAACCGATACCACGGCCCGGACGGTGCTTGACGCGCTTGGAGCCAGCGGCCGGAGACAGAGTATTCAGACGCATGCTTAGCCCTCCACCTTAACCATGTAATAAACCTGGTTGATCATGCCGCGTACGCAGGGAGTATCTTCCAGCTCAACGGTGTGACCAATGCGACGCAGACCCAGACCACGCAGAGTCGCCTTGTGCTTTGGCAGACGGCCGATAGAGCTGCGAGTTTGAGTTACTTTTACAGTGTTAGCCATGTCGCATTACCCCAGAATTTCTTCAACGCGCAGACCACGCTTGGCCGCGATCTGTTCCGGTGATTGACCGTGAACCAGAGCGTCGACAGTTGCGCGAACAACGTTGATTGGGTTGGTGGAACCGTAGGTCTTGGCCAGCACGTTGTGGATACCAGCAACTTCCAGTACGGCACGCATGGCGCCGCCTGCAATGATACCAGTACCTTGGGAGGCCGGCTTCATGAACACGGTGGAACCAGAGTGAACGCCACGCACCGGGTGGTGCAGGGTGCCGTTGTTCAGCTCAACCTTGTTCAGGTTACGTTTAGCCTGTTCCATCGCCTTTTGAATGGCGGCCGGAACTTCACGGGCCTTACCGTAACCGTAACCTACACGGCCGTTACCATCACCCACCACGGTCAACGCGGTGAAGGACATGATACGACCACCTTTAACAGTTTTCGAAACACGGTTTACTGCAATGAGCTTTTCTTGCAGTTCGCCGGCTTGAGATTCGACTTTAGCCATCTTCGACTCCTAGCTTAGAACTGAAGACCAGCGTCACGAGCAGCGGCAGCCAGAGCGGCTACACGACCGTGATACTTGAAACCGGAACGATCGAAAGATACGTTCTGAACGCCTTTGGCAATAGCACGCTCAGCGATAGCCTTACCTACAGCGGTAGCAGCATCTGCGTTACCGGTGTATTTCAGAGCTTCACTGATGGCTTTCTCTACTGTGGAAGCAGAGGCCAGAACTTCGGAACCGTTGGCTGCAATAACCTGCGCATAGATATGACGCGGGGTACGGTGAACAACCAGACGGGTAGCTCCCAGTTCCTGCATCTTTTTCCGAGCACGAGTAGCACGACGGAGACGAGCTGCTTTCTTGTCCATAGTGTTACCTTACTTCTTCTTAGCTTCTTTAGTACGCACTTGCTCGTTGGCATAGCGTACACCCTTGCCCTTGTAGGGCTCCGGAGCGCGGTAAGCACGGATATCGGCGGCGACTTGGCCAACCAGCTGCTTGTCCACACCACGCAGAACGATCTCGGTGGCGGACGGACATTCAGCGGTGACACCAGCCGGCAGCGCATGCTCTACCGGGTGAGAGAAGCCCAGTGCCAGCGCAACAGCATTGCCCTTGATGGAGGCTTTGTAACCTACACCAACCAGCTGCAGCTTGCGCTCGAAGCCTTGGGTAACACCGACTACCATGTTGTTGACCAATGCACGGGCAGTACCGGCCTGAGCGTCAGCACCAGCGATGCCGTCGCGCGGGGCGAACTTCAGTACATTGTCTTCTTTGGTCACTTCTACACCGGCGTGGATGGAACGAACCAGGGAACCCTTGCCACCTTTGATGGACAGTTCTTGGCCGTTCAGAGTCACCTCTACGCCAGCAGGAATAGTGACGGGTGCCTTAGCAACGCGAGACATTTCCGACCTCCTATTAAGCGACGTAGCAGATGATCTCACCACCCATGCTTGCCTTGCGGGCAGCACGGTCGGTCATCACACCTTTAGACGTGGACACGATAGCAACACCGAGACCGCCCATGACTTTCGGCAGATCAGTAGTGCGCTTGTAAATACGCAGGCCGGGACGGCTCACGCGTTGGATCAGTTCTACAACCGGCTTGCCCTGGAAATACTTCAGTTCGATTTCCAGTTCCGGTTTCACGTCACCAGCTACGTTGTAGCCAGCGATGTAACCTTCTTCTTTCAGCACTTTGGCGATAGCCACTTTCAGCTTGGAAGAAGGCATGGAAACCGCAACTTTGCTCGCCGCCTGACCGTTACGGATGCGGGTCAGCATATCCGCGATCGGATCTTGCATGCTCATAGTCTAACTCCCGAGATTCTTACCAAGAGGCCTTTTTGAGGCCCGGAATTTCGCCCTTCATGGCATGCTCACGCACCTTGATGCGAGAGAGGCCAAACTTCCGCAGGAAACCGTGCGGACGACCAGTGATGTTGCAACGGTTACGCTGGCGGGACGGACTGGAATCACGGGGCAGCTGTTGCAGTTGCAAGACAGCATCCCAACGCGCTTCTTCAGAAGCGTTCATATCAACGATGATAGCTTTCAGCTCGGTACGCTTGGTCGCGAACTTGGCTGCCAGCTTCGCACGCTTTGCTTCACGTGCTTTCATGGATGTTTTAGCCATAACCCTAACCTTACTTGCGGAATGGGAAGTTAAAGGCAGCCAGCAGAGCACGGCCTTCTTCGTCGGTATTCGCGGAAGTGGTGATGGTGATATCCAGACCACGGACGCGATCGACCTTGTCATAGTCGATTTCCGGGAAGATGATTTGCTCACGCACGCCCATGGAGTAGTTACCACGGCCATCGAACGCCTTGGCGTTCAGACCACGGAAATCACGGATACGCGGTACGGAGATGCAAATCAGCCGTTCCAGGAACTCCCACATACGCTCGCCACGCAGGGTTACTTTACAACCTATCGGGTAGCCTTCACGAATCTTGAAGCCCGCAACAGATTTGCGTGCTTTGGTGATCAGCGGCTTCTGACCGGAAATGGCAGCCATATCGGCAGCAGCATTTTCCAGCAATTTCTTGTCAGAGATCGCTTCACCAACACCCATGTTCAGGGTGATTTTCTCGATCCGAGGGACTTGCATGATAGTCTTGTAACCGAACTGCTTGGACAGTTCATTTACTACATCGGATTTGTAGTAATCATGCAGTTTCGCCATCGTTAAACTCCAATTACTTCACAAGTTCGCCGGTGGATTTGAAGAAACGGACTTTCTTGCCGTCTTCAATCCGGAAACCAACGCGGTCAGCCTTGCCAGTGGCAGAGTTGAACAGCGCGACGTTAGATACATCGATGGGGGCTTCTTTGGTGACGATGCCGCCAGCCTGACCCAGTGCGGGTACCGGCTTTTGGTGTTTCTTCACCTGGTTGATGCCTTCCACGATTACCTTACCTTTTGCAATCAGGACTTGAGTGACTTTGCCACGCTTGCCCTTGTCTTTGCCGGTAAGAACAATTACTTCGTCTTCGCGACGGATTTTAGCTGCCATCGTTCGACTCCTTACAGTACTTCGGGTGCCAGGGACACAATCTTCATGAACTTCTCGTTACGGAGTTCACGGGTCACCGGGCCAAAAATACGAGTACCGATTGGCTGTTGGTTGTTGTTAAGCAACACAGCCGCATTGTTGTCGAAACGGATGACAGAGCCGTCCGGACGACGAACGCCTTTACGGGTGCGTACGACCACCGCGTTATACACATCACCTTTCTTCACTTTACCGCGAGGAATGGCTTCCTTGATGGAAACCTTGATGATGTCGCCGATGCCGGCATAACGGCGGTGCGAACCACCCAGAACCTTAATACACATTACACTGCGAGCGCCGGAGTTGTCGGCAACACCCAGCATACTTTGCATCTGGATCATCTTAGTGCTCCGCTTTGTTTACTTCTTATCCCTGATGGGATCTGGCTGCCTTCAAAAGGCGCGAAACTATAACACAGCTATTTTTGAAAAGGTAGCCTAAAAAACAAACGGCCCCGATGGGGGGCCGTTTGGGCTAAAAAGTACCGAATTAGGCCTTTTCTACGACAGCAACCAGGGTCCAGGACTTGGTCTTGGACAGCGGGCGGCACTCGCGGATTTCCACGAGATCGCCAGCCTTGCACTCGTTGTTCTCGTCATGCACGTGCAGCTTGGTAGTGCGCTTGATGATCTTACCGTAGATCGGGTGCTTTACCTTGCGCTCGATAGCGACGGTGATGGACTTGTCCATCTTGTCGCTAATTACACGACCTTGCAGAGTACGGATCTTGTCAGTCATTACGCACCTGCCTTCTCAGTCAGTACAGTCTTGATACGTGCGACGTCACGACGCACTTGTTTCAGAGTGTGAGTCTGAGCCAGCTGGCCGGTGGAAGCTTGCATGCGCATGTTGAATTGCTCACGCAGCAGACCCAGCAGCTCCTGGTTCAGTTCTTCGACGCTCTTTTGACGCAGATCTTGGGCTTTCATCACATCACCGTCTTAATTACGAAAGTGGTCTGAACAGACAGCTTAGCTGCGGCCAGGGCAAACGCTTCACGCGCCAGAGCCTCAGGTACACCATCCATCTCGTACAGAACCTTGCCAGGCTGGATCGGGCAAACCCAGTATTCCACGTTACCCTTACCTTTACCCATACGAACTTCGAGGGGCTTTTCGGTGATGGGCTTGTCCGGGAACACACGGATCCAGATCTTGCCTTGACGCTTAACGTGACGGGTCATGGCACGACGGGCTGCTTCGATTTGACGAGCAGTCAGTTGACCACGAGATGTCGCCTTCAGGCCAAAGGTACCGAAGGATACTTCGTTACCGGCATTGGCCAGACCGCGGTTACGACCCTTGTGGGTCTTGCGGAATTTAGTACGCTTAGGTTGCAACATTTACCGAATCTCCTTACTTGGCAGCGCGGCGCTTGTTGTCACGCTTGGGCTTCGCAGGAGCTTGCTCTTGAGCAGCGGCAGCATTGACTGCAGCCAAACCGCCCAGAACTTCGCCCTTGAAGATCCAAACTTTAACGCCGATCACACCGTAAGTGGTGTGGGCTTCAGAAGTTGCGTAGTCGATGTCGGCGCGCAGGGTGTGCAGGGGCACACGACCTTCACGGTACCATTCGGTACGCGCGATTTCAGCACCGCCCAGACGACCGGAAACTTCCACTTTGATGCCCTTGGCACCCAGGCGCATGGCGTTCTGTACGGCGCGCTTCATAGCACGACGGAACATTACGCGACGCTCCAGCTGGGAAGTGATGCTGTCGGCAACCAGTTTGCCATCCAGCTCCGGCTTGCGGACTTCGGAAATGTTGATCTGAGCAGGCACGCCAGCGATTGCGGCTACAGCTTTGCGCAGTTTTTCAACGTCTTCGCCTTTCTTGCCGATCACGACGCCCGGACGAGCGGTGTGAATGGTCACACGGATGCTCTTGGCCGGACGCTCGATAGTGATCTTGGACAAGGAAGCGTTTTTCAGCTCCTTGGTCAGGAACTGGCGTACTTGGAAATCGCTGTACAGGTTGTCAGCGAAGTCTTTGGTGTTCGCGAACCAGGTAGAATTCCAAGGCTTGGTAATACCCAGGCGAATGCCATTAGGATGTACTTTCTGACCCATTGCTTATCTCCCAGCCTTAGCGTCGGATACCACTACAGTGATGTGAGCGGTACGCTTGAGGATACGATCCGCGCGACCTTTGGCACGCGGGCGGATGCGCTTCATGGAGGGACCTTCGTCTACCATGATGGTGGCAACACGCAGGGTGTCGATATCGGCACCTTCGTTGTGCTCAGCGTTGGCAATGGCAGATTCCAGCACTTTCTTCACCAGAACAGCAGCCTTTTTCGGGCTGAAGGTCAGGATGTTCAGAGCCTTGTCTACGGACAGACCACGTACTTGATCGGCTACCAGACGAGCTTTCTGGGCAGAAGTACGGGCATAACGGTGTTTAGCGATAGCTTCCATCATTTATCCCTTAGCGCTTCTTAGCCTTCTTATCAGCAGCATGGCCGCGATAAGTACGAGTCGGTGCGAATTCACCCAGTTTGTGACCGATCATTTCTTCGGTAACGAAAACCGGAACGTGCTGACGACCATTATGGACAGCGATGGTCAAACCGATCATGTTCGGGATGATCATTGAACGACGGGACCAGGTCTTAACCGGCTTTTTATCCCCGCTTTCCACCGCTTTCTCTACCTTCTTCAGCAAGTGCAGGTCGATAAATGGACCCTTCTTGAGAGAACGTGGCATGGTGATTCCTCTATGTTAACAATTACTTGTTACGACGACGTACGATGTACTTGTCGGTACGCTTGTTCTTACGGGTCTTGAAGCCCTTAGCCTTCTGGCCCCATGGGGACACAGGCTGCATGCCCTTGTTACGACCCTCACCACCACCGTGCGGGTGATCAACCGGGTTCATCGCCATACCGCGAACGGTCGGACGAATACCACGCCAGCGGTTAGCACCGGCTTTACCCAGTTGACGCAGCATGTGCTCGGAGTTACCCACTTCACCGATGGTAGCGCGGCACTCGGCCAGAACTTTACGTACTTCGCCGGAACGCAGACGCAGAGTTACATAGTTACCTTCACGAGCCAGGATCTGGATGAAAGTACCAGCGGAACGAGCCAGCTGGGCACCTTTACCAGGCTTCATCTCTACGGCGTGAACGGTAGAACCGACCGGGATGTTGCGCATCGGCAGGGTGTTACCTACCTTGATGGCAGCATCAGCACCAGAGGCGATTGCATCACCAGCTTTCAGGCCTTTCGGAGCCAGGATGTAACGACGCTCACCGTCTGCATACAGCACCAGGGCGATGTTTGCGGTACGGTTGGGATCGTATTCCAGACGCTCAACTTTGGCCGGAATGCCGTCTTTGTCGCGCTTGAAGTCGATCAGACGGTAGTGTTGCTTGTGACCACCACCGATGTGACGAGTGGTGATACGACCGTTGTTGTTACGGCCACCGGACTTGCTTTTGCTGTCCAGCAGAGCGGCGAAGGGCTTGCCCTTGTACAGCTCTTGGTTGACGATCTTGACGACGTGGCGGCGGCCCGGAGAAGTAGGCTTGCACTTAACGATTGCCATTTTTCAGAACTCCTCTTACTCGGCTGCGCCCATGAAGTCGATGTCCTGACCAGCTTTCAGGGTCACATAAGCCTTTTTCCAATCGGAACGACGGCCTACGCGTGCACCTGCGCGCTTGGTCTTACCCTTCATGTTCAGGGTACGGACGGTCTCAACTTCGACCTCGAACAGTTTCGCAACTGCAGCTTTGACTTCCGCCTTGGTGGCATCAACAGCAACTTTGAACACGATAGTGTTCTGCTTTTCTGCGACCATGGTGCTCTTTTCAGAGATGTGCGGAGCCTTCAGAACTTTCAGCAGACGCTCTTCACGGATCATGCCAGCATCTCCTCGATTTGCTTAACTGCGTCAGCAGTCATCAGAACCTTGTCGAAAGCGATCAGGCTGACCGGGTCGATACCGGCAACGTCACGCACGTCAACTTTGTACAGGTTACGAGCAGCCAGGAACAGGTTCTCATCGACTTCAGCAGTCACGATCAGAACGTCAGTCAGTTCCATTTCTTTCAGCTTGGCGATCAGTTCTTTGGTCTTCGGCGCTTCGATGCCGAACTTCTCAACAACGATCAGGCGCTCTTGACGTACCAGCTCGGACAGGATGCTACGGATAGCGCCGCGGTACATCTTCTTGTTTACTTTCTGGCTGTGATCTTGCGGCTTAGCAGCAAAGGTCACACCACCGGAACGCCAGATGGGCGAACGGATGGAGCCAGCACGGGCACGACCAGTACCCTTCTGACGCCACGGCTTTTTGCCGCCACCAGACACTTCAGAGCGAGTCAGCTGCGCACGAGTACCCTGACGGGCACCAGCGGCATATGCAACGACAACCTGGTGAACCAGAGCTTCGTTGAATTCGCGCCCGAAGGTAGTCTCGGAAACTTCAAGAGCGCTCTTGGCGTCTTTCATTACCAATTCCATTACTATCTCCTCAGACGTTACGCTTTGACGGCAGGTTTGACGATCACGTTGCCGTTGGTTGCACCCGGTACTGCGCCTTTGATGAGCAGCAGGTTGCGTTCAGCGTCAACACGAACCAGTTCCAGGTTCTGAGTCGTTACACGCTCAGCACCCATGTGACCAGCCATCTTCTTGCCCTTGAATACACGGCCCGGGGTCTGGTTTTGACCGATGGAGCCAGGTACACGGTGGGACAGGGAGTTACCGTGGGTCATATCCTGGGTACGGAAGTTCCAGCGCTTAACAGTACCGGCAAAACCTTTACCCTTGGATGTGCCGGTAACGTCTACCAGCTTAACGTCAGCGAGAAGATCTACTTTCAGCTCGCTACCAACAGTGAAAGTTTCACCGTTGTTCAGGCGGAATTCCCACAGACCGCGACCGGCTTCTACACCAGCTTTGGCGAAGTGGCCAGCTTCCGGCTTGGTTACGCGGCTGGCTTTCTTGGCGCCAGTGGTAACCTGAATAGCGTTGTAGCCGTCGGTTTCTACAGATTTGACCTGAGTTACACGGTTAGCTTCAACTTCGATAACAGTCACCGGGATAGAAACGCCATCTTCAGTGAAGATGCGAGTCATACCCACTTTGCGACCTACAAGACCGATTGTCATTGTTATCAACCTCTTTCCGTAATTAACCCAGGCTGATCTGGACGTCTACACCAGCTGCCAGATCCAGACGCATCAGAGCGTCTACGGTCTTGTCAGTCGGCTCAACGATGTCTACCAGACGCTTGTGAGTGCGGATCTCGTACTGATCACGCGCGTCTTTGTTGACGTGCGGGGAGATCAGAACGGTGAAACGCTCTTTGCGAGTCGGCAGCGGGATAGGACCGCGAACCTGCGCGCCAGTGCGCTTAGCAGTTTCAACGATTTCCGCAGTGGATTGATCGATCAGGCGATGATCAAAAGCCTTCAGGCGGATACGGATTCTTTGGTTCTGCATTGACAGAGCTCCAATAGATAAAAGAACATAAATCAACACCGCCCGACCGGGACTGCTCCCGCCAGAGGTGTGATTTTTCACGTTTCCTCCCATATCGGGAGGACTGTATGGCTGGCAACTCGTAAACGGGAAGCTCAGCAAGCAGACATATCGTCTGGCTGCCTCATGGGCAAGCGGAGAGGATTATACGGATTTTTTCCACTCACGCAAGTGAAGGCGGACAGATTGTGCGCAATTTTATGTGACAGATGGATCTCGCCAACGGCTGGGCAAGCCCTTGCCTGGCAGGGGTAACGACAATGTTGCAAACAGGCTGATAGACTGCGCCCTCGCCCCTGTCTGCGGAACCCATCCCATGCTCAAGAATCAGAAGAAAGCCTACCAGTACGGGCTCTGTGCCGTCGCCCTCTGGTCCACGGTGGCCAGCGCCTTCAAGATCTCCCTCGCCTACTTTGAACCGGTACAGCTGCTGCTGGTCGCGGCCTGCACCTCGACCCTGACCCTGGGGTGCATCGTGGCCTGTCAGGGCAAACTGCCGCTACTGCTCGACTACATCAAGAGTCGCCCCCTCTACTACCTCGCTCTCGGGGTCCTGAACCCCTTCCTCTATTACCTGCTGCTGTTCAAGGCATATGATCTGCTGCCCGCCCAGCAGGCACAGACTCTCAACTACACCTGGGCCATCACCCTCAGCCTGCTGGCCGTTCCCTTCCTCGGTCAAAAGCTGCGCCGCCGCGATGGCGTCGCCATCGTGCTCGGCTATTTCGGCGCCCTGGTGATCGCCACCAGGGGGGACGTGTTCGGTCTGCAGTTCGACAGCCCCCTCGGCGTCACGCTGGCGCTGGTGTCGACCCTGATCTGGGCCGGTTACTGGATCCTCAACACCCGCAATCAGGGGGATCCCGTCGTCAGCCTGCTGCTCGGCTTCCTCATCAGCCTGCCCTTCATCATCGTGGCGACCTGGTTGCTCTCGGACTTTGCCATGACCGCCTGGCAGGGATGGGCCGGCGCCATCTATGTGGGGCTGTTCGAGATGGGCTTCGGTTTCGTGCTCTGGCTGATGGCCCTGCGCCACGCCACCAACACAGCCCCCATCAGCAACCTCATCTTCATCTCGCCGTTTGCCTCTCTGGTGCTGCTCAACCTGTTGATCGGCGAAACCATTCACCCGGCAACCCCCATCGGGTTGGCTCTCATCGTCGCCGCCCTGCTTATCCAGCAACTCAAATATGGCAAGCGCTACCGCAAGGTGAGCAACCCCCACCCCTGACAGACAAAAGGGCGCATCTCTCGATACGCCCTGCTTTCAATCCATCCACTCCAGCGGCTGGTTCTTGGGTAGCCGGATCTCCACCTGCAAGCCCCCCAGTTCGGAGCGCCCCAACCTGATGGTGCCGTGATGCTGGGAGACTATCTTGGCAACGATGGCCAGCCCCAGCCCGCTGCCGCCACCGGTGCGCGCCACATTGCCCTGGGTGAAGGGCTTGAGCACCCGTGAGTAGTCCTCTTCTGCGATCCCCGGGCCATTGTCGGAGAGTCGCAGCCGCACCCAGTGGCCATCATCCCTGAGCTCGGCCTGCAACCGGGTCGCGCCATAGCGCAGGGAGTTGCCCGACAGATTGTTGAGGATACGGCGAATGCTGATGGGATGGCAGGCCACACGCACCGCCTCCTCCGGCAGGAGCAGCTCCACTTCCAGTCCCTGATCGGTCTGCATCAGCAACGCATCGTGAATGAGCTGGGTCAGGTCGACGGGCCGGGCATCGAGCCCCTCGTTCGGGCGAATGTAGTCGATGAACTGATCGATGATGCCGTTCGACTCATCGATGTCCGCATTGATGCTCTCCTTGAGGTACTCATCCCCCGAGGACATCATCTCGGTTGCGAGACGAATGCGGGTGAGAGGGGTGCGCAAATCGTGGGATACCCCGGCCATCATCAGGTTGCGCTCCTCGATCAGCCCCTTGATGGAGCTCGACATGTGGTTGAAGGTGCGGGTCAGGCGGCGCACCTCCCGCGAGCCCTGCTCCCCCAGGGCATCGGGAAAGTTGCCGCGCGCCACCGCCACGGCCCCCGCTTCCAGATCCTCCAGCGGTCGCACCAGCTGACGGGCAAAACGCCAGGCTGCAAACAGGGTCACCACCAGCAAGACGCTCATATAGAGGATGAGCGGTTCGATGTCGTCATCTTCAATTTCAGTCAGGGGAATACGCACCCACATCTGGCTGGCCTGGGGAGGCTGGATCCAGATGATGTAGTGATCCTGGATTTCAACTCTGACCCTGGTATCCCCTTTCAATTCGCGGCTGATGCTCTGCTCCAGATAGGGGTAGGGCTTGGAATCATTCAGCCCGTGCTGCTCCGCCTCGCTCTGGGTATAGATGTCGCTGCCAGTGGTCACATAGACCAGCGCCTCGGCATCTTCACTGAGCGCCAGCTGGTTGTTGTCCACCGGAAAGATGAGTTTGACCTGGTTTGCCAGCAGGTGGCTGATCTGCTTGACGGTCGGCGCCAGCAGGTAGTTGTAGAAGGTAACGTAGGAGACGACTTGATAGACCACCAGCACGGCAGCCAGAAACCAGAGCATACGGGAGAACATGCTGCCCACTTTCTTCATGCGTTCTCACCGTCCGGTACGAACACATACCCCAGACCCCAGACGGTCTGCAGATAGCGAGGCTGGGCCGGGTCCTGTTCCAGCAGGCGGCGCAGGCGGGAGACCTGCACATCAATGCTGCGCTCGGTGGCGGTATATTCGCGACCGCGGGCCAGGTTCATCAGCTTGTCGCGGGAGAGAGGCTCGCGCGGATGGCTCACCAGCACCTTGAGCACGGCGAACTCCCCGCTGGTCAGGGCAACCGGTTCGCCATCACGGCTCAGTTCACGGGTCGCCAGATTGAGCTGGTAGGCCCCGAAACTCACCATCTTCTCCGCCGCGGAAGGGGCGCCGGGCAGCTCCACGGTATGGCGGCGCAGCACGGCGCGGATCCGGGCCAGCAGCTCACGGGGGTTGAACGGCTTGGGCAGATAATCGTCGGCCCCCATCTCCAGACCGACGATGCGATCCACTTCGTCCCCCTTGGCGGTGAGCATCAAGACAGGGATCTGGTTGCCGGCCTCGCGCAGGCGGCGGCAGATGGAGAGGCCGTCTTCCCCCGGCAGCATCAGATCAAGCACCATCAGGCTGAAGTTTTCACGCGTCAGCAGGCGATCGGCCTGCTCCCCGTTGGCGACACCTCGCACTACAAACCCCTGCTCGGTGAGGTAGCGCTCCAGCAAGGAACGCAGTTTCAGATCGTCGTCCACCACCAGGACCTTGTATTGCTGACTCATTGCCACCTCTCTTTTCTGTCTCCCCTCATACTAGAGCCGCCCCCTGCAACCACAAAGCATAAATATGTTACCGGTTATTGCCCTCATTCGGCCCCGGAGCCGGGAAGGATGGATGGCCAGCTCTGCTTTTTGCTCGACAGCGCGGCGACAATGACTAAGATCCCGAGCAACCGGATGCAATTGGCGAGGGAGTGATAACTCCATGAAAACCAAACTCATTACCCGTGAAGGCTACACCAGGCTCCGGCAGGAGCACGACATGCTCTGGCGGGAGGAGAGGCCCGATGTCACCAAAAAAGTGGCCTGGGCGGCGAGCCTGGGTGATCGCAGCGAGAATGCCGATTACCAGTACAACAAGAAACGCCTGCGGGAGATCGACCGCCGGGTTCGCTACCTGCGCAAGTGCCTGGAAGAGCTGACCATAGTCGACTACTCACCCTCCCAGGAGGGCAAGGTCTTCTTCGGCGCCTGGGTCGAGGTGGAAAACGACGAGGGTGAGACCAAGCGCTTTCGCATCGTCGGCTATGACGAGATCTTCGGTCGCAAGGATTACATCTCCATCGATTCCCCCATGGCCCGCGCCCTGCTCAAGAAAGAGGTGGGCGATGAAGCCATGGTGCAAACGCCAGTGGGTGACGCCTGCTGGTACATCAATGAGATCAGCTATCCCAAATAAGCCAGGCCGACCCAGACGGCCAAATCGGCTGACAAGGCCAGGAGAGACCGAGCATGTCCGCCCACCGGGTATGAGAAACGTCATTTCTACCGGGGTGGCATCCCGCTGCCCGACCCCATATAGTGCTCACACTCGGCGCCTTGCGGCGCCAACCGGCCCGCGCGGCAGTGGCCTGGCAGGTATCTAAAGTATCGCCAGGACAGACCCCCTGTTCGGCGACATAGCCCCACGCTGGCCAGTTAGACAGGACCCGACCAAGAGACCCTCGATGCAAAGCCACGTAATAGAACATCAGATCGCCGGTGAGCTGAATGCCCGCCCGGAACAGGTGCAGGCAGCCGTTCGCCTGCTGGACGAAGGCGCGACCGTTCCCTTCATCGCCCGTTACCGCAAAGAGGTGACCGGCGGTCTGGACGACAGCCAGCTGCGTACCCTGGAGAGCCGCCTCGGCTACCTGCGTGAACTGGCGGATCGCCGCCAGGTGATCCTGCGCTCCATTGAAGAGCAGGGCAAACTGACCCCCGAGCTGGCCCGCGAGCTGAACGATGCCGACAGCAAGACCCGGCTGGAAGACCTCTACCTCCCCTACAAGCCCAAGCGGCGCACCAAGGGGCAGATGGCCATCGAGGCGGGGCTGGAGCCACTGGCGGATTTGCTGCTGGGTGACCCCATGAAGGATCCCGAGCAAGAGGCGGTTCGCTTCCTCAATGCCGAGCAGGGGATCACCGATGGCAAGGCCGCCCTCGACGGTGCCCGTTACATCCTGATGGAGCGCTTCGCCGAGCAGGCCGATCTCCTTGAGAAGTTGCGGGACTACCTGTGGCACAACGCCACCCTGCGTGCCCGCGTGGTGGCCGGCAAGGAGCAGGAAGGGGCCAAATTCAAGGACTACTTCGAACACGACGAACCCCTGCACAAGGCCCCCTCCCACCGGGTGCTGGCCATGTTGCGCGGCCGCAACGAGGGGATCCTCAACCTGGCGCTGGTCACCGGCGAGGATGAGGGTACCAGCCCCTGCGAAGGGATCATCGCCCATCACCTCAGACTCAACCTGCAACACCGCCCGGCCGACAAGTGGCTGCAGGGGGTGGTGAGCTGGACCTGGAAGATCAAGCTCTCCCTGCAGATGGAAACCGAGCTGATCGGCCGCATCCGCGAGTCAGCAGAGGAGGAGGCGATCAAGGTGTTCGCCATGAACCTCAAGGATCTACTGATGGCGGCACCGGCCGGCATGCGCTGCACCATGGGGCTGGATCCCGGCATCCGCACCGGGGTCAAGGTGGCGGTGGTGGATGCCACCGGCAAGCTGGTCGATCACGCGACCATCTATCCGTTCGAACCCAAGCGCCAGGTTGACCAGAGTCTCAAGACCCTGAGCGAGCTGTGCCAGAAGCACAAGGTCGAGCTCATCAGCATCGGCAACGGCACCGCATCCCGGGAAACCGACCGCCTGGTGAGCGATCTGTTCGAGCGCTACCCGGCCGCCAAGGCGCAGAAGATCGTGGTCAGTGAAGCGGGGGCATCGGTCTACTCCGCCTCCGAGCTTGCCTCCCAGGAGTTCCCGGATCTCGACGTCTCCATTCGCGGCGCCGTCTCCATCGCCCGCCGGCTGCAGGATCCCCTGGCAGAGCTGGTCAAGATCGACCCCAAGAGCATCGGTGTCGGTCAGTACCAGCACGATGTCGGCCAGAGCCAGCTGGCCCGCCGCCTCGACGCGGTGGTCGAGGATTGCGTGAACGCGGTGGGGGTGGATGTGAATACCGCCTCGGTCGCCCTGCTCAACCGGGTTTCCGGCCTCTCCCAGACCCTGGCCCAGAACATCGTCGCCTACCGCGACGAGAACGGCGCCTTCAAGAGTCGTCAGCAGTTGCTGAAAGTCAGCCGACTCGGGCCCAAAGCCTTCGAGCAGTGCGCCGGCTTCCTGCGCATTCGGGGCGGCAGCAACCCGCTGGACGGCTCGGCGGTGCACCCGGAATCCTACCCGGTGGTGGAGCGGATCCTCGCCAAGCTGGAGCAGACCGTGGACAGCCTGCTCGGCAACAGCAGCCTGCTGCGCACCCTCAAGCCCACCGACTACACCGACGAGCAGTTCGGGGTGCCTACCGTCACCGACATCATCGGCGAACTGGACAAGCCTGGCCGCGACCCGCGTCCCGAGTTCAAGACCGCCACCTTCAAGGAAGGGGTGGAGAAAATCAGCGATCTGGTGCCCGAGATGGTGCTGGAGGGTGTGGTCACCAACGTCACCAACTTCGGCGCCTTCGTCGACATCGGCGTCCATCAGGACGGGCTGGTGCACATTTCTTCCCTCACCGATCGCTTCGTCAAGGATCCCCGCGAGGTGGTCAAGGCCGGTGACATCGTCCGGGTCAAGGTGCTGGAAGTCGACGTACCGCGCAAACGCATCAGTCTGACCATGCGTCTGGATGAAAAAGCCGGCCAGCCTGCACGCAAACCGGCCGAGCCGCGTCACACCGGCAACGCCCGACCGAAACAGGCGCCCCGTCAGAGCGCTCCGACCGAGGGTGCCATGGGCAACGCCTTCGCGGCTGCCCTGTCGAAACTGAAGAAATAAGCCCCCAGAATGCAAAAAAGCCCCGAAAGGGGCTTTTTCATGCCTGCACGGAGCGGGATCAAACGTCCTGACTCAGGCTATGCGGGGAGGCCGGCCTCACCGCTTGCTGATAGTGCCTGGCAATCACCTGGTTTCGATTGTCCATATAAGCACCGAGCGGGCCTGTGGTTTCCTGCCTGAGGGTCATCAGATCCTTGCGGGCCTGTGCCTCCTTGCCAGAGGCGGCACGGGCCACACTCATGTCTTGTGACGATGGTTCATCGGGAGCCAGTGCTGCGGCACGCACCTGCTGCATCTTGGCGATGGTCGCGGCGGGATCCCCGGGAATGGTCCCCATGTCGATGACCACCTCCCCCCCGGTGGCATAACGCTTGCCATCCGGCCCACGGGAAAACTGGTAGGTAGGACTCCCCGCATGCTCGCCGCCGGCTGCCTGGTGCGCCTGCTCGTGCTTGCGAACTTCGAGATCCCGTTCGACCAGCGCAGCCACCTGACGCTGCTGCTTTTGCTGCTCCTGCTGTTCACCCTCCTGACGTTGTCGACGCTCCCCCTCCTCCCCCGTTGCCTCGACAAAACGGTGCGCCACCATCACGGGGCCGGTCTGGCTGTTCTCTTTCGTGGACGAGGATGGGGCGGCGGGATTGGCCTGGGCGGCCCGGGATCTCTCTTTCTGGGAACCGACGCCGGACTCGGCATTGGACGCTTCGCTCTGGCGGCTGGGGGGCACCAGTTCTGCGCGGCGGTTGTCAGTCTGTGCCGATTCCGTCTGCGGCTGCAGTTGATTCGGAATGATGGTCGGCAGACTGACGTTGATGTTCATGTCACACCCGGATATCGATCAGGGTGCCCAGCATGTCGCTGGCCGTCTGGATCACTTTGGCGGATGCCCCGGCATGCAGCTCGGCCACCTTGAGATTCACCAGTTCATCCGGCAACTGCACCTGCTCACCCGCTGACGTATTGAGACGGGCGATCTGGCTGGACGCCTGGCCCGCCAACTGCTCGGCTCGTTGGAACCCCTGCACGCCCGCCGTCATGGCTGATTCGATACGCATTGGCACACTCCTCTGTAGGGTTGGCTAATTATCCACCAACCTGACGAGTTATTGAAGCCTGCCGCTCAAATCTCAGTCAATGAACCGCCGCAGGAGGGTGATGAACTGCTCTGGATGGGAGATGAAGGGAGCATGGGATGCCTTCTCCAGCACCAGACTGTGGCTGGCAGGGTAGCGCGCATCCAGCAAGGGAATGGCGGCCTTCGGCACCAGGGTATCCAGCCTGCCGTAAAGACGCAGCCAGGGCAGATCCAGGCCGATCAGTTCATCCCGCAGATCGACCTCGGCCAGCAGGCCCAGACCCGCCTCCAAGGCCGCAAGCCGGGGAGCGGGTCGCTCCGCCAGCCAGTGACGCAACTGGCGAATGTCGTTTCTGGCGTGCTCGCTGCCCATGGCCTGGATCGCGAGGAAGCGCTCTATGGTCTGCATGAAGTCGCCGGCCAGCATCTGGTTAAACCCCGCCAGCACCTTGGGGGCAATCCCGGGCCACTCGTCGCGGGCCATGAAGCAGGGAGAACTGGCTACGGTAATGAGAGAGTGAAGGCGTTCAGGCATGGTCAGCGCCAACTGACTCGCCACCAGACCACCGAGGGACCAGCCGAGCAGATGGCATTTTTCAGGCAATATGGCCGCCACCTGCTCTGCCAGCCAGGGCAGGGTGTAGTCTGTCCCTGCTTGCAGGGGGCTGTTGCCAAAGCCGGGCAGGTCCACCAGATGCAGCCGATAGTGGGCAGCCAGTTCTTGGGCAATACCGTGCCAGACGGCCCCGTTCATGCCCCAGCCATGCAACAACACCAGGTCCGGGCCCTGGCCAAACCGCTCAACCGATACGCTCATCTAGACTCAAGATCCCTGTTTATCTGCTTGGAGCCTGCATGTTAAAGCGGCTGCTCGCCAAAGCAAGTCCGATCCTTGGCACCCAGTCCGACTGGCTCGGTCTGTGCCTGCTCTGTCGCCAACCCTGTGACGACACGCCCTTGTTGTGCTCCTGGTGCCGCCACGCCCAGCGCCAACACGACAGACGATGCCTGATGTGTGCAGCACCGCTGCCGGAGCAACATCGCGAGAGCGAACTGCTGTGCGGACGCTGCCAGCGCAGACCCGCCCCCTGGGAGCGTTTGCAGGTGATCGGCGATTATCAGGCACCTTATGCCCAACTCATCCCCCGGCTGAAGTATTCCGGTCAGATCCTGCTCGCGCCGCTGCTTGCCCGCCTGCTGGCAGACCATCTGGATCTCGCCAACCCGCCGCAGGTCATCATTCCGGTTCCCCTGCACTGGTGGCGCCAGTGGTGGCGAGGCTTCAACCAGGCAGAAGAAATCGGCCATGCCCTGAGCGCACTCACCGGCATTCCTTGCGACACCCGCGTACTGCGCCGGACAAGGTCGACCCCGCAACAGACCCGGCTCAGTGCCGGCCAGCGGCGACGCAATCTGCGTGGCGCCTTCGAAATAGAACCTCACCACTACCGGCATGTGGCACTGCTCGATGATGTGGTCACCACGGGCGCCACCGCAGGTCAGCTCACCCGGTTGCTTCATGAGCACGGCGTCACCACGGTGGAGGTGTGGGCCATCTGCCGTACCCTCCGACACCTGAAATAACCGGGCAGGGATCCGGCCCGGGAGTCCGCAGGCGGCATGATTCCGATACGCCCGGGCTCACAGGCTCGCCATCGGCACGCTACCCAAGCCCCGCCAAGCGAGTTATCATGAATACCCTAGTCGTACACTCAGGTTTATGAGGATAGTGATGATCAGCATTTCCGACACCGCCCAGGCCCACTTCCGCAAGTTGCTGGAGAAGCAGCCTGATGGCACCAACATCCGGGTGTTTGTGGTCAATCCGGGAACCCAGAATGCCGAGTGCGGCGTATCCTATTGCCCACCCGACGCGGTCGATCCGGAAGATCAGCACCTGCCCTTCAGCGGCTTCGACTGCCTGGTCGATCCCCTGAGCGCCCCCTTCCTGGTGGATGCCACCATCGACTTCGTCACCGATCAGATGGGCTCCCAGCTCACCCTGAAAGCCCCGAACGCCAAGATGCGCAAGGTGGCCGACGACGCCCCGCTGATCGACCGCATCGAGTACGTGTTGATGTCCGAGGTGAACCCCATGCTGGCCGGTCACGGCGGCAAGGTCACCCTGGTCGAGCTGACCGACGACAAACTGGCCATCCTGCAGTTTGGCGGCGGTTGCAACGGTTGCTCCATGGTCGACTACACCCTGAAAGAGGGGATCGAGAAGCAGTTGCTGGAGAAATTCCCGGGCGAGCTCAACGGCGTCAAGGATGCCACCGAGCACCAGCGCGGCGACCACTCCTACTACTGATTTGCCCCCTTGCGGCAAAGAAAAGGCCCCGCCAGCTGGCGGGGCCTTTTGCATTCTGCGGCTGGCAGATCACTCGTCCTTCTTGTCTCGCGACAGCAGGGCGATGGCCGCCTCTTTCGGATTCTTGCCCTCGTAGAGCACCTTGAAGATCTGTTCGCAGATGGGCATCTCGACGCCACAGCGGGCCGCCAGCAGATGCACCTCCTTGGTGTTGCGATAGCCTTCCACCACCTGGCCTATCTCGGCCATGGCGGTGTCAACCGACTTGCCCGCTCCCAGCGCCAGACCGAAACGGCGGTTGCGCGACTGGTTGTCGGTACAGGTCAGTACCAGATCCCCGAGCCCCGCCATCCCCATGAAGGTCTTGGCGTCGGCCCCGAGGGCGGCGCCCAGACGCTGCATCTCCACCAGGCCCCGAGTGATGAGCGCAGTTCTGGCGTTGGCGCCAAAGCCGAGTCCGTCAGAGAGACCGGCACCGATGGCGATGACGTTCTTGACCGCCCCGCCCAGCTGCAGACCGATGAAGTCCGGATTGGTATAGACCCGGAACGAGCGGCCGCAGTGTAGCAGGTGGGAGAGATCGTCGGCAAAGTCGTCGTGGGTCGAGGCCACCGAGATGGCGGTCGGCAGACCGGCAGCCAGCTCGCGGGCGAAGGTCGGGCCCGAGATGACCGCCAGTGGAATGGCATCCCCCAGCACCTCCCGCGCCACCTCTTGCAGCAGACGGCCGCTGTCCGGCTCCAGCCCCTTGGTGGCCCAGGCGATCCGGGTATCCGGGCGCAGGAAGGGTTTGACCCGGGCCAGTACCTGGCCGAACACATGGCTCGGCACCACCAGCAGCAGCACGGGAGCGGCTTGCACCGCCGCCTGCAGATCCGACGTCAGTTGCAGATCGGCCGGGAAGGGGACATCCGGCAAGAATGCCTTGTTGCAGCGATCCTGTTCCAGCTCGGCGACATGGGCAGGGTCGTGACCCCACAGCAGGGTCGGATGACCGTTGCGCGCCAGAGAAATGGCAAGGGCGGAGCCATAAGACCCCGCCCCCAGGACCGAGATTGCGATCTGGTCGGCCATTATCAGGCTTCCGCAGTCGCCTGCTGGGCCTGTACCTGCGCCATGTGCTGGGCGAACAGGGCGTCGAAGTTGACCGGTGCCAGGTTCAGCTGCGGGAAGGAACCCTTGCTCACCAGGTTGGACACCGCTTCGCGGGCATACGGGAACAGGATGTTCGGGCAGAAGGCCGCCAGGCAGTGGGCCAGTTGCGGCTCAGGCAGGTTGCCGATGGTGAAGATGCCGGCTTGCTGCACTTCGCACAGGAAGGCGGTCTCGGTTTCCAGCTTGCAGGTGACAGTCAGGGTCAGCACCACTTCATAGACGCTGTCGGCCAGGACATTGGTCTTGGTGTCCATGTCCAGTTTGACGTCCGGCTGCCACTCTTTCTGGAAGATGTGCGGGGTATTCGGGGCTTCGAAGGAGACATCCTTGGTGTAGACACGCTGGATGTGGAATTCCGGTTGCACTTCCTGGTTGTTGATTTCGTCAGCCATTTCGTTTGATTCCTTTTTAAGATAATGAGTGGGCGCAGGCCCTTAAATCAGCGTTTTTTGGTCACCGGCAGATTGTCTGCACGCCATTGGGCCATGCCACCGCTGAGCACATACACCTGCTTGAAACCGGCCTTGCTCAGTTGGCGACCCGCGCCACCAGCGGTCATCCCCGACTCGCACACCACTATGATGGGGGCATCCTTGTGCTTTTCAACCGGACCCAGATTATTCGCCTGGATCTGGGCGAGCGGCAGGTGATGGGCCCCGGCCAGATGGCCCTTGGCAAATTCATCCTGACTGCGAATGTCCACGACGGTGGCATTTTCACGGTTGATAAGCAGGGTAGCGGCGTGGTTGTTGACCGCCTTCACCGGAGAAAAACGAGCACGCACAGTGGTATACACCAGGGTGCCTGCCAGGCCCAACCAGGCTGCGGTCAGCAGCGGATTGCGGGCCGCGAAATCCAAGTACTCTTGCATCTTCTACTATCCAGGGACCAAGACAAGGGCCCGAGTATACATGGGGCCCTGCATAAGATCAGCCATCTTGGCGGCAAAGCGAGAGCAAGCTCCCATCAAGGATGGCTGCCGATTCTTCCTCCTCCAACCGGGCCGAACGAGAGGATGCGCCATGCCGAAAAGAGGGGGGAAACAGAGGAAAACCCGCCGCGGCAGACAAGCCGGCAACATGCCTAAAACAGCGGGATAACAGTTAAAAAGCGAGGCTGGAGAGGGACTTGGCTATCAGGTGACTATTTCGGCAGATGTAGTAATATTACGCTAGTTTCACTTCCCGCAATTCATTCCTATCCGAGAGGACATAGCCTTATGTCAACAGCTAAGAAACCGCTGGTTCTGGTCATCATGGACGGTTGGGGCTACAGCACCAAGCAAGAGTACAACGCCGTTGCTGCCGCCAAGACCCCCAACTTGGATCGCCTGGCCCGTGACTACACCAGCACCCTGATCTCCGGCTCCGGCCTGGACGTGGGTCTGCCGGACGGCCAGATGGGCAACTCCGAAGTGGGCCACACCAACATCGGTGCCGGTCGCGTCGTCTATCAGGAGCTGACCCGCATCTCCAAGGACATCCAGGACGGCGACTTCTTCCAGAACGTCGAGCTGGCCAAGGCTGTCGACGCTGCCGTGACCAAGGGCAAGGCCGTGCACATCATGGGTCTGATGTCCCCGGGTGGCGTACACAGCCACGAAGAGCATATCATGGGCATGATCGAGATGGCCGCCAAGCGTGGCGCCGAGCAGATCTACTTCCACGCCTTCCTGGATGGCCGCGACGTCCCGCCGCGCAGTGCCCAGTCCTCCATCGAGCTGTTCGACGCCCTGTTTGCCCGCCTGGGCAAGGGCCGTTTTGCCTCCATGATCGGTCGTTACTACGCCATGGACCGCGACAACCGCTGGGATCGCGTACAGCAGGCCTATGACCTGATGACCCAGGGCAAGGGCGAATTCACCGCCGACAACGCCACCGACGCGCTGGCCGCCGCCTATGCCCGCGACGAGAACGACGAGTTCGTCAAGGCCACCCGCATCGGCGACGCTGTACCGATGATCGACGGCGATGCGCTGATCTTCATGAACTTCCGTGCCGACCGCGCCCGCGAGATCACCCGCGCCTTCGTCGATACCGACTTCACCGGCTTCGCCCGCACCGCCACCCCGGCCCTGCACTTCGTGATGCTGACCGAATACGCGGCCGACATCAAAACCGCCTGCGCCTACCCGCCCACCGCCCTGGTCAACACCCTGGGTGAGTGGCTGGCCAAGCAGGGCAAGACCCAGCTGCGCATCTCCGAGACCGAGAAGTACGCCCACGTCACCTTCTTCTTCAACGGTGGCGAAGAGGCCTGCTTCAGCGGCGAAGATCGCGAAATCGTAGCGAGCCCGAAAGTGGCTACCTATGACCTGCAGCCGGAGATGAGCTCCGAAGAGCTGACCGACAAGCTGGTTGCGGCCATCAAGAGCGGCAAGTACGACGTCATCATCTGCAACTACCCGAACGGCGACATGGTCGGCCACACCGGCGTGTTCGATGCGGCCGTCAAAGCCTGTGAAGCGGTCGACCACTGCATCGGTCGCGTCACCGACGCCCTGGCGGAAGTGGGTGGCGAGTGCCTCATCACCGCAGACCATGGCAACGCCGAGAAGATGATGGACGAAGAGACTGGTCAGGCCCACACCGCCCACACCAATCTGCCGGTTCCCCTCATCTACTTCGGTCGTAAAGCCGAGGTCGCCGAAGGTGGCAAACTGTCCGATCTGGCCCCCACCATGCTGACCCTGATGGGTCTGCCGGTGCCGCCGGAAATGACTGGCAAGCCCCTGATGATTCTGAAATAATCCTGCCCCATGCGGGGATGCGAAATTATTTCACAGAAAACCAGTCGCGTCGGCCTGTTGGCCGGCGCGCTGTTTTTTTGCCTGATCGGTGGTACCGGCACAGCCCGGGCTGCGAACCAGCAGCTGGGGGCCATGCAGTCCCAGATCAAGGAACAGCAACAGACCCTCAAGCTCAGCAAGCAGGAGCTTGCCAAGCTCAACACCCAGCTCAAGGCTGACGAGCAGGCCATTTCGGCTGCCGCCGCCAAACTCGAGCAGACCAGACAGCAACTCCGGCAGAACCAGCAGAAGCTGGCGTCCCTGCAGCAGGACAAGCTGGCACTGGAGCAACAAGCCAAACACCAGAAGCAGTTGCTGGCCAAGCAGGCGGAAAGCGCCTTCCAGGCGGGCAACCACGATTACCTCAAACTGCTGCTCAACCAGCAGGCTCCGGCCAAGCTGAGCCGCGCCCTCGACTATTTCGACTACCTCAACAAGGCCCGTATCGAGGCCATTGAAGCCCTGCGCGCCACCCGTGACAAGCTGGCCAAGAACCAGCAGGCCACCAGAGAGACCGAGAACCGCCTCCAGACCCTGCTCGGCGAGCAGCAGGAGCATCACCAGAGCCTGCTGGCCAGCCAGCAGAGCCGTGCCAAGGTGCGCAACCAGTTGCAGCAATCGGTGCAGGCCGACGAGCAGAAGCTCGACAAGCTGGTCAAGGCGGAGAAGGCGCTCAAGGCGCGGTTGGAAGAGCTGCGTCGTCAGCAGGAAGAAAAGGAACGCCGCGAACGGGCCGAGCGGGAGCGCCTTGCCAAGATCAAGGCCGAGCAGGAGCGCCAGCGCCGTCTGGAGGCCCAGCGCCTGGCAGCCGAACAGAAACGCATTGAGGAGCAGCAGCGGATCGCCGCCCAGCAGCGCCAGGTCGGCGAACAGCAGCGGCTGGCGGCCCAGCAGCAACGCGTCGCCGAACAGCAGGCCAAGGTGGCGCAGCAGCAAGCGGCCGCCCGCAACAGCGCCAAGGCAAGCAGCAACGGCTACGGCGGTCTGAGCACGGGTGGCAACCTGCGCTGGCCGGTGCAGGGCCCCATCCTCATCTCCTACGGCTCGCCGCGTACCGCCGAGCTGAAGTGGAAGGGCACCCTGATCGGCGCCAGCGAAGGGACCCAGGTCAAGGCGGTGGCACCGGGACAGGTGGTCTACGCCGACTGGCTCGACGGCTTCGGCATGCTGCTGGTCATCGACCACGGCAAGGGTTACATGAGCCTTTACGGCCACAACCAGTCGCTGCTGCGACAGGTGGGACAAAAGGTGGAGCAAGGGGAACCCGTGGCCCTGGTCGGCGACAGCGGCGGACAGGAGCGCTCCGGCCTCTACTTCGAGATCCGCTATCAGGGCGAGGCCATCAACCCGACCAAGTGGCTGGCCAGACGCTAGGCCCGCCTTGGCGGTGCCCGAGTGGAGTCCGCTACCTCATCTCCAGCCCTTCTCCCGCGAGGGGAACAGGGAGCAAAAGACAGCAACACCGCGTCGTTTACCACTTCACCTGACAAAAAGTCTGCATCGCGCAAGCTTTTTGCTTGGCAGGGGAGGCACCACACCGCCCGCCCCGATGATGAAAACTTACCTCTTTTCCACCCCGCTCAGGGGAAGACCACCAGCCCGATCTGCTCCAGCAGCCCCTGCTGCTGATCTTCATTGATCTGCACCCCGGCGAGGTCGACCCGGCGCAGATCCAGACCGGGCAGATCGCACTGGCGCAGATCGCAGCCTTGCAGGTTGAAGCTGGTCCAGTCGATTTGCCCGAACTCGGAGCCGCTGAGATCCGAGCCTGCCAGGGAGGCGCCCAGCAGGTTGGCCCCCTGCCAGCGGTTTCCGGCAAGCTCGCACCGCTCCAGCAGGCAGCTTTCGAAGTTGGCGTAGCTGAAGTTGTTGCCGGTGAGGTGGGCCTCGCAGAAATAGCTTTTGGCAGTGATCCGGTTGGCGAAGCTGGCATGGGCGAAGTTGATCCCCATGGCCTGGCAGTCGCGCATCTCCAGCCCAAGACACTGGCTGCGGCCGAAGTCCGCCAGGGTGAGATCGCAGCGCAGGAAGCTCGCCTCCCTCAGATCGCAGCCCTGAAACAGGCATCCCAGCTCCCGTTCCCTGTCATAGAAGCTGCAGTCGACGAAGCGGCTCTCCCCGAGATCCAGCCAGGAGAAGTGACAGCCGATGAAGCGGCACCCCTGGAACTGCTCCCCCTCCACCTCCTGCTGCTCGAAGTGGACCCCCTCGAAACACCTGCCCTTGATCATCCCCTGCCCCCTGTTGATGGCGTCATATGCTGACATTACCGTGCAAAAACGGTAATGTTACGTGTAACATTTTTTGCCGGATCCCCAGATGAACGACACCCGCAAGCGCCGCCCTACCCTGCAGGACATTGCCGACCTGACCGGTGTCACCAAGATGACCGTCAGCCGCTACCTGCGCGACCCGTCCGCCGTGGCCGAAGGGACCCGCGAGCGCATCGCCGCCGCGGTGGAGGAGCTCGGCTACATCCCGAACCGGGCGCCGGACATGCTGTCGAACGCCACCAGCAAGGCGATCGGCATCCTGATCCCCTCCCTCTCCAACCAGGTCTTCTCGGCGGTGATCCACGGCATCGAGGCGGTGACCCGGCCCGCCGGCTACCAGACCCTGCTCGCCCACTACGGCTACAGCCCGGAGCGGGAGGAGGAGCAGGTCGCCTCCCTCCTCTCCTACAACGTGGACGGGCTCATCCTCTCGGACACCCAGCACACCGAGCGCACCCGCAAGATGATCGCCACCGCCGGCATCCCGGTGGTGGAGACCATGGATCTGCCCCTCTCCCCCATCGACATGGTGGTGGGCATGGATCACCGGGCCGCCGCCCGGGCCATGGTAACAGAGATGCTGCGCCGGGGACGGCGCAAGGTGATCTACCTCGGTGCCCGGCTCGACGTGCGCACCCAGCTGCGAATGGAAGGCTACTACCAGGCGATGGCCGATTTCGGTCTGACCGGCCAGCACCTGCTGACGGAGCAATCCTCCAGCTTCACCCTGGGGGGAGAGCTGCTGGCCCAGGCCATGGCGCGCTTCCCCGATCTCGACGGCCTGTTCTGCACCAACGACGACCTCGCAGTGGGGGCCCTGCTGCAATGCCAGGCCAGGTGGATCCCGGTGCCCCAGCAGGTGGCCATTGCCGGCAGCAACGCCCTCGACATCGGCCACGCCATGACCCCCAAGCTCGCCAGCATCGTCACCCCCCGCGAGACCATAGGTCGCGAAGCCGCCATCATGCTGCTGGCCCGCCTCGGCGGCCAGCCGCTGGCGACCAGGTGCAAGGACATCGGCTTCTCCCTCTATGAGGGGGAAAGCCTCGGCTGATCCCCGTCCATCATGGCGCGTTCGACCGCCATGATGGCGCCTTCTCCCCTCTCCCCTCGCCGCCCCCTGGCCTATGCTGGCTCCTCCATCCACCCTGTCAGGAGCAGACCATGCACCACACCGAACGATTGAAAGCCTGCCTGCAGCGCGTCATCTGCGATCCCGCCTTCCCCCTGGCGGAGCTCGACGCCTGGTTCACCCCCGACTACTGCCAGGAGGTGAACGGCGAGCGGCTCGACTACCCGGCGTTTCACCAGCACATCGCAACACTGCGCCGCCATCTGGCCGGTGCGAGCATCGAGTTTGTCGCCACCCTGGCGCAGGGGGAGCGGGTGCACTCGACCCATGTGGTACGGGCCACCCGCCAGGACGGCGGCACCCTGGTCTGCAAGGTGAGCGGCCTCTTCACCTTTCGCGGCGATCGGATCTGCCACACCGACGAGGTGACCTGTCTGCTGGCAGGCAGCAAGGAGGATGCGGATATCGGCTCGCGGCGCTGACTGCCGGCAACCCGCAGACACCGCCATGGCGGGCAGGAAGGCAGACGACGGGCCCTCAGGCCGCCGGTTCGCGCCGGGCAAGGCGCTGAAGGGCGCGGGACAAGGCGCCGGGATCCTCGTAGCCGAGCCGATCGGCGATCTGGGCCAGCGTGAGCCCCCGGTGCTGCAACTGGCGCGCCCGTCCCAGCACCACCTGCTCCCGCCACTGGCGAAAGCTGCACCCCAGCTGCTGGAGGAAGAGCCGGTTGAGGGTACGCACCGAGGCGCCGCAATCTGCCGCCAGCGCCGTCAGCGTCAGATGGATGGCGGGTGCCTGGCACACCCTGTCCAGCACCCGCAGCAGGCGCGGGTCCAGCGCCCCGGCGAGGGGAATGCGCGCCGCGAGCGGGTCGGCGCGCTCCAGCTCCTGGCCAAGCACCGTCAGATAGGCCCCCTTCACCTCCTCCTCGGCCAGCTCGGACAGGCGGGCGAAGAGGCCCGCCAGCAGTGGGCTGGCCTGCAAGGGGCCGAAGGCGGTACGGGCCGACGTCGGCACATAGAGGAGGGAGAGCCGGGAGCGGCGCAGCACGCGAAACTCGTGCTCCCACCCCGCCGGAATAAAGCAGATCTGGCCCGCCACCAGCAGTTCTCCCTCCCCTCGCCCCGTGATGATGCCGCCCCCGTCGTGCAGATAGCAGTATTGGGCATGGGGGTGGCAGTGCAGCGCGGTGAAGTGCCCTTGCGGGTAGGATGGATGCAGACAGGACATGAAGGCTCCAGGGGAGAGGGGCGGCCCCCGACCTTAAGCCAGGGCGAGGCCGGAAGCAAACGGCCCACCCCCTCCGGGGGCGGAAAAACAGCAGGCCACCCGGGGGTGGCCTGTTTAATTTTTCTAAACGATATTTGCTTAGCGTTTAACCAATTCAACCGCTTCCCGGGAGAGGCGGGTCACCTCCTCCCAGTTGCCGCTCTTGACGGCGTCTGCCGGCAGCATCCAGGAGCCGCCGACGGTGGCCACACATTTCAGCGCCAGATAGTCGGCCACGTTTTTCGGGCCGATGCCGCCGGTGGGGCAGAATTTCACCTGGGGCAGGGGCGCCGCGATGGCGGAGAGTGCCTTGGTGCCGCCGTTCGCCTCGGCCGGGAAGAATTTGAGGTGGTCGTAGCCCGCTTCCAGCGCCTGCATCACCTCGGACGGGGTGGCCACCCCCGGGATCAGCGGCGCCGTGCTCTTGGCCGCGTGGGCCAGCAGGGCCGGGGTCATGCCCGGGGAGATGACGAAGCGGGCACCGGCAGCGACGGCGGCATCAAACTGCGCGCAGTTGAGCACGGTACCGGCACCGACCATGGCATCCGGCATCGCCTTGGCGATGAGGGCGATGGCGTCCAGCGCCACCGGGGTGCGCAGGGTGATCTCGAACACCGAGATGCCGCCATCCAGCAGGGCCTTGGCCATGGGCAGGGCCTGCTCCAGGTCGTTGATGACCATCACGGGTACCAGGGGGGAGGCGGCAAACACCTCGGCAGGGGTCACTTTCCAGTTCTGCATAGCTCTTCCTTAGTCAAAGATGGTGGCGCCGCACTCGGCGCTCGATACCGCGCGACGCATCACGCTGAACAGTTCACGGCCCCACCCCTCTTGTTCCAGGGTGAGGTCGATCTCGGCCTGGGTACGGCCGCTCAAATCGGTCAGGCAGTCGAGGCGGCCGGACTCGGCATCCACCCGCAGCAGGTCGCCATCGGCAAGCAGGCCGATGGCCCCGCCGTGCAGCGCTTCCGGGGTGACGTGGATGGCGGCCGGGATCTTGCCGGAGGCACCGGAGAGGCGACCGTCGGTGACCAGGGCCACCTTGTGACCCGCCTTCTGCAGGTTGCCAAGCACCGGCATCAGCTTGTGCAGCTCCGGCATGCCGTTGGCGGCCGGGCCGTTGTGGCGCACCACGATGACGGCGTCCTGGTTCAACTCACCAGCCTTGTAGGCCGCCTCCACCGCATGCTGGGAGGAGAAGACCCGGGCCGGGGCCTCGATGACCCGATACTCGGGCGCGACGGCGGAAACCTTGACCACGGCGCGGCCCAGGTTGCCCGCCAGCAGCTTGGTGCCGCCGGTGGCCTGGAACTCGCTGCCAGAGGGGGAGAGCACGCTCGGATCCCCGCTCTCGCCCACCGGTTGCCACACCAGCTTGCCATCCACCAGTGCCGGACGGCTGAGGTAGTCCTGCATCTCGCCGAAGACCGGGGTGGCATCCATGTGGATCAACCCCTCTTCGGCCAGACGACGCATCAGGCCGGGCACGCCCCCCGCCTGCTCGAAGGCGTTGACGTCCGCCGGGCCGTTCGGGTACATGCGCACCAGGAGCGGCACCACGTCGGAGAGATCGCTCAGGTCGTCCCAGGTCAGCTCCAGCCCGGCGGCACGGGCCAGCGCCACCATGTGGATGCTGTGGTTGGTGCTGCCGCCGGAGGCGAGCAGGGCCACCAGGCCGTTGACCAGGGCGCGCTCGTCGATCACCGCACTCAGGGGGCGATAGGCCGGGGAGCCCGGGATCATGGCGCTGATGCGGCGGGCCGCTTCCTCGGTGAGGGCGTGGCGCAGCTCGCTGTGCGGATGCACGAAGGCGGAGCCCGGCAGCATCAGGCCCATGGCTTCGAACACCAGCTGGTTGGTGTTGGCGGTGCCGTAGAAGGTGCAGGTGCCCGCCGCGTGGTAGGCGCCGCACTCCATCTTGAGCAGGGCGTCGCGGCCCACTTCACCGGCAGCGTACTGCTGGCGCACCTTCACCTTCTCGTCGTTGCTGATGCCGCTCGCCATCGGGCCGGCAGGCACGAAGGCGGTGGGCAGGTGGGCGTGGGAAAGCGCCCCCATGATCTGGCCCGGGGCAATCTTGTCGCAGATGCCGAGCAGCAGGGTGGCGTCGAAGGTGTTGTGGGAGAGGGAGACCGCGGTGGCCTGGGCGATGAGGTCCCGGGAGAAGAGGGACATGTCCATCCCCGGCTGACCCTGGGTCACGCCGTCGCACATGGCGGGCACGCCGCCGGCGACCTGGGCGCTGTGGCCGAGCTCGGCCAGGGCGCCCTTGATGATGTCCGGGTAGCCCTGATAGGGCTGATGGGCACTCAGCATGTCGTTGTAGGCGGTGACGATGGCCACGTTGGCGCGGGTCATGTCGAGGATCCGCCCCTTCTCGTCACAGCTCGAGGCGGCCACGGCGTGGGCCAGGTTGCCGCAGGAGAGGGAGGCGCGGGTCTTGCCCTGATCGGCCTGGCGCTGGATGCGGGCCAGGAAGCGGGCACGGCGGGCGGTGCTGCGCTCGCGGATGCGGTTGGTCACCTGGGTGATCACGGGATGGGTCATAGCTTTCTCTCCAACTCTATATACGGGCGCGGTCGGCCGCAGCCGGGCGCGCGACATGGCTCATTGCGCCTGCGTCAGCGCGGTGACGGCACGGTCGACCACCTGTTCGAAGGTCCCGTCGATATCGATGCGAAACACGCCGGGCTCGCCATCCGGTCGCTCCAGGGTATCAAACTGGCTTTGTACCATGGCTTCGCGCATGAAGTGGCCCTGCCGAGCCCGCATCCGTTCGAGAATGAGGGACTGGCTGCCATCCAGAAACAGGAAACTCACCGAGTCGTTGCCCTCGCGGATCTGGTCGCGGTACTGCTTCTTGAGGGCCGAACAGACGATGACGCCGAGCTCGTTCTTGCGCTCCAGGCTGTAGGCCGCATCGCGGATCCGCTCCAGCCAGGGGGCCCTGTCTTCGTCGTTGAGCGGGTTGCCCGCCGCCATCTTCTGGATGTTCGCGCGAGGGTGCAGATCATCGCCGTCGATGAACTTGGCCCCCAGGGCATTGGCCACCTTGAGGCCGATGCTAGACTTGCCGCTGCCACACACACCCATCACGATAATGCACTTGCCCGCCATTATTTGACCTCTCTCTCACTTTTCAAAAAACGTTCGCCTGATGGGTTCTAAGCTACCACGTTACCGGTAACATGTTACCGGTAACGTTTCGCAATGTGAAGTGCAGCACAGAAATGTGCAGAACAACAACTAGAACCATTTGAGGACAATTTTATGGACGGAGCAATGAACACACCCGATGTCGCCTATCTGCTCTCGGTAGCGGGCGGAGCCATTGTCATGTTGCTGGTGCTGATCATGCGATTCAAGGTACATGCCTTCGTGGCATTGACCCTGGTCAGCATGCTGACGGCCCTGGCCACCGGGGTCACCTATGACCAGGTGATCCCCACCATGCTGACCGGTTTCGGCGGCACCCTGGCCTCGGTCGCGCTGCTGGTCGGCCTCGGCGCCATGATAGGCCGGATCCTGGAGATGACGGGGGGCGCCAAGGTACTGGCCGATACCCTGATCAATCGCTTCGGCTCCCACCGCGCCCCCTTCGCACTGGGCGTGGCCTCCCTGCTGTTCGGCTTCCCGATCTTCTTCGACGCCGGCCTCATCGTCATGCTGCCCATCATCTTCAGCGTGGCGAAGCAGTTCGGCGGCTCCGTCCTCAAGTATGCCCTGCCCTCCGCCGGTGCCTTTGCGGTGATGCACGCCTTCCTGCCGCCCCACCCGGGCCCGGTGGCCGCCAGCGAGCTGCTGGGTGCCAACATCGGTCTGCTCACCATCGTGGGCCTGCTGGTCGCGCTGCCCACCTGGTATCTGGGTGCCTACCTGTTCGGGCTCTGGTCCGGCAAGAAGTTTGAGCTGCCCCTGCCCCCGAGCTTCACTGCCAGCGCCGAGCAGCTCTCCGACAAGGCGCCGAGCTTCGGCCAGGTGATCTCCATCCTGCTGCTGCCGTTGGTGCTCATCTTCATGGATACCGGCCTCAATACCCTGGGCGTCATGGGCGTCATCGACAAGGGTGCGGACTGGGTCAACGTGCTGCGCATGGTCGGCAAGACCCCGGTCGCCCTGCTCATCACTGTGCTGTACGCCCTCTGGATGTTCCGCCAGAGCCAGGGCAAGGTGCAGCTCGAGAAGTTCTGCAACGACGCCCTGGCCCCGGTCTGCGCCGTCATCCTGGTCACCGGTGCCGGTGGCATGTTCGGCGGCGTATTGCGGGCGAGCGGCATCGGCGCCGCCCTGGCTGACGTGCTCTCCGACACCGGCATGCCGGTGATCCTGGCGGCCTTCCTGGTGTCCGCCGCGCTGCGGGTCGCCCAGGGTTCTGCCACCGTGGCCCTGACCACCACCGCCGCCCTGATGGCGCCGACCGTGGCAGCCACCACCGGCCTGAGCGAGCTGGATCTGACCTTCATCGTCATCGCCATCGCCGGGGGCGCGACCGTGCTCTCCCACTTCAACGACTCCGGTTTCTGGCTGGTCAGCCGCTTCCTCAACATGGACGAGAAGACCACCCTCAAGACCTGGACCGTGATGGAGACCCTGCTCGGCACCATCGCCTTCCTCATCGTGGCCACGGCCAGCGCCATCCTCTGACGAAAACACATCGGGGCCGCATCCGTCGGCCCCGATGTGATATTGCACCGACTTTTTACGGATTCTTGCTTGGGCCCATCGCCACAGATTGCTAGAATTGCCTATTCTTCGCCCCGAGTGGAACGCTTCATCCCGTGATTTCAGGCTTCTCTATGCATTCATCGGCACATTATCGACAGTTGCTGACCCGCTTACCCCAGATCGCGGTTGCCGCGGATCAGTTCCAGATACTCAGCAGCGCCAAAGACTTCAAGAGCCGGATCCTGTCGCTCATCGCCCATGCGACCCAGCGCATCTATCTGATCGCGCTCTATCTGCAGGATGACGAGGCGGGACGGGAGATCCTCTCCGCCCTCTATGCCGCCAAGCAGCGCAATCCCTCTCTCGACATCAAGGTGTTCGTCGACTTCCACCGCGCCCAGCGCGGCCTGATCGGCAAGGGCAAGCAGGGGGGCAACCACCTGATGTACCAGGCCATGGCCGCCAGCCACCAACACCAGATCGAGATCTACGGCGTGCCGGTCAAGGGCCGCGAGCTGCTCGGGGTGCTGCACCTCAAGGGCTTCATCTTCGACGACACCCTGCTTTACTCCGGCGCCAGCCTCAACGACATCTACCTGCACCAGCAGGAGCGCTACCGCTTCGATCGCTATCACCAGATCACCAGCCCGGCACTGACCCGCAGCATGATCAACTACGTGGATGACGTCTTCCTCGGCAGCGAGGCCGTCCAGCGACTGGATCGCACCGGCATCCCCGGCGCCAAGCAGCTCAAGGGACCGATCCGCCGCTTCAAGCAGCGCCTGCGCCTCTGCCAGTACCGCTTCGAGAGCATCCAGCCCAACGATCGGGAGATCGCCGTGACCCCCATGGTGGGCCTGGGCAAGCGGGGCAACCAGCTCAACCGGATGATCCGCAACCTGGTGCGGGCCACCGAGCGGGAGATCTTCATCTGCACCCCCTACTTCAACCCCCCCAAGGAGTTGAACAAGGACGTGGAGGCACTGCTCAAACGCGGCTGCAAGGTGACCATCGTCGTGGGCGACAAGACCGCCAACGACTTCTTCATCCCCCCGGAGGAGAAGTTCTCCACCATCGGCGGTCTGCCCTATCTCTACGAGACCAACCTGCGCAAGTTTGCCGAGCGCAACCAGCACCACATCGACAACGGCCGGCTCAACCTCATGCTCTGGTGCTGCGAGAAGAACTCCTATCACCTCAAGGGGATCTTCGTGGATGAGGAGTGGGCCCTGCTCACCGGCAACAACCTCAATCCCCGAGCCTGGGCGCTGGATCTGGAGAACGGCCTGCTGGTACACGACCAGCACCATCACCTGCGCGAGCAGTTCAGTGCGGAGCGGGAGAACATCCTGGCCCACACCCGCCGCATCAGTCACTTCGACCAGATAGAGCAGATCAAGGATTACCCGGATCAGGTGCGCAAGCTGCTGGCCCGGATCCACAGGGTCAAGGCTCACCTCCTGCTCAAGCGCATCATCTGACCACCAGGACACCCCGTCAGTGAAAAGGCCTGCCGTTTCCGGCAGGCCTTTTTCATGGATGGCCCTCCCCCCGCTCCCTTGCCCACCAGCCCGGAACGGCACAACGCGGCTTGCATCGAGGCCGCAACACCCCCTATCATCTGGACATATTTACAGTGTTTTCGGGCATCTAATTGATGAAATTGGATAAAATCTCCCTCGACAGCCTCAAGGGTGTCGGCAGCAAGATGCTGGAGAAACTCGAGCGGCTGGGGCTGGCCACGGTACAGGACCTGCTGTTCCACCTCCCCCTGCGCTACGAGGACCGCACCCAGGTGTGGCCCATCGGTGATCTGCCGCCCGGCCTGCACGGTGCCGTCGAGGGCGAGATCCAGGACACCCAGCTGGTGATGGGGCGCCGCCGCATGCTGGTGTGCCGTATCAGCGACGGCACCGGCAGCCTGACCCTGCGCTTCTTCAATTTCACCGCCGCCCAGAAAAACAGCCTGGCCCAGGGCCGCCTTATCCGCTGCTTCGGCGAGACACGTCCCGGCAAGTACGGCCTGGAGATGGCCCACCCCGAGTACAAGCTGCTCGGCGAGGAGCAGGCCGGCCAGACCGAAGAGGCCCTGACCCCCGTCTACCCCACCACAGAGGGGCTGCGCCAGCTCACCCTGCGCAGCCTCACGGATCAGGCCCTGGCCCAGCTCGACCTCTACGGGGTCGAGGAGCTGCTGCCTGCCGGCCTCTATCCCCAGCAGATTGATCTGGCCGCCGCCCTGAAGCTGCTGCACCGCCCGCCTCCCGCGGTGGCGCTGGCCCTGCTCGAGAGCGGCCAACACCCGGCACAGCAGCGGCTGGTACTGGAAGAGCTGCTGGCCCACAACCTCTCGGTCTTGAAGGTGCGCGCCCAGGCACAGACCCAGCTGGCCCGTGCCCTCAAGCCCGCTCCCGAGCTGGTCCGGCAGCTGCTCGGCGCCCTGCCGTTCACCCCCACCGGTGCCCAGAACCGGGTGGTGGCGGAGATCGGCCGGGATCTGCAACAGAGCCACCCCATGATGCGACTGGTACAGGGGGACGTGGGCTCAGGTAAAACGCTGGTCGCGGCGCTGGCCGCCCTGCAGGCCATCGGCAACGGCTGCCAGGTGGGGTTGATGGCGCCGACCGAACTGCTGGCGGAACAGCACGCCATCAACTTCGCCAGGTGGCTGGAGCCGCTCGGCATCAAGGTGGGCTGGCTGGCGGGCAAGCAGAAAGGCAAGGCGCGAGAGGAGGCGCTGGCCGCCATCGCGGACGGCAGCGTCAAGATGGTGGTGGGCACCCACGCCATCTTCCAGGAGCAGGTGGTGTTCCAGCGCCTCGCCCTGGTTATCATCGATGAACAGCACAGGTTCGGGGTGCATCAGCGCCTCGCCCTGCGGGAAAAAGGGGAGCGGGAAGGGGTGCATCCCCACCAGCTCATCATGACCGCCACCCCCATCCCCCGCACCCTGGCGATGACCGCCTATGCCGACCTCGACACCTCGGTCATCGACGAACTGCCGCCGGGCCGCACTCCCATTACCACGGTCGCCCTGCCGGACAGTCGCCGCCAGGATGTGATCGAGCGGGTGAGGCTCGCCTGCGAGGAGGGCAAGCAGGCCTACTGGGTCTGCACCCTGATCGAGGAGTCGGAGGTGCTGGAGTGCCAGGCCGCCGAAGACACTGCCGCCGAGCTGCAAACCCTGCTGCCCGGCCTGCACATCGGCCTGGTACACGGCCGGATGCGCCCCGTCGAGAAACAACGGGTGATGGAGGAGTTCAAGGCGGGCATACTGCAACTGCTGGTCGCCACCACCGTCATCGAGGTGGGGGTGGACGTGCCCAACGCCAGCCTGATGATCATCGAAAACCCGGAGCGACTGGGGCTGGCGCAGCTGCACCAGCTGCGCGGCCGGGTCGGGCGGGGGTCGGTGGCCTCTCACTGCGTGCTGCTCTATCATGCGCCCTTGTCCAAGACCGCCCAGAGCCGCCTCGGGGTACTGCGGGAGACCAATGACGGCTTTCTCATCGCCCAGCGGGATCTGGAACTGCGCGGCCCAGGCGAGCTGCTCGGTACCCGCCAGACCGGCCTGGCCGATCTCAAGATCGCCGATCTGGTGCGCGACCAGCCGCTCATTCCCCAAGTGCAGAAGATGGCGCGCTTCCTGATGGACAAACACCCGGCTCATGTCGAGCCCCTGATCCGCCGCTGGCTGGGCCTGCGAGACCACTACTCCAATGCTTGACCAGGGCAGATGCAGAAGAGGGTCACCTTG
The DNA here is from genome assembly GCF_040908015.1 of Aeromonas sp. R7-5. Classification (NCBI taxonomy): domain Bacteria; kingdom Pseudomonadati; phylum Pseudomonadota; class Gammaproteobacteria; order Aeromonadales; family Aeromonadaceae; genus Aeromonas; species Aeromonas sp. R7-5. The sequence continues at coordinate 82,850 of NZ_JBFOCZ010000008.1, read as the reverse complement.
CCTGATGGATAAACACCCGAGCCATGTCGAGCCCCTGATCCGCCGCTGGCTGGGCCTGCGAGACCACTACTCCAATGCTTGACCAAGGCAGATGCAGAAGAGGGTCACCTTGCCTGATGGATAAACACCCGAGCCATGTCGAACCCTTGATACGATGCTGGCTCGGTCTACGGGAGCACTACTCGAATGCCTGACCAAGCAACAGAAACAGGAGGAAAGCACTGATGAATTCCTGGCTACGCGGCCTGCTCTACACCTTTGCCTTCCTGCTGCTCTTTGTCTGGGTCGGTCTCGGCCTGTTCGATGCCGAGCGCGCCAAAGGCCCCATCGCCAACTGGCTCAGCCAGCAGACCGGGGTGCCCGTCACCATAGGCCGGCTGGTGTTCAATCCACTGCACCCCTACACCCTGCTGGCGGAACAGGTGCGCTATGGGGATGCGGTACAGCTGGAAAAACTCTATCTGGAGATCGAGCACATCGACTGGTTGAACCGGGATGTGCGCATCGCCCACCTGGACCTCATCCGTCCCGTCATCAAGCTGCCGCTCCCCAACCAGTTGCCAAGCCTGCCGGTTCACTCCCTCACCATCAGCGACAGCACCATCGACAACCTGAACCTGCAGAGCGAGGCCCTGACCCTGCGCGGCCTCAGTGCGTCCCTGAGTGACTGGGAACTGATCGACCCGAGACGTCAGCCCCAGGCCAACCTCACCCTGGGCATCAACCAGCTGGAGACCCCCATGTTCACCCTGGCCCGTCTCAGCCTCAAGGGGCGGCTGGAGGGGCAGGTGCTCAGCACCGACAGACTGACCACCAACCTGTTCGACGGCCTGCTCGAGACCGGCATGGTGCTGAACTGGCCAGAGCGCAGCCTGCAACTGCACGATCTCAAGGCCCGCGCCATGCGCCTCGAGCTTGGTGACATCCCCCCTGGCGAGTTCCCCCTGCGCCGCATCACCCTGGACAGGGGTCAGCTTGCCCAGGTGAGCATCAATGCCATCGATCAGGAGCTCTCCCTCAACAACTTCAACGGCCAGCTCACCGCCTTCGACTGGCAGGCGGGCAGCCAGCCCAGCGGCTATCTGGCGGGCACCCTGGGCGACATGGGCCGCGGCCTGTTCCAGCTTGAGGCCGTCGAGGGCAAGCTCGCCTTCTCCCCCCGGCAGCTGGATGCCGAGCTGCGGGGCAAGGCATACGAAGGGGAGTTCAACGTCGAGCTGGCCCTCGACACCCAGCAGCAAAAGCTCGTCCTGAAGGATCTGGCCCTGAGCGGCATGGACATCAGCTTGCCCCAGGGGTGGTGGCAGGATTGGCAGGGCTGGCGCCCGCAACAGATCGACATCCGCAAACTGGCCTTCGACAAGCTCAAGGTGCTCTCTTTCGACGACACCCTGCCCCTCTCCCTGACCGGCTGGCAACTCTACCTGAACGATCTCGCCCTGCGGGGCAACCAGCCAGGCCCCCTGCTGGGGCGTACCCGCATCGAGAGCAAGTGGTTCGAGCTGGTGTGGGACGGTCTCAGTGCTCGCAACGGCACCCTGGATGGCGAGCTGACCCCCAGCTCCTGGCAGCTCAACACCCTCGCCACCTCCCTGCCCGACGAGGGCTCCCTCAACCTGAGCGGCCAGTGGGGCAGGACGCCCGGGCAGGAGAGCCGTCTGCAGTTGCAGGGCAAGCAGCTGGATCTGGAGCAGTGGGGCAAGTTGCTGCACTCCCCCGTCTCCTTCGCGGGCAAGGTGGATCTGGCGGCAGATCTGCAGGCCGACCTCAACGGGCAGCCCGGCGAGCAGACGGCCAACTGGCGCCGGACCCTTCAGGGCAGCCTGAGCCTGGAGAGCAAGGATCCCTTCTGGGACAAGGTCGGCATCGACCCCTTGCTGGATGACTGGTTCAGGGAGCAGACCCCCCCCGATCTGACACCGCAGACGCTGTGGCAGGCGATGCAACGCGGAGACACCCCCTTCTATCAGATCAGGCTGGATGCCAGGGCGGAGCAGGGCAAGGTGCGGATCGAGCAAGGCGGCGCCTCCACCATCACCCACCTGCTGGCACTGCAAGGGGGTGTCGACCTGGCCGCAGACCAGTGGCAGCTCGACCTCGGAGTCCTGAACAAGGGACGCTGCGCCGAGCTGCTCGCCCGCTGGCGCGGCCCCCTCAATGCGCCCGACTTGGGCTGGAGTGTCCCCACGGGACAGGACGCCTGTGGCTGGGAGGCGGGTGTGCCCTACCCCGCCCAGGGACGAAGCGGCCCGCTCTGGCGCCCACGGCCACCGGCCGCCCAATAACGAACAAGGCCTCGCGAAGAGGCCTTGTTGCTGTGAACATCAGGGATCAGCGTGCGCCGCGCTTGATGGGCAGCACCACATACTGACCGACAAACTCCACCGCCAGCTTGCGGCCGCTGAACAGCTGCACCCGCAGGCTGAACTTGGCGGATTCTCCGCCCCTCAGCGGCTCGAGCACGGCGGGCATGCCCTCCCGGGCCACCCGCGCCTCCGGCTCTTCGCTCACCGGGCGGTAATACTTGATGTTGCCCTCAGCCAGCACGGTATCCCCTCCCAGCCCTGCCTCCTTGAGCTGCAACCAGATGAGGCCCCAGCCCGCCAGCACGCACTGGCTGTAAATGCTGCCGGCGAACATGGTGTCGTGGACGTTGAGATTGGCCGCCAGGTTGGCCTTGAGGTGGAAGGTCTGGCCATCGTAGTGGGTGATGTGCACCCCCATCTTCTCGCTGATGGGAATCCCCCGCGACCAGCGGGTGGTGAGATCCTGGCACCACTCCGGACGGTACTGGATGGTCTGCATGGGACTCAGGGACTTGATCATCTGGCGGTGAGGGATGCGGCCGAAGGAGACGGGGCCTTCCCCAACCTCGAGGAAGCCGCAGCGGCGATAGAACTCCACCGCCTCCTGGCGGGCGTTCATCACCAGCCGTTTCACCTTCTCGTCGCGGGCAAGCTGCTCGAGATCCTCCACCATGCGGGCGCCCAGCCCCTGGCCGCGAAATTCGGGTCGCAGCGCCATAAAGCGGATCTGGGCTTCATCGCCGCCCACAAAGAGGCGACCCACGGCGATGGGCGTTCCGTCGGGGGAGAGCATCAGCCGGTGAATGGCAACGGTATCGTACTCGTCACGCTCGGAGCCAAGGGGCAGATTGAAGGGTTTGCGCAGTAGTTCCCAGCGCAACTGATAGTAAGCATCCAGCTCCGCTGGTGTTTCTGGGGTGACTACCCGGTACATAAAGCGATCCTTGAGTGTGCGCCGACTGGCAGATGGAAGGACTGACGCAACCATTTCTCCCGGCGCAGCCTGTAGTAGGTATCCAGCTCGGCTGCCGTTTTGGGGGGGGGACCACCCGGTACATAACAACATCCTTGAGTTACACTGGTCGAAAGCCATCTTGCCGTGCAAATTCATGGACTTCAATCTGCAAGCGTACCAAGCCGATCACTTATTGCAACTCAGTGCCAAACCCGAACGCCGCGTTTCGGTGCTTGAAAATGCCCGTCATCGCTGGCTGGAAATTGACGGCGTGGTGCAATCCGCCATGAGCCTCCACCAACCGGCCCGCCTCTGTCTGCCTCATCAACGGAGCATCGCGGAGCAGTTGCCAAAGCAGGCAAGCAGGATCCTGGAGCTGGGGCTGGGCGGAGGGGATCTCACCCGTCACCTGGCGGCACGCTGGCCCGATGCCCACCACGACTGCGTGGATTTGGATGCCGAGATCCTCACCCTGTTCCAGCAGTTCTTCCTCCCCTCGTCAGGGGGCTCGCCTCGGCTGCACCACGCCGATGCGCTGCACTTCCTGCACCAGAGCCAGGAGAGCTACGATCTGGTGCTGCTGGATTTGTTCAGCCAGGACGGCAACCCCCTGCTGCTCTTCCAGGCTCCGCTCTATCAGGCGCTGGCCAGCCGCCTGAGCGGCACCCTCATCATCAATCTGCTGCCCCGCACCCGGCTCGAACAGGCACAGGCTCTGCGACTGGCAGAGGAGTGGATAGGCCCGACCCACGTCAACGACGTGCCCGGCTACCGCAACGTCATCCTGCACGCGACCCGTCAGCTTAGCCTGGGCGGGCGAGCACCGGCAGGGTGAAGAACCTGCGAAGTGTGCAGGCATCGCGTCCTGCCCTCCGGTGAGTCCTGACCTGCCTGCCACCCTTATACCTGCAGCCAGAAGGTGACGGGGCCGTCGTTGAGCAGCCTGACCTTCATGTCGGCGGCGAAGCGGCCGGTTTCGGTCGGCACGCCGCTCTCCCTGGCGCGGGCCACGAAGTACTCATAGAGTCGCTCGGCATCTGCGGGATGGGCGCCACCGGAGAAGCTGGGTCTCATCCCCTTGCCGGTATCCGCCGCCAGGGTGAACTGGGAGACCACCAGCAGGCTGCCACCCACCTGACTCACGTTGAGGTTCATCTTGCCGTTCTCGTCCGAGAAGATGCGATAACCGCTCACCTTGTGCAGCAGCTTGTCCGCCTTGGCCTCGTAATCCCCCTGCTCCACCCCGAGCAGCACCAGCAACCCCTGGCCGATGGCCCCGGTCACCTCTCCCTCTACCGTTACGCTGGCCTCGCTGACCCGCTGAATCAGTGCAATCACATCCCTCTCCTCTCAAAACAGCACGACCGCCCATCCTGCGGGATGAGCGGTCGTCGATGCTACCAATAAATGCCCTGCCCGGGCCAACGCCTTTGTGTCGGGATCCGGTGTGATGGCCGGCCGGCGTCAGGCCAGCTCCTCTGCACCGGGCTTCTCGTACTCCCCGAGGCAGGCGGTAGTCTCGGCCCCCAGCAACACCACCAGCCAGCTCAGATACACCCAGACGAACAGGATGGGAATGGTCGCCAGGGCGCCATAGATGGCCTGGTAGGAGGGGAAGTTGGTGATGTAGATGGCAAAGCCGCGCTTGGCCAGCTCGAACAGGGTGGCCGCCACCAGGGCACCGATGAAGGCGTGGGTCAGCCGCACGCGGCAGTTGGGCACCACGGTATAGATCAGCAGGAAGGTGAGCACGGAGAAGAGGAACGGCAGGCTGCGCAGCAGCAGATAGCCAATACCGAACAGGCTGTCAGCCGCGAACAACCTGAGCGAGAGAATGTAGGAGGAGATGGCGATGCTGGCCCCGATGAGCACGGGGCCCAGGGTCAGGATCATCCAGTACATGGCGAATGCCTGGGCCAAGGGCCGGCTTCGGGTGGATCGCCAGATGTAGTTGAGGTTCTTGTCGATGGCCGAGATGAGCATCAGGGCCACCACGATCAGGGCACCGATACCGACGGCCGTGGTGTTGGTGGCGTTGGCCACGAAACCGTCGATGTACTCCTTGAGCATCTCGCCGGCGGTGGGGACGAAGTTGTGATAGACGAACTGCTCCATCGCCTGCTTCAGGCTCTGGAACACCGGAAAGGCCGACATCATGCCGAACACCACAGCGATCATGGGCACCAGGGAGAGCAGGGTGACATAGGCCAGATAACCGGCGGTCACCGTCAATCTGTCCTGCTGGAAGCGACCCCAGACAAACTGGGCGAAGTGGGCACCATCGTGGCGCAAGAAGGAGAGTGCATGGGCCAGACGGCCGCGGATCTGCTGCTGCATCTTGTTTCTCGTAAGCGTGATCATGCAGACATTGTGTCAGATAGGGTGGTCATTTGGCCACCCGCAGACCGGCCGGATGCGCCTCCATCAAGCTCAGGCCGCATGCGCCCTCATGTCGAGCCCATAAAAAAAGAGGCCATAAGGCCTCTCTTTGGTCTGTCGATGAACAGCTATCGATCAAGCACGACCGGCGCGCTTGCGATCCATCTCGGTCAGCAGTTTCTTGCGGATACGGATGGCTTTCGGGGTGATCTCGACCAGCTCGTCGTTGTCGATGAACTCGAGAGCCTGCTCCAGGGTCATGCGGATCGGCGGAGTCAGCACCTGGGCTTCGTCGGTACCGGAGGCACGCATGTTGGTCAGCTGCTTGCCTTTCAGGCAGTTGACGGTCAGGTCGTTGGAGCGGGAGTGGATCCCGATCACCTGGCCTTCGTACACTTCGGTCGCGTGACCGATGAACAGACGACCACGGTCTTGCAGACCGAACAGGGCGAAGGTCAGAGCCTTGCCGGTGGCGTTGGAGATCAGCACGCCGTTCTGACGCTCACCGATGCTGCCACCCTTGTGCGGACCGTAGTGGTCGAAGGTGTGATACAGCAGACCGGTACCAGAGGTCATGGTCAGGAACTCGGTCTGGAAGCCGATCAGGCCACGGCTCGGGATGATGAAGTCCAGACGGACGCGACCCTTGCCATCCGGGGTCATGTTGGTCATCTCGCCTTTACGCAGGCCGAGCTGCTCCATCACGGAACCCTGATGCGCTTCTTCCACGTCCACAGTAACGGTTTCGAACGGTTCTTGCAGTTCGCCATCCACGGTACGCAGGATAACTTCCGGACGGGATACCGCCAGTTCGTAACCTTCGCGACGCATGTTTTCGATCAGGATGGAGAGGTGCAGTTCACCACGGCCGGAGACGCGGAACTTGTCCGGGTCTTCGGTCTCTTCCACGCGCAGGGCCACGTTGTGGACCAGTTCCTGGTTCAGACGCTCCAGAATGTTGCGGGAGGTGACGAACTTGCCTTCTTTACCGGCGAACGGCGAGGTGTTGACCTGGAAGGTCATGTTCACGGTCGGCTCGTCAACGGAGAGCGGCGGCAGGGCTTCAACGGCACTGTTGTCACAGATGGTGTCGGAGATCTTTAACTCGCCCAGACCGGTGATGGCGATGATGTCGCCCGCTTGCGCGTCGGTCACTTCGGTACGGGACAGGCCCAGGTAGCCCAGCACCTGACCGACCTTGCCGGTACGCGGTTTGCCGTTAGCACTGACGATGGTGACCTGCTGGTTGGTCTTGACGCGACCACGAGTGATGCGGCCGATACCGATGACGCCCACGTAGGAGTTGTAGTCCAGCTGGGAGATTTGCATCTGGAAGGCACCGTCAACGTCGCCCTTCGGGGCTTCCACGTTGTCGACGATGGCCTGGAACAGGGGTTCCATGTTCTCGGACGGGACGTCCTGATCCAGGGTGGCCCAACCGTTCAGTGCAGAGGCGTAAACAACCTTGAAGTCCAGTTGCTCATCGGTGGCACCCAAGTTGTCGAACAGATCAAAGACCTGATCCATTACCCAGTCAGGACGAGCACCCGGACGGTCGATCTTGTTGATGACCACGATGGGCTTCAGACCCTGGGCGAACGCCTTCTGGGTCACGAAACGGGTCTGCGGCATCGGGCCGTCAACGGCGTCGACCAGCAGCAGCACGGAGTCAACCATGGAGAGCACGCGCTCAACTTCACCACCGAAGTCGGCGTGACCCGGGGTATCCACGATGTTGATGCGGTAGTCGTTCCAGCGGATCGCAGTGTTCTTGGCGAGAATGGTGATGCCACGTTCCCGTTCCAGATCATTGGAGTCCATGATCCGTTCCTGACCTTCGCTGGTGCGATCCAGAGTGCCGGATTGCTGCAGCAGCTTATCAACCAGAGTCGTTTTGCCGTGGTCAACGTGCGCAATAATCGCAATATTGCGTAAATTCTCTAACATTCTCGCCTCAAATCACCGGGTAAAATTGGGCGCTAATTGTACTCTCGCCTTTGTGATCTGCCTAGCAGAATTGCAACACATTCACGCACAACAAAGGATCAGGATCATGGACCCCGCAGCAAAAGGCTGCTTAGATGGCCTGGATACGCTGGCGCACCATCTCGGTGCACCAAAACGATCCAAGGTTGCACCACTTTAATGCAGCAACCGGCATGAGAACGGGTTTCTCGACAGCCTGAAACGGTGCAAGTGCCCTGAAATCAAGCTGTCACAAACTTGGCACGATACTGGCTTATGTGAATGTGACGACGCATTCACCCAAAGAGTTTTAACACCGGAGGTTACTTAGCATGTCAGCCCAGAACGTTTTGGCCCTGATCCAGGAACACGAAGTCAAGTTTGTTGATCTGCGTTTTACCGACACCAAGGGTAAAGAGCAGCACGTATCCATCCCTTCCCACCAGGTTGACGAAGACTTCTTCGAAGACGGCAAGATGTTCGATGGTTCCTCCATCGGCGGCTGGAAGGGCATCAACGAGTCTGACATGGTGCTGATGCCGGACCCGGCTTCCGCCAAACTGGACCCGTTCACCGAAGAGACCACTCTGAATATCGTCTGTGACGTGCTGGAACCCGCCACCATGCAAGGCTACGACCGCGATCCGCGCTCCATCGCCAAGCGTGCCGAAGATTTCCTGAAGTCCAGCGGCATCGCTGACACCGTGCTGTTCGGGCCGGAGCCGGAATTCTTCATGTTCGACAACATCACCTTCTCCAACACCATGGGCCACAGCTTCGTGAAGATCGAATCCGAAGAAGCTGCCTGGAACTCCGGTACCGACTACGAGCACGGCAACAAGGGTCACCGTCCGTTCGTCAAGGGTGGTTACTTCCCGGTTGCCCCGGTTGACTCCTCCCAGGACATCCGTGCCGCCATGTGCCTGGTGCTGGAAGAGATGGGCCAGGTCGTCGAAGCTCACCACCACGAAGTGGCGACCGCCGGTCAGAACGAGATCGCAACCCGCTTCAACACCCTCACCCTGAAGGCTGACGAAGTACAGGTCCTGAAGTACGTGATCCACAACGTGGCCCACGCCTACAACAAGACCGTCACCTTCATGCCGAAACCCATGTTCGGTGACAACGGCTCCGGCATGCACTGCCACCAGTCCCTGGCCAAAGACGGCGTCAACCTGTTCGCAGGCGACCTGTACGGCGGTCTGTCCGAGATGGCACTGCACTACATCGGCGGCATCATCAAGCACGCCAAGGCCATCAACGCCTTCGCCAACCCGACCACCAACTCCTACAAGCGTCTGGTGCCGGGCTATGAAGCACCGGTCATGCTGGCCTACTCCGCCCGCAACCGCTCTGCCTCCATCCGTATCCCGGTCGTGCCGAGCCCGAAAGCCCGCCGCATCGAAGTACGCTTCCCGGATCCGGCTGCCAACCCGTACCTGGCCTTCGCTGCCCAGCTGATGGCCGGTCTGGACGGCATCATCAACAAGATCCATCCGGGCGATGCCATGGACAAGAACCTGTACGATCTGCCGCCGGAAGAAGCCGCTGAAGTGCCGACCGTTGCCGGTTCCCTGGACGAAGCGCTGTCCGCACTGGATGCAGACCGTGAGTTCCTGACCCGTGGTGGCGTGTTCAGCGATGACTTCATCAACTCCTACCTGGAACTGAAACAGCAGGATGTTGACCGCGTGCGCATGACTCCGCACCCGCTGGAGTTCGAGCTGTACTACTCCGTCTAATCCGCTTTCCCATGATAAACCCGCCATCTGGCGGGTTTTTTTCATTCTGGCAACGGAAATACCGCCAAACGGGCACGATCGTACAGAAAGATGATCCCGTTCACGGAGCCGTACCACCCTCGGCTGCTCACGCCCCGACCCCGTGGTTTTTCTCTGATAGGATTAAGGTGAACCCCGTCAAGGAGAGATGGATGAACACTGTACCCTGGCTGCTGAGCCTCCTGCTGATGGCCTCCTGTTCCGCACAGGCCGCCCGCGTCTACTCCTGGGTCGATCCCCAGGGGGTGACCCACTACACCGATGCCCCCCCTCCCGGCAAGAGCGCAAAAGAGGTGGACCTGCGGGTCTCGCCGCTCATCGGCACAGCCCCCCACTCGGTCCAGGTGGACAACTTCAACAGCCTGACCGGTGTCGATGCCAGGAAAGCCCTGGAAGCCGCTCCCCTGGAGATCGACCTCATCTCTCCGGAACCGGGCAGCACATTGCGCGACAATACCGGCAACATCGTCTTCCAGGGCGAGATCTCTCCACAGGTCCCGGTGCAATACGATGTGCGCCTGATCCTGAACGGCAAGGCGGTGCCCCTGGTTCACAACAGCCTGGCCATACGGGTGGAAAACCTCGATAGGGGCGCTTACGAGGCACGGCTCGAGTTGCTCGCCAAAGACGGTACGATCCTTGCTAAATCTAAGCCAACCACCTTTTACCTGCACAGGGCGTCGGTGAATCAGGCTCCCAGAGCTGCCCCCAAGGCCAATTAGGGGTGATGTGACGCACCGATGCGGGTAAACTTGATGCACTATATTGGTGCATTCTAGGTGTACAGCACCGTTTTAGGGAGAAACCTGTGCCAACCCGCTCGGACAACGCCAAGACACTCTTGGACAATCTGCTGACCGCCGTCATTCTCATGGATGAACGTCTCTGCATTCAATTCGTCAACCCGGCGGCAGAGCAGCTGCTTTCCCTCAGCGAACGACGACTGATCGGCATCGAACTGCCCCACCTGCTGGAACACATCTCTCTCGATCTGCAGCGTTTCAAACAGTGCCTCATTTCGGGGCAGGGCTTCACCGACAGCGAAGTCACCCTGGTGGTGGAGGGGGAGCCCAGGCTGGTGGAGATCAGCGTCAGCCCCATGGCCGATCATGAACAGCGACTGATGGTGGTAGAACTGCGCAAGATCGATCAGCAGAAGAAGATCAGCCAGGAGCTGCAGCAACACGCCCAGCAGCAGGCCGCCAAGGAGCTGGTGCGCGGCCTGGCGCACGAGATCAAGAACCCCCTGGGGGGATTGCGCGGCGCGGCCCAACTGCTGCAAAAGGAGTTGCCCGACCCGGCCTTGCGTGAATACACCGGCATCATCATCGAGCAGGCCGATCGCCTGCGGGTGCTGGTCGACAGGTTGCTCGGTCCCCAGCGCCCCGGCCGTCACCAGATGCACAACGTTCACTCCGTGCTGGAACAGGTGCGCCGTCTGGTGGACCTGGAGCTGCCGCCGCAGATCCGCATCGAGCGGGACTACGACCCCAGCATCCCCGAATTCGAGATGGAATCGGACCAGCTGCAACAGGCGTTCCTGAACATAGTGCGCAACGCCGCCGAGGCCCTTGGGGATCAGGACGGCCTCATCCGCATCAAGACGCGCACCGCCTTCCAGATCACCATCCATGGCCAGCGCTATCGCCTGGCGGCCGAAATCAAGATCATCGACAACGGCCCCGGCATTCCCGACGCCATTCGCGACACCCTCTTCTACCCCATGATCACCGGCAAGGAAGGGGGAACGGGCCTGGGCCTCTCCATCGCCCAGAACCTGATCGATCAGCACAAGGGTCGCATCGACTGCATCAGCTGGCCGGGCCACACCGAATTCACCATTTATCTACCACTTCGCAAATAAGGGAACCTCATGACAGCAAAAGTGTGGATCGTCGATGACGACAGCTCCATCCGGTGGGTTCTGGAGCGCACCCTTGGCAGCGAAGGCTTCGAATGCGAAAGTTTCGCCGACGGCGAAGCCCTGCTGAGTTCACTGGAGATGCGCTCACCGGACGTGATCCTCTCGGATATCCGCATGCCGGGCATCGACGGCCTGAGCCTGCTGGAGCAGATCCATCGCCGCCAGGCCGATCTGCCCATCATCATCATGACGGCCCACTCGGACCTCGACAGCGCGGTCAACGCCTACCAGCGCGGTGCCTTCGAATACCTGCCCAAGCCGTTCGACATCGACGAGGCGGTCACCCTGGTACGCCGGGCCGAGAACCACCTCAAGGAGCAACGTACCAAGCGCAAGGCTCGCCAACAGGAAGCCACCACCACCCCGGAGATCATCGGCGAAGCCCCTGCCATGCAGGAGGTGTTCCGCGCCATCGGCCGGCTGTCGCGCTCCAGCATCTCGGTGCTCATCAACGGTCAAAGCGGTACCGGCAAGGAGCTGGTTGCCCATGCCCTGCACAAGCACAGCCCCCGGGCCCACAAGAACTTCATCGCCCTCAACATGGCGGCCATCCCGAAAGATCTCATCGAATCCGAGCTGTTCGGTCATGAGAAGGGAGCCTTCACCGGCGCCAACAACATTCGTCACGGCCGCTTCGAACAGGCCGATGGCGGCACCCTGTTTCTCGACGAAATAGGCGACATGCCGCTGGACGTGCAGACACGGTTGCTGCGGGTACTGGCGGACGGGCAGTTCTACCGGGTTGGCGGCCACCAACCGGTGCAGGTGGATGTGCGGATCATTGCCGCCACCCACCAGAATCTGGAAAAGCGGGTCGCCGACGGCGAGTTTCGGGAAGACCTGTTCCACCGCCTCAACGTCATCCGCATCCATATTCCGGCCCTCAAGGAGCGCCGGGAGGACATCCCCCAGCTGGCCCAGCACTTCCTGCTGCGAGCCGCCAAGGAGCTGAACGTGGAGGCCAAGAGCCTGCACCCGGATACCCAGACCTACATCAGCCGCCTGCCCTGGCCGGGCAACGTGCGCCAGCTGGAGAACGTCTGCCGCTGGCTGACGGTGATGGCCTCGGGCCAGGAGGTGCTGGTAGGCGATCTGCCCACCGAGCTGCTGACGCCCATCACCAGCACCGCCGAGCCGGGCCAGCCCGCCCTGACCGGTGGCTGGCAGCAGCAGTTGCAGGACTGGGTGGCCGCCAAGCTGGCCCTGGGGGAGACCGATATCCTCGCGGATGCCATGCCCCAGTTCGAACGGATCATGCTGGAGACAGCACTGGATCACACCCACGGTCACAAGCAGGAGGCAGCCCGCCTGCTCGGCTGGGGCCGCAATACCCTGACCCGCAAGCTCAAGGAGCTCGACATTCCCTGAGCCTGCGGGAAAAACGATTCCCATCACGCCTTGAGGGAAAGCCTGACCAATCACACCCCGTTTGCTTGCAAACGGGGTATCTTTTTCAGGCGTCCCGCCTAGAATGGCAGGCTTTCCAACCCGACTCGCAGAAGGTGCCCCATGATTGACAGATCCCTCCCCCTGACCGACCTGCATCGCCATCTGGATGGCAACATCCGCCCGCAGACCATTCTCGAGCTGGGACGTCAGCACAACATCCGACTGCCGGCCGATGAACTGGAGGCCCTGCGCCCGCACGTGCAGATCGTCGAGAACGAGCCGAGTCTGGTGGCCTTCCTTAAGAAACTGGACTGGGGCGTGGCCGTGCTGGCCGACTACGATGCCTGCCGCCGGGTCGCCTACGAAAACGTGGAAGATCTGCTGCGTGCCGGGATCGACTATGCCGAGCTGCGTTTCAGCCCGGCCTACATGGCGATGACCCACAAACTGCACCCGCAGGGCGTGGTCGAAGCCATCATCGACGGTGTGGCCGCAGGCAGCCGTGACTTCGGCATCAAGACCAATCTCATCGGCATCATGAGCCGTACCTTCGGCACCGAGCAGTGCAAGCAGGAGCTGGATGCCTGTCTGGCTCATCGCGATCGCCTGGTCGCCATCGATCTGGCCGGCGACGAACTGGGCTTCCCGGGCGAGCTCTTCACCGACCACTTCCGCCGGGTGCGGGATGCAGGCATGCGGGTCACCGTGCACGCCGGTGAAGCCGCCGGCCCCGAGAGCATGTGGCAGGCCATTCGCGAGCTGGGAGCCGAGCGCATCGGCCACGGCGTCAAGGCCATCCAGGATCCGGCCCTGATGGCCTATCTGGCCGAACACCGCATCGGCATCGAGTCCTGCCTCACCTCCAACCTCCAGACCACCACGGTGGCGAGTCTGGCCGATCACCCGATCCGCCAGTTCCTGGCCGCCGGCGTGCTGGCCTGCCTCAATACCGACGATCCGGCGGTGGAGGGGATCGACCTGCCCCATGAATACGAGGTGGCGGCCCCGGCTGCCGGCATGACGGTGAGCGAGATCCGCACCGCCCAGCAGAACGGCCTGACCCTGGCCTTCCTGAGCGAAGCCGAGAAGGCCGAGCTGAGTGCCCGCGCGGCTCAACGCTGAGCAGGGGTAAAACCCAATAAAAAACCGCCGAAAGGCGGTTTTTTATTGTCCAACGACATTGCTCGGCCTAGATCACCCGGGAGAACTGCTGCTGGCGCGCCTTGTTGCGCAGGTAGACATCGAAGCACATGCAGATGTTGCGGATCAGCAGCTGACCGGTGGAGACCACCTCCAGCCCCTCTTCGGTCATGCGCACCAGACCGTCGTCGATGAAGGTCTGCAACAGCTTGAGATCCTCGGCAAAATACTCCTTGAACACCAGGCCGTGGGCCTGCTCCACAGCGGCGAAGTTCAGGGAAAAATCGCAGATGAGGCGCTTGATCACCTCACGACGGATCAGATCGTCCCGATTGAGGGAGCACCCCTTCCACTGGGCATGGCCCAGTGACTCGACCTGGGCGTAGTAGGTTTTGAGATCCTTCTGGTTCTGGGAATAGGCATCCCCCATCATGCTGATGGAAGAGACCCCCAGCCCCAGCAGATCGCAATCCCCCTGGGTGGTATAGCCCTGGAAGTTGCGATGCAGCTTGCCCTCGCGCTGGGCGACGGCCAGCTCGTCATCGGGCTTGGCAAAGTGGTCCATGCCGATGAACTGATAACCCTGGCCGGTCAGGAAGGCAATGGTGTCCTGCAGCATGGCCAGCTTCTCCTGCGGCGCCGGCATGTCCGCTTCTTTCAGCTTGTGCTGGGCGGCAAAACGGCTCGGCAGGTGGGCATAGTTGAAGATGGAGAGGCGGGCCGGGTCGGTCTTGAGCACCTCTTCCAGGGTGTGATGGAAGCTCTCCCGGTTCTGGTGCGGCAGACCGTAGATGAGATCCAGATTGGTGGAGCGGAACCCCAGCTCGCGGGCACGGACCAGCATGGCGCGGATGAAGTCGTTGTCCTGCTCCCGATTGACCGCAACCTGGACCGCCTTGTTGAAGTCCTGAACGCCAAGGCTGATGCGGTTGAAACCGAGCTCCCGCAGCACATCCAGCATGGACAATTCGATCTCGCGGGGATCCACCTCGATGCTGATCTCCCCCTCCTCGGCGAAGTGGAAGTGCTCCCGCAACATGGCCATCAGGCGACGAGTCTGGGGTTCGCTCAGATAGGTGGGTGTGCCGCCACCCCAGTGCAGCTGGGTGACCAGTCTCTCCTTGAACAGGGGGGCCTGGGCCTTGATCTCCTGTTCGAGGTAGTCGAGGTATTGATCTGCCTTGTGCTGGTGCCGGGTAATGACCTTGTTGCAACCGCAGTAGTAGCAGAGCTTGTGACAGAAGGGGATATGCACGTAGAGCGACAGATTGCGTGCAGGATACTGGCCCGCTGCCTGGACAAAGTCCGGATAGCCGAATCCCTCGTTGAACTCCAGCGCAGTGGGATAGGAGGTGTAACGCGGACCACTGTAGTTGTATTTTTCGATCAGAGCCTGATCCCACACAATCTGTTCTGCTTGCACGCTTGCTTCCTCTGTCTTTGTCATGGGCTCACCGGCTTAACTGAAAATCCTTCAGTCTGGCGACATCCTCAAGGATCTGCGCCTCCAGCTCGGCCTCGTAGCCGCTGCGTTCGAGATCCATCTTCATCACTTCATTGCGCTTGAGTGCCCGCCTCGCCTCATGGGTCGGCATCTCTTTCACCTTCTCATAGAGGCCGTAGAGCCCCGGGAACTCGGTGGCAAAGGCGCGGCCCCCCTTTATTTGCAAGGCATCCAGCAGATTGGTCAGCCGGATGGCACCTTCCGAGTAGTCGCACTGACCATCTCGTACCGCGTGGGCGATCACCCTGACACTCTCCAGGATCCGCTCGTTGCGGGCCGTAATGGCATGCTGCTGCATCTCTTGCTGGCGTTTGAGACGCGCCATCAGGGTGCCGGCATAGACGGCCAGCCCCAGCAAAATCAGGCCACCCAACAGGGCGGCCAGCATCCATCCACTCATCACTTTTTCTTCGGCTCGGGTTTGGCTTCAGGCTGGTAGTCTGCCTGAGAGAAACGCTCCCACAGCTCCTCTTCGGAGGCAGGCTGACTCGGCTCGTCAAAATCGGCATCATCAAAATCCATGTCGCCATCTTCGTCATCGTCGTTGTCGATGATACCGAGCTCGTCCATCAGCTCCTGATAACGGTCAACCCGCTGATCGACCCATGCCTGCTCTGCGGCCTCCAGGGTTTCACCGGCATCCAGACGATCCAGCAAGGCATTGAGGCGATCATCATTCTCGATGGACGCCAGCTCCTGCTCGGGGGTCATCACCACCCGCTTCTCTTTCGCAGGCTTGGTCGCCACCGGCTTGCTGCCCTTCTCGTCGGCAATCAGCGCGATGGGCTTGCGAGAGCCGATGCGTGGATCCTTGGCCTGCTTGGAGCCGCTCTTTTTGCCCGCCTGCTCGACCTGTTGGCGGGAGCCCGCCTTCAGGCCCTTGCGCTTGGCGGCGCGCTTGCGCTCACGACCTTCCTGGGCACTGGCATCTGATTCTTTGCGCTTGCCGGTAGGCTTGCGGTTGGGTTGTTTGGCCGACATGAATGACTCCGACAAATAACTGAATGGAAACCCCCGGAGCGTGTCGTCCGGGGAGGATGCTGAAGCGGGGAACAGTAAATATGGAACAAGAGTGGGATCCCGCACCAATTCGACCACTTTGGGCCGCTGAACACCGCAGGATCGGCATCCTCTGGGCATGTTGCTGGTATTTTGACACAGAATGTCTTGGCGGGTTAATGACCCAATAGAAAAAAGGCAGCCGAAGCTGCCTTTTTCCATCATGCGAGTGCCATTCCCTGGTAGCCAATCGCCTTATCCCTGGGCGAACCACGGCGCATCATTTCGTTGGATCATCCTGATCCTTATTGACCAGTCCTGAGTGTGCGTGTGTTTGTTTGTCTAACCCAAACCGGCGACATCCTGCCTCCCATCGGGGTGGTTGCCTCCCGCAGCCCCGCTCATCCCTGGCGGTCACCATCCTGGCTTTTTGCATCTATTGCTCATCGCATGCTCCGAGCCGACATCCTGTCAAACCGAAGACGGGTCTTGCCCCCTCTCTCCGGCCAATCCTGATTGCCTACTGTAACTTCTTCGCTGGATGACTCAATCAACCAAAGCACATTTCGAACTGGTACAAAGTGATGTTCTATTTCTTAATTCATTGAAAAATAAAATATAAAAAAATATACGTGAGCAATCTTTCAGACACGACCAGCCCCGTATATAGAAGATCTCTTACAGCAATGCAGGCTGTTTACGGGCGATCGCTACAACCTCAAAAAAGAACAGGGAACACAATGGTTCCCTGTTCTTTTCAACAAGATAACTAACAGGCTATATCAGTGAAGCCCCGCCACATACTTGGAGAGCGCCTCGATGTCCTGATCCGTCAGCTTCTTGGCCACATCCCGCATCATGCCATTGGGATCGTTGTCGCGGGTCGCCGAACGAAAAGCGGTGAGCTGGGCCTTGATATAGGCGGGATGCTGCCCTGACAGGCTGGGGTACTTCGCTTGCTCGACGCCGGAACCCCGTGGGCCATGACAGGCGGTACAGGCGGCCAGGCCTCGCTCCATGTCTCCCCCCATATAAAGCGCCTTGCCTGCGGCAACCACATCATCGGGCACGGCAACCGGCGTCACCTTCTGGCTGGAGAAATAGGCGGCAAGATCGTCCATATCCTGCTCGGACAACGGCAACGCCATAGGTCCCATGACGGGCGCAACCCGACCAGTTTGGCCAGAAGCTGCAGCCTTCAGTTCAACTAATTGTTTTTTGATATATGATGCGTGCTGACCAGCAATCTTGGGATACATGTCGACTGGGCTGTTGCCGTCCGGTCCATGACAGGCCGCACAGACGGCAGCCTTGGTTTGTCCCGCAGCGGCATCGCCCTTGGCTTGTGCCATCCCAGTTACGCCAACCATCAGAGCAAGTGTAATGACTAGGTTCTTCATGGCGTTCCAACTTTCTCGTTATTAGGCTTCCAGATCCCATGCCGCTGAAGGCATGTTAAAATAAACGCGTTCAAGCGACGCCATTTTACACTATTTCACAAAAAAGTAACTCTATAACCCTCTATCTCTATGGGGAATTTACGTTGGAAACACAAACTCTGAATTTCAATAAGGTGCATTTTGTGACCAGCGCACCCGACATCCGCCACCTGCCAAATGATGGGGGTGTCGAGATTGCGTTTGCCGGTCGTTCCAACGCTGGCAAATCGTCTGCATTGAATACCTTGACCAAGCACAAGAACCTGGCACGTACCAGTAAGACCCCTGGCCGTACTCAGCTGATCAACCTGTTTGAACTGGAGCCGGGCAAACGCCTGGTCGACTTGCCCGGCTATGGATATGCCCAGGTTCCGCTGGAAATGAAGCTCAAGTGGCAAAAGTCACTGGCTGAATACCTGCAACGACGGGAGTCCCTGAAAGGGCTGGTGATCCTGATGGACATCCGCCATCCGCTCAAGGAAACCGACATGAACATGCTGGAATGGAGTTCACACCGTGAACTGCCGGTGATGCTGTTGCTGACCAAGGCGGACAAGTTAAGCCCGGGGCCCCGCAACAACCAGGTGATCAAGGTTCGTCAGGCGGTGGCAGAACTGGGCCCGCAGATCCAGGTTGAAGCATTCTCTTCTCTGACCAATATCGGCGTCGAGAAGCTGGCCCAGACCCTGAGCGGCTGGTACCTGTCCGAAGCAGACAACGCCCAGGCAGACGACGAAGATCATCAGAACGAGGAGTAAACGACTCCTCTCCCTGGCTGCAATTGGCGGAGTTGGACCTCCGCTGATTGAAAGACTTTCATGATCCCCCCATCTCCGAGCCCTCCCTCCCTGCCTTCGCCACCTCTGAAGAAAAACCTAAAAAATATATTTAAATCATACAGATAGTATGTTTAGACGCGAAAAGAATTAACTAATCATCAACCTGATACCGTTTTCATGAATATCGAGTAGAAAATCAGAATTGAAGGCTGTAACAAACGAAACTGAAATTTAATTACACAATGAGGCAATATAGGGATAAAAATGAGGCCGGTATTGTCATTGCAAACCGGCCTGAAGAAATGAGTTCAAAAATTTGGGAAAAAGCGAGTTCTCGAGAACAAAGACGATTGGTTTTCCTCAAGAAGCGCCTTCATTCTAACAAAGAACGGCAACAGTTAAAGCATTTACTCTAAATGTTGTGCATAAAAAAACGCCCCGACGATGACTCATCGGGGCTGCTATTCAGCCACATTCAATTACGTGAAATAAAAGGTCTGAAAGATAGAACATCTTACCTCTGTACCCTACGCCCACAACTGTACAGCAAAGCAGCAGAAAGTGAAAGTAATTTATGTAATTTAGTTTCAAATATGGGGGAAGGAAAAAATATTCATAATTTTCATGTAGATAAAAAAATCCCCAGTACGAATACCGGGGAGTTATAAAGGTGACTAGCTAGCACTTCCTCAACTATTCAGTTAGTCAGCAGTCCGTTACAGAAGTTCCGCTGCTTTGAGAAAAAACTCAAAAAAATTCTGCGAGTGACGGCAAAGTAAAAGTAACTTATTGTTACGCAATGGTTTTATAAAAATGGCACCTGTTCTGCCACACACCCACCGCAGAACGACCGTTTCACATCACACGTGCCGTGCCGCATCACGAGGGATGCCCTTATCCAGAGATGCAAAATCTCTACATCAGATCTGCCGACCGCCCAATAGAGCGCACTAGCTGGTTCACACGACGCCCAGATTGCGCTGCAACTCTCTCAATACCTGCTTGGTGCCGGGCCGGATCCCTCGCCATACGGTAAAGGCCTCAGCAGCCTGCTCGACCAGCATGCCCAATCCATCCATGGTATGGCGCGCGCCATGTTGCTTGGCCCAGCCGATGAAGGCTGTATCCGTTGCGCCATACATCATGTCGTAGATCGCGATGTCCTGGTGGATGAGGGTTGGCGCCAAAGGTGGCAACTCTCCTTGCAGACTCGCTGAGGTGGAATTGATGATGAGATCGAACGGCCCCACCAGCTGTTCATAGGATTGAGCAGTGATGCTGCCCAGATCCCTGAACTCCACAGCCAGCTGTTCCGCCTTGGCATGGGTACGGTTGACCACGACGATCTCGCCCGGCGCTTCCGCCAGCAGGGGGGCCAGGGCGCCACGAGCTGCGCCACCGGCCCCCAGAAGCAGGATCCTGCTACCGGCAAGGTTCACTCCGTGAGCCTTGAGATCGGCGACCAGCCCGGCGCCGTCGGTATTGTCACCCAGCAGCACACCATCATCAGTCAGTTTGATGGTGTTGACCGCTCCCGCCCGCTTGGCCCTGGGGCTCAGCCGCTCCACCAGCCCGAAGGCTTGCTCCTTGAAAGGTACGGTCACGTTGCACCCCTTCCCTCCTTCGGCGAAGAAGTGGTTCAGAGCGCTGGCAAACTCATCGACAGCAGGTTCTGCCAGACCATACTCCAGCTCTTGCTGGGTCTGCCTGGCAAACAGGGTATGAATGAAGGGAGATTTGCTGTGGCGCACGGGGTGGCCAAAAACCAGATAACGATCCATCAAGGCGTTCCTTTTGAGGGTAATATCCCGATTTAACGGGTTTTCTCATGAAGGAACAAGCCGAATATCGGCCAATAAGAAGGGGCCATCATGGCCCCTCTGGTCACAACCACTCGCGCGGTTTGAGGTAGTCGCTGTAGAGCAATGCCTCCGGGCTGCCAGCCTCCGGCTGCCAGTCGTACTCCCAGCGCGCCAGCGGCGGCATCGACATCAGGATTGATTCGGTGCGCCCCCCCGTCTGCAGTCCGAACAGGGTCCCGCGGTCGTAGACCAGATTGAACTCCACGTAGCGGCCACGGCGATAAAGCTGGAACGCCCGTTCCCGATCCCCATAAGCAAGCTCCTTGCGTCGCTCGACAATCGGCAAGTAGGCCACGAGGTAACCCTCACCCACTGCACGCATAAAGGCAAAGCAGTCGGCAAAGGGCCAACGGTTCAGGTCATCGAAGAAAAGACCACCCACCCCGCGCGTCTCGCCCCGATGCTTGAGGAAGAAGTAACGATCGCACCAGGATTTGAACTCGAGATAAATGTCGGTGCCGAACGGCTGACAGAGCTCATGGGAGACCTGGTGCCAATGCCTCACGTCCTCTTCGAACGGATAGAAGGGCGTCAGGTCGAAGCCGCCACCAAACCACCAGATCGGCTCCTCCCCCTCTTTCTCGGCGATGAAGAACCGCACATTCGCATGGCTGGTCGGTACATAGGGATTATGCGGGTGGATCACCAGCGATACCCCCATGGCCTCAAACCTGCGGCCAGCCAGTTCGGGACGATGTGCGGTCGCGGATGCCGGCATGGCATCGCCATAGACATGGGAGAAGTTGACCCCACCTTGCTCGATCACCGCCCCCTGACGCAGCACCCGTGTTCTACCGCCACCACCACCTTCGCGACTCCAGGCATCTTCCACAAAGCGCCCGCATCCATCGGCCTGCTCCAGGCCACGGCAGATATCATCCTGCAATTGCAGCAGGAAGGCTTTTACCTGGGCCACATCCGGTTTGCTCATTTTATCTCCTGTCAGACAGGCATCATGCATGCACTGCCTGCACTTCTCGTATTGCCATGACCTCATCGCACAACCTGCATGAAACCGGGCCGTGCCCAACTCAGGATGGGCGAATGATGGCCCCGGTGCGGGCGTCCTTGATTTCGGACGGGTTGGCTTGCCCCCCGACTTCGCCGGGCAGAATGTAAGCCAGCTGGCTTGCCAGCAGATCGCCAATGTCAGCCACCCGGCGAGCAGGTTCCTCACCGGTGAGATTGGCACTGGTGGACACTAGCGGTTTGCCAAATGCCCGGCAAAGCCCTTGCACCTGGGGATGGCCTGTGACCCGCACCGCCAGGGTCTCGAACTGACCGGTCAACCAGGACGGCGTCGTCGCGCGAGCGGGCATGATCCAAGTGAAGGGACCAGGCCAGCTCGCCTGCACGCGAGCAAGCTGCTCATCGCTGAGCTGGCTCAGGTCGATGTAGTCCTGCAATTGCGCCAGATCTGCCGCGATCAGGATCAATCCCTTCTCCACCGGCCGCTGCTTGATGGCCAGCAGCCGCTGCACGGCGGCTTCGGAATCAGGATCACACCCCAGACCAAACACGGCTTCGGTGGCATAGGCGATAACCCCTTCTCCTTGAAGGGCGGCAACCGCTTGTTCAAATTCATTTGGCATAGGCACATGCGACAGCCACGCTGCCGCCTCTCATCACTGGATTGTATGTTGAACCGCTATGACGGCATCGGGGCCATCACTGCTGCGATATGGGCTATATCCCTGCTCCTCTTCAGTCATGCATTTCTGCTCAGACGCTTGAGTGCATCAGTGAACCGAGCAACCGCAGGGAGCTTGAGATGGCGATCAGGTCAGGATCAGGGCAAGTTGGGCGATGTGCATCGGCTCACAACCTCACGCTGACCAGCAATCCGCCTGCCTGATCATGGGCGGCGAGATTATACCCGCTCAATCTGGTGGGAGCATTTCTTTTGCGGGCAGACCCAGCGCAGGTTTCCCCGCACCTTCTTCTCGATCATGATGCCCCAGCCACACTCGGGACAGGGCATGGGAACCGGCTTGTCATTCACCACATACTTGCAGTGAGGATAGGCGTCACACGAGTAGAACTGTTTGCCATAACGGGACGTGCGGCTCACCAGATGACCTTTACCACACTCCGGGCAGAGGATTTGGGTATCGTCACTCTCCTGAAGGGATTCGATATGCTGACAGGTCGGGTACTGGGTACATCCCACAAACAGACCGTAACGACCCTTCTTGATGGCCAGTGGATGGCCACAATCCGGACAGGACGACCCCTCGAGCACTTTCTCTATGTCGCGGCCAGAGGGGGTGAGGGAGCGAATGTAATCGCAAGCGGGATAGGCTGAACAACCAAGGAAGGGACCGTGCTTGCCCTGGCGGATCACCAGTTCAGCACCACACTGCGGGCACGGCTCGCGCTCGAAGGCATGTTCGTGGGCAGAGAAGAGGTGGTGATCGATCTTTGACATGGGCCGCGCCTTGAAATCCAGATGGCCTGAATTCTACCAGCGCGGCACCGGGCTGTCAGTGGATGACGCCGTCCGACTCGTCAAACACCAGCTCTTCCATCTGCTGGTAGGCGTTTTCACTGCCTGGCACATTGAACAGCACCATCATGACGACCCACTTCAGATCGTCCAGCTCGATGTCCGGCTTGTCCAGCTCGAGCAACCGTTCGATGCAGATTTCACGGGTTTCGGCATTCAGCACTTGCGCCTGCTCCAGGAACAGCAGGAAACCGCGACATTCAGTACTGAGGCGAACCAGCTCCTGCGGCGCATAGATCCGCATAGAGCCCTGCTGGCTTGCGGTGACATAGACTTCCCGCTCGCTGTCGTGCAGGTTGGCCAGTCGCTCCAGCCAGTTGAGCGCTTTCTCGATCTCGTCCTTGTCGAAACCGGCCCGGCTCAGTT
This sequence comes from Aeromonas sp. R7-5, assembly GCF_040908015.1. Classification (NCBI taxonomy): domain Bacteria; kingdom Pseudomonadati; phylum Pseudomonadota; class Gammaproteobacteria; order Aeromonadales; family Aeromonadaceae; genus Aeromonas; species Aeromonas sp. R7-5. The sequence continues at coordinate 59,556 of NZ_JBFOCZ010000008.1, read as the reverse complement.
CGTCGGTGAGTTCATCCTGCTCGACCATCACATCTGCATCGCTGTGGATGTAGGTCTCGAAAAGGTACATCAATACATCAAACATGATTCGCCCTCCTCGCTCTGACATATCCACCGGCTACCGCCATCACTGCACCAACCAGCTCCAGCTCTACCAACCTGCCCAGTACGACATCGACAGGAAGCCGGGCCCGTTCGGCAACGGTATCCACGCTCGTGGTCTCATAATCTACGTTATCCAACAAATCGGCATAAGGCAATTCGCTATTATGCTGCGCCTCGGAAGAACCGTTGACTGGTCCGGGGGGCAAGACCAGCCTTGGAAACTCTTCCAGGATATCGGCGGCATTCAAGACCAGCTTGGCACCCTGTTGAAGCAGACGGTTGCACCCTGCTGCCTGTGCATTTTGCGGGGCGCCGGGAACGGCAAAGACCTCGCGGCCCTGCTCCAGCGCATAACGGGCCGTGATGAGCGAACCACTCTGTTCTGCCGCTTCCACCACCAGTGTCCCCAGCGACAGACCACTGATGATACGGTTGCGGCGAGGGAAGTGTTCAGCCAGGGGGCCTTGCTGGGGCGCCAACTCGGAAACAAGCAGACCTTCCTGCTCGAGGATCTGCATCGCCAACCCCTGATGACGCTTGGGGTAGAGACAATCCAGACCGGATCCCAGCACCGCCAGGGTGATTCCGCCCGATGCCAGCGCCTGCTGATGGCAGACGCCATCGATGCCCAACGCGAGGCCGGAGGTGATCGCCAGACCACAGCCCACCAACTCGGCACACAAGCGTGTCGCATTGTCTTTGCCGGCATAGGTGGGATGGCGGGTACCCACCATCGCCAACTGTGGCAGGGAGAGGGATGAGACGTTCCCGCGGCAGTAGAGCAAGAGCGGGGCGCCGGGGATCTCTTTGAGCAGGGCAGGATATGCGGGGTCATCGGGACAGAGGAGGTGATTGCCGGGCTCGGCGGCCCAGCTCAATCCCTGCTCCACGACAGGAAGAGGCCATCTCATCTGCTGAATCTGGGCACTCTGCAGACCAAGAGCTCGCAGGGCGCCATCATCTGAGCCAAACAGAGTTGTGATGTCACCACCCACATGAGCCAACAGGCGAGCGGCGGTGACCGGGCCTATGCCTGTAACGGCATCCAGCGTCAGCCATAGCGACAACCGCTCCAGTGGCAAGGGCACGTCAGAAATTACTGACCTGATAACCAGATCCGACCAGATCCTGGCTCTGCAGGATAAGACCGTAACTCAATTTGTCGTAGACCTTGAACAACATGACTCTGGCAACGGCCTCGGCAGGCAGCGATGACTTGCCGGCAGAATAGAACGCCTTGTCATAGACGGATGAATATTCCCGATATGACACCTTGCCATTCTTGTCTACCATCTCGGCTCCCGGGCGCAGGATCTCGAGCACATCGCCCGGGGCCACCTGATCACGCTCCCCCTTGTTGATGAGTACCACATCAAATTTGCCCCCACCATGTACCTTACTCGGCAGCTCGATCACATAGCCGGGAGAAATGGAGGGTGCCGCCTTTGGCATGAACACGGCAGTGATGCTCTCCTGCGATGGCAGCGGCATCACCTTGTCGCCCTGATACACCTCACGCCGGTTATGGGTCAGCGTCACTTTGGTGGTGTCGTGGGCAAGGTACTCCTCTGCCCGCACCGTGCCGACAAAAATCGCCTCCTGACCGAGCGACTCGCCAGTATGCTTGTCCTTGTATGCCACCCCCGGGCGATAGAGGCCATAACTCTGGCCCGGGTTCAAGGCTCCTTTCACATAGAGAATGTCGCCCTCCAGCATCCCGACATGCTTGTCATTGTTGCCGAGCACATAGGGCAGGTCCTTGCTCTGCTGGCTATTGGCCAGAATGTGGTCGGTCTGCAGGAAGGGCGCTATCTCACTCAGAGGCAGGGTCGGTATGGGATTGGCCTTGTTTTCATAGCGGTTCTTGGGCGAGAGACGGATGACCTGCTTGCCCCCCTGACTGGCTTTGCCGAGCCGAGGCTCACCATTGACCCAGCTCAGGTGCAGCACGTCACCGGGATAGATCCAGTGGGGATTGGCGATCTGCGGATTGATGTTCCAGAGGCGTGGCCAGAGCCAGGGTTCGGCCAGATACTGGCCCGAGATGTCCCAGAGGGTGTCCCCTTTTTGCACCACATAAGTCTCGGGGTAACCGGATTTGAGCGTCAACTGCTGTGCCATGGCGCCACCGGCCAGGGCTGTCGCCAGGCAGGCGACGACGATTTGCTTCAGATACATAACACTCCCTGTTACTTCTGCACGCAAAGTGTTGCTGTTTTTTGTCGGCGTAAATGACTAGAATTACGTCAATATTGACTGCGTTTATATGAAACTAAAGAAAAAATTATGGCCATTCTAGATGTATTGCGTTTCCCCGATGAGCGTCTGCGCACAGTCGCGGCCCCTGTCGAAGCCTTTACACCCGAGTTACAACACATTGTAGATGATATGTTCGAAACCATGTACGCGGAGGAAGGCATCGGCCTGGCCGCGACCCAGGTCGACATTCATCAGCGCATCATCGTCATCGATGTCTCCGAGAACCGCGAAGAACAGCTGGTGTTGATCAACCCGGAGATCCTGGAACAGTCCGGCAGCACCGGCATCGAAGAGGGCTGCCTCTCCGTGCCCGGCAACCGTGCTCTGGTTCCGCGCGCCGAGTGGGTCAAGGTCAGGGCGCAAGATCGCCACGGCAACACCTTCGAGCTGGAAGCGGACGATCTGCTCGCCATCTGCATACAACATGAGATGGATCATCTGGTCGGCAAGCTGTTTGTGGATTACTTGTCCCCGCTCAAGCGCCAGCGCATTCGTCAGAAGCTGGAAAAGATGGCCCGTGAAGATCGCAAAGTCCTCTGAGGATCCGCTCCATTGAACAAGCTGAAACTGATTTTTGCCGGTACCCCCGACTTCGCCGCCCGTCATCTGGCGGCGTTGTTGTCTTCCGGCCACGAGGTCGTCGCCGTTTATACCCAGCCGGACAAGCCCGCCGGTCGCGGCCAGAGGCTCACTGCCAGCCCGGTCAAGGAACTGGCGCTGGCCCACGATCTGCCGGTCTATCAACCTGCCTCCCTGCGCAATGAAGCGGCGCAGGCCGAACTGGCCGCTCTGGGTGCCGATCTGATGGTCGTCGTGGCTTATGGCCTCATCCTCCCCAAGGCGGTGCTCGATACGCCGCGTCTGGGTTGCATCAACGTGCACGGATCCCTGCTGCCGCGCTGGCGCGGTGCCGCCCCGATTCAACGCTCCATCTGGGCGGGGGATGCCGAAACCGGCGTCACCATCATGCAGATGGATGTGGGGCTGGATACCGGCGCCATGATCCGCAAGGTAACCTGCCCCATCGCCAGTGATGAGACCTCTGCCAGCCTCTATGACAAGCTGGCCGGTCTGGGCCCGCAGGCACTGGTCGATACCCTGGACGCCATGGCTGCCGGCGACACCGCCGCCGAGCCCCAGGACGATGCGCTGGCCAACTACGCCGAGAAGCTCTCCAAGGAAGAGGCCCGCATCGACTGGTCGATGGACGCCGTTGCCATCGAACGCTGCATCCGCGCCTTCAACCCCTGGCCCATCAGCTGGTTCGAGGTCGCCGGACAGACCGTCAAGGTGTGGCAGGCCGAGGTCGTCGCACAGGATCACGGCCAGGCAGCCGGTACCCTGCTCAAGGCCGACAAGCAGGGGATCGAGGTTGCCACCGGTCAGGGCGTGCTGCGCCTGCTGACCCTGCAACCTCCCGGCAAGAAGGCCATGTCCGTTTCGGATCTGCTCAACTCTCGCCGCGACTGGTTTGAACCTGGCACGCAACTGATTTGATCTGGATTGAATTGACACAAGCGGGGCCCTGGCCCCGACTTGTGCATCTAAGGTAACGCTATGAAAACACGCGCACAGGCTGCTCTCGTCATTCAACAGGTGCTGGATCAGGGTCAATCTCTCTCCGCCGTTCTGCCTGCTGCCCAGGAGAAGGTCGCCCCTCGCGATCGCGCCCTCCTGCAAGAACTCTGCTACGGCACCCTGCGCTGGCTGCCCCGCCTCGATGCGGCGGTCAGCGAGATGATGGACAAGCCGCTCAAGAACAAGAGCCGCATCTTCCACTACCTCATCCTGGTCGGCCTCTACCAGCTCATCTATACCCGCATTCCGGCTCACGCCGCCGTGGCCGAGACCGTCAACGCCGTCAAGCTGCTCAAGGGCTCTTCCCTGCGCGGCCTCATCAACGGCGTACTGCGCAACTTCCAGCGCAGCGCCGAAGTGATCCTGCTGCGCATCGACCGCGTCCCCAGCGTCCGCCTCGGCCACCCCGAATGGCTCACCAAGCGCCTGCGTCAGGCCTATCCCGATGACTGGGAGTTCATCATGGAGGCCAACAACCAGCGCCCGCCCATGTGGATCCGCAACAACAGCCAGCGCCAGAGCCGCGAGGCCATGCTGGCCCGCATGAGCGAGGCGGGCATCCCGGCCATGGCCGGTGTGGAAGGGGAAGATTGCATCCTGCTGGAGCGCCCCTGCGACGTGACCAAGCTGCCCGGCTTCGAGCAGGGTGACTGCTCGGTGCAGGACGGTGCCGCCCAGCAGGCCGCCGCCCTGCTCGATCCCCAGCCGGGCGAGTGGGTGCTGGACGCCTGCGCCGCCCCCGGCGGCAAAACCGCCCACCTGCTGGAACGCCAGCCGGCCCTTGCCGGCGTGGTTGCCGTCGACGCCGATGACAACCGCCTCAAGCGGGTGCAGGAGAACCTGGATCGCATCGGCCTTCAGGCCCAAGTGATCCACGGTGATGCCAGCACGCCGGATCTGTGGTGGCCACAGGGGCAGTTCGACCGCATCCTGCTGGATGCCCCCTGCTCCGCCACCGGCGTCATCCGTCGTCACCCCGACATCAAGTGGTTGCGCCGGGATCAGGACATCCGCGAGCTGGCCGAGCTGCAACGCCGCATTCTCGATACCCTCTGGGGCAAGCTGAAGCAGGGCGGCACCCTGCTCTACGCCACCTGCTCCGTGTTGCCGGAAGAGAACCGGGAGCAGATCCGCGCCTTCCTGGCCGATACCCCGGATGCCCGCCTGGTGCCGTTGCATGCAGAAGACACCCCGGCCTGTCCGGGTCGCCAGTTCCTGCCCGGCGAGGCGGAGATGGACGGCTTCTACTATGCCAAGCTCATCAAGCTGTAGGCCAAACCGGCGGATGGCAGGCCCGGTGACGGGCCGCCTCATTACGAAGCAACAACCTTGAGTAAGATGGCCTTATGAAAATCATCATTCTGGGCGCAGGTCAGGTGGGTGGCACCCTGGCCGAGAACCTCGCCGGCGAGAACAACGACATCACCATCGTCGACACCGACAGCGAGCGCCTGCGCGAACTGCAGGACAAATTCGACCTGCGGGTGGTGAATGGCCACGGCGCCCATCCCAGGGTGCTGCGCGAAGCCGGCGCCCAAGATGCCGACATGCTGGTCGCCGTCACCAACAGCGACGAGACCAACATGGTCGCCTGCCAGGTCGCCTACTCCCTGTTCAACACCCCGAACAAGGTGGCGCGCATTCGCTCCCCCGCCTATCTGGTGGAGCGGGATCGCCTGTTCCTGCCCGAATCCGTCCCCGTGGATCACCTGATCGCCCCCGAGCAGTTGGTGACCGACTATGTGCGTCGCCTGATCGAGTATCCGGGGGCGTTGCAGGTGGTGGATTTTGCCGACGGCAAGGTGGGCCTGGTGGCGGTCAAGGCCTATTACGGCGGCCCCCTGGTGGGCAATGCGCTCTCCACTCTGCGGGAACACATGCCCAACATCGAAACCCGGGTCGCCGCCATTTTCCGCCAGGGGCGCTCCATCCGCCCCCAGGGCACCACCATCATCGAAGCCGATGACGAGGTGTTCTTCGTGGCCGCGGCGGGCCATATCCGCGCCGTGATGTCGGAGCTGCAACGCCTCGAGAGCCCCTACCGGCGCATCATGATCGTCGGCGGCGGCAACATAGGCGCCGGTCTCGCCCGCCAGCTAGAGAAGCGCTACAGCGTCAAGCTCATCGAGCGCAACCAGAAGCGGGCGGAGCAGCTCTCCGAACACCTGGAACACACCATCGTCTTCTGCGGCGATGCGGCGGATCAGGAGCTGCTGGCGGAGGAGCACATCGACCAGATCGACGTCTTCATCGCGGTGACCAACGAGGATGAGGCCAACATCATGTCGGCCCTGCTCGCCAAGAAGATGGGGGCCAAGAAGACCATGGTGCTGATCCAGCGCGGCGCCTACGTGGACCTGGTACAGGGCGGCTCCATCGACATCGCCATTTCCCCCCAGCAGGCCACCATCTCGGCCCTGCTGACCCATGTGCGCCGTGCCGACATCGCCAACGTCTACAGCCTGCGCCGCGGGGCGGCCGAAGCCATCGAGGCGATCGCCCACGGGGACGAGAACACCTCCAAGGTGGTGGGCAAGACAGTGGGCGAGCTCAAGCTGCCCCCAGGCACCACCATAGGCGCAGTGGTGCGCGGTGACGAGGTGCTGATCGCCCACGATCGCACCCAGATACAGCAGGATGACCACGTGGTGATGTTCCTGGTGGACAAGAAGTACATCCCGGAAGTGGAGCGTCTGTTCCAGCCCAGTCCCTTCTTCCTGTAAGCCGGCCATGTCTCTGGCAACGGTATCCGGACCCGGCCCCTTTTCTCAGGAAAGGTCCGGGTCTTTTTTCAATCAACGACCAGGTTATCTTGCATGATCAAGCTGCATCCCATCGTCTTCACGCTCGGGCTGGTACTCTCCAAGCTGGCGCTCTTCATGTGGCTGCCCACCCTGCTGGCCCTGCTGACCGGTTCGGAAGGTTTCGTCGAATTTCTCAAGTCGGTCTTGATCACCCATGGTGCCGCCCTGCTCTGCCTCCATTACGGTCGCAAGGCAGAGTTTCACCTCGGCGTGCGGGAGATGTTCCTGCTCACCACCTCGGTCTGGGTGGTCGCCTGCGTCTTCGGGGCCCTGCCCTTCGTCTTCATCACCCATATCGACTTTGCCGACGCCTACTTCGAGACCATGTCGGGGGTCACCACCACGGGATCCACCGTGCTGTCGGGGCTGGACGGCATGGCCCACAGCATCCTGCTGTGGCGATCCATCCTGCAGTGGCTGGGCGGGGTCGGCTTCATCGTGATGGCGGTGGCGGTGCTGCCCTACCTCAACGTCGGTGGCATGAAGCTGTTCCAGACCGAGAGCTCCGATTGGTCCGACAAGAGCGCCCCCCGCGCCAAAACGGTGGCCAACAACATAGTGCTGGTCTATCTGGTACTCTCCATGCTCTGCTTCCTCGCCTACTGGGTGAGTGGCATGAACCTGTTCGAAGCGGTCAACCACGCCATGACGACCCTCAGCACCGGCGGCTACTCCACCTCGGACCAATCCATGTCCCACTTCTCCCACGCGGCGCACTGGATAGGCACCCTCTTCATGTTCCTCGGTGGCCTGCCCTTCCTGCTCTATGTGCAGGCTCTCTCCCGCCGTGACAACAGCCTGTTCAAGGATGCCCAGGTGCAGGGCTTCTTCTGGCTGATCGTCTGGGTGACCCTGGTCGTCACCTTCTATCTCTGGGTGAGAGACATCTACGGCTTCATGGATGCCTTGCGCATCAGCAGCTTCAATATCGTCTCCGTGCTCACCACCACGGGTTTCGGACTCGGCGACTTCGGCACCTGGGGCCCGCTCACCACCATTATCTTCATCATCCTGCTGGCACTCGGCGCCTGCTCCGGCTCCACCTCGGGCGGGCTCAAGATCTTTCGGGTCCAGGTGGCCTTCGCCCTGTTCAAGAAACAGATGCGCCAGCTGATGCACCCCTCCGCCGTGTTTCCCCAGAAGTACAACGGCCGTCCGGTCAACGACGCCATCATCCGCTCCCTGATCTCCTTCGTGCTGGTCTACTTCGCCATCATCCTGCTCATCGCCGCCCTGCTCGCCGCCATCGGGCTGGACCCCCTGACCGCCATCTCGGGCTCCATCACCGCCGTGGCCAACGTGGGCCCGGGCATGGGGCCTGTCATCGGTCCCAGCACCAACTTCGCCAGTCTGCCGGATGCGGCCAAGTGGATACTGTCGTTCGGCATGCTGCTGGGACGCCTCGAGATCCTGACGGTGGCGGTGCTCTTCTTCCCCTCCTTCTGGAAGCAATAAGCAGCCGTCCAGGCTGTTGCATGAAACGAAAAGGGCAGCCAATGGCTGCCCTTTTCGTTGTCCCGGCGAATGACGACTCCCCTCAGTCCGCCGACTCCTCCCGCTCCAGCGCCCTGTCCACCAGCGCGTCCGGCAAGGGCTTGGTCACCTCGACCCCCAGCTCGCGAAAGCGCTCGGCCTGGGCGATCAGGTTGCCACGACCGTTGACCAGCCGGCCCATCGCCTTGTCGTAGCTCTCCTGCGCCTTGTGCAGGCTGCCCCCCATCTGCTGCATCTCCTCCACGAACAGCCGCAGCTTCTCGTAGAGGCGGCCGGCCCGCTCCGCTATCTGGCGCGAGTTCTGGTTCTGCCGCTCGTAGCGCCACAGGTTCTCTATGGTGCGCAGCGCCACCATCAGGTTGGTGGGGCTCACCAGCAGGATGTTGTGTTCCAGCCCGTAGCGCACCAGGGAAGGGTCCGCTTCAAGGGCTGCGAGGAAGGCAGGCTCCACCGCCACGAACATCAGCACATAGTCCAGGGTGCGCACACCGGGCAACTGCTGGTAATCCTTGCGGCCCAGCTCGCGGATATGGTTGCGCACCGAGGCGACGTGCTCCTTGAGCGCCACCGCCTTCTCCAGATCGTCAGCGGCGTTGTACCAGCGCTCATAGGCGGTCAGCGACACCTTGGCGTCGATGATGATGTCCTTCTCCTGGGGCAGGTGGACGATGACGTCGGGCTGGTAGCGCTTGCCCTTGTCCACCTCGATGTTGACCTGGGTGTGGTACTCATGCCCCTCGCGCAGGCCGCACTCGGAGAGGATCCGCGCCAGCACCACCTCCCCCCAGTTGCCCTGCTGCTTGCTGTCGCCCTTGAGGGCCCGGGTCAGCGCCGCCGCCTCTTCGGTCATGCGGGCGTTGAGCTCGGCAAGGCGCTCCAGCTCGAACTTGAGGTTGTGGCGTTGGGCCGTCTCCTGGGCGTGGGTCTCTCCCACCTGGCGGCGAAAGCCCTCCAACTGCTCCTTGAGTGGAGTCAGCAGGAGATCCATGCTGTTCTGATTCAGTTCGCGGAAGTTGCCGGCATTTTGTTCAAAGATACGATTGGCGAGGTTCTCGAACTGTTGGCTGAGGCGCTGTTCAGCCTCTTGTTGCAGTTGCAGCTTCTCGGCGCTGGCGATGCGTTCGCTGCGCAGGGTCGCCTCGGCTTCCTTGAGACGGGCGGTGAGCTTGAGCAGCAGGGTCTGCTGCTGATCCAGCTTCTGCTGAGCCAGCATCTTCTCGTCCTGCAGCGCGTCCCAGCGATCCTGCAACCCCTGATAACGCTCCTCCAGCAGCAGCGCCTCTTCACGGCCGCTGCGCCGCCCCCACCACCAGCCGAACAGCAGTGCCAGCCCGCCAGCCAGCATGGCAGGCCACCAGGTCAGCAGCGGGGTCATCGGCGCCCCCGCTGGCGCAGGAAGAGTTCGAGATAGCGGTTGAGCAGCAACCAGATCAGCACATAGAGCAGGTAGGCCGCCAGCACCACCCACTTGTGGCTGTTGACCCCGGTATCCAGTTCACTGAACTCGATACCCTTGAGATGGCAGTAGGCCCACATCAGCAAGGGGAAGACATAGAGCAGAGAAGCACGCCACAGAAATAGCCACATGAGTTCATTCAATCCCGCAAAAAGACCCGCCTAGCTTACACAAGGGCAACCCGGCTTGCGATCCTGCCCGCCGCTATTCTCTGGCTTGCCGGCCCAAAACTGGATAAAATTAACCCCTAATAGGTATAGAGGTGGGCATGACGCATTTTTTCTGTCGCTGGCTGGCACACGCATGGGGGAGCCCCCGCAGACCCGAGGTGGTCTGCCATGAGGCACGCCCGCCCTGGGCCATCGACGAGTCCCAGTTCCTCACCCTCTGCACCCGTTGTGGCGACTGCTTCAAGGCGTGTCCCAACGGCCTCATCAAGCCCGCCGATCGCCCCGAATATGACGGCAGCCCCATCACCGGTACCCCAGTGCTGGATCTCGCCTGTGGCCAGTGCAGCTATTGCGGCAGCTGCGCCAGAGCCTGCCACACGGGCGCACTGGATCTCTGCCTCGGCCGCCAGGTGCAGACCCGGGTCAGGATAGAGGCGAGCTGCCAGGCCCGTCAGGGCTACTACTGCCTGCTGTGCGAAGATGCCTGCCCCCAGCAGGCGATCAAGGTCGGCAGCGAGGGAGTGACCGTCAACATGGCCGCCTGCGATGGCTGCGGCGCTTGCGGCCTCGCCTGTCTGCACGGAGCCATCACCCTTGTGCCCCAGCTCTGACCGCTGGCAATGACAGAGGGGCCCGCAGGCCCCTCTGTCATTCACCGTGGCATCATGCCATGGTCAGGATATTATCCTGCTCTATGCCGAGAAGGTGGCACAGACGAGTGGGATCCCGCACCGCATCCGCCAAAGTGTACTCCCCCAGCACCTCGAGGAAGGCGTGCATGGCGCGGCGCAGAATGCCCTGGATGCGGCAGCCCCCGGAGAGACGGCAGTTTTCGCGCTTGCAGTCCACCGGGCAGAGCACGTGCTCCATGTCCATCACCACATCGCGCAGGTTGATGGAGACGGCGGCACGGCCGAGGCGGATGCCCCCATGCTTGCCACGCACCGTCTCGATGTAACCTTTGATGCCGAGCTGATGCACTATCTTGACCACGTGATTGCGGGAGATGGCGAAGGTGTCGGCCACTTCCGTGATGGTCGACAGGCGATCACCGGGCTGGATGGCCAGGAAGGTCAGGGTACGCAGGGCGTAGTCGGTAAATCGTGTCAGTTGCATGGTCGCACTTGCCTCTTACTACAAGCCAGAAATCAGGACGACAGCCGGTGGCCAAAGAGGGGGTCTGCACATGCGTGCGCACGGGATGGGCTTCTTCGACCGAGTCGTGAAGTCACAAGGGTAAGAGCAGCCCGGGCGGGTGTCGACGAAGATGTACATAAATCGACACTTTCTTTGATTGATCGCAAACTTGCCGCCTCGGCGAGGGGTTTTGGCGGTTTCCGTCGACAAACCCCCACCTCCTCTGCCATCGCCGGAGCCGTTGTCCGGCGAGTTCAGTGGGGCTGTTTCAGCCAGTTGCGCAGCGCCTGGGAGGGGATGGAGCTCTCGGAGGCCACCGCGAAGGCGCCCCAGTCCACGGCGCACTGCAACGCATCGGCCATGGCCATGCCCCGCGCAAGACCGTGGATGAGGCCGCCCGCGAAGGCATCCCCCGCCCCCGTGGTATCCACCACGGAGACCGGTCGCGCCGCCACCCTGACCTGCTCCTCCCCGTGAATGGCCACGGCGCCCGCCTTGCCCTCGGTCAGCACCAGCCATTCGAGCTGATCCCCCGCGAGCTGGCGGGCATGCTGCCAGGGGTCGCTCACCTCGCCGAGATCGGAGCGGGAGGCCACCAGCACGTGGCAAGGGCGGCGGGCCTGCCCCCCCTTGGGATACTGGGCCACCACGAAACTCTTGGCGAGCATCTGGCGCATGTAGCCCACGATGGCGGTGCCCGGATAGTTCACATAGAGGCAGTCCACCCCTTCGGTCGGCAGATCCCCCGGCAGATCCGGACGACGTGGGCGCCTGAGGATGGTGCGCTCACCGGTGGCGTCCACCAGCACCAGCAGCTCGCCGGTCTCGCCGCCAAAGCGTTCCACATGGCTGCAATCCAGGCCGTATGAGGCCGCCTGCTCCAGCAGCCAGTCACCGGTGTCGTCCAGCCCGACCCGGGAGGCGATGATCACCTCGTGCCCCGCCCACACCAATCCGATGCCGGTATTGGCGGCGCCGCCGCCGAGCCTGCGCCCCTGATCCACGTATTGCAGCCGCGCCCCCGCCACCAGGGGTTCGGCCAGGGAGAGCACATGATCACAGTTGAGATTGGCGAGCAGCAGGATGCGGGACATGGAAACCTCGGCGGGAGGAGGCCGGCACCCTGGGGTGCCGACACAGAAACGGAAGCGGGATCAGTAGACGGGCAGCTCCACCCCTGACAGCAGCTCGTCGATGCGCGCCTGGGTCGGCTGCTGCATCACGTTCTGGATCATCTCCTTGGTGAGATGGGGGGAGAAGGAGCTGATGAAGTCATACATGTAGTTCTGCAAGAGGATGCTCTTGCTGAAGCAGATCTGGGCCGGGCAAGGCTCGAACAGGTGCTCCAGATTGATGGCCACGAGGCCGGGGGCATCGCTATCGTTGGCAACCAGGGAGGAGATGATGCCGATGCCAAAGCCCAACTCCACGTAGCGCTTGATGACGCCGGCATCCATCACCGTCATGTAGTAGTTGGGGGTGAGGCCGGCCGCCTGGAACACCCTGTCCTGCACCTGACGCCCGGTGGCGCCGCTCTCGTAGCTCAGGATGGGATACTGGCAGAGCTGCTCCAGGGTCGGCTTCTTCACCTTGGCCAGGGGGTGCTCCTGGGGCACCACCAGGGAAAGGGTCCAGAGGTAGGCGGGCAGCGCGATCAGCTCCTTGTCGAAGCCTATCTCGTGGGCCACGATGGAAAAATCCGAGTATCCCTTGCTGATCTGTTCCTTGGTGGCGGACATCACAGGATGCAGGTGGAACGAGATCTTGGGGTACTTTTTGGTGAAGTAGGTGACGCTTTTCGGCAGCAGGTAGCGGGCGATGGTGTGGGTGGTGTGGATGTTGAGGGTGCCCACGGTCGGATCCAGGTACTCCCGGGAGATGGCCTTGATCTTGCTCTCGATATTGAGCATGGCCTCGGCACACTTGATGATCTCCTCCCCCACCGGGGTGATCCGGTGCAGGTGCTTGCCGCGGCGCTCGAAGATGCGCACCCCCAGCTCGCTCTCCAGCAAGCCGATCTGCTTGCTCACCCCAGGCTGGCTGGTATAGAGCGCATCGGAGGCAACGGAGACGTTGAGATTGTGGTCCCGCACCGCGATCAGATACTTCAACTGCTGTAGTTTCAAGGTTGCCCCCTCACAGACTGACGCGGCGCTCGTCGATGGACTAGGCCGCCAAAAATGGCGGCCAGTGTATCATCCGGACTGGGCATATCGCCGCTTGATCCTTCATTTTGCTACAAAATCTAGCATCAGCGCGGTGGATATGACAAACGGGGTTCAGCGCGCGTCGGCCCCGATCGGCAGGATGCCGAGGAACTGCAGCAGCCACTGCATCATGGTGGCGGAATCCACCTCCCCTTCTAGGGAAGAGAGACTGCTCTGGTAATGTGCATCGGGCAGCCTGTCCCGTCGCCGCTCGATCAGGGCCCGGTTGTACGCCACCGAGAATTCCGGGTGCCCCTGGATGGCGACGATGTGATCCCCCTGCAGGAACATGAAGTTGGGGCAGAAGTCGTTGCCCGCGAGCAGGGTCGCCCCCGGCGGAAGCTGCTCCACCTGATCCTGGTGGCTTGCCAGGATGCGGATGGTGTCCAGACCCGGCGCCATCCAGGGTTTTGTCGTCTGCATGGCATGGACCGACACCCCCAGCCCCCACCCCTTGGTAGACTTCATTACCTCCCCTCCCAGCGCCTGGGCGATCACCTGGTGGCCGAAGCAGACCCCGGCCAGCTTGACGTTGGCATCGTGGGCCCGGCGGATCCAGTCGCGCAGCGCCAGGATCCAGGGGATGTCGCTGTAGGCATCGTGACGCGAGCCGGTAATGAGCCAGGCATCGCATTCGGTCAGATCCAGGGGCAGATCGCCGTCGAGGGCGGACCAGACCCGAAATTCCAGCTCGGGGGCCAACGCCCGGAAACCCTTGATAAACATCTCGGAGTAAACGGGACCAAAATCCCCCACCAAATCGGGGTCCAGGCGGTCACAATCGAGAATACCCAGTCGCATCTGTTACTCCTTGACAGAAGCGCCCCCGCAGACCGGCGGCCTGCGGGGGCAAGAGATTAAAGCCATGGCAGCGAGCCAGCGGCTCACTTCATGGTCGGCATGGAGAACTCGGCGCCGGCGCGCAGGCTCTGGGGCCAGCGGGCGGTCACCGTCTTCATCCGGGTGTAGAAGCGCACCCCATCCGGCCCGTGCATGTTGAGCGGCCCGAAGATGGACCGTTTCCAGCCACCGAAGCTGTGAAACGCCATGGGCACCGGAATGGGAACGTTCACCCCTACCATACCGACCTGAACCCGCGTGGTGAAGTCCCTTGCGGTATCTCCGTCACCGGTGAAGATGGCGGTGCCGTTGCCGTACTCGTGTTCGTTGATGAGGCGCAGGGCCGTCTCGTAGTCCGGGGCCCGCACGATGGCGAGCACGGGGCCGAAGATCTCCTCCCGGTAGATGCGCATCTCGGGGCCGACCCGATCGAACAGGCTGCCCCCGATGAAGTAGCCCTCGCCATGGCTCAGGCCCCGGCCATCCACCACCAGCTCGGCCCCCTCGGCCACTCCCTGATCCACGTAGCCGCGCACCTTGGCCAGGTGTTCCCGGCTGATGAGGGGCCCCATCTCGTTCTCCGGACTCTGACCGAGGCCGGGGCCGACCCGCAGGGCCGCCACCAGGGGCGAGAGCTTCGCCACCAGGGCATCGGCGGTCTCGTCACCCACCACCACGGCCACCGAGATCGCCATGCAACGCTCGCCCGCCGCGCCATAGGCGGCCCCCATCAGGGCGGAAACCGCCTGATCCAGATTGGCATCCGGCATGACCACCATGTGGTTCTTGGCGCCGCCCAGGGCCTGCACCCGCTTGCCGTGAGCCGAGGCGGTGGCATAGATGTACTGGGCGATGGGGGTCGAGCCGACAAACGACACGGCACCGACCCTCGGGTCAGTCAGCAGCACGTCCACCACCTCCTTGTCGCCGTTGACCACGTTGAGCACCCCGTCCGGCAGGCCCGCCTGCTTGAGCAGTTCGGCCATGCGCAGAGAGAGGGACGGATCCTTCTCCGAGGGCTTGAGGATGAAGGTGTTGCCGCAGGCCAGGGCCACCGGGAACATCCAGAGCGGCACCATGGCCGGGAAGTTGAACGGGGTGATGCCGGCGCAGACCCCCACCGGCTGCATCATGGAGTGACTGTCCACCCCGCGGCCCACGTTGAGAGAGTGCTCCCCCTTGAGCAGATGGGGAATGCCGCAGGCAAACTCCACCACCTCCAGCCCCCGGGTCAGCTCACCCTGGGCGTCGGAGAAGACCTTGCCATGCTCGCGGCTGATGAGCTGGGCCAGCTCGTCCCTGTGCTGCTCCATCAGCTCCTTGAAGCGGAACAGCACCCGGGCGCGCACCAGCGGCGGAGTCTGGGACCAGTCGGCAAAGGCCCGTTCGGCACTGGCAATCGCCTCGGCACACTCGTCGGCCGTGCTGAGAACGACGGAGCCCTGCTGCTGGCCGGTGGCCGGATTGAAGATGGCACCGAAACGCTCGCTGCGACTCTCGGTCGTCTCGCCGTCGATGAAGTTGTCGATCCTGTAACTCATAAATCCTCCGTGATGGGTCATCCGTCCTCCCCTCGCCGCGCCGGGGCAGCACAGGGGGATGACGCCCGGGACGAGCGCCATCCTGTGTGATGTGGGGGTCAGTCCTGAGCCTGCAGGGCGTCCTGCAGCAGGGTGAAGAGATCGTCGATCTGGCTGCGCTCGATGATGAGGGGAGGCGACAGGGCGATGATGTCGCCGGTCACCCGGATAAGCGCCCCCTTCTCGAAACAGCGCACGAACACCTCGTAGGCCCGCTTGCCCGGTGCATCGGGCATGGATTCGAGTTCGATGCCCGCCACCAGGCCGTAGTTGCGCACGTCCTTCACGTGCTTGCAGCCCTTGAGGGAATGGGCCGCCTCCTCCCAGTAGCCCGCCAGATCGGCGGCGCGGCTGAGCAGGTTCTCGTTGCGATAGATCTCGAGGGTCGCCAGACCCGCCGCCGCGGCCACCGGGTGGCCGGAGTAGGTGTAGCCGTGGAACAGCTCGATGGCCCCCTTGCCCGCCGCCATCATGTCGTCATAGATATGGTTTTGCACCAGCACGGCCCCCATGGGGATGGCGCCGTTGGTGAGCCCCTTGGCGCAGGTGATCATGTCGGGGATGACGTCGAACTCCTGGGCGGCGAAGGGGGAGCCGAGGCGGCCAAAACCGGTGATCACCTCGTCAAAAATCAGCAGGATGCCGTGTTTGGTACAGATCTCCCGCAGCCGCTTGAGATAGCCCTTGGGGGGCATGATGACCCCGGTGCTGCCGGCGATGGGCTCGACGATGACCGCCGCGATGTTGCTGGCGTCGTGCAGGAAGACAATCTTCTCCAGTTCATCGGCCAGGGTGAGGTCTTCTGCTGGCAATCCCTTGGTGAACGCATTTTTCCCTATGTTGAGGGTGTGGGGCAGATGATCCACCCCGGTCAGCAGGGAGCCGAACCACTTGCGGTTGCCGGGAATGCCCCCCACCGAGATGCCGCCAAAACCCACCCCGTGGTAGCCGCGCTCGCGGCCGATGAGCCGGGTACGGGTCCCCTGGCCGCGAGCCCGCTGCCAGGCCAGCGCAATCTTGAGCGCGGTGTCCACGGACTCCGATCCGGAGTTGGTATAGAAGACGTGACCGAATCCCTTGGGGGCGATCTCCACCAGCTGGTTGGCCAGCTCGAACGGCAGGGGGTGGCCCATCTGGAAGGTGGGGGCAAAATCGAGGTGGGAGATCTGCTGGGAGACCGCCTCGGCGATCTCGCGCCGACCATGGCCTGCGTTGCAACACCAGAGTCCGGCAGTGCCATCCAGTATCTTGCGGCCATCCTCTGAGTGATAATACATCCCCTCTGCCGACTTCAGGATGCGCGGCGCCGCCTTGAACTGCTGGTTGGCGGTGAACGGCATCCAGAATGCGGACATGTCGGGGGTATTGATGTCGCTGACAGGTTTCATGGTCACCTCATCCTTAAGGCGTTTAGTAACACCCGGCTCATGCCTATTAAATTAAACACCTGAATCCATAAAAAAGGGCTTTTATCGCCCGGCTTGGTGTCACCCCTCAGGGGTGGTATAAGATATTTAACACAATTTTAATAATAGTAAACAGTCAAGGAGTGTCTATCGATGGATATCGGTCACCGCCTCAAGGCGGTTCGCACCAAGGCGGCTCTCTCCCAGCGCGAGCTGGCAAAACGCTCCGGTGTGACCAACGGCTTTATCTCCCAGATCGAGAAAAATCAGGTGAGCCCCTCGGTGGCCTCCCTGCGCAAGGTGCTGGAAGGCATCCCCATGTCATTGGCCAGCTTCTTCACCGACGAGACGGAGATGGATTCCGAGGTGATCTTCCGTGCGGACGACATGCCGGATCTCGGCACCCACCCCATCAGTTACCGTCTGGTGGGTCACAGCCGCGCCAACCGCGCCATCGGCATGATGCAGGAGATACTGCCCCCGGGCGCCGACACCGGTGACGACATGCTGAGTCACGAAGGGGAAGAGTGCGGCATCGTCATCCGGGGTCAGGTAGAAGTCACGGTAGGCGAGCAGGTTCACCTGCTGGCACCGGGGGATGGCTACTACTTCGACAGCCGCACCCCCCACCGTTTTCGCAACGTGGGGGATCAGGAGTGCGTGCTGATCTCGGCCAACACGCCCGCCAGCTTCTGACGGGCCTTCTCCCGGAACAGCCCGCCGGGATCCACCCCTGCCCGACCCGGGGATCAGGCCAGCGACACGGGCTCCAGCCCCGCCGCGCGGCCCCCGACACCACAGGCCAGGGCGCCCGGTTTGCCCCGCCGTTGGCCCGGGTTGTTCGGGGTCAGTGTTTAATGAATTGTTACAAGATGGATTTACAAGCGGCAGGATGTTTAGCATATTGATACGCGGAGACTGACTTTCTGCCGGTTCAAGGAGTGAACATGAGTGACCTGACCCTGGCCCAGTGGCAACACAAGGCCGCCCATCTGACCCTGCCCTCGCAAGCCTTTATCGACGGCACCTACCGGGATGCCGTCAACGGCGCCACCTTCGATTGCATCAACCCGGCCAACGGCCAACTGCTGACCAGGGTCGCCTCCTGCGACGCCGCCGATGCCGAGCTGGCGGTCAAGGCGGCCCGTGCCGCCTTCGACGACAAGCGCTGGTGCGGCCTCTCTCCCAAGCAGCGCAAGCTCATCATGCAGCGCTTCGCCGAACTGATGCGCCTGAACCTGGTGGAGCTGGCACTGCTGGAGTCGCTGGATATGGGCAAGCCCATCGGCGACGCCATGGGGTATGACGCCCCCGCCGCCGCGAACTGCATCGCCTGGAACGCCGAGGCGATAGACAAGATCTACGATCAGGTCGCCCCGGTGGAAGAGTCCGCCCTGGCCCTGGTGACCCGCGAGCCCCTCGGTGTCGTGGCTGCCATCGTGCCCTGGAACTTCCCCCTAGTGATGGCCTGCTGGAAGCTGGGCCCGGCGCTCGCCACCGGCAACTCGGTGATCCTCAAACCCTCCGAGAAATCCCCCCTCACCGCCCTGCGCATCGCGGGTCTGGCGAAGGAGGCGGGCATCCCCGACGGCGTCTTCAACGTGCTGCCAGGCTTCGGCCATACCGTGGGCGAGGCGCTGGCCATGCACATGGACGTCGACTGCATCACCTTCACCGGCTCCACCAAGATCGGCAAGCATCTGGTGCAGTGCTCCGGCAAGTCCAACCTCAAGCGCGCCTTCATGGAGTGCGGCGGCAAGAGTCCCAACATCGTGCTGGCGGATGCGCCGGATCTGGACGCCGCCGCCCGCAGCGCCGTCGGCGCCATCTTCTACAACCAGGGGGAAGTGTGCACCGCCGCCTCCCGCCTGCTGGTGCAAAACAGCATCAAGCCCCAGTTCATGGAGCGGCTGCTGGCCCACGCCCGCGAGTGGATCTCGGCCAACCCGCTCGACCCCACCACCCGCATCGGCGCCATGGTGGACCACATCCAGATGGAGCAGGTGCTCAACTACATCGCCATCGGCCAGCAGGAGGGCGCCAAGCTGCTGCTGGGGGGCAAGCGCACCCAGCCCGAGGAGGGCGGCTACTACATCGAACCCACCATCTTTGACGACGTGACCCCGACGATGCGCATCTTCCGCGAGGAGATCTTCGGCCCCGTGCTGGCGGTGACCGGCTTCGACACCCTGGAAGAGGCCATCGCCCTTGGCAACGACACCGACTACGGCCTGGCGGCCGCTATCTGGACGGCGGATCTCAACCAGGCGGTGAAGGGGTCGCGCGCCCTGCGCGCCGGCACCGTCTTCGTCAACAACTGGGATGGCGGCGACATGACCATGCCGTTTGGCGGCTTCAAGCAGTCCGGCAACGGGCGCGACAAGTCCCTGCACGCCCTGGAGAAATACACCGAGCTGAAAAGCACCTGGATCCAGCTCGAATAACGTCATAAATGACGCTTATCAACAAAACAGGGGGGAGAAATCCCCCTTTCTCATTTTTACTCTTTTATCCCCTCGCTCAATCGATATAATCGTCAAATAGCAAGCCATTAAATTTAAAGATAAAAATGCTGTTTTTTCTGGGAAGTGTACTGTTTCTGGTGGTGGGACTGCCGCTGTTGTTCTTCGTGCTGGGTCAGGGGGAAGCCTATGTCACCTGGGGCCCCTGGATCTCCGCCATCGCCCTCATGCTGTGGCTGCTGATGGACGTGGAGAAGATCCGCCGCGGGGGCGGTCGTTGAAGTCGCTCCTGCTGTTAAAATCCCGTCAGACCCATTTATTGTCTTCTTTCCCTGCAAAAGGATCGCTACACTGACTTTTTGCGATGTTTCCCGACATCCGCACTCCAGTGAAGGTTATCCGCATGCAACAACAGATCCAGCGCCAGGGCGTCCTCTATGCCCTCGGCGCCTACACCCTTTGGGGCCTGGCACCCATCTACTTCAAGTCCCTCTCCGCCGTGCCGGCCGCCGAGATCCTGACCCACCGCATGATCTGGTCCTGCGCCCTGCTGATGGTGCTGGTGCTGCTCGGACGCCAGTGGCACAAGGTGCAGGCAGTGCTGCGCCAGCCCAAGGTGCTGCTCACCCTGGCCTTCACCTCCGTCACCGTCGGCGGCAACTGGCTGCTGTTCATCTGGGCCATCAACAACGGCCACATGCTGGATGCGAGCCTGGGCTACTACATCAACCCCCTGTTCAACGTGCTGCTCGGCATGGTGTTTCTGAGCGAGAAGCTGCGCCGCCTGCAGTGGTGGGCGGTAGGGCTCGCCTTTGTCGGTGTCGCCGTGCAGCTCATCGCCTTCGGCTCCCTGCCCTGGATAGCCCTGGTGCTGGCCTCGAGCTTCGCCATCTACGGCCTCATTCGCAAGAAGCTGGCCCTGGACGCCCTCACCGGCCTGCTCATCGAGACCCTGATCATGCTGCCGCCGGCCGCCTTCTATCTGTGGGGCATCGCCGACAGCCCCACCAGCCACCTCACCCAGAATGACTGGCACCTGAACCTGCTGCTCATCGCCGCGGGCGCCGTCACCACGGCCCCCCTGCTCTGCTTCACCGCGGCGGCCACCCGGCTCAAGCTCTCCACCCTGGGCTTCTTCCAGTACATAGGCCCCAGCCTGATGTTCATCCTGGCGGTGACCCTGTATGGCGAGGCGCTGGCGCTGGACAAGATGATCACCTTCGGCTGCATCTGGAGCGCCCTGGTGCTGTTCAGCCTGGATGGCCTGCGCAGCGGCAAGCGGCGCCAGGAGGCCGGCTGAGGCGCCGGCGCAATAATCTACAAGCCAAGGGGCCGCTTTCGGGGTATCAATAGGGGATGAACGCACCCCAATCCCGCATCCACTACTGGCAATCCCGGCTGCTGCCGGGGGTTGAACTCTCCCACTCCCACCACAGGGAGTTCAGCTATGGCCGCCACGTGCATCTGGACTACCACATCGGTCTGGTGCAGCGGGGCGGCCAGAAGTTCATCCACAAGGGGAACAGCCACAACCTGGTGCGCGGCGAACTCTCCACCGTCAACCCGGACGAGATGCACGACGGCCTCAGCCTGCTGCCGGAAGGGTACGAGGTGCGGGTCTTCTCCATCGCCCCCGAGCAGCTGGCCCGCTGGCTGCCGGAACACCCCGAGCCCTTTTTCCACCAGGGATTGCAGAGCCGCCCCGACCTCTATCAGGGCTTTGCTCGCCTGCACATGCACTTGGACAGCCCCGCCCCCGACGGCCTGCTGGCGGAGAGCCAGTTGCTGGCCCTGCTGGGCGAACTGTTCCGGCTCGCCCCCGAGCGCCACGCCCTGGCGGATCCCCAGCTCAGGTTCCTGCGCGACCATCTGCTGGCCCGGCTGGATGAGCGCCACACCCTGGAGGATCTGGCCGCCCTGTTCGGGCTGGATCGCTTCGCCTTCCTGCGTCAGTTCAAGAAGAAGACCGGCATGACCCCCTATGCCTGGCTCAAGCGGCTGCGCCTTGAACAGGGCAAGCGCCTGCTCGGCAGCGGTCTGCCGGTGAGCGAAGTGGCACTGGCGGTGGGCTTCTTCGATCAGAGCCACTTCCACCACGGTTTTCGTCAGGCCTTCGGGCTCACCCCGGCGGAGTATCGCCAGCAGATGCTGCCCGCCTGAATCACCGCTGCTGCAATCTTTTACAATCTCCCGCCCCCCGTCCTGCCCCATGCTGTCACCTCCATACCGCTGTCGGAGGTCTTTTATGTTCACCAGCCTGTTTCTGACCCTGGGTCTCGTCCACCTCGTCGCCCTAGCGAGCCCGGGCCCGGATTTCGCACTCATCCTGCGCACCAGCCTGCACAGGCCCACCGCCCTCGGGGCGGCCCTTGGCATCGCCCTCGCCATCCTGCTCCACGCCACCCTGAGCCTGACCGGCATCAGCCTGCTGATCGCAAGCCAGCCCTGGCTCTTTCTCGCCGTGAAACTGGTGGGCGCCCTCTATCTGGGCTGGCTGGGCTGGGGGTCACTGAAAGCGGCCTGGCAGGGAAGCGGGGATCTGGCGCTGCGCGCCGGAGGCGAGCGGCCGGGCTGGCGCAAGGGGGTGAAGAGCGGGCTGGCCACCAATCTGCTCAACCCCAAGGCGATGCTGTTCTTCATGGGGCTGCTGGCCGCCATGGTGACGCCCCAGGTGGATGGCCTGACCCGGGGATTGCTGATCCTGGAGCTGTTCCTGCTCTCCCTCGTCTGGTTCAGCGCCCTGGCCTGGAGCCTCTCCACTCCCCGCGCCCAGCACCTGCTCGGCCGCATCCAGCGCCCGCTCAACCTGATGACGGGCCTGCTGTTTGGCGCGGTCAGCCTCTCCATCCTGGTGGATCTGCAAGGGCACTGGCCAGCGGCCTGACCGGCACGTCCTTGTTGGCGGCAAGCAGGGAGGGGTCTTGACGGACGGCGCGACTACTCCCCGCGCCGCATCCCCTTGCGCAGGTAGACGTAACCCTCCCCCGGGCTGCCCCAGCGCTGATGGGCGCCGTTGTCATAGGCCCTGTCCAGCAGCCGGACACTGTCCGGGCCGATCCAGAGGTACTGCACCAGGGTGGTGGCACCGCCAAAATCGGTGGCGCAGTGCCCGACCCGGGTCTGTCCCTTGTACTCCCCGCCCGGCTGGCGGGTCAGCCAGATCTCGCACCCTTCGCGCAGGGAGAGTTGCTGCGGGGTGAGGGAGTCAAGCAACTCTGGCCGACGCCAGGCGCCGGCAAAATCCGTGGCCCTCGGCATGGTCAGTTCGGCCATCAGGATGCGGCCATCGGGCAGGGAGGAGAAGCGGTAGATGCGCTGGCGAAACGGTCGCTGCGCCCGCTCGGTCAGAAACTGCTCCGCATAGACCCAGCGAAAGGGGCCTTCCCCGGGCCAGATCTCCACCAGCCGCAGCTCGGCGCTGGTGAAGCGGGCATCGAAGGTGGCCTGCTCCTGGCTGGAAAACTCCCCCGAGAACCAGGAGAGCAGGGGCTCCAGCCTCCCCTGCGTGGCATGGGGGCCGGGGGCCGTCACGAAGGGGACGGGCGCCGCCCAGATCAGGCTGGCGTAAAACAGCCCCAGCAGGGCCGCCATCAGCTGTGTCATCGAATCCTTCCGAGTCGCTTGCATGGCGGCGATTATATGAGCGAACGGTGACAATAACCTCTATCTTGATCAACTCCTTGAAGAGAAAACGAAAAATCCTCTCTGCAGGCGAAAGGAGGCGACGCACCCCGGCCTGCGTTCCGTCAGATCAGCATCCGAAGCGCACAGTAAACCAACAAGGCCGCCAGCGTCAGGTTCAGAATGCGGCCGTGGCGCTGGAACAGGGGCTGCAGCAGATGACCCGCCAGGGCCCAGCAGAGGTTCCCCAGCGTGCCGATCAGCGCCAGCAGCAGGCTGACGCCCAGCACCCAGACGAATTCTGTGGTGTGGGGCAACACGAAGGTGGAGAGCGCCGTGATGCCGTATAGGATGATCTTCACGTTCACGAACTGCAGCCAGAAGCTGGTCCAGAAGCCGGGCAAGGCTCCATCTGTGCTCGACAGGTTGGAGCCGCTGGCCGCAATGCGCCAGGCCAGCCAGAGCACATAAGCCGCCCCGGCCCAGCTGAGCCAGCCAACCAGCGCGGGGGAGAGGCTGATGAGGGTGAAGGTGAACAGGGCACACAGCAGCATGATCAGCAGGAAGCCCGCACTCATGCCCGCCAGCACCCGGCTACTGCGGCGCAGACCATGCTGATTGGCGGCGCTCAGAGCCAGTATGTTGTTCGGTCCCGGCGTCATGGCCGTGATCAGGGTGTAAGTCAAAAATGCGCTGACAAGGGTCGTGGTCATGGTGTTTCTCCAAATAGGAGTGATACCTTAACGCGGCCACTGGCATCAAAAAATCGAATGTTTTAGCATTCTAAATTCAACCATTTCGATGAATTGGAGTCCCCATGGATTTGCGACGTCTCATTACCCTCAAGACGGTGATCGAGGAGGGCTCCTTCGTGAAGGCATCCCGCAAGCTCTGCTGCACCCAGTCGACGGTAACCTTCCATATCCAGCAGTTGGAGCAGGAACTTTCGCTACAACTGTTCGAAAAAATAGGGCGTCGCATGTGCCTGACCAAGGCCGGACAGAACATCATGCCGCATGTGCACGAGATGATCCGAGTGATGTCGGGTCTGCGCCAGGCGGCGCAGCAGGACGCCGAGCCGAGCGGCGAGCTCAGGGTCGCCATCGGCGAAACTCTGCTGGCCTACAAGATGCCGGCGGTGCTCGAGCGCTTCAAGCGGCTGGCTCCCGGGGTCCGACTGTCGCTCCGGTCCCTGAACTGCTACGTCATTCGCGATGCGCTGCTGGCGGACGAGGCCGATCTCGGTATCTTCTATCGGGTCGGCAACGATGCCGCCCTGCTGATGGAGAGCTTTGGCGAGCAACCCCTGGTGCTGGTAGCTTCCCCCGCCCTCAGCGGTGGTATCGACTTCACCCGCCCGGATCAGCACCTGCCGGTCAGCTTCATCATCAACGAACCCCAGTGCATCTTCCGTCAGATTTTCGAGAGCACATTACGCCAGCGAGCCATCACTCTGGACGGCACCATAGAGCTGTGGAGCATAGAGAGCATCAAGCGCTGCGTGGCCAGCAACCTCGGCGTCTCCTTCCTGCCCCGCTTCGCCGTCGAGCGGGAGCTGAGTTCGGGGGAGCTGCAGGAGCTGCCCTTCTCCCCCACGCCCCTCGTCATCACGGCCCTGTGCGCCCACCACGCCAGCAAGTTTGTCAGCCCCGCCATGCGGGTGTTTATGGAGTGCGTGCAGACGTGCCTGACAGAGGAGGCGTCGCCAGCGGCAAATGCGGCCGCTCATGGCGACCAGGACGCGCGCCGCCTGATGACAACCTAGCCCTTCAATGGGAGCGCCACGACTCCTGACCCTCGGTTGTCCTTCCCCCGAGCGACTATCCTTGCTCGGATACAACCGAGAAGGAACCCAAGATGAGCACAGGAACAGTCACCCTGCACCGCGTACTCAAGGCCCCGCCGATGCGGGTATACAGAGCCTTTATCGAGCCGGACGCCCTGGCCAAATGGCTGCCCCCCCATGGCTTCACCTGCAAGGTGGCGGCACTGGATGCCAGGGTCGGCGGCCAGTTCAGGATGTCGTTCACCCACTTCGCCAGCGGCCACACCCACGCCTTCGGCGGCGAGTATCTCGCGCTGGAGCCGGGCAAGCGCATCCGCTACACCGACCGCTTCGACGACCCCAACCTGCCGGGGGAGATGCAGGTCACCATCACCCTCACCCAGGTGCTGTGCGGCACCGATCTCGCCATCGAACAGGCGGGTATTCCGGCGGTCATCCCGGTGGAGATGTGCTACCTCGGCTGGCAGGAGTCCCTGATGCAGCTCGCCACCCTGGTGGAGCCCGAGATCCCCGCCGAGTGACCCAACACGGGGGCTCCCCCGGTGGCCCCCGCACAGATACCCCTTGTGAGAGAGGGGCCTGATCAGGTATCTCTGTGGGCAGGGCGGGCTGCGTTCTTGCAGCGACCATCCACCGCCAGGAGCCCCCATGAAACGAGTCTTGATGATGACCATGGCCGCCGCCCTGCTGGGCGGGTGCGCCGTGAAGAACCAGGTCACCCACAGCCTGCAGGCGATTCCGCTGACGGCCTTCCAGCAGAGTGAAAGCAACCCCAACCAGCGTATCTACAAGGAGCCCGGCGTGGATCTGCGCCAGTACCATCAGGTGCTGCTCGATCCCTTGCAGTTCATCCGCCAGGAGAACGGCCAGTGGTATCTGCTGACCGCCAACGAGCAGAACGAGATAGGCCGCTACTACCACGCCACCTTCCAGCGGGAGCTGATGAGCCACGGCGTCAAGATGGCTACCGAACCCGGTCCCGGCGTGATGCGGGTGCAGGCGGCCATCACCAACTTCGACCTGACCCGGCCCGACCCCAAGCTGCGGGATCTGCTGCCCGCCAAGATAGCCATCAACGTCACCCGCGAGGTAATAGGCAAGGAGCCCTATCTGCTCAAGGTGGGCAGCATGGCACAGTTGCTCGACGCCCAGAGCGGCAAGCTGCTGGTGCGGGTGATGGACGCTCGCGAGAGCCCGGACACCACCCACAAGGATTCCCCCATCACCGCCCTGGAGATGGAGAAGATGATCGATCAGTGGGCCGCAAGTCGCGCCAAACAACTGGCCGACAATCTGGGGCGCTGAGCCGGGCCGAAAACGACAAAGCCTGCCAGGGGCAGGCTTTGTCGTCGCTGAAGCGCGGTTTATTGCAGGTTCAGGCCGCCCAGGTAATCCTTCTTGCCGAGATCCACCCCGGCTTGGCGCAGCAGGGCATAGGTCATGGTGAGGTGGAAGTAGAAGTTCGGAATGCCGTATTCGTGGACGCAGCTGTGGCCGTCCATCCCCTTGCCGCCGGCCCAGTAGGGGTAGTAGTGGCCGCTCGCATACTGGCTGAAATCGGCCTCCAGCTTGCCTTGCAGGTAGGCGATGGTCTTGGCCACGTGGGCGCGCAGATCCGCCATGGTTTTGGGATCATCCCCCAGCACCGGCGGCTCGCTCAGGCTGGCGGTGGCCACCACGGCGCGGGCGCTGTCACAGCAGATCAGCACCTGCTTGCTCAGGGGCAGCATGTCGACGATGAGGCGCTCATTGAAGAAGTTCTCCACATTGAACTTCTTCGCCGCGGCGTGGGCCTCGGCCTTGGCCAGGCACTGGTCCAGGTTGGTCAGCATCTTGATGAACTGGGCTGCGATATCACGATTCATAATGCACTCTCGGTTGGTTGAAGGCAGTAAAACGAGCGGCTCCACTATAGCGCATCCCCCTTGCAGTGCGAGCCCGAGGGGATGAAAAGCGAGGGCGTCCTCCTTGCCCTGCGACAGGCAGTGGCGATCACCGGCGGGCTGCGAGGCCAGAGCGCCATACCCCGTCGCCGCACCGAGTCCCTCTTTCCCCTTTTTTTGATCTGTGACAGGCATCTCGTTTTTCGAGGGGCGTAGTCTGGAGCCCGCTGCCCCGGCACGGGCCGGGGCACCCATCCCACAAGGAGAATGCCATGAAGATCTACGATCGAAACCGCAATGTGCTGACCCTGGGCCAACGGGTGATGATTGCCGCAACCGGCGCGGTCGACACCCTCAAGGAGGCGCACACCGACAACCTGACCCCCTATGAGGCGGAACATGAGAAGTGCGTGCTGCTGACAAACAGCCAGGAGCGCTACGCCCCCATCGAGTTGATTAGACTAGGCTGATCCCGTTTTCCGTCACCCTACTCTTTACAATTCACCCGGCCGCCGCGCCCCGTTGGACGGCCGGGTTTCTGACTCCCCGCTTTTCCTATCCCCAAGATGTCGTCCGCCACCGGATGACACGAGTCACTTGCATAATGGAAGTAATGGCCGTAAGGTTACTTCCATTATGCAAGTAACCTGATGACCCATATGCGCAAGAAGAGTCTGAGTGAACAGCAGTGCCCCATCGCCCGCAGCCTGGATCACGTCGGCGAATGGTGGAGTCTGCTGATTATCCGCGATGCCATGCATGGCCTGTCGCGCTTCGATGAATTTCAAAAGAGCCTTGGCATCTCCCCCAACATACTGACCCGGCGCCTGACCGCCCTGGTCGAGGGGGGCCTGATGGAGAAGCGGCTCTACTCCGAACGCCCCCCTCGTTATCAATATGCGCTCACCCCCCGCGGCCAGGATCTCAGCGCCGTGCTGATCGCGCTGCTCACCTGGGGCAACAACCACCTGGCGCCCGAGGGGGCCAGCATCCAGCTGAGGGATGCCCAGACGGGCGAGCTGGTCGAGCCCCTGCTGGTGGACAGGCGCACCGGTCAGGAGATTTCACCCTCGCGCCACAGATTGGTACCGGGGCCGGCCGCCAGCGACGGCATGAAGCAGCGTCTGTGCCATGCCAATGGCGTGATGAGCGGCAACCCCCCTTCGAAACAGGAATCAGAGTCATGACCTCAACTCGCATAGTGGTGACAGGAATGGGCGCGGTGACCCCGCTTGGATCTGGGGTGGAAACCGTGTGGCAACGGCTGCTGGCGGGCCAGTCCGGCTTGCGCCGCCTGCCGGAGGCCTTCACCGAAGGGCTGGCGGCCAAGGTAGGTGCCATGGTGCCGACCCTGGCCGACGATCCCCTGGCCGGGTTTGACCCCGATGCCGTCGTGTCGACCAAGGAGCAGAAGAAGATGGATCGCTTCATCCTGTTTGCCATTGCCGCGGCCAAGGAGGCCCTGTCGCAAGCCAACTGGGCCCCCGCGACGGCGGCTGAGCAGGAGCGCACTGCCACCATCATCGCCTCTGGCATCGGCGGCTTCCCCGCCATCGTCGAGGCCGTGCGCACCACGGATGAGCGGGGACCGCGCCGCTTGTCCCCCTTCACCATCCCCTCGTTCCTGGTCAACATGGCGGCGGGCCATGTCTCCATCAACTTCGGCTTCAAGGGGCCGCTCGGGGCGCCGGTCACGGCCTGCGCCGCCGGGGTACAGGCCATTGGCGACGCCGCCCGCCTCATTCGTTGCGGTGAGGCCGACATCGCCATCTGTGGCGGGGCCGAGGCCACCATAGATCGCGTCAGCCTGGGTGGGTTTGCCGCCGCCCGCGCCCTGTCATCCGCCTATGCCGATGACCCCGAAGCGGCCTCCCGCCCGTTCGATGTCGACCGCGACGGGTTTGTGATGGGCGAAGGGGCCGGGATCCTGGTGATTGAATCCCTGGAGCACGCCCTGGCCCGAGGCGCCACCCCCATAGTGGAGCTGGTGGGATACGGCACCAGCGCCGATGCCTATCACCTCACCGCCGGCCCGGAGGATGGCGACGGCGCACGCCGCGCCATGATGGCGGCCTTGGCGCAGGCCGGCATTCAGGGGGCGGATGTCCAGCACCTCAATGCCCACGCCACCTCGACCCCGGTGGGTGACAGGGGGGAGCTGGCCGCCATCAAGCGTGTCTTTGGCGACAACCACCAGATAGCGGTGACCTCCACCAAGTCCGCCACCGGCCATCTACTGGGAGCCGCCGGAGGCATAGAGGCCATCTTCACCGCCCTGGCCATTCGCGATCAGCGGGTGCCTGCCACCCGCAACCTGCAACAGCCCGACCCCCTCGCCGACGGCGTGGACATAGTGCGGGGCGCGGCCCGTGACATGCGGATAGAGCACGCCATCTCCAACGGCTTCGGCTTTGGCGGCGTGAATGCCAGCGTGCTGTTCAAGCGCTGGCAGGGGGCCTGATCTCGCCGGCGACTGGGCATAGTCCCGTTGACTGACCTGTCGGCGAACGCCTCGCCGACACCCTTCATCTTGGGATACATCTTGGGACACCCACCTTTTTGAGCTCGACCACCAACCGCGGCGACACGCACAACAAGAGGGGTGTCCCAGCTTTCCTGCCGGCGGCAACACCAGACCCGGCCTCCGCCTTATGAGGGCGAGGCGATACAGCTTGCCGGTATCCAGCCTGATTGCCCCGCTTCGTTATGTACCCAGAGCCAGCCTGCCAGCTCCCGTTCCACCCGTACCCGCTCCCCCGCCGCCACGTCCAGCTCCCGGGCGGTATAGTCCTGACGCGCCTGCGCCTCCTCCGTGCCGATCGGGGTCAGCAGGGACAAGGGCGCCCACCCCTCGTTGCCGTCTGCGGTAAAGGTGCGCACCCAGCCCGGGAACTCTTCGTCCTCGTGGCCGATGCGCACCCGCTCTCCGGCCCGAAAGGCGATGGGATTGGGGTAGCAGGTGTGGTGCGCCGTGGTGATCAACGCCAGCATTGTCTCGTCCTCCGACAGGTTCTGTTTGGTGACGCCCCGAGTCATACCACAAGCCGGGCCCCGTTGCGTCAACCGGGCTCACACCCTCTGGCAGAGGGCGATCTACCCCAGGGCGGGCCGACGGCTCTGATCCCCACGATTCATTACTGTCAGTGAATTTTCATATCATCCGAGTGTCATTTCAGTGAACACATCGCCGCCCTAGACTGCTTCTCGAACCTTAACGAGGAGTCTTGTATGAAACTCACCCATATCCCGTTGCTGGCCGGCACCCTCGCCTCGGCCTTCTCTTTCAACACCTTCGCCGGTGACATCGTCTCGGTGCAGTTCAGCGATGGCCGCCCGGCCGTGACCGGCGTCGAAGCGGTCAACAACGCGCTCAACCCCATCGGCGTCAACGTGGTCACCGTCGATATTCCCGACGCCGCCAGGCCGCTGCTTGAAGCCTCCCACCACCGCGCCCTGACCAAAGCGGAGCACGGCGCCCTGATTGCGGCCTTCAACCTGAGTCAGGGGGAGCTGCTGGAGCAGGCCAGGCTCGCAGGGCGCGCGCCTGCGGTGCAGGGGGGCGGCGTCGCCACCGAAGAGACCGGCGTCGGCCCCTACCCCAAGGTCTATGACCTGATGGCGCTGGACGAGCGCACCCGCAGCGCCGTGCTCGGCAAATATGGTCGCATGCACGTCAACTCCGCCGAGGACGGCACCGACATCGACGAGGTGATGACGGTGGTCAGCGGCGGGCCGTTCCGCTGGGGCTTTACCCTCAAAGACGGCAGCATCGCCCGCTTCCAGATAGACAAGGTGGGCCTTGAGGACAAGGCGGTGCGGATCAGCTATCACGGGCTCGGCATGCACGCCGGGTTGATGGATGCAAAACAGGGGCTGCTGGTGGCCTTCGCCCACGGCCCCAGAGCGTTCACCATGCGCTACCAGGCGGATGTGCCCCACGCCCAGTTGCTCGGCACCAACCCCTGGGCCGATGTCGGCATCACCCTGCCCCCCGCCCCCGGCAAGGTGCAATAAGCCGGTGCGTGCCATCTGGCGGCGGGGCCCGGGCCCTGCCGCCTGCTTTTATGCCTGCCGTCACGGGCCGGGGTGCCCGGGGCTCATCGCCTCTCTTTCGTCTGCGTCTCTGCCGGGCCCGCCACGCCCCGGAGGGCCATGATCCGGGCCTGTCTGCCACAGGCAGCTCTCTGTCTGGCGGGGATGGGGGGTGGACACCCCGGGGAACCGCACTATTGTGATAAAAGTGCGCAATGATGGCGCCATCATTTACCAGTAGTGAATTAACGGGGGCAGAATGAACAAGATCACGGCGCTGAATGTCTTTCGCCGGGTGGTGGAAATGGGCACCTTCAGGGCGGCGGCGGACGACCTGCGCCTCTCGCAGGCGGCGGTCAGCAAGAACATCAACGAGCTGGAAGCCTATCTCGGCATCGCCCTCATCAACCGCACCACCCGGCGGCTGAGCGTCACCGAATCCGGCATGGCCTATTACGGCCAGATATGCGCCGTGCTGGACAGCCTGGAGGCCGCCGACCAGTCCATCATGGCCGCCTCCTTCACCCCCAGGGGCAGGCTGAGGATCGGCATGCCCATGTCCTACGGGCTGATCCGCCTCAACCCCCTTGTCTGCGCGTTCCAGCGCCGCTATCCGGAGATCGGCATCGAGGTGATCCTGAGCGACGCCTACATGGATCTGGTGGATCAGGGGCTGGACGTGGTGATCCGGGGGGCTGGCACCCTGGAGGACTCCACCCTGCGCGCCAAACCCCTGTGCGAGGTGCAGCGGGTGCTCTGCGCCGCCCCCGATTACCTGAAGGAGGCGGGCCAGCCTGCCCACCCGGCGGATCTCAAGGGCCACAACTGCCTGCGCTACAGCCTCTCCTCCTCCCCCAACAAGTGGTTCTTCACCCGGGACGCGGAGAGCGTGGCGATGGAGCTGCCCCCCGCCAGCTTCTGTGCCAACAACAGCATCGCCCTGAAACAGGCGGCGGTGCAGGGGCTTGGGGTGATCTTGGTACCGGATGAATTCGTGTCGAATGAACTGGCAGACGGCACCCTGGTCAAACTGCTCCCCGACTGGCAACCCGACCCCCACGCCCTGTTCGCCGTCTACCCCTTCCACAAGGAGCAGTCCCGCAACGTGCGGCTCTTTATCGAATTTCTCGTCAAGGCGTTTCAGCTGAGGTGAGCCAGACAGGCGGGAGCTTGGGATATCCGCCTGCATGTAGGTTCGATTAGCGAAGCGTAATCGGACGATCGCGTAATCGATCCCTCTGGCTACCGCCCGTCGTCCAGGATGACGCCCCCTGCCTGTGTTGCCGATGTATCCGCAAATAGTCGCCTGCCAAGCTGGCGGATCAGCAGCAACGGCGCCAGCAGGGTGAGCAGCAGCCAGTGGGTGTGGGGCAGGATAAAGCTCCAGATGATCTCGTATGGCAGCCAGGTCGAAGCGGTTGCCGTCATAAAGGCAAGGTCATAGGTCTGCCACAACCAGAGCCCGGCAAAGAGCGGCAACAACAGCGGCCGGGGCGTCAGCAAAAACAGGGGCCAGAAGAGTGTGCCCAGAGAGGTAGCCAGCTTCAGCATGGGTAAAGCCAGCTCGACAAAGGTATCTCCTTGATAGGAGCCGCCCCACACAAGGAATGCATTGTCTGTCAGCGTTGGCCACCAGGAAGCGTACTGGAACAGGGTGAACGAAAGCAAAAACAGCAGGCTGGTCAGCAGCGCCAGCGCCGTTTTTCGCAACAACCAGCGCCCCAGCCGGCGCAGTGTCGGCATCCATTTAGACATCAATGACTCCCATCTGGTGACGGGGCAGTATGCCGTGGTTCGCCGCATCGTCAAAGTGCCGCACCATGTCCGTTAATTGCCGAAATATTGAATCCCGTCACATCGGTACCAGTCTGAGCGGTTGCGTGCCAGCAAGGCCCCATGCGAACCTTTATTTGTCTTTCTTCCAACCAACACAGAGGGCGCCGGGTAGCCGTATCTCTTACAAGTCGGAGAACGATGCCACCCTGAACCTCAGCATCGAGGCGGGCAAATACTACTTCGTCTGGCAGGAGGTCAAGATGGACCTGCTGATGGCCCGCTCCAAGCTGAGTCAGGCCAGTGAAAGAGAAGGCAGGAAAGGGGTGATGGAGAGCAGGCTTGTTAAGTAATCAGTTGGATGCCAGCTTTAAGAGCGCATATGACAAGCCATTTCTCAATCAGTATCGCCCCCGTATTTTCCGAGAAATATATAAGGTAATACCGTGGATAATATAACTCAATTTAGTATTTATACGGCAAAAATTTTCGAAGAGCTGTACGCTTCATTCCCAGTTCCAAAGTTTATTGACCAAGAGAAAATGATCTCCACTTACCTTAGCTTTGACAAAGATGATGAAATATCAAAAGAGAAAGAATTTGTTGCTGCAGTTGAGCTTGTAAAAATTTTCCATGAGATGGACCCAGATAATGTAACGACCTCTCATGATTATGATGAACGTAAAGTTAAATCCGAAAATAAAATTATGGAATTAAATTATGAAAAAAGAATTGACAGAGACAATCAGATTGAAATATTTACTGGGACGTTAGATTTTTTAAAATCAGAGGGGCTAATCCTTAAAATAGATAGGAAGGGCTATAGATTGACATCAAAATCTTTTTCTCATCTAAATAAAACTTTTGAAGAGGGTAAAGTAAGAGAGGAAGACAGATCTTATATCTCCGCCATAAAAAATATGTTTGATCAAACTAAATCTATATCTAAAGAAGTGGCAGTAGGTACTGCAATAGCGATAATACCTAAGCTTCTTGGCTACAACTAATTTAACCCTATATTTAATTATAATAATAGATAACGATGATGAGTAGTTACATTCACAGTTTAAATAATTCCACTAGCAATATGCCATAATCAGTTACCAATTAAGGCTTTGAGGGCTCTCATGACACCACCAATTCATACAACAAGCGCAGAAGTTTTTATTCTTGAGTCGCTTTCAGAAGCGAATGAAGAAGCTGGCTTATTTGAAGGGAGAATTCTATATAAGACATTAAAGATGGCAGGAAAGAATCCAATCTACTATTATTTCAGAACAAAAGAAGAACTCGAATTACTTGCATATACCTTTAGAGATTCTGGCTATCGCTATCTTCATATTTCTTGTCATGGAGATCTTACTCATATACATACCACATTGAATAGAATATCTTATCAAGAGTTTGGGGATATATTTTCTGGGCTCCTTAGAAACAGAAGATTATTTATGTCTGCCTGCTCTACAGGTAATGAGATTTTTTCGACTTGCATTTCTGTATTAAATAAAGGTATGTACTCTATTGCGGCGCCAGTGAATGATATTAGATTTGATCAAGCCTATGCTTTTTGGACTGCATTCTATACTAAGGCTCACCTTATGGATCAGAACCTAATGAAGTCTAAATATATATATGCGGCATTCTCTGATCTTTGTAAATTTTTTGAAATTGATTTTCAT
Source organism: Aeromonas sp. R7-5 (assembly GCF_040908015.1). Classification (NCBI taxonomy): domain Bacteria; kingdom Pseudomonadati; phylum Pseudomonadota; class Gammaproteobacteria; order Aeromonadales; family Aeromonadaceae; genus Aeromonas; species Aeromonas sp. R7-5. The sequence goes on along the minus strand of NZ_JBFOCZ010000008.1, from coordinate 25,284 downwards.
TGGAGTCGATACAATCCAAAGCATGACATATGGTTCCATAAAATTTTTGGCCGATAGGCCTTTAGTATAAAAATATCGATCTATACCCGAGGATAAACTTGCCCAAATAAGATGGACACGGTACAGATGATCCCCCTCCAATCCGCCGAGGGCCGGAGGCAACATCAGGGACGCCATCAGGGAAGATGGCGTAGCCGCAGCGGACAGGGGCCAAATCGGGTCAGGGCGAGCACAGCTCGACCCCGATTTGGCGCGAGAACAAGGATGTTCGAAGCGGGCTTTGGCCGAAGCCATGGATGGCGTAGGCCAAAGTGCCGTCTGCGGCGGCCCGTCCGACGTTGGCTCTGAACTGAGGGCAACCGCGAAGCGGCCGGATTGGCGGGGGTGGCCTTTCTTTTGGTGACTTTTCTTTGGCCACGCAAAGAAAAGTTACTCGCCCAAGCCCGAAGGGCGGGCGAAACCCTGTCGAGGGCCCAGCCCTCGCGTCCTGCACGGCGCCAGCCGTGCCAAGATACAAAGCCATTTACGAACCCCCTCATCCCCAACCCTTCTCCCACAAGGGGAGAAGGGAGCAAAGACGATCTCGGGAACTGGCCCCTCTCCCGCCATGGGAGAAGGAAGCAAAAACGACCACGGAAACAGGCCCCTCTCCCGCCATGGGAGAAGAAGGCAAAGACTATCGCGGGGATGATCCCCTCTCCCGTTGGGAGAGGGCTAGGGTGAGGGGATTAAAGCGCCTCCAATCTCGCATACGCCGTTACCAACCACTTGGCGCCGACGTCGTCGAACTGGATTTGCACCCGGCTCTGCTGGCCGACCCCTTCGAAGTTGAGCACGATCCCCTCCCCGAATTTCGGATGGAGCACCCGCTGGCCGAGCTTGATGCCGCTGGCGTCGAAGCTCTGCTGCACCTCGTTCTGGCTGAAGCGGCCGTACTGGGTGGGGCGGCTGACCTGGGTGCGCAGCCGGATCTCTTCCAGACACTCGGCGGGCATCTCGCGGATAAAGCGGCTCGGCTTGTGGAACATCTCGCGGCCATAGATGCGGCGGCTCTCGGCATAACAGATGTAGAGCTTCTCCATGGCGCGGGTCATGCCCACGTAACAGAGGCGGCGCTCCTCTTCCAGCCGGCCCGACTCCTCAGTGGATTGCTGGCTGGGGAACATGCCTTCCTCGACGCCGACCAGCAGCACCAGGGGATATTCCAGCCCCTTGGCGCTGTGCAGGGTCATCAGTTGCACCGCGTCGGCGTATTCGTCCGCCTGATTCTCGCCGGATTCCAGCGCCGCATGGGCAAGGAAGGCGGAGAGATCGCTCATGTCCTCCAGCTCGTCCGGGCGCTGGTACTGGCGGCAGGCGGTGACCAGTTCGTCCAGGTTCTCTACCCGCGCCTGGGATTTCTCGCCTTTTTCCGCCAGATACATGGCCTTGAGGCCGGAGTGCTGGATGACGATGTCCGCCTGCTGGTGCAGTGGCAGCAGGGAGACCTGTTCCTCCAGCGCGTCGATGAGATCCACAAAGCCGCGCACCGCATTGCCGGCACGGCCGGTCAGCACCTTGTCATTGAGCAGTGCCTTGGCGGACTGCCACAGGTTCTGGCCCTGATCCCGGGCGTTGTTGCGCAATATCTCGAGGGTGCGATCGCCGATGCCCCGGGTCGGGGTGTTGACCACCCGCTCGAAGCTGGCGTCGTCGCCACGGTTGTTGATAAGGCGCAGGTAGGCCATGGCGTCCTTGATTTCCTGGCGCTCGAAGAAGCGCAGGCCGCCGTAGATGCGATACGGCATGGCGTCCTGCATCAGCGCCTCTTCCAGCACCCGGGACTGGGCGTTGGAGCGATAGAGAATGGCGCAGTCGGCCAAGAGGCCGCCTTTCTCTTTCCAGTCCTTGAGACGGCCGACCACGAAGCGGGCCTCGTCCACCTCGTTGAAGGCGGCGTAGAGGGAGATGGGCTCACCCTCGGCCCCCTCGGTCCACAGCTCCTTGCCAAGGCGCTCGGCGTTGTTGGCGATGACGCAGTTGGCGGCTTTGAGGATGTTGGCGGTGGAGCGGTAGTTCTGCTCTAGGCGGATGGTCTCGGCCCCCTGATAGTCGGTCAGGAAGCGCTGGATGTTCTCGATCTTGGCGCCGCGCCAGCCGTAGATGGACTGGTCATCGTCACCGACGATCATCACCTTGCCGGAATCCCCTGCCAGCATCCGCAGCCAGGCGTACTGGATGCCGTTGGTGTCCTGGAACTCGTCCACCAGGATGTTCTGGAAGCGATCCCGGTAGTGCTCGAGGATGTGGGGCTTGTTCAGCCACAGCTCGTGGGCGCGCAGCAGGAGTTCTGCAAAATCTACCAGCCCGGAGCGATCGCAGGTCTCCTGATAGGTCTTGTAGATCTGCTGATAGGTGCGGGTGACGGGGTCGCCGTAGAGGTCGATGTCGCCGGGGCGCAGCCCCTCGTCCTTCTTGCCGTTGATGTAGCCCATCACGGCGCGCGGCGCCCAGTGCTTCTCGTCGAGGTTGAGCGCCTTGAGCACCCGGCGAATGAGGCGGTACTGATCGTCGGAGTCGAGGATCTGGAAATCCTGGGGCAGGCCCGCATCCAGATGATGGGCCCGCAGCAATCGGTGGGCGATGCCGTGGAAGGTGCCTATCCACATGCCGCGCACGCCGTCACCGATCACCTTCTCGACCCGGCCGCGCATCTCGGCCGCCGCCTTGTTGGTAAAGGTGACCGCGATGATGGAGAAGGGTGAACAGCGTTCCACCTGCATCAGCCAGGCGATACGGTGCACCAGCACCCGGGTCTTGCCCGAACCGGCACCGGCCAGCACCAGCAGGTTGCAACGGGGCGCCGCAACGGCATCTCTTTGCTTGTCGTTGAGCCCGTCGAGCAGGGTTGAAACGTCCATCACCACTCCTGTTTATTTATACAGGCGGGGATTATACGGCCTGAGCCGCCAGAGACCAAGCCGTGAGCAGCCGGGGGCCAACCCGCCCGCCAACGCTGCGTCGATGAGGCCGCAGGGCTGGTGCCGATGGAAGCCAGTTTTTTCATCAGAGGAGGAAAACGGTTGCGCCTAACATCATGAATCCAAACACAAATGTCGATCGAGCCCTATTAATCCCGGAATTTAATTCTGTAAAAACACCGTAAAACAAACACTTATAAGGCAATTTGCTTATATTTCAAACCGTTAACGCAAACGTTTTTCCTCTATGATCCCCTTGACCAACGGGCTGGCTCACTTACAGTTAGCCAGCGTGCTTTATGACCTGCCAAGACAGGTTGTGGACCCTCACATAACAATCAAGGATACGATCGTGACTAAAGTGCTCAAGCTGGCCACCGTGGCCGCCCTCACCCTCGCTGCCCTGTCCGCCCAGGCAGCCTCCGAGCCCGCCGTCATCTATGACACCGCAGGCAAATTCGACAAGTCCTTCAACGAAGCCGTGTTCCGCAACGGCGTCGAAGTCTACAACAAGGACAAAGGCGTCAAGGTCAAGGAGTTCGAACCCCAGAACGAAGCCCAGCGCGAGCAGGGCCTGCGTCGTCTGGCCAGCCGTGGCAACGGCCCCATCGTCGCCGTCGGCTTCAACATGGGTTCCGCGGTAGAGAAAGTCGCCACCGAGTTCCCGAACACCCAGTTCACCATCATCGACATGGTGGTCGACAAGCCGAACGTCCAGTCCCTCATCTTCAAGGAGCATGAAGGTTCCTTCCTGGTGGGTGCCCTGGCGGCCATCGCCTCCAAGACCGGCAAGGTCGGCTTCGTGGGCGGCATGGACATCCCGCTGATCCGCAAGTTCCAGTGCGGCTATGAGCAGGGCGCCAAGTACATCAATCCGAAGATCGACGTCTATCAGAACATGACCGGCTCCACCCCGGCAGCCTTCGCCGACCCGGCCAAGGGTGCAGAACTGGCCAAGTCCCAGTTCGCCAAGGGCGCCGATGTGGTCTATGCCGCCGCCGGTGGCACCGGTATCGGTGTCTATCAGGCTGCCAAGGACGAAGGCAAGCTGGCCATCGGCGTGGATTCCAACCAGAACCACCTGCAACCGGGCACCATGCTGACCTCCATGGTCAAGTCCGTGGGTCTGGCCGCGTACAAGAGCTGGGATGACGCCGCCAAGGGCAGCTGGAAGCCGGGCATCCAGTCCCTGGGTCTGGCCGAAGGCGGGGTTGACTGGGCGCTGGACGAGAACAACGCCAAGCTGATCACCCCGGAAATGAAAGCCAAGGTCGAGAGCATCAAGGCCGACATCATCGCCGGCAAGATCAAGGTGCACGACTACATGAGCGACAACTCCTGTAAGTACTGATCCTGCAAATACCGAGTCACTGCTACGACTCTCAACCAGTGATGACCGGCCCGCACGGGCCGGTTTTTAGTCTCTACTTCATGACCCGCAAGGACTGCATCATGGACCAGACAGATCGCTATGCCATCGAATTAAGGGGTATCGATAAGCGGTTCGGCGACGTGTACGCCAACAAGCAGATCGACCTTCAGGTTCGTAAAGGCAGTATTCACGGCATCGTCGGCGAAAATGGCGCCGGCAAGTCGACCCTGATGAGCATCATTTACGGTTTCTACCACGCCGACAGAGGCGAGATGCTGATCGACGGGAATCCGTTCAAACCCCATGGCTCCCAAGATGCGATTGCCGCCGGGGTGGGCATGGTGCACCAGCACTTCATGCTGGTGAACAACTTTACCGTATTGGAAAACGTCATCCTGGGGGCCGAGAACGGCTGGCGCCTGGGCAAGAGCCTGGCGGCCGCCGAGAAGCTGCTGGGCGAGCTGGCACGGGACTATGGTCTCGAGGTGCCGCTGCACGAGAAGGTCGAGGATCTGCCGGTGGGCCTGCAACAGCGGGTCGAGATCCTCAAGGCGCTCTATCGCGGTGCCCGCATCCTGATCCTCGACGAGCCCACCGGGGTGCTGACCCCGCAAGAGGCGGATCACCTGTTCGAGGTGCTGAAAAAGCTGCGGGATCAGGGGGCGACCGTCATCCTCATCACCCACAAGCTGCGGGAGATCCTGGCCATCACGGATCAGGTCTCTATCATGCGCCGGGGGGAGATGGTGGCCCATGTCGCCACCAAAGACACCGACAAGGAGCAGCTCGCCGAGCTGATGGTGGGCCGCAAGGTGCGCCTCAAGGTCGACAAGGGCACCGCCCAGCCGGGCGAGGCCAAGCTCAAGGTCGAGGGCCTCTCTTACGTCGATGACGCCGGGGTGGAACGGGTCAAATCCGTCAGCTTCGAAGTGCGGGCGGGGGAAGTGGTCGGCATCGCCGGGGTCTCCGGCAACGGCCAGTCCGAGCTGCTCAGCATGCTCGGCGGCATCCTCAAGCCCAGCAAGGGCGGCTTCACCATCGCCGGGGCACAGCGCCACGAGGTAAGCCAGAGCCACCCGGCCGACCCGGAGCAGGTGCGCAACTTCGGCCTCGGCCACATCCCGGAAGACAGGCACAAGATGGGGCTCATCAACCGCTTCGAGGCGAAAGAGGCCTTCATCCTCGGTTATCACCGCCGTGCCCAGTACAACAAGGGCTGGCTGCAGGACAAGGAGGCGATCCGCCAGGATTGCCAGGCCAAGATGGACAAGTGGGACGTGCGCCCGCCGAGCCCGGAGCACAAGACCGCCAACTTCTCCGGCGGCAACCAGCAGAAGCTGGTGATCGCCCGGGAAGTGGAGCAGGACCCGGATGTGCTGCTGGTCGGCCAGCCGACCCGGGGCGTCGACATCGGCGCCATCGAGTACATCCACCAGCAGATCATCGCCATGCGCGACAAGGGCAAGGCGGTGCTGCTGGTGTCGGTGGAGCTGGACGAGATCATGAGCCTCTCCGACCGCATTCTGGTCATCGCCGATGGCCGCATCGTCGGCGAGCTGGACGGTGCCAGGGCAGATGAACGCACCATCGGCCTGATGATGGCGAACATAGTTCCTGACGACGTGGCGACAAGCCAATCACAAGGAGCCACATCATGAAGGTCACAACCACTTGTAACGGATTCGGCCTGATGATGGTCAACACACCAGTCCCCGACGATATCAAGGAGGCCCATTCATGAGCCAAGCACGTGTTCCTGCCTGGATATCCGTGGGCGTGCTGCCCGCAGTCAATATCCTGCTGGCCTTCCTGGTGTCGGCCATCCTGTTCTATTACCTCGACATCAGCCCCATCGAGGCAGCCGAAATCATGTGGTACGGCGCCTTCGGCACCGGCGAGGGGATAGGCTTCACCCTCTATTACGCCACCGGTTTCATCTTCACCGGTCTGGCGGTGGCGGTGGCCTTCCACGCCGGCCTGTTCAACATCGGCGGTGAAGGGCAGGCCTATATCGGCGGCCTCGGGGTCGGTCTGGTCTGTCTGCTGCTCGGGGACGTGCTGCCGTTCGCACTCTTGCTGCCGCTCGCCATCATCGCCGGCGGCCTGTTCGGTGCGGCCTGGGCCTTCATCCCGGCCTGGCTGCAAGCCAAGCGGGGCAGCCACATCGTCATCACCACCATCATGTTCAACTTCATCGCCGCCTCCCTGATGGCCTACCTCTTGGTCGACGTCTTCAAGCCGCCAGGATCCATGGCCACCGAGAGCAAGGTGTTCGCCGTGGCGAGCTGGCTGCCGAAGATGAGCGAGCTGGCGGCCGGTTTCGGCATCGCCATGCCCAACAGCCCCCTCAACATCAGCTTCTTCTGGGCGCTGATCTGTGCGGCCCTGGTGTGGGTCTTCATCTGGCATACCCGCTGGGGCTACGAGATCCGCTCCGTGGGCGCAAGCCAGAGTGCCTCCGCCTATGCGGGCATCTCCTACCCCAAGGTGGTGATCCTGGCCATGGTGATCTCCGGCATGCTGGCGGGCTTCTTCGCCCTCAACGTGCTGCAGGGTGAGCTGCACCAGATCAAGCTCAACTTCGTGGAAGGCTTCGGCTTCACCGGCATCGCGGTAGCCCTGATGGGTCGCAACCACCCGGTCGGCGTCATCATCGCCAGCCTGCTGTTCGGCTTCCTCTACCAGGGCGGCGCCGAGCTCAGCTTCGAGTTCGGGGTGGACCGCAACATCGTCGTGGTGCTGCAGGGTCTGGTGATCCTGTTCTGCGGCGCCCTGGAGCACATGCTGCGTCCGCGCATCGAGCAGGCCTACCTGGCCTTCGCCAACCGCTCAGCCGCGCAAGTCAAAGGAGCCTGACCATGTTTGAAATGCTGATCCTGATGCTGGACGCGACCATTCGTACCGCGCCTCCGCTCATCCTGGCGGCCATGGCCGGGATGTTTTGTGAACGCTCCGGGGTGGTCAACATCGCCCTGGAGGGCAAGCTGCTGGCCTCCGCCTTCGCCAGTGCGGCCGCCGCCGCCGTCACCGGTTCCGCCTGGATTGGGCTGGGAGTCGGGGTGGGGATCTCCATCCTGTTCGCCCTGCTGCACGGCTTCGCCACCATCACCCACCGCGGTGATCAGGTAGTGAGCGGCATGGCCATCAACATCCTGGCGGCCGGCCTCACCGTGACCCTGGGGCGCTACTGGTTCGATCAGGGGGGCCAGACCCCGGCGCTCTCCGGTGCGGCACGCTTCGCCCCCATCGACCTGCCCTATGCCAAGGAGCTCTATGACGTGCCCGTCATCGGCCAGCTCTACAGCGAGCTCTTGAGCGGCCACTCCCTGCTGGAATACGTGGCCTTCGCCGCCGTGCCCCTGGCCTGGTGGGTGCTGTTCCGCACCCGCTTCGGCCTGCGGCTGCGGGCGGTGGGCGAAGCCCCGGCGGCGGTGGATACCGCCGGTATCTCCGTGGTGCGCATGCGCTACACCGCCCTCATCATCGGCGGCCTGCTGGCGGGGATAGGGGGCACCTATCTGGCGGTAGCCCAAACCGCCCAGTTCATCCCCAACATGAGCGCGGGCAAGGGCTTCATGGCGCTGGCGGCCCTGGTGTTCGGCAAGTGGCGCCCCTGGAACGCCATGGCGGCCTGTCTGCTGTTCGGTTTCCTCGACGCGGTCGCCATCCGGCTGCAAGGGGTCAGCATCGGCGATTTCCCGATCCCGGTGCAGGCCATCGAGGCGCTGCCCTACATCCTGACGGTCTTCCTGCTGGCCGGTTTCATCGGCAAGGCGGTGGCCCCCAAGGCCCTCGGCACCCCCTACGTCAAGGAGCGGGAATAGCCCCGCCCTTCATGCCATGCAAAAGGCCCGCACATGCGGGCCTTTTCTTTTTCGGGCGACGGCTCAGCCGATGGGGCGCACCAGGGCGGGTTGGTGGGGATCGCTGAGGCGCTCGGCCAGATAGTCCACCAGCAGCCGCACCTTGGGGGAGAGGTGGCGGTTGTGGGGATAGAGGGCCCAGATCCCCTCCTCGGGGGCCCGCAGCTCCGGCAGCAGCTCGATGAGCTCCCCCCGGGCGAGGTGGTCGCTCACGTAGTAGTCCGGCAGCTGGATGATGCCGATCCCCTTGATGGCCGCATCCAGCAGGGCGTGGCCGCTGTTGCACTGCAGCAGACCGCGTACCCGCACGCTGTGGGGTTTACCGTTCAGGGTGAAGTGCCACTCGTCGCCGTTGCCCACCAGGCAGGTGTGACGGGCCAGCTCCGAGAGACTGTTGGGCATGCCGTGGCGGGCGGTGTAGGCGGGGGAGGCGCACACATAGGGTACCCGCTGCGCCAGCTTGCGGGCCACCAGGGTCGAATCCTTGAGGTGGCCGAGGCGGATCGCCAGATCGAATCCCTCGTGCACCAGATCCAGCAACTGGTTGGTGAGGTTGAGGGTCACCTCCAGCTGGGGGAAGCGCACCATGAAGTCGTTCACCAGGGGGGCGATGCGGCTCTCGCCGTAGGAGACCGGGGCCGTGATGCGCAAGGAGCCCTGGGGCACCGCCTGATGGCGCCCCACCGCCAGCTCCGCCTCGTAGAGGTTGTCCAGCAACTGGCGGCAGTGGCGAAAATAGATCTCCCCGAGTTCGGTGAGTCGCACCTGGCGGGTGGTGCGCAGCAGCAGCTTGGCCTGCAGCCTGTCTTCGAGCTGCGCCACCTGGCGGCTCACCTGGGCCACCGATACCCCGAGCTTGCGCGCGGCCGGGGTAAAGCCCCCCTGCTCCGCCACGCTGACAAATTCACAGACCCCTTCCCAACCGAACATTATTACCTGTGTGTAAAAGTGATTTGATACTTAGCGTTATTATCACCAAATCGGCGGGAAACTACACTGGATCTCCGAACTCATTTCCGTTCATCCAACCACTACGAGGACGTCATTCATGGCACAGGTTCAGAGCATCAAGTGTAAAGCCGCCATCGCCTGGGGACCGGGTCAGCCCCTCTCCATCGAAGAGGTCGAGGTCATGCCGCCCCAGGCCGGCGAGGTGCGGGTGCGGATCGTCGCGACCGGCGTCTGCCACACCGATGCCTTCACCCTCTCCGGTGAAGATCCGGAAGGGGTCTTCCCCTGCATCCTGGGCCATGAAGGGGGCGGTATCGTCGAGTCCGTCGGCGAGGGCGTCACCAGCGTCAAGGTCGGCGATCACGTGATCCCGCTCTACACCCCCGAGTGCGGCGAGTGCAAGTTCTGCAAATCCGGCAAGACCAACCTGTGCCAGAAGATCCGTGCCACCCAGGGCAAGGGGCTGATGCCGGACGGCACCACCCGCTTCTCCAAGGACGGCCAGCCCATCTACCACTACATGGGCACCTCCACCTTCAGCGAATACACGGTACTGCCCGAGATCTCCATCGCCAAGGTGGATCCGGCCGCCCCCCTGGAAGAGGTCTGCCTGCTCGGCTGCGGCGTCACCACCGGCATCGGCGCCGTGATGAACACCGCCAAGGTGAAAGAGGGTGAGAGCGTCGCCATCTTCGGGCTGGGGGGCATCGGCCTCTCCGCCATCATAGGCGCGCGCCTGGCCAAGGCCGGCCGCATCATCGCCATCGACATCAACGAGAGCAAGTTCGAGCTGGCCCGCAAGCTGGGCGCCACCGACTGCATCAACCCGAACACGTTCGACAAGCCCATTCAGGAGGTGATCGTCGAGATGACCGACGGCGGCGTCGACTTCTCCTTTGAGTGCATCGGCAACGTCAAGGTGATGCGCGCGGCGCTGGAGTGCTGCCACAAGGGCTGGGGCGAATCCGTCATCATCGGCGTGGCCGGTGCGGGCCAGGAGATCAGCACCCGTCCGTTCCAGCTGGTCACCGGCCGGGTGTGGCGCGGCAGCGCCTTCGGGGGCGTGCGCGGTCGCAGCGAGCTGCCGAGCTACGTACAGCGCTACATGCAGGGTGAGTTCAAGCTGGACGACTTCATCACCCACACCATGCCCCTCGAGCAGATCAACGAGGCGTTCGATCTGATGCACGAAGGCAAGAGCATCCGCACCGTCATCCACTACTGATCCCATGAGCGCCCCGCCCATCGCATGGGCGGGGCAAGGAGTCCTTACATGAATCTGGACATCATCAGCAGCAACAAGAGCTTCGGCGGCTGGCACAAGCAGTATCGCCACCGCTCCAATGTGCTGGGGTGCGAGATGCGCTTCGCCATCTACCTGCCGCCCCAGGCCCTCACCGGCCAGAAAGTCCCGGTGCTCTACTGGCTCTCCGGTCTCACCTGCACCGACGAGAACTTCATGCAAAAAGCCGGGGCCCAGCGCATCGCCGCCGAGCTCGGCATCGCTCTGGTGGCACCGGACACCAGCCCCCGCGGTGAAGGGGTGGCGGACGATCCCGGCTATGACCTCGGCATGGGGGCGGGTTTCTACGTCAACGCCACCCAGACCCCCTGGCGGGATCACTACCAGATGTACGATTACGTCACCCGGGAGCTGCCCGAGCTCATCGAGACCCACTTCCCGGTCTCGACGAAGCGCGCCATCAGCGGCCACTCCATGGGGGGCCACGGCGCCCTCATCGCCGCCCTGCGCGAGCCGGGTCGCTACCGCTCGGTGTCGGCCTTCAGCCCCATCAGCCACCCGAGCCGCTGCCCCTGGGGCCAGAAGGCCCTCGGCGCCTACCTCGGCAACAACCCCCTGCTGTGGCAGGAGTGGGATGCCTGCCAGCTGCTGCGCCACCACGACAGCCCGCCCCTGCCGACCCTGGTGGACGTGGGGCTGGACGACCCCTTCCTGGCGGAGCAGCTCGGCATCGACACCCTGGCCGAAGTGGCCGCCACCCGGGCGTGGCCCCTGACGCTCAACCGCCATGCCGGCTACGACCACAGCTATTACTTCGTGGCGAGCTTCATCGAGGCGCACCTGCGCTTTCACGCCAACCACCTGGGCGAACCGGCCTGAGGCTGACCCGCTCGTGGCCGCCCCCCCGTCAGCGGGCGGCCATTCACCCGGAAACAGGAGACAAGGATGCCTCTCTTCACCACATTGCTGGCCATGCCGGACCAGTTCGAGCGGCTGCTGGCACAGGTCCCCACCGACCACCTGGACTGGGAACCCGCCAACTGGGCCGGGATCCCCTCCGAGCGTTTCAGTGCCAGGGGGCACCTCTGCCACCTGCTGGACATCGAGGTGCTGGGCTATCAGGTGCGGTTTCGTCGCACCCTGGCGGAGAGCCTGCCGGAACTCGCCTCCCTCGATGGTTATCAGCTGGCGCTGGACCATGATTACCCCCGACAGGATACCGCCACGCAGCTCGACCGCTTTCGCACCGCCCGCCTGCAGACCGTCGAATGGCTGAAGACGGTGCCGTCCGACGCCTGGCAGCGCCGCGCCCGCTATGGCGGCTATGGGGAGGTGACCCTGGACGGTCTGGTGCGCCTGCTCGTCAGCCATGACCACCAGCACCTCGCCGGCATGCAGTGGCTGCTGATGCGCCTGAACGCCGATCTGGGCCTCGCACTCCCCCTCGAGTGAGGCGTCGCCCCACAGTGTCGCATCCTGCAAAAAAGGCCCCGAGGGGCCTTTTTCATTGTTGCGATGATGGGATCAGCTCCCCAACCGGCTCACCTGACCCGAACCCGCGATCTCGCTGGTCAGCGCTGGGCTGCCCCAGTAGTTGACCGCACCGGCACCGGCGATCTCTATCTTGAGCCGCGACTGGGCCCGCACCTCGACCTCGCCACTGCCGGCGATGCTCACCTCGACCTCCTCGCTGGCGAGCCCGGCCCCCTTGACGCCACCGGCGCCGGCGATGTTCAGCGCCATCACCCGGGCGGAGCCCTGCCCCAGATCCAGGTTGCCCAGCCCGGCGATGTTGCCCTCCAGCCGATCCAGCGTCAGCCCGCTGGCGACGATGTCCCCCGTGCCCGCCAGGGAGAGCACCAGATCATCCCCCTTGAAGTCGCGCAAGGCGCCGTTGCCAACCCCCGCCAGTGCCAACTCGTGCAGCGTCGGCAGGGTGATGGTGATCTCCAACGGCTGGGTGGGGTCGAGCCGGTAGCCATCCTTGACCTCGATCTCCAGCTTCTCCCCCTTCTCGGTGAGCACCAGATAGGGCAGCAGGTTGGCCTCCCCCTTGACCCTGAGGGTGTGGCTCTCTCCCGCCACCAGGTACAGGTTGGCGGGCACGCCCGCCAGCACCCGGGTCACCTCATGCCCCAGGGGATGCTGCTGCTCCACCACGGCCCCCTCCCCGCGCACCTTGACGTCATCCTGCCAGCTGCATCCGGTCAGTCCCAGGGCCAGCACCACGCCCAGCATCCATTTCATCCCGCTACTCCTCGTTTCCTCTTTGCCGCACGGCGCGGCAGGTGAGTGGCAATCAGCAAACCCTGTGCCATATGGTTAACATCATGATTTATATATCCATTTCAATATTTCGAGGCTCAAAGGGTCCATAACGAAGAGTCATTCAAACCACAATCTGGTCAATCTGACCACACCCGAAGGGGGGTGTTGACCCATTTTTTTGGTTGCCGCCCCGGTTCGTTGAGCCAATAGTGATACCTGGTGCGTATAGAGCACTCCATCGCTGCTTCACCCGCCAGAATCAACAAGGAGTCAGAGCGTGACCCAAGCCAGCCACTCATTCGTCCATCCGGGCCTGCCTGCCCCCACCCGCACCCCGCTGCTGACCGGCGACGATCCCGACCACAAGCGCCGCGAGCTGCTCGCCTACTTCTGCCAGACCTTCGATCTCTACGACTCGCTGTTCGACTGCCTGGCCGACGAGCGGGCCTGGTTCAACAAGGCGATCCCCCTGCGCCACCCGCTCATCTTCTACTACGGCCATACCGCCGCCTTCTTCGTCAACAAGCTGCTGGCGGCCCGTCTCATCGAGAGTCGGCTCGACCCACGCATCGAGGCCCTGGTCGCCATCGGGGTGGACGAGATGAGCTGGGACGATCTGGACGAGACCCACTACGACTGGCCCACGGTGGCCGAGCTGCGTGACTACCGCGGCCGGGTGCGCGCCCTGGTGTGTGAGTTCATCGAGCGGATGCCGATCGAGCTGCCCATCCATTGGCAGAGCCCGGCCTGGGTCATATTGATGGGGATAGAGCACGAGCGCATCCACCTCGAGACCTCCAGCGTGCTGATCCGCCAGCTGCCCCTGGCCTGGGTGCGCAGCCAGCCCCAGTGGCCGGTCTGCCCCGAGGCGCGCCACGATCTCGCCGCCGTCCCCGTCAACACCCTGCTGCCGGTGGCCGGCGGCCAGGTGCGCCTCGGCAAACAGGATGCCACCTACGGCTGGGACAACGAATATGGCGAGCGCCACATCGAGCTGGCCCCCTTCCAGGCCAGCCGCATGCTGGTGAGCAACGCCGAGTACCTGGCCTTCGTGCAGGCGGGCGGATATGAAGCGCCCGCCTGGTGGGACGACGAGGGCCGGGGCTGGCGCCAGTATGCCAACGCCCGCATGCCTACCTTCTGGGTCGGCGATCCCAATGAACCCGAGCAGTTGCAACTGCGGCTGATGACCGAGCAGGTCCCCATGCCCTGGGACTGGCCGGTGGAGGTGAACCAGCTGGAGGCCGCCGCCTTCTGCCGCTGGAAGGCGGATCAGACCGGCCTGCCCGTCCAGTTGCCAAGCGAGGGGGAGTGGATGCTGCTGCGGGAGCAACTGGCCGGCGATCAGCCGGACTGGATGGAGGCGCCCGGCAACATCAACCTGGCCCGCTTCGCCTCCTCCTGCCCGGTGGATGCCTGCCCCCAGGGCAGCTTCTTCGATCTGGTGGGCAACGTCTGGCAGTGGACCAGCACCGCCATCGACGGCTTCGAGGGGTTCAAGGTGCACCCCCTCTACGACGACTTCTCCACCCCCACCTTCGACGGCAAGCACACCCTCATCAAGGGCGGGAGCTGGATCAGCACCGGCAACGAGGCGCTCAAGTCCTCCCGCTACGCCTTCCGTCGCCACTTCTTCCAGCACGCGGGCTTCCGCTACCTGGTCTCACGCCATCAGGAGCCCGTCATCGTGAACCCTTATGAAACCGACACCCTCGTCGCCCAGTATCTCGACTTCCAGTACGGTCCGAGCCACTTCGGGGTCGCCAACTACGCCGAGGCTCTGGCCGGTCTTGCCAGTGAGCTCTGCGGCCGCCATGAGCGGGCGCTGGATATCGGCTGCGCCACCGGCCGCGCCAGCTTCGAACTGGCTCGCCGCTTCGCCCACGTGGACGGGGTGGACTACTCGGCCCGCTTCATCGACGTGGCCCTGACCCTGGCAAGGCAGGACAGCTTCCGCTACGCGGTGCCGGTGGAAGGGGATCTGGTGGAGTATTGCGAGGCGCGCCTCTCCCGCCACGAGCTTGGTCGCGAGCAGAGCGAGCGGGTCCACTTCAGCCAGGGGGATGCCTGCAACCTCAAGCCCAAGTACGGTGACTACGATCTGGTGCTCGCCTCCAACCTGATCGACCGGCTGCGGGAGCCCGCCCGCTTCCTGCGGGACATTGCTCCGCGCCTTCGCAGCGGCGGCCTGCTGGTGCTCACCAGCCCCTACACCTGGCTGACCGACTACACCCCCAAGGCCAACTGGCTCGGTGGCATCCGGGAAAATGGCGAGGCCCTCGGCACCTATCAGGCGCTGCAACGGCTGCTGGCGGAGGAGTTCGAGGAGCACATGCCCCCGAGGGACGTCCCCTTCGTCATCCGCGAGACCGCCCGCAAGTACCAGCACACAGTGGCCCAGCTCACCGTCTGGCGCAAACGCTGACGACGCGGCAAACGAAAGAGGGAGGCCCATGGCCTCCCTCTTCTTTATCCGTACCGCTTACCCCTCCTGAACCTGGGGCACCGCCTCCTGCTCGCGGTAGCGGCGGGCCAGCACGGCGCACACCATCAGCTGGATCTGGTGGAAGATCATCAGCGGCAGCACCATGACACCGACGCTGGCGGCGGGGAACATGACGTTGGCCATGGGCACCCCGTTGGCCAGGCTCTTCTTGGAGCCGCAGAAGACGATGGTGATCTCGTCCGCCCTGTTGAAACCGAGGCGACGGCTGATCCAGACGTTCCACCCCAGCACCAGGGCCAGCAGCACGCAACTCAGCAGCACGATGCTGGCGAGATCGTACCAGCCGACCTGGTGCCAGATCCCCTGCACCACCGCCTCGCTGAAGGCCACATAGACCACCAGCAGGATGGAGCTCTGATCCAGCTTGCCGATGAGCGGGCGATGGCTGTCGACCCAGCCACCGATGAGGGGGCGTGACAGGTGGCCCACCACGAAGGGCAGCATCAGCTGCACCATGATGGCCTGAATGGAGTGCCAGGTATCGACCCCCTCCCCCTGCACATTGATCATCAGCCCTACCAACACCGGTGAGAGGAAGATGCCGAGGATGCTGGAGGCCGAGGCGCTGCACACCGCCGCCGACACATTGCCCCCCGCCATGGAGGTGAAGGCGATGGCCGACTGCACGGTGGCGGGCAGGGCGCACAGATACAAGAAGCCGAGATAGATGGCCGGGCTCAGCCACTGGGGCACCAGCGGCGTGAGCAGCAACCCCAGCAGCGGGAAGAGCAGGAAGGTGCTCGCCATCACCACCAGGTGCAGCCGCCAGTGGCCGAGGCCCGCCAGCAGGTTCTGGCGCGACAGCTTGGCACCATGCATGAAGAACAAGAGCGCCACCGCCAGCTTGGTCAACAGACCGAACCAGACGGCCACCTGCCCCTCGCAGGGGAAGAAGGAGGCCAGGGCCACCACGGCAATCAGCACAGAGGTAAAAGGATCCAGACGCACGGAGAGTCTCCAGAGAAAGCGCGTCCCGCACGGGATGGGGACGACAGGGCACGGGGAAGGCATCATCAGGCGGCGACCCCGGATACGAAGGGACAAGCTTACCCCGAACACCCTGTGGTGCAAAGTTGAGCGGCAGCTTCATTTGTTTCATTTTGTTAAACGATAACGCGCATTCTCACAGCAAAACTAAACGATTTTGCCCCTCCGGCCCCGGATCCGGCCAACAAAAAACGGGCGACCAAGGCCGCCCGTCACGCTTTTTCACCCAGCCAATCAGCGCTGGCTGGCCAGCTTGCCGTTGCCGCTTTTCTTCTCATTGCTGGCGAGCTTGCGGGCCTGCCGCTTCTCGAAGCGGGAGATCCACCAGTAGGCCAGCGCCGAGAATACCGCGGTCATGAAGACGTTGATGAAGAAGGCGCGCACCAGATCCACCCCGGCCGGGAAGGCGGAGGCGCTCATGCTCACCACGAAGATGGCGATCAGCACCGACACCACGCCCATCCCGAAGGTGCGCGACCCCATGCGGAACTCGCGGGGGGTGTCGTCATGTTTCCAGCGGAACACGAAGTAGGCCACCATGATGAAGATCGGCGGCAGCATGGCGGTACCGGCGGTGAGGTTGATGGCGGTGTTCATCATCTGCTGCACCGATTCCGAGCCGAAGCCATTGACCACCAGCATCACGAACACGAAGACAAACTGCCACCAGGCGGCGCGCACCGGCACGCCGTGCTCGTTGAGCTGGGTGGTCTTCTCGCCGTAAACCCCCTGTGGGATCTCGGAGAAGTGGATCTTCACCGGGGCCGAGGTCCACATCATCATGGAGCCGAACATGGCGATGAACAGCACCACGCCGACGAAGCGGCCCACCAGCGCCTCGGAAAGCCCGAAATACTGCGCCATGCCGGTGAAGATCTCCACCATGCCGCCGGCATAGGTGAGGCTCTCGCGCGGAACGAACACGTTCACCAAGAGGGAACCGACCGCATACATGGCACCGATGACGATACCGGCGCTGATGATCACCTTGATGAAGGACTTCTGGCCCCCCTTCACGTCATTGAGGTAGGCCGCTGCCGTCTCGGCACCGCCCGCCGCCTGGAAGATCCAGCACATGATGCCGAGGGTCGCCCAGTTGACGGTGGGAGTCATCGCCTCCAGCGTGATGGGCTGGGCCGGCACATGATCGCCACTCAGGGCCATGAGGGCGCCCAGCACATAGATGGCGAACAGGGCAAATACCCCGTAGGCCACGATCTCGGCAATTTTGCCGAGCCAGCTCGCCCCCTTGGTGGAGATGTGGGTCGCCGCCGCAAACAGCACGATGGAGATGACTGAGGTGACCATGGGCGAGAAACTGTACTCATAGCCCAGCATGGCGTAGGAGGCGTAGGCGATGACGTTGGGCAACAGGGAGACGAACCAGAACAGGTTCACGAACCAGTAGAGAAACGAGCCCAGATAGGCCATCCGGGTGCCGAGCGGCTTTTTCAACCAGTCGTACATCCCCGACTCGGAGTTTTTGTTGGCCGAGACGAACTCGGCAATGATGAAAACGAACGGAATGAAGTAGACGAGGGTCGCCAGCAGGAAGATGGGGGCGGAGCTGAGCCCCAGCTCGATGTTGTTGTTGACGATGTTGCGCACGTTGAACACGGCGGCAAAGGTCATCGACAACAGGGCAAACTTGCCTATGGTGCCGCGTACGGATTCAGACATGGTGTCCTCCAGTGGACTCGCGCTCCCTGCGGGTAACGCTGTGACTCTGTGATGTGTTTGGTAAGGGTCTGTCGACCCTGCCCTTTACTCTCTTGTTATGAGCGGGCCGCGTGGACGGCCTTCTTGGTGAACCGGTGCCGTCTCCCGCACCGGCTCGCAATACCAGTCAGACGATCGGGGTGCCCGGCGCCATCGGCACCCGCGGCTGCAACAGCACGCTCTGGCTCTCGTCCGGGGTCTCGGCGCAGAGCAACATGCACTCGGATCGCTCGCCGCGCATCCTGGTGGCCTTGAGGTTGGTCAGTACCACGACCTCGCTGCCCATCAGCTCCTCTTCGCTGTAGTAAGGCACCAGACTGGTGACGGTCTGCAGCGGCCGCTCGCCACCCACGTCGATCTGGACGATGTAGAGTTTGTCGGCCCCGGGGTGACGCACCACCTCCAACACCTTGCCCACCTTCATCTCGACCCGCTTGAATTCGGCAAACTCGATCGTCTCACTCATGCTCTTTTCCTTTTCTGGTTCAATGGTTTGCAGGTGGCCAGAGGCCACCCGGCTTGATTGGAATTCAATGCAGTGCCTATGGCGTCTGCATGGCGACCTGCGCCGTCGGCTGGGCCTCTTTGGCACGCGCTTCGGCACTGAGGGAGGCCTCATATCGGTTGTATTTCCACCAGGCGAAGCCGAGGAAGATCACGATCCCGCCGACGTTGTAGAAGATGATGGTCATGATGTCGGCGCCGGTCGGGAAGGTGGAGGCGAGGAAGCCCACCGAGAAGAGGACGATCAGCACCGAGACCACGGCGATGCCGGTGGTACGCGAACCCATCTTGAACTCCCGCGGCAGGTGGTCGAGCTTCAGGCGCAGATTGAGGTAGGCCAGCATGATGAACAGCGGCGGCAGCATGGAAGCGGCGGCGGTCATGTTGATGACGGTGTTCATCAGATCCTGCGCGGTGTTGGAGCCCAGAGTCGGGATCACCATCAGCGGCAGCACGATGAGGTACTGGATCCAGGCTGCACGGGCGGGCACGCCGTGCTCGTTCAGCTCGACCGTCTTCTTGCCGAAGATGCCGGCCGGGATCTCGGAGAAGAAGATCTTCACCGGGGTCGCCGTCCACATCAGCAGGGAGCCGAACATGGCGGTGAAGGAGACCAGCCCGACGAAGCGGTTCATCAGGATCTCCGGCAAACCGAAGTAGGCCGCCAGCCCCTCGAACACCTGCACCGAGCCGCCGGTATATTTCAGGGTGTCGCTGTGAACGAACACATTGATCAACAGCGATGCGATGGAGTAGAGCACCCCGATAAAGATCCCGGCGACGATGATCACCTTCACGAAGGATTTGGAGCCCCCCTTCACATCATTGACGTAGACCGCCACCGACTCGGCGCCACCGGCCGCCATAAAGATCCAGGTAGTGATGCCCAGGAAGGCCCAGCTGAAATCGGGGACCATGGCCTCTACCGTGATGGGGTCGGCTGGCTGTACGCCGCCCACCAGTGCCGCACCTGCCAGCAGAATGTAGGAGAGGGTCAGCAGCAGCATCAGGGACGAGGTCACCGAGGTGATGGGGCCGAGCATCCTGGCGCCGTTGGTGGAGACGTAGGTGGCAAAGGCAAACAGCACCATGCTCAATGCCGTGGTCGTCACCGGGGTGAGAATGTACTCGTAGCCGAGAAAGGCATAGGAGGCATAGGCGATGACCCGCGGCAGCAAGGAGGTGAAGAAGAAGAGGTTCACGAACCAGTAGGTGTAGGCCGAGATAAAGGCCCAGCGGCCGCCGAGGGAGCTCTTCACCCAGGCATACACCCCCGCCTCGGAGTTTTTGTTCAGTGACACGAACTCCGCAATGATCAGACAGAACGGAATGAAGTAAAAAAGGGTGGCCAGAAAGAACATCGGGGCCGAGGCCAGACCGATCTCGATGTTGTTGTTGATGACGTTGTTGAAGCTGAATACCGCCGCGAAGGTGAGCGACAGCAGACCAAACTTGCCTATCGTATTGCGTTTGGAATCAGACATGGTGCATCTCCAGACCTGTAGTTATCTCGCGAAAGAGCGGGGCATGATGTGTAGGGTGAGCCCCGCCCTTCCGGCTTTTATCAGTGCAGAACCGGCGGCTTGTTATTTGTTCTTGAAGTAGCCGCCTTCGACGGTGACCTTGATGATCACCTTGCGCACCGGCCCGTCGCCGACGAATCGGTAGGCCTCGTCGTTCTCGAAGATCACCACCTGCCCGTTGCCGACCTGCTGGCGCTCACGCACCTCGCCTGCCAGCCACTCGCGGTCTGTGGTGTCGTCATAGGCCTGCTCGCCCCGCAGATCCGACTTGGGGGCCCACTCCACCGTCTCTTCCCCTTCCAGGTAGTAGTGGACGTCGAAGTAGCGGCGCTGCCCCTCGAACAGGGAGGTGGCCGGGCTGGCCCCCTCCTGCAAGCGGTAGGTGAGGGAGTCACCGATGGAGTGGCAGATGCCGGGTTTGAGGTTCGGCAGGTTGTTGATGGCCTCCACGCAGCGGCCCCACTTCTTGCCCTCCCGGTAGATGTTTTTGAACAGGGTCAGGTTGTCCAGGGTGATCATGCGAGGTTCCTCCCGCCGTTGATGGTGAGATCGAGCCCGGCCAGCGCAGCCGGATTGAGGTTGCCACGGGCAATGGGCAGCAGGGTCAGACCGAAGCTGAACGGCTCGAAGCGCACCCGCCAGGAGTCCAGCACCTCGGAGCCCCAGGAGTTGGAACCCAGCCCCAGTACCTTGTGATCCAGATTGAGGGTGAGATAACCGCAGGGCTCCAGCTCGTTGATGTGCTGCGCCCCGTGGATATGCTCCCAGCTGTAGGGCCAGACGCTCAGGTTGATGGGGGCATCGGGTCGCACGTAGAGACCGGCGCCGTGACGGTTGGTCAGGGTCGCCCAGCGCACCTGCTGGCGGTTGCCGTTGTCCTGCGGGAAGGGGTAGTGCTCCCACATCTCGCTGACTGTGCTCTGGAAGCTGTCGATCCAGTTGCTCTGGCGACTGTCCTGATAGTTTTCGCCCGGCCCCATGCCGTAGTAGTGCACCCGGTCGAGATCCTGACGAATACCCAGCTCGAAGCCGATCTTGGGGATGATGTCGTCATAACCGCCGTAGGGCTGGCCGGAGAGTGCCACGTGCAGCTGACCGTTCGGGCTCAGGGTGTAGACGTAGCGGCAGCGCATACCGAAGTCGAACACCGGCGGCGCGATCAGGCTCTCCACCGTCACCTCGACCGCGTCACCCAGCTGGCGCCAGCTTAAGGTGCGGAAGTGCTCCTGCATGATCTGCAGGTGGTTCGGGTGCCACAGGCTCTCGTACTCCTGCTTGTGGTTGTCGATCATCGGCTTGAAGAAGGTGAGGCGTGGGGCTCGCTCGATAAGCTCATTACCATCCTGCTGCCAGCTCACCAGCTTGCCGTCGAGGCGCGAGAAGCGCAGGGCGAAGCCGCTGCCACTTAGGGTCAGCGCGAGGCGCTCATCGGCAATCTGCAATTCCGTAGCATTGGGGTTGGCAAAGGGTCGCAGCTGGCGAGTCGACTCTTTCAGCTGGAACTGGTACTGGCCCAGCTCGTGCTCCGCCGCGCTGTAACGGGTGGCACTGGCCTTGATGACCCGCAGCTGGACGAAGGTTTCCCGCCCATCAAGCGTGGGCAATTCGAGTTGCAGCTCTGTGATGGCACCGGGAGCAATCCCTTCCAACCGGATTTGCTGGCTGGCCAGCAGCTCGCCCTCGGCCTTCACTTCAACCAGCAGGCGGATATCGTCGAGAGTGGAGAACCAGTAGCGGTTTTCCACCGCCAGCTTGCCGCTCGCCAGATCCAGCGCGCGCACCTTGACCGGGCAGATCACCTGCTTGTATTCGCGCAGGCCAGGCCCCGGGGTCTGATCCGGATAGATGAGGCCATCCATGCAGAAGTTGTAGTTGTTGGGGTAGTCGCCGTAGTCGCCGCCGTACTTGTAGACGGGGCGGCCCTGTTCGTCCTGATCCAGAATGCCGTGATCGCACCACTCCCAGATATAGTGGCCCTGAATGTGGGGATGGCGGTCAAACACCTGCTGGTATTCGCTCAGGCCACCCGGGCCGTTGCCCATGGCGTGGGCGTATTCGCAGAGGATACGCGGCTTGGCCATCGGGAACTCGCCGAAGCAGTTCATCTGGGAGACGCGCGAATACATGGTGCTCACCACATCCACCACCTCGGCGTCACGATCCTCTTCGTAGTGCACCAGCCGGGTCGGGTCGATCGCCTTGCAGCTCTGGTACATGGCTCTGATGTTGCAGCCGTAGCCGGACTCGTTGCCGAGGGACCAGATGATGATGGAGGGGTGGTTCTTCTGGGCGTGCACATGGCGCTCGATCCTGTCCACGAACACCGGCCCCCAGAAGGAGTCGTCGGTGATGCGGCTGAGATCGCCGACGTTGGCAAAGCCGTGGGTCTCCACGTCGGTCTCCGCCATCACGAACAGACCGTACTGGTCGCACAGCTCGTAGAAACGCGGGTCGTTCGGGTAGTGGGCGGTGCGCACCGAGTTGAGGTTGTGCTGCTTCATCAGCACGATATCGCGCTCCACCCGATCCATGCCGACCGCGCGGCTCTTGAGGTGGTCGTTGTCGTGGCGGTTCACCCCGTGCAGCTTGAGGTAGTGGCCGTTGACGTAGAAGAGGCCATCCTTGACGGTAATTTCACGCACCCCGACCCGCTGCGGGATCACTTCCAGCAGCTCGCCCTGACCGTTGTAGAGGGAGAGCTGCAGCTGATAGAGGTAAGGGTCTTCGGCACTCCACAGATGGGGATTGGCCAGATCCAGTGTGAAACGGCAATCACACTTGCCGTCGATGGCGAGATGGTCGAGCGAGCCGCTGGCGATCTCGCTGCCCTGATCCAGCAGCGACCAGACCAGACGGTGATCACGGGCTGGCGCACCAAGATTTTCCAGCTGGATATCGCAGCTCAGGGTGGTGCTTTGATTGTCATCAGCCAGCGCGGTGCGGATAAAGAAGTCCTGCACATGGGCGGCCGGTTTGCCCACCAGGTAGACGTCGCGGAAGATCCCCGCCATCCACCACATGTCCTGATCTTCGATATAGGTGGAGTCGGCCCACTGCATCACCCGCACCGACAGCAGGTTTTCGCCAACCTTGGCGTAGGCGCTGATATCGAACTCGGCGGTAAGGCGGCTCCCCTTGCTGAAGCCGACGTAGTGGCCGTTCACATAGACCTCGAAGTAGGTCTCCACCCCGTCAAACTTGATGATCACCTGTTCGCCATCCCAGGCCGGGCTCAGCGTGAAGCTGCGCTGATAGGCGCCGGTGGGGTTGTTGGTCGGCACGAAGGGCACATCGATGGGGAAGGGGAAGCCCTCGTCGGTGTACTGCAGCTGGCCGTGCCCCTCCATCTGCCACATGTTGGGGACGGCTATCTGGCCCCAGTCGCTCATGGGGCTGTGATAGAAGGCCTCCGGCACCTGCAGGGGGTGGTCGAAGTAGTGGAACTGCCACTGACCGCTAAGGCTCAGAAAACGGCGGCTCAGCTCCCGCTGCATGGTGGCCGCCAGCCCGTGATCGGCATAAGAGAAGAAGTAGGCGCGCGGAGCCAGCCTGTTTTCACCAATGAATTGGACGTTTTCCCAGTTATTCACATGTCCTCCCGGAACAAGGCAACGTTAACTGGGTAAACTCTAGATAAATATTTACTAAATATCAGTTTTGAATAGGTAAAGTTTTAACCTGATCACAGTGAGCGGATGGTTTTGTGAGCGAGATCAGAAGCGGGAGACAAAGGAGGGCAAGGTATAGATGAGTGGCATGGATGTTGATGATAGCTGGCTGAATAGCAGTAAAATCAACTATAAAACAATGTGATGTGACGTCATTGGATGATATTGCAAAGCAGTTTGCTTGGGAGAGGAGTCGCACCACCATAAGATGGTGCGACTAAAATGCAGAATGTTTTACTAAAATCAGCGCGTGGTGCCACGCAGGGTCAACTTGCTCGGTACTAGCACCCGCAGCGGGATATCCCGCTCGTCACGCAGCCGTTCAACCAGCAGGTTGACCCCCTGGGAGCCCATCAACTCGGAGTGGATCCGCACCGTGGAGAGCGGCGGGAAGGTGAACTTGGCGGTCGGGATATCGTTGACGCTGATAAGCTCGATCTGCTGGGGAATCGCCAGTCCCTTCTCGTGGATGGCACGCAGCACGCCGATGGCGATGGAGTCGGAGGCGACAAACAGTGCCCTGGGCCAGTCGCCGGCCAGCATCTCCTTCGCCAGCTTGTAGCCGGAAGCGCTGGAGAAGTCTCCGCGATAGAGATCGCTCTCCTGTACCACGCCAAGCCGCTGGCCATAATCGCGAAAGGCGAGTTCCCGCAGATCCGGGCCATCATCCTGGCCACCGATATAGCCGATGCGCTGATGGCCCTCGGCGATGAAGAAGTCCACTACCTGCTGGCTGATGAGTGCCAGATCCACGTCAATCGAGTCAAAATCCCCCTGGGAGCGGCAATCCACGAACACCAGCTGGGCAGACAGGCCGCGCAGCACGGCCAGCCGTTCTTCCGGCAGATGGCCGATGACCAGGATGCCATCGACGGCAGAGAGCTCACGCCCCTCGGCACCGTTGTAACAGTGGGCCAGCTCGATGTTGAGGCGGGTGCACTGGGTCTCGATGCCGTAGCGGATGGCGAGGTAATAGGGATCGTTGACCTCGGTGCTCTGGGGATAGGCGTAGACAGCCAGGAGCTGCAGCTTGCTCTTGTGCACCCCTTTGCGGGCGCTGCTGGTCTTGTACTCCAGCCGCTCGGCAATCTCGAAGATCTTCTGCCTGGTCTCGTCCTTGACGCTCAGGCTGGGGTCCTCGTTCAGCACACGGGATACGGTAGCAAGCGATACCCCCGCCTCCTGTGCAATTTCCTTCAACGTAGCCATCAATACCTCGCAGGCAGCATCACGTGTTCATCGGGCAACGGCTAAAGAGTAACGAGCAATCCATTGATAGCCCAGCATTTTTACTGAAATAGAAGCAGGGAATTGCGGCGGGAGGACAGAAATGCAAAAAGGCCTCCCGCATGGGAGGCCTCTTCTGAATAGGTGCCTGACAGTGTCCTACTCTCGCATGGCGAATGCCACACTACCATCGGCGCTACCGCGTTTCACTTCTGAGTTCGGCATGGGATCAGGTGGTTCCACGGCGCTATTGCCGTCAGGCAAAAGCTTGTACTGCTTGAAAATGGTGCTGATACCCAGAATCGAACTGGGGACCTCATCCTTACCAAGGATGCGCTCTACCGACTGAGCCATATCAGCACACTAACCGGTAAAGACCACGCTCAATGCGTAATCTAAAATTGGGTGCCTGGCAGTGTCCTACTCTCGCATGGCGAATGCCACACTACCATCGGCGCTACAGCGTTTCACTTCTGAGTTCGGCATGGGGTCA
>NZ_JBFOCZ010000007.1:0-71476 GCF_040908015.1 Aeromonas sp. R7-5 | reverse complement strand
TTTTTGATGCTCGATGCTGTGAGTGCCCACACAGATTGCTTGATTCAAATTGTTAAAGAGCGTCACGCTTATCGCGTTGAGGAGGCGCATCTTACGCTCCTCACTTCGAAAGTCAAGCGGTTGTTTTCGCTTTTCTTTCGGCGCCCACCTCATCAGGAGGCTAGCTCATCAGGTTGGCGTGGTCCGCCGTGCTGGTAGGGGCGCATTATAGGGAGCCGCGCCGGGATGACAAGGGCTATTTTGCGAAAAATAGTCCTTTTTACCGTTTTGTGGCTCGAACGCCTACTTATCAAACAAAAAGCCCTGCTTACGCAGGGCTCTGGCCGCTTTGAATGACGTCGCTGTTACTTTTTTGACCAAAACTCACGGGCAAAGCCGCGCACCTTGTCCCAGTCGGTGAATTCCAGATCCTTGCTGGTATCCGTGCTGCCCCCGGTAATCTTCATGATCAACTGAATGATACGGGTCTGCCACCAGTTGTAACGGGAGTACTGCAATGCCCCGGCAAACACCCCCAGAGTTTTGGGCTTCCAGGGAGAGAGGCGCAGAAACTTCTTCATGTAGGCGTTGGTCTGCGGCATCTGCTTCTCGGGCTTGCGTGCCGTCAGGTTCACGCAGAAGAACGCCGCATTGGCTACTTCCAACTGTTCATGATGTGCGTGTATGAAGCTGAGCAGGCTGGGGTGGAAGTTACCATAACGAATGGAAGCACCAATCAACACCTTGGCATACTTGCTGAGGTTGCACATGGGCAGGGTGTGCAGGTCGTGCATCACCACTTCGCATCCTGATATTTCCTCCAGCATGACCTCCACGATTTTCCGCGTTTGCCCGTCCCGGGAAGAATAAAGCACCAAAATCTTGTCCATACCAACCTCAACTACGCCAGAATGCAGGAGTAAACAGTACCAGAAGTGTGAAGATTTCCAATCGACCAAACAACATGGCCACGATCAATATCCACTGGGCAGTGGCCGAGATATTGCCGAAGTTGGCCGACACCTCCCCCAGACCCGGCCCC
Source organism: Aeromonas sp. R7-5 (assembly GCF_040908015.1). Classification (NCBI taxonomy): domain Bacteria; kingdom Pseudomonadati; phylum Pseudomonadota; class Gammaproteobacteria; order Aeromonadales; family Aeromonadaceae; genus Aeromonas; species Aeromonas sp. R7-5. The sequence continues at coordinate 70,455 of NZ_JBFOCZ010000007.1, read as the reverse complement.
ACGTTGGTGAATGCCGCAGCCACGGCGGAGAAGGCCGTCACTTCGTTCAGCCCCGTCATCAGCAGCAACAACATGAAGATGAAGAACAGGATGATGTAGGTGGCAAAGTAGCCCCAGACCGCTTCCACGATCCGTTCCGGTACGGCACGCCGCCCCAGCTTCAAGGTGTAGATGGCCCGCGGATGCACCAGCCGTTTGAGTTCACGCATCCCCTGCAGGAACAGGATCATGAAGCGCATCACCTTGATGCCCCCCCCGGTACTGCCGGCGCAGCAGCCGATGAAGGCGGAGAACATCAACAGCATGGGCAGAAAGGAGGGCCACTCCGCATAGCTGGTCGTGCTGTAGCCGGTGGTCGTGCCCAGTGACACCGCCTGGAACAGACCGTGGTTGAGCGCCTCCTGCCAGGTGGCGTAATGACCGTGGAACAGCAGAGAGACGAAACAGATCAGCACCAGCACGCACTGGATGCTCAGAAACACTTTGAGCTCCGAGTCCCGCAGATAGCTGCTCACGCGCACCGGCTTGTGGGCAAATACCATGAAGTGAAGCGCGAAGTTGACGCTCGCCAGCAACAGGAACACCACTGTGATCAGGTTGATGGCCGGGCTGTTGAAGAAACCGATGCTGGCGTCGTGGGTCGAGAACCCCCCAACCGACAAGGTGGAGAAGGAGTGGCAGATGGCATCGAACAGCGTCATCCCCGCCATCCAGTACGCGAGAGCGCAGAGGGAAGTCAGCAACAGATAGATGAACCAGAGCGCCTTGGCCGTCTCGGCGATGCGCGGGGTCACCTTGTTGTCCTTGACGGGCCCCGGGATCTCGGCGCGATAGAGCTGCATGCCCCCGATACCCAGCAGTGGCAGCACGGCCACCGCCAGCACGATGATCCCCATACCACCGAGCCATTGCAGCAGCTGGCGGTAGAAGAGAAACGCCTTGGGCAGATTGTCCAGCCCGGTCAGCACCGTTGCGCCCGTGGTAGTCAGGCCGGAAAACGACTCGAAAAATGCCTCCGAGACCGACATGTTCGGCACGTCGCTGATGATGAAGGGGACGGCACCCACGCTCCCCAGCACCACCCAGAACAGCACCACGATGAGGAAGCCTTCCTTGGACCTGAGTTCCTTTTTCTGGTGGCGGTTGGGGAACCAGAGCAGGAGGCCGAGCAGGAGGGCTATGACGAAGGAGTTGACGAACTCGGTACCACCGCCATCACGATACCCAAAAGCGACCATCGCGGGCAGCAGCATGGTCGAGCTGAACAGGGCAACCAGCAGACCGACGATACGAATGATGCTCAGAATCTGCATTCCGGCTCCCTCTTCAGACTAAAAGAGCGATGGATTCTAGCCATCTAAGGGACGAAGGGATACCCGACCCTGGGTCCGGTCGGTCAATTCCTGTGCGATACGGGCCCAGAGTGCAGACTCCCACGCTACCTGAAGGGTGACGCTGGCACCATAATCGGCCACCAGCAACTGCCCTTGATGGGCAGAGATGAGGGACTCCACGGCCCCCATGTCGGTGTAGTCACACTGGATCACGGAAGAGGTCAGCTGACGCTTGATACAGGTTTCAAGTTGCTTGAGTGCTGCCCCCACACCACCGCCATAGGCCTTGACCAGGCCACCGGTCCCCAGCAGCACGCCACCGTAATAGCGCACCACCACGGCGGCGACTTCACCCAGACCGGCCCCCATCAACTGGGCCAGCATGGGTTTGCCCGCTGTGCCCGAGGGTTCGCCATCATCACTGAAACCATAAACCTGGCTGTCTTGGGGGGCGCCGGCGACAAAAGCCCAGCAGTGATGCCGGGCTCCCGGGTGTTGCTGTTTGATCTCGTCTATCCAGGCCTTGGCGGCCTCGACGGTCGGAGTGTGGGCGATGTAGGTAATGAAGCGGCTCTTCTTGATCTCTTCGCTCACATCCAGTGGGGCTGCCGGTATGGGGTAATCCGTCGCCATCAGAGCCCTGCTTGTCTGGTCAGGTTCTCCACCCCGTTGGCATGCAGCACCACGTTGTCCTCGATGCGAATGCCACCATAGGGACGCAGCGCCTCCACCTTGTTCCAGTTGACCCGCTTGCCCTGCTCACCCTGGCGCAGCGGCTCCAGCAGGCTGTCGATGAAGTAGAGACCCGGCTCTATGGTGAAGACCTGACCCACTTCCATCACCCGGGTGCAGCGCAGATAAGGGAACTGCTCGGGGGCCGCCAGGTGGGTGCCGCGCTCATCCTGCATGAAGCCGCCGACATCGTGTACCTGCAGGCCGAGGAAGTGGCCGAGACCGTGGGGGAAGAAGACATTGGTCACCCCGGTGTGGATCATCTCGTCCACCGACATGTCTACTAGTTCGGTGGCTTGCAGCAGGCGCGCCAGCCTGTGGTGCATCTGCAGGTGCAGCTCGCTGTAGCGGCGGCCCGGCTTGATCTCGTCGATGATCTCCTGTTGCTGTGCATCCAGCGCAGCAATCAGATCGGCGAACTCACCGCGGCGCCAGGCCCAAGTCCGGGTAATGTCGGAGGCATAACCGTGCACATCCACTCCGGCATCGATGAGGAAGGAGTAACGCTCCGCATCGGGCACCCGCTGGGTGGAGAGATGGGTGTAGTGCAGGATGGCCGCATTGCGGTTGATGGCAACAATGTTGCCGTAGGGCGCCTCATTGGCCCCCTGTCCGACCGCCTTCATGTAGGCCAGGTTGATCTCGAACTCGCTCGCCCCCGCCATGAAGGAGTCCTTGGCCGCGATGTGGCCGCGCACGCCGATGCGGTTGGCATCGCGAAGACATTCCAGCTCATAGGGCGTCTTGTAGGCACGGTGGTAGTGCAGGTAGTTGAGAACCGCCTCCGGATTGGGCTGGCCCAGTCCCAGCAGCTCGGCCACTTCCAGATGGCCGCCCAGATAGGCCCACTCCTGCTTGTTGGCCGGCAGGTGATCGGCAACCTGCTCCGGGCGAGTCAGGAAGCGAATGTCGAAGAAATCGACCCAGAAGGCGTTGGGCAACTCCGCCACCTTGTGCCAGAAGTCCACCGGCCGGTAGAACAGCAGCACCGGCTTGTTCACCCCGTCCACCAGCAACCAGCAGTGAGGGTTGTCCAGCACCGGCAACCAGGCCTTGAACTGGGGATTCACCTTGAAGGGATAATCCTGGTCATCGAGGAAGATGCGATGAGTCTGGCCGGAGTGAATAGCGAGGCCGCCAAGACCCTGTTGTTGCAGGATGTCGCGGGTACGCTGCTGAAGGGTGTCGAGATGCTGGGCAAAAAGTTGGCTGTAACTGCTCATGGCGTCCTGCTCCGGGCGAATGTGACTTCAGCATAACATCAAGCGAATCAAGGCTCGAGCCACCCGGCTTTCGCTTCGTGAGGTAACGCATAGGTTACAGGCTTTCTGTTATGAAGATAAAACAGACAATTAACAAACAAAGAACAATTCAATACACTGCCCACAGACAGTAGATATCAGCCGTCAGGAACGACTCATGCAAAACCTTTGTCTGTGGACACCGGATCAGGACAGGATGCAGCACTCCAACCTCCACCAGTTCATGGCCGAGGTCAATCACTTCCATGGCCTGCAACTGCGCAGCTATACCGACCTGTATCAATGGTCGGTGGAGAAGACCACCCGCTTCTGGCCCCTGGTGTGGCAGCACTGCGGCGTCAAGGGCGAGCTTGGCAACATTGTGGCGGAGAACCGCCAGGATATGCAGCGCGCCCGCTGGTTCCCCGACAGCCAGCTCAACTTCGCCGAGAACCTGCTGCGCCGTCAGGATGAGAGCCCGGCCATCATCTCCCGCATCGAAGGGGGCCCAAGCCGGACCCTGAGCTGGCATGAGCTGGCAGATCAGGTCGCCCGCCTGACCCAGTGGCTTCGCAGCCAGGGCATAGGCCGAGGTGATGTGGTCGCAGCCTACCTGCCCAATATTCCGGAAACCGTGGTGGCCATGCTGGCAACCACCAGCCTCGGCGCGATCTGGACCTCCACCAGCCCCGATTTTGGCGAGGCCAGCGTGGTGGAGCGCTTCGGCCAGACCCGTCCCAGGGTGCTGTTCGCGGTGGATGGCTACCGCTACGGCGGCAAGGCCATCGACATTCAGGACAAGGTGGCCAGCGTCGTCGGTCAGCTCGACAGCCTAGAGCAGACGGTGATGATCCCCCTGCTCGGCAACCCGCTGCAGCTTGGTCACGACTGGCAGCAACTGCTGGCAAGCCAGCATGATGCCCAGCTCGCCTTCGAGCCCATGGCCTTCAACGACCCGCTCTACATCCTCTACTCCTCCGGCACCACCGGCAAACCCAAGTGCATCGTGCACGGCATTGGCGGCACCCTGCTGCAACACCTGAAAGAGCACCAGTTGCACTGCGACATCAAGCCGGGGGAGCGCATCTTCTACTTCACCACCTGTGGCTGGATGATGTGGAACTGGCTGGTGAGCGCCCTCGCCTCCGGCGCCACCCTGGTGCTCTACGATGGTTCCCCCTTCTACCCGGATGGCAACGTGCTGTGGGATCTCGCACGAGACGAAGAGGTCGCTCTGTTCGGCACCTCGGCCAAGTATCTCGATGCGCTGCACAAGCAGGGCTATGCCCCCATCAATACCCACGACTTGCCTGCCTTGCGCCTCATCTGCAGCACCGGATCCGTGCTGTCGCCGGAGGGGTTTGACTACGTTTACCAGCAGATAAAGCCGGATGTGCAGCTCAGCTCCATCTCTGGCGGCACCGACATCTGCTCCTGCTTCGTCATCGGCAACCCCTTGAGCCCCGTCTATCGCGGCGAGAGCCAGGGGCGCGGCCTTGGTCTCGCGGTGCAGGTATTCAACGAGGCGGGCCAGCCGGTGCTGGGTGAGAAGGGCGAACTGGTCTGCACCAAGCCGTTCCCGGCCCAGCCCATCTACTTCTGGGGTGACGAGAACGGCGACAAGTACCACGCCGCCTACTTCGAGCGGTTCGACAACATCTGGTGCCACGGGGACTGGATCGAGCTGACCCCGACCGGCGGCATCCTGTTCTACGGCCGCTCCGACGCGACCCTCAACCCGGGCGGCGTGCGCATCGGCACCAGCGAGATCTACCGCTATGTGGAACAACTCGACGAGGTGGAAGAGAGCATCGTCATCGGCCAGCAATGGAAACAGGACGAGCGGGTGGTGCTGTTCGTCAAGCTCAAGGCGGGTTGCAAGCTGGACGACGGGCTGCGTGAGCGGATCCGCCAGCAAATAAAGCAGCACTGCACCGCCCGCCACGTGCCCGCCCGCATCCTGCAGGTGGATGCCATCCCCCGCACCAAGTCCGGCAAGATCGTCGAACTGGCGGTGCGCGAAGTGGTACACAACCGGCCGGTCAACAATACCCACGCCCTCGCCGATCCCGAGGTGTTGAACCAGTATCGCAACCGGCCGGAACTGGCCAGTTGATAACAAACTCACATCCATCCGAGGCGCCGCAAGGCGCCTCTCTTGTACCCGTTCTGTGATGAAGAGCTTTTACTCGAGATCTGTTAAACAAATGTTTTAAATAGGTGTTGAAAATGTCTCCTTTTGGATCAATAGTGAGCCTCGCCCCCTGCTGGGGATTAAGGAGCACCACTCCCCACTGAGTGGGAACAAGGAGACACTCTCATGATCTACCAAGGCGAAACCCTGTCGGTCAGCTACCTCGAAAACGGCATCGCCGAGCTGAGGTTTGATGCCCCGGGTTCAGTCAACAAGCTGGATCGCGCTACCCTGCTCTCCCTGAGCGAAGCGATCGCCGCATTACAACAAGAACGTGAACTAAAAGGTCTGATCCTCACCTCCGGCAAAGACGCCTTTATCGTCGGTGCCGACATTACCGAATTCCTGGAACTGTTCGATCTGCCGCAAGAAGATCTGCTCGGCTGGCTGAAAAAGGCCAACGATATCTTCAATGCCATCGAAGATCTGCCGGTCCCGACCCTCTCCGCCATCAAGGGACACGCTCTGGGCGGCGGCTGCGAGACCATCCTCTCCACTGACTTCCGTCTGGCCGACACCAGCGCCAAAATCGGCCTGCCCGAGACCAAACTCGGCATCATGCCGGGCTTTGGCGGCACCGTCCGCCTGCCGCGAGTGATCGGCGCCGACAACGCGCTCGAGTGGATCACTACCGGCAAGGATTACCGTGCCGATGACGCCCTCAAGGTGGGTGCCATCGACGCTGTAGTCGCCCCCGAGGTGCTGCAGAGCGCTGCGCTGCAGATGATCAAGGACGCCATCGCGGGCAAGCTGGACTGGCAGAGCCGTCGTGCCGCCAAGAAAGCCCCGCTGCGCCTCTCCAAACTGGAAGCCATGATGAGCTTCACCACCGCCGCCGGCATGGTTGCCGCCGTGGCGGGCAAACACTATCCGGCCCCCATGGCCGCCGTGAAGACGGTGGAAGCCGCCGCCGGCATGGGCCGTGACGAAGCGCTGGTCGTCGAGGCACAGGGCTTTATCAAGCTGGCCAAGACCGATGTCGCCAAGGCGCTGGTCGGCATCTTCCTGAATGATCAGCACATCAAGGCGCTGGCCAAGAAGGCGGCCAAGCAGGCAAGCAAGGCCACTGGCCATGCCGCCGTACTGGGTGCCGGCATCATGGGCGGCGGCATCGCCTACCAGTCTGCCAGCAAGGGTATCCCGGCGGTGATGAAGGATATCAACGAGAAGGCGCTGGCACTTGGCATGGGTGAAGCCACCAAGCTGCTCAACGGTCAACTCGAAAAGGGCCGCATCGACGGCATCAAGATGGGCCAGGTGCTCTCTGCCATTACCCCGACCCTCAGCTATGACAACGTCAAAGGCGTGGACGTCGTGGTCGAAGCCGTGGTCGAGAACCCGAAAGTGAAGGCCGCCGTGCTGGGTGAAGTGGAAGGCGTGATCGGCGAAGACGCCGTGCTCGCCAGCAACACCTCCACCATCCCCATCTCCCTGCTGGCCAAGGGGCTGAAACGCCCGCAGAACTTCTGCGGCATGCACTTCTTCAACCCGGTGCACCGCATGCCACTGGTGGAGATCATTCGCGGCGAGCAGACCTCCGATGAAACCATCAACCGCGTGGTGGCCTACGCCGCCGCGATGGGCAAGTCCCCGGTGGTGGTCAACGACTGCCCCGGCTTCTTCGTGAACCGCGTGCTGTTCCCCTACTTCTTCGGCTTCAACAAGCTGGTCGCCGATGGCGCCGACTTCGCTGCCGTCGACAAGGTGATGGAGAAGGAGTTTGGCTGGCCGATGGGCCCCGCCTACCTGCTGGACGTAGTCGGCATCGATACAGGTCACCATGCCGGTGACGTGATGGCGCAGGGCTTCCCGGCACGCATGAGCAAGGAAGGTCGCACCGCCATCGACGTGATGTACGAAGTGAACCGATTCGGTCAGAAGAACGGCAAGGGCTTCTACGCCTACGAGCAGGACAAGAAGGGCAAGCCGAAGAAGGTGGCTGACGCCGCCAGTTACGAGCTGCTGGCCCCCATCGCCAAGCCGAAACAGGATTTCGACAAGGACGCCATCATCGCTCGCATGATGATCCCGATGATCAACGAGGTGGTGCTCTGTCTGGAAGAGGGCATTGTCGCCACGCCAGCCGAAGCCGACATCGCACTGGTCTACGGTCTGGGCTTCCCTCCCTTCCGCGGCGGCGTGTTCCGCTATCTGGACACTATCGGTCTGGATCGCTACGTGGCCATGGCCGACCAGTATGCCGATTTGGGCCCGCTCTACCGCGTCAGCGACAAGCTGCGCGAGATGGCCGCCCAGGGCAAAACCTTCTACTGATTGCGGAAAGGAGATCCATTCATGAAAGACGTAGTCATTGTCGACTGTATCCGGACCCCGATGGGCCGGTCCAAGGGCGGCGCCTTCCGCAACGTGCGTGCAGAAGATCTGTCCGCGCACCTGATGAAATCCATCCTGCTGCGCAACCCCAACCTCGACCCGAACGAGATCGAGGATATCTACTGGGGCTGCGTGCAGCAGACCCTGGAGCAGGGCTTCAACATCGCCCGCAACGCCGCGCTGCTGGCCGGCATTCCGAAGCAGGTAGGTGCGGTCACAGTCAACCGTCTGTGCGGCTCCAGCATGCAGGCGCTGCACGACGCCTCCCGCGCCATTCAGGTAGGTGACGGGGATATCTTCATCATCGGCGGCGTCGAGCACATGGGTCACGTGCCGATGAGCCACGGCGTCGACTTCCATCCCGGCATGGCCAAGTCGGTGGCGAAAGCCTCCGGCATGATGGGGTTGACCGCCGAGATGCTCGGCAAGCTGCACGGCATCAGCCGATCGCAGCAGGACGAGTTTGCCGCCCGCTCCCACCGCCGTGCCCACGCCGCCACCGTGGAAGGGCGTTTTGCCAAGGAGATCGTCGGGCTGGAAGGCCATGACGCCAGCGGCGCCCGCTTCTTCTACGACTATGACGAGGTGATCCGCCCGGAGACCACGGTTGAAACCCTGAGCCAGCTGCGCCCGGTGTTTGACCCGGTCAACGGCACCGTCACCGCCGGCAGCTCCTCGGCCCTGTCCGATGGTGCCGCCGCCATGCTGGTGATGAGCGCGGATCGCGCCAAGGCCCTCGGCCTCACGCCGCGCGCCAAGGTACGTGCCATGGCCATCGCCGGCTGCGACGCCGCCATCATGGGTTACGGCCCGGTGCCGGCCACCCAGAAAGCGCTCAAGCGAGCCGGGCTGACCGTCGGCGACATCGACCTCTTCGAGCTGAACGAGGCGTTTGCCGCCCAGTCCCTGCCCTGCGTGAAGGATCTGGGTCTGCAAGACCTGGTGGATGAGAAGGTGAACCTCAACGGTGGCGCCATCGCCCTGGGTCACCCGCTCGGCTGCTCCGGTGCCCGCATCTCCACCACCCTGATCAACCTGATGGAAGAGAAGGACGCCACCCTGGGAGTCGCCACCATGTGCATCGGCCTGGGTCAGGGCATCGCCACCGTGTTCGAACGGGTGTAAGTGAATCGCTCCTGACTGCTCACCGGTCAGGGACGCCGCCTCGGGGCGGCAACAACAGACAGAAGGCGGCCCTGCTTCCCGGCACAGCGGCCCCATCACGAATACCGGGTCGGCCTGCCGACCCTGCTGTCGAGTCTGTGGAACGCGCCACACGGGGTGCGCTCCTGCCGTCGGAATCTGCGTGTTGGCCGGCCCGTTTGGGTCGGCCTTTTTTATTCTTTTCCCGCGATCGGGGCCAATCCTGAGGCTATATTGCCCATAACTTCACATTAGAGGGGGGGCTTGCTTGCTTTTTGCTCCCCCGACAGGTTCAATCTGCACAAAAAAATGGGTGGATGCACATACATATGTCAACGAGCAAACAACTGCTTATCGTCGACGACGATCGGGAGATCCGCGAGCTGCTCAACGAGTACCTGACCCGGGCTGGTTTCGAGGTACTGACCGCGGCCGAAGGGAACGAGATGCGCCAACAACTGGCCCAGCACAGCCCGGACCTCATCATTCTGGACATCATGATGCCCGGCGACGACGGCTTTACCCTCTGCCAGCAGATCCGCCGCGACTCCCAGGTACCCATCATCATGCTCACCGCCGCCTCCGACGAGGCTGACCGGGTGATCGGTCTGGAACTTGGCGCCGACGACTACATCGCCAAGCCGTTCAGCCCGCGCGAACTGCAGGCCCGCATCAAGGCACTGCTGCGCCGCGCCGAATTCCGCCAGCCGGAGAAAGAGAAGGAACCGAGCCGTCGGCTGCGCTTCGCCGAGTGGACCCTGGACACCCTGAGCCACCAGCTGACCCACGAAGATGGCAGCCTGCTGGATCTCTCCGGCAGCGATGCCCTGCTGCTCGGCATGTTCCTGCAGCAGCCCGGCGTGGTGCTGGACCGGGATACCATATCGGACGCCACCCGCGGTCGCGAGAGCCTGCCCATGGAACGCGGCATCGATGTGCAGATCAGCCGCCTGCGCCAGAAGCTGGGTGACAACGGCAAGAGCCCGCGCATCATCAAGACCATTCGCGGCAGCGGCTACATGCTGATCGCCGAAGTCCACGAGATCCCGTAACAGACAGACGCTACGGCGAGACCTTGAACGGGCAGAAGAGAAACCCATGACGGGGCAACGGCAAGGCACAGAGGTAAGCACCCCATGCTGATCGACAAGAGACACACGCTGCCATGACGGGGCAGAAGTTCTGGCGGGCCCTGGTGCCCCGCTCCCTGCTGTCGCGGATGCTGCTGCTGTTGCTGCTCGCCATCCTTCTCTCCCAGACCATCCTCACCGGCATCTGGATGCAGCAGATCCAGAAGCGGGAGCTGGAGGGCATGCTCAGCACCACCCGCAACCTGGCGCTGTCCGCGGCTTCCACCGTCAACTTCTTCAAGTCCCTGCCCCTGCAATACCGCCACATCGCCCTGGATCAGCTGCGCAACATGGGGGGCAGCCGCTTCTTCGTCTCCCTGAACGAGGAAGAGATCCACATCAGCGCCATCCCCGACAGCGAGCGCAAGACGCTGGTGCTCAAAGAGGTGCAGGAGGTGCTCAGCCGCAAACTCTCCGACGCCATGGCGATCAAGGTGGACTTCTCCCGCCCCGAGGAGCTGCACGTCTTCAACAACGACACCCTGCTGGCGGATCTCCCCTCTTCCTGGGCCCGCTACACCCTGTCCCTGGAGCCTATCAATCCGCCGGTGCTGGTGACCCAGATCGAGATAGAACCGGGGGAGTGGCTCTATCTGGCGGCCCTGCTGCCCGCCCCCTACATGACGCTGGATGACACCGTGATGCCGAGCAACCAGGTGCGTTTCATCGCCCTGATGACGGTCTTCCTCTGCTTCTTCACCTTCATGCTGGTGCGCTGGCAGACCCGCCCCCTGCGTCGCCTCGCCAAGGCGGCGGTCAATCTCGGCAAGGACATCGACCAGCCGTCCCTCAAGGAGGAGGGTGCCTCCGAAATCGTGGCGGCGACCCGCGCCTTCAACATCATGCAGCAGCGCATTCGCCGCTTCATCGACGACAGGGAGCGGCTGTTCAGCTCCATCTCCCACGACCTCAAGACCCCCATCACCCGGCTGCGACTGCGGGTCGAACTGCTGGACGACGAGGTGCAGATCGCCAAGTTCAATAAGGACCTGGACGAGCTGGAGCTGATGGTCAAAGGGGCGCTGCAGACGGTCAAAGAGACGGACATTCACGAGAACCTTGAGCAGATCGACGTCAACGCCCTGCTGGAGCAGATGGCGGAAGCCATGAACTTGCACGAGGATCTGCTCACCATCGAGGGCCACTGCAAGTGGCCCTATCGCGGCAAGCTGCTGGCCCTCAAGCGCTGCATCGGCAACCTGGTGGACAACGGCATCAAGTACGGCCAGAAGGTGCGCATCATCATCATGGATGACGAGGAGATGCTGATCCTCTTCATCATGGACGAGGGGCCCGGTCTGCCGGACGATCAGTTCGAGCGCATCTTCGAGCCCTACTACCGCCTCAGCACCGATGCCGCCGGCACCGGGCTGGGCCTTGGCATCGCCCGCAACATAGCCCACGCCCACGGCGGCGACCTGGTGCTGGAAAATCGCCCCCAGGGCGGCCTGCAGGCCACCCTCTCCCTACCAAGGCAGTAATGTATGAAGTGGTTGTCTTTTTCTGTCATCGCCCTGCTCTCCCTGCCCGTCTGCGCCTCCCAGGTGGAGGTATTGCACTGGTGGACCTCCGGCGGCGAGGCCAGGGCCGTGGAAGTGCTCAAGTCCGAGTGGGCCGAACAGGGCAACCAGTGGAACGACTTCGCGGTACAGGGGGGGGGCGGCAAGAGCGCCATGACGGTGCTCAAGAGCCGGGCCCTGGCGGCCAACCCGCCGGAGGCGGCCCACCTCAAGGGGTTCGAGCTGCACGAGTGGGGCAGCCTGGGCTTTCTGCGCGATCTCACCCCCATGGCCGAGCACCTCGGCTGGTACCCTCAGCTGCCCCCCATGGTGCGCGACACACTCAGCCAGAACGGCGCCCTGATGGCGGTCCCCACCGGCATCCACCGGGTCAACTGGCTGTGGCTCAACCGCAAGGTATTCGAGCGACAGGGGCTCAAGCCCCCCACCGACTGGGCTAAGTTCGTGGCGGTGGCGGACAAGCTCAAGGAGCAGGGCATCACTCCCCTCGCCATCGGCAATGAACCCTGGCAAATCGCGGTGCTGTTCGAAACGGTGGCCCTCGGCGAAGGGGGCAAGACCTTCTATCGCAAGGCCTTCCTCGAACAGGACAGCGCCACCCTGACCGGCCCCGACATGGTGCGGGTGCTGACCCGCTTCCAGCAGTTGCGCGCTTATGTACCCGAGAAATACGCCGGCCTGAAGTGGCACCAGGCCACCAACCTGCTGGAGAGCGGCGGCGCCGCCATGCAGGTGATGGGGGACTGGGTGAAAGGGGAGCTGAGCGCCGGCAACTACCGCCCCGGCGAGGATATCGAGTGCCTGCCAAGCCCGGGCAGCCAGGGGCTGTTCAGCTACAACCTCGACTCCATCGCCATGTTCAAGCAGCGGGATCCCGCCCAGTTGCAGGCCCAGGGCGAGCTGGCCAGGCTGTTGATGACGCCGCGCTTTCAGGAGGAGTTCAACCGGGTGAAGGGCTCTATCCCGGCGCTCATCAAGCCGGACATGAGCAAGTTCGATCGCTGCGCCATCCGCTCCTATCAGGATTTCCTCCACGCCGAGCAACAGGACAACCTGCTGCCCAGCATGGCGGAGGGGATGGCGGTGCCCACCAACATGCGCCAGGGGATCATGGATGTGCTGAGCAGCTTCTTCAACGACGCCAGGGCCAACCCCGAGCAGACGGCGCAGCAGTTGGAGCGCGCCATGCGCTCGACCCGTTCCGGCGCGGAGCAGAAATGACAAAGGCGGACATCGTCCGCCTTTGAGTGCCGAGAGCCAGGCTCTCAGGAGGGATCGTTCTCGTCCTCATCCTCGTCGTAGTAGTCGCTGAGCTCGATCCAGAGCCCCAGCCCGATCATCACCATGGAGCCGAACCAGGTACCGGTATTACCGATCGGGCTGCCCAGCACTATCATGGCGAACGACAAGAACCCCATGCCTGCGTAGGCTTGCAATCTGCCGTAGGAGACCTGCATATTCACACCTCCTTGTTGAATATGGTTCAATTTTTATATTACTCATCGAGCGAAGCCTGGGTAGAGCCGGTTCACATTTTGGTAGCATATGCTGCATAACCGCCCCATGGTTTGATTATTTTTTCGCCGTGAGTATCATTGCTGGCCGAATTGGTTGAAGGTTGATTATTGATGAGTGCTTTATTCTGCGGCGCAACGCACGAGTTGGGCGCAATCGGGCTTCGTTGCCCCGAGCCCGTGACGATAGCGCGCAAGAAGGTGCGGCTGAAGGTTGATTATTCATGAGTACTGAATTCTGCAATGCGACCCACGAGCTGGACGCAATCGGGCTTCGTTGCCCCGAACCCGTGATGATGGTTCGCAAGAAAGTGCGGCTGATGGCGGATGGGGAGACCCTGCTGGTCAGCGCCGACGACCCCTCCACCACCCGCGACATTCCCAGCTTCTGCCGCTTCATGGACCATACCCTGGTCGCCAGCGAGACTGAGCAGGCCCCTTACCGCTACCTGATCCGCAAGGGTCAATAACCCCGTACCGGAGCAAACATGACATCCATTACCCGTATCGGGACCACCCAGCGCTGGTCTGATGTGGTCATCCACAACGGCACCCTCTACGTGGTGGAAGTGCCCGCCACCGAGACCGCCGACATCCACCAGCAGACCCGTGAAGTGCTGGAAAGCCTGCAGCGTTTGCTGGAAGCCAACGGTTCCGGCGTCGACAGGATCCTGATGGCCAACATCTATCTCAAGGACATTGAAGACATCGCCGCCTTCAACGCGCAGTGGGATGCCTGGATCCCGGCAGGCACCGCCCCCGTTCGCGCCTGCGTGCAGGCTCGTCTCGCCCACGAAGGCTACAAGGTGGAAGTACAGCTCACTGCCGCTGTCTAAACAAAGCGGGATGCCTGGCTCCCCTGATGCCGACACAGCCCCGGTCCGCGCCTGCGTACAGGCCCGCCTCGCCCACGAAGGCTACAGGGTAGAAGTGCAGCTGACTGCGGCTGTCTAAGAGGCGGTTATCCCCTCATCCCCGCCCCTTCTCCCACAAGGGCAGAAGAGAGCAAAGAACAAGGCGCCACTGCCCACAACGCCGAATAACAAAAGGCCCCGCCATCGCTGGCGGGGCCTTTTTCATGACTGCAACGCAGGCCGCTTAGGCGGTCGGGGTCAGGGTGATGGTCACCCGACGGTTCTGGGCCTTGCCTTCGGCGGTGCTGTTGCTGGCCACCGGCTGATCCGGGCCCACACCACTGATGGCGATGCGGCTGCCGGACACGCCCTGGCCGATCAGCTGGGCGGCGACGGCATCGGCGCGATCCCGGGAGAGCTTCATGTTCAGCTCGCGGGAGCCGGTGCTGTCGGTGTGACCGACCACGTTCAGACGGGTCTTGTCGAACTCGGCAACCACCAGGGCCACGCCGGACAGGGTGTTGGCACCGGCGGCTTTCAGCTGGGCGCTGGAGCTGTCGAAGGTGACGTTGTTCGGCATGTTGAGGATCAGCTGATCACCGTTGCGGGTCACGCTGACGCCGGTGCCTTGCAGCTTCTCGCGCAGCTTGGCTTCCTGCACATCCATGTAGTAACCGATACCGCCACCCAGGGCCGCACCGGCGGCGACGCCAGTCAGGATGCCCTTTTTGCGGTCGCCCTTGCTGGAGGAGAGCGCCCCCACGGCTGCGCCGGTCGCCGCACCCGCCAACGCGCCCCAGGCGCCCTTGGAGGTCTGGGATTCACCGGTATAGGGGTTGGTGGTACAGCCAGTGATGGCGACGGTCAGGGCAAGTGCAGGAACCAGTTTCTTGAAATGCATGAAAAAACCTCTGAAAAAGAACGACTCTAGCCGATGGCCGCGCATTCTAACCCAGAGAGGCGCCAGAGTGTGACGCGCGCATTGCGAAGATGGGCAGGGGGCAACACGCCCCCCTGCCCCTTGCGATTCACCCGGTGCAGCCCCTCTTCGGACGGGCCCGCATCAATATTTGATATCCCGGGCCTTGTCTCGCCCCTCCTGCTTGTTGTCACGATGCTCCTGGCGGCAGTCGGCATTGCCCACCAGCCCCTCACGACACTCCTGTTTCGCGTCACGGGACTCCTGACGGGTATCCTGACGCACATCGCGGGCGTCACGGCGCTCCTGGGCCTGCTTGGTGGCCTGTGCAGGCAGGGCGGCCAGCAAGGCGGTGGCGGCAAGCAGCGCCAATACGGACTTCTTCATGATGGCTCCTTCGCCAGACAACCTGAACCGGTCCGGCGTCTTTCAATGATAGGGGAGGGGCAAGATCCCGGCAGCGCAGACTCGGCCCTCGGGGGCGTCGTCTGTGCAGCCTCGGACCTTCTTGCACAGGGCCGGCTTCCCCTCGTGTTTGCCCTGACGAGCAACGTCATCCCCAGGGTGCAGCCGATCAGGCCGGGGAAGAGAGGGCGGCGGCGCTCAGTGACACGGGACTCCCTCGTGATGGCGCTCCCGATGGTGAACCCGTATGACTGTATCCCGGCTGTACCAAGGGGCGAAAAGGCTCCCGGCCCGGCGCAACGGAACATGCTCCCGGGGTCTGGAGTGGTTGCCCCCCAGATGCGGGTTGTCTCATAAGAGCCCATGGCCCCAGAGTGGGGGACATTTCTCACGGAGCCATGACCATGTCGTCCCTTTCCCGCCCCGCGCTGCTCATCATCGACATCCAGGTGGGCCTCCTTCACGGCCCGGAAGCCCCCCATGCCGGGGCCGAGACCCTGGCCAACATCAATCGCCTGAGCCAGGCGGCCCGCAGTGCCGCTCTCCCCGTGCTGGCGGTGCGCCACACGGGCCCAGCCGGTAGCCCCATCGCCGCCGGCAGCCCGTTCTGGCAGCTTGCGCCTGAGCTGGTCGTCGGCGAGGCCGATCGGGTGTTCGACAAGCAGCGCCCCAGCGCCTTCCATGGCACCGGTCTCGATGGCTGGCTGAAAGAGGACGGCGTGCAGACCCTGATCATCACCGGCATGAAGACCCAGTACTGCATCGACACCACCTGCCGGGCGGCGGCAGATCTCGGCTACACCGTAGTGCTGGTGAGCGATGCCCATACCTGCATGGACACGCCGCAACTGACCGCCCCCCAGATCATCGCCCATCACAACGCCGCCCTGGCCGGCCCCTTCGTGCGGCTGATGAGCAGCGACGAGGTGTGCGAGGCGCTCGGCCGCCCCCTTGAGCCCTGCTGATTCAGAGCAAAAAAGAAGGGAGGCTTGAGCCTCCCTTCTTCGTGCATTTCCCCTTCACGTCGCCGCTGCTTGCTGGCACTCGGCGTGGCAAGGGCAGGTCACCAGATGATCGTTCACCATGCCCACCGCCTGCATGAAGGCGTAGCAGATGGTGCTGCCGACGAAGGTGAAGCCGCGCTTCTTGAGGGCCTTGGACATGGCATCCGACTCCTTTGATGTCGCCGGAATGTCGCCGTTGCCCTGACGCTGGTTGACCATGGGGGCGCCGCCCACGAAGCCCCACAGATACTCCACGAAGTCGATGCCTTCCGCCTCCAGCGCCAGATAGGCGCGGGCGTTTTTGATGATCGACTGCACCTTGAGCCGGTTGCGGATGATGCCGGTATCCTGCATCAGCCGCGCCACGTCCTGGTCGTCGAACTGCACGATGCGCACCGGATCAAAATCCGCATAGGCGCGATGGTAGCTCTCGGTGCGCTTGAGGATGGTGATCCACGACAGCCCCGCCTGTTGGCCATCGAGGCAGAGCTTGGCAAACAACTCGCGGGCGTCATACACCGGCCTGCCCCACTGCTTGTCATGGTATTCGATGTATTCCGGGTCTCTGGTCACCCAGGCGCAGCGCAGTTCCATTTCCTCTCCCCTGTTTTTCATCGGCCATCAGCAGGCCGCTTGTGTCGGCGACATCATAGGGCAAGCGGCAACATAGCCCCACTAATCCCCTGTAATTTCGCCTATTATCCGACCATGCCAGACGGTATACTCCCTCGGTTCACATTCAGCAAATCTTGCTCTGATTTCATTTCGCGCGAAAAACACTATGCAAAAATTCGATGTCAAAACCTTTCAGGGCCTGATCCTGCAGTTGCAGGACTATTGGTCCCGCCAGGGCTGTACCATCATTCAGCCGCTGGATATGGAAGTGGGTGCCGGTACTTCTCACCCCATGACCTGCCTGCGCGCCCTGGGCCCCGAGCCCATCGCCTGCGCCTACGTGCAACCGTCCCGCCGTCCGACTGACGGCCGCTACGGTGAAAACCCGAACCGCCTGCAGCACTACTACCAGTTCCAGGTGATCATCAAGCCTTCCCCCGACAACATTCAGGAACTCTATCTGGGCTCCCTGAAAGAGCTGGGTATGGATCCCGAAATCCACGACATCCGCTTCGTGGAAGACAACTGGGAAAACCCGACTCTGGGTGCCTGGGGTCTGGGCTGGGAAGTGTGGCTGAACGGTATGGAAGTGACCCAGTTCACCTACTTCCAGCAGGTTGGCGGCCTCGAGTGCAAGCCGGTCACCGGCGAGATCACCTACGGTCTCGAACGTCTGGCCATGTACATCCAGGGCGTCGACAGCGTCTACGATCTGGTCTGGTCTGACGGCCCGCTGGGCAAGACCACCTACGGCGACGTGTTCCACCAGAACGAAGTGGAGCAATCCACCTACAACTTCGAACACGCCGATGTGGAGTTCCTGTTCCACTGCTTCGAGCAGTACGAGAAGGAAGCCCAGAACCTGCTGGCACTGGAAAAACCGCTGCCGCTGCCTGCCTACGAGCGCATCCTGAAAGCCGCTCACTCCTTCAACCTGCTGGATGCCCGCAAGGCCATCTCGGTCACCGAGCGTCAGCGCTACATCCTGCGCATTCGCACCCTGACCAAGGCCGTGGCAGAGGCATACTACGCCTCCCGCGAAGCGCTGGGCTTCCCTATGTGTCAGCGCAGTGAGAACAAGCAAGGTTAAGGAACGGACATGGCACAACATACATTTCTGGTAGAGATCGGTACTGCTGAGCTGCCGCCCAAAGCCCTGCGCTCCCTGGCCGAAGCCTTTGCCGACAACTTCAAAGCCGAACTGACCAAGGCCGATCTGGCCTTCGGTGACGTCGAGTGGTTTGCTTCACCGCGCCGTCTGGCGCTGAAGGTAAGCGAGCTGGCCGGCGAACAGCCGAGCAAGAGCGTCGAGAAGCGCGGCCCGGCCGTGGCGCAGGCGTTCGATGCCGAAGGCAAGCCGACCAAGGCCGCCGAAGGCTGGGCCCGTGGCAACGGCATCACCGTTGAGCAGGCCGAGCGTCTGGTCACCGACAAGGGCGAGTGGCTGGTTCACACCGCCAAGGTCGAAGGCCGTCCGGCCAAAGAATTGCTGGGCGAACTGGTCGCCTCTGCACTGGCCAAGCTGCCGATCCCGAAAATGATGCGCTGGGGCGACAAGACCATCCAGTTCGTGCGTCCGGTCTTCACCGTGACCCTGCTGCTGGATGGCGAGCTGGTTCCCGCCCACATTCTGGGTATCGACTCTGCCCGCACCCTTCGCGGTCACCGCTTCATGGGCGAGAGCGAGTTCACCATCGACAACGCCAGCCAGTACCCGCAGATCCTGCAGGAGCGCGGCATGGTGATTGCCGACTTCATGGCGCGCAAAGCCAAGATCAAGGCTGACGTCGAAGCGGCCGCTGCCGCCTTCGGTGGCGTGGCCGATCTGGACGACGCCCTGCTGGAAGAAGTGACCGCACTGGTCGAATGGCCTGTGGTGCTGACCGCCAACTTCGAAGAGAAGTTCCTGGCCGTGCCGGCCGAGGCGCTGGTGCACACCATGAAGGGTGACCAGAAGTACTTCCCGGTCTACGACAAGAACGGCAAGCTGCTGCCGAAGTTCATCTTCGTCACCAACATCGAGTCGAAAGACCCGAGCCAGATCATCAGCGGCAACGAGAAGGTGGTTCGCCCCCGTCTCTCTGACGCCGAGTTCTTCTTCAAGACCGACCTCAAGCAGACTCTCGCCTCCCGCCTGCCGCGCCTTGAAACCGTGCTGTTCCAGCAACAGCTGGGCACCGTCAAGGCCAAGGTCGAGCGCATCGAGACCGTCGCCGGCTTTATCGCCGAGCGCATCAGTGGTGGCGATAATGCCGTCGTGGCTCAGGCCAAGCGTGCCGGTCTGCTCTCCAAGTGTGACCTGATGACCAACATGGTCGGCGAGTTCACCGACACCCAGGGTGTCATGGGGATGCACTACGCCCGTCACGATGGCGAAGACGAAGCGGTCGCCGTGGCCCTCAACGAGCAGTACATGCCGCGCTTTGCCGGCGATGCCCTGCCATCCGGTCTGGTTGCCTGCGCCGTCGCGCTGGCCGACAAGTTCGATACCCTGGCCGGTATCTTCGGCATCGGCATGCTGCCGAAGGGTGACAAGGACCCGTTCGCCCTGCGTCGCGCTGCCATCGGTGCCCTGCGCATCATGACCGAGAAGCAGCTGGATCTGGATCTGGTTGAACTGGTTGAAGAAGCGGTACGCGTCTACGGCGACAAGCTGACCAACAAAACCGTCGTCACCGACGTGGTCGACTTTATGCTGGGCCGCTTCCGCGCCGCCTATCAGGACGAAGGCATCGGTGCCGACGTGGTGCTGGCCGTACTGGCCCGCCGCCCGACCCGTCCGCTCGACTTCGATCGTCGCGTCAAGGCCGTCAGCCACTTCCGCTCTCTGGATGCCGCACTGGCTCTGGCTGCCGCCAACAAGCGCGTGAGCAACATTCTGGCCAAGGTCGAAGGCGAACTGCCGACTGCCGTCAAACCGGAACTGCTGGTCGATGCTGCCGAGAAGGCGCTGGCCACCCAGGTTGCCGAACTGCAAGCCGAACTGGCCCCGCTGTTCGCCGCCGGTGACTATCAGGCCGCCCTCACCCGTCTGGCCGCCCTGCGCGAGCCGGTCGATACCTTCTTCAACGAAGTGATGGTGATGGCCGACGATGAAGCCCTCAAGGCCAACCGTCTGGCGCTGCTGAACAACCTGCGCAACCTGTTCCTGCAAGTCGCGGATATCTCCCTGCTGCAGTGATCTTGGTTGGGTTGATTGAGATAAAAAATGGCGCCGCGAGGCGCCGTTTTTTGGTTTCTCTTGCCGTCAAAGTGAGACATCAAACCCTTTTGAACATGTCTAAGAACACCGAAACAGCGTAGGTTAGAACGAGTCCACACAGAAATCCGATTATGTTGTTCTTTAGCGTGGATTTGATACTTTGACTTTCTCTTATCTCTGCCGCTAATCCAGATACTTTCCTTGAACTATCCTCTACAAGACCTTTAACCTCTGCCAGAATATCCTTTTGGGGCGTATGGCTTGCATCCTCAATTGCCATCCTTTCATCCTGATTCATTAATCTATTAAATCCATCAACCATTACATAGGGGAGCTGATTAGCTAAAACTATTAGATTTGAACGGTAGACTTGAACAACTATTACAGGGGAGCCTCTAAAATCTTGAATGTCATCCGTGAAAATGGGAGTAGAAGAAGAGGGCGCTGACAACTGTGACTTAGCTGCCATCACCACTGCCTTTGCCACTGTGATATCAACACCTACAACCTCCGTCTGATCTTTAAATCCAATGAGAATGAATCCACCCATAGTATTTGCCATAGCACAAATATATCTTGATAGACTTTCTGGCGTAATATTACAGTCAAGATAAACCAACTCGTCACCAGCTTTACTCTGGATGATTTCACTCACATTCTTCATGCAATCTCGCTCTCTTTTTTGATGACTTTTAAAAGTCTACCACAATTGATTTTTTATTTTTGAGAAGCGCTGTTTTTCATCTTTGTAATAATATATAAAGGTACATCCTGCTCGTAGGCTAGATTAGCCGTCAGGCGTAATCGGACATTCGCGTAAATGAATTCTCCCACCATAACCGCCAGCCGAATTTCCAACTCCGGCTGGCCACCACATTTGACGGCAACCACCGCAACCAAAGCCTCTCGATCGTCCGATTACGCTGCGCTAATCGAACCTACAGGGGGGTGATCATGAGATAGCCCGTAGGTTCGATTAGCCGTCAGGCGTAATCGGACGTTCGCGTAAATGGATTATCCCGCCATCACGGCCAGCCGCACTTCCCCCTCCAGCTGGCCGATCCTGTTTCACGGCAACAACCGTAATCAAAGCCTCTCGATCGTTCGATTACGCTGCGCTAATAGAACCTACAGGGGGGTAATGAGCTGTTATCATTTGAGACAGTGCCCAGCGCCGCCACGCCCAAGAGGAAAGTCATGGACATACCTGCCGCCCTGTCCTCCACCCTCTGCCAGCAGTGTCATGAGCAGGTGGATCTCGACTTCGATTTCACCATGGCCTTCCAGCCCATCGTCGATTGCAGCCAGCGCACCCTCTTCGGCTACGAGGCCCTGGTGCGGGGGCTCAACAACGAGTCGGCGCAGAGCGTGATTGACCGGGTCAACGATGACAACCGCTACCGCTTCGATCAGCTGTGCCGGATCAAGGCCATCGCGCTGGCCGCCCGCCTCGACATGCAGGGCATGCCGAGCATCAACTTCCTGCCCAATGCGGTCTATCGCCCGGAGCGCTGCATCCGCACCACGTTGCAGGCGGCCCGCGAGCATCTCTTTCCCATCGAGCAGATCATGTTCGAGTTCACCGAGGTGGAACAGGTGCAGGACAACCGCCATATTCGCGGCATCGTGGATCACTATCAGGCCCTGGGCTTCAAGACGGCGATCGACGACTTTGGCGCCGGTTACTCGGGCCTCAGCCTGCTGGCCGATTTTCGCCCCGACATCATCAAACTCGACATGCACCTGCTGCGCGGCATCGACCAGGACCCGATCCGTCAGGCCATCGTTCGCCACTGTCTGGCGCTGTTTACGGAGTTGCAGATCACCCCGCTGGCGGAAGGGGTCGAGATCCGCGACGAGATGGCCTGCCTGCGGGAGATGGGCGTCAGCCTGATGCAGGGCTATCTGTTTGCCCGCCCCGGCTTCGAAACCCTGCCCGAGGTGGATTTCGCCAGCCTGTGAGCGGCGCTGGCCATCTCCCTTGGTTGGCGTTCATTCGGGCAAGGCGGGACGGGAGGATATCCACGGGCGGACGGCAGAAAGCGCTGGACCGGGCAACCCCCTGGGCTAGGATGGGACTGTCACCCTTTGCAACCACCGCTCTGACAGGGACACCATGGCGCAGGTTTCAGGATACCGCTTCTTCGCTCTTTCACTGCTCTTGCTGCTGGCCTTCCAGGTATGGGGGGCGCAAGGCAGGGGCAACATCACACTGGTGAGCTCCCTTGAAACCAGGGACTCCCCCTATGGTCGCTGGCTCGATCTCATCTATCGGGATGCGTTCGCCCGCCTGGGCTATGCATTCCAGTACCAGGGCTACCCCGGGGGACGGGCCCCCCTGCTGGCAGAGCAGGGACAGGTCGATGGCGAGATCCACCGCGCCGCCAGCTACCAGCAGCAGACCCGCACCCTCCAGCGCGTGCCCGAGCCCCATTTCGCCGTCTCCTATCAGGCCTATGCCCACCAGCCCGGGATCCAGCTGCAGGGGTGGCACAGCCTGCAGGGCACCGGTTATCGGGTCGAGTTTCGCCGTGGCGCCAAGCTGCCGGAGATGATGCTGGGCAAGGTGGTGGCACCGGACCGGCTCTTTGCCATCGCCACCGCCGAGCAGGGGATGGGCAAGCTGCTCAAGGGGCGCAGTGACCTCTATGTGGAGCAGACCCTGATTGCCAGCCAGACCCTGGCCGCCCTGACGCGCCAGGACCCGGGCTATGCCGGCATCTACTCCGCCGGGGTGATGGAGCTGGCCGATTCTTACGTCTATCTGCACGAACGGCATCGGGATCTGCTGGCCCCCCTTGCCGGCGTGATCCGGCAAATGAAGCAGGACGGCACGGTGGCGCGCTATGAGCAGCAGGCCATGGCGGCTGAGGGCACCAGCCAACCTTAACGTCCTCTTTTCCGCAAGCCCTCCCGCGCCCTGACCATGCAGGAGACCCGGGGCGATCAATTCTGTCGCAGACTCATGGCCGCAGCGGGCACCCTGTTCGTCAACACCACGTTGACAAAAACGCCCCCTGTATCAGGGAACTCGCCATATAAAACCCCATCGACCTTGTGTTCATCTGGCTTGCGGCCAAAAGGCACCATGTCCGTCTGTGCATACCCCAAATCTTGCAACATCCCCCACTCCGACCGCCCCATCATTTCGATGGAGTCGCGTCATCGTTCAGGCATATCTTCCCCTCGAGGCCCGTGCCAGGGCCCGATCACAGGAGCAATACATAATGAAAAAAGCAGTAACGGCCGCCTTGCTGGCCATGATGATGGCGGCCTCGGTTCAGGCGGCAGACAAGGTGACCACGGTGCCGGTGCACTTCGCCAAAGGCGCGCACAGCGCCAAGGTTGACGGCACCTTCTCCGGTTATGACACCATCAACTACACCCTGGGCGCCAAAGAAGGCCAGACCATGACGGTCGCCATCACCGGCAGCACCAATGCCAACTTCAACGTCTTCGCGCCGGGCGCCATCCCGGGTCAGGCCGAGGCACTGGGCGGCGGCAACGTGGACACAAAATGGCAAGGCACCCTGCCCAAGTCGGGCAAGTACCTGATCCAGGTCTACCAGATGCGCGCCACCGCCCGTAAAGGCGCCAAGGTCCCCCACTCCCTGTCGGTCGGCATTCAGTAACCGACGCCAATATTGCCTGTGTGACAAGCAAGAAGGAGCCCATGAGGCTCCTTCTTTGTCATTCTGTGCTGGCACTGCGACCCGGGTAACGGCTCAGCCCTTGTAGGCGGGCAGCAGGTCCACCATGTTGAGCAGGTGGAAGGCGGCGGTCAGCACGCCGAACAGGATCACCAGGACGATCATGAAGAGGCCGCCGGGGGCGCGGAAGCCCTCGCCACCTTCTTCGCGCCGGGCCGCCCGCACCTTCCAGGCCAGCAGGGGCGGGATGATGCAGGTCCACAGGGTCGCTACGGCGCCCGCATAGCCGATGGCCACCAGGAAGCCGAACGGGAACAGCAAGGAGAGCACCAGGGGCGGCAGGAAGGTCACCGCCCAGGACTTGGCGCGGCCACCCCGGCTGTTGTCGAACTTGAACAGATCCGCCAGGTAGTCGAACACCCCGAGCCCCACCCCGATGAAGGAGGAGAGGATGGCCGCCATGGAGAAGGCGTTGAGGGCGCTGGCCACCGCCTTGGACTCGATCACCGAGCCGAGGGCCTTGAGCAAGGCGTCCACGTTGCCCCCTTCTGCGATCACCGGGCCGAACTCGCTGCGGGGCAGGTTGCCGAAGACGCTCACCAGCCAGACGAGGTAAAACGCGAGCGCGATCAGGGTGCCCCCCAGAATGGCGCGGCTGGCGCGACGCTCTTCACCGTAGTAGGCGCGCATGGAGGAGACCGAATGGTGGTAACCGAACGAGGTGAGCGCCACCGGCAGCATCACCAGGGCATAGGGGGCGTAGCTGACTTCACTGCCCACCCGGTCGAGCAGCAGATCGAGGCGCACGTTCATCGACAGGCCCGAGATGCCGAAGGCAAAGCTCAGCCCCATCAGGATCACCAGCATCACCGAGATGCGGTCCACCGCCCGGGTGGAGTGCCACACCAGCAGGGAGAAGGCCAGGGTAAAGAGCACGGACGCCCACTGGCTGCCCATCCCCGTCATGCCGTCAATGATGAGACCGGCCGAGGTGATGTAGGCATAGAGCAGGATGCCACCGACGAAGTAGACGCTGAGATTGTTGAGGGCGTTGACCTTCTCCCCCAGCAGATCCCGGGTCACGGTATCGAAGGAGACGCGCAGGGGATAGCCCCGATAGGACTCCAGCAGCATCCAGCCGGAGACCGTCATCACCACCATGGTCAGTGCTACCGCGAGCATGGACCAGAGGGTCCAGGCGCCCGCCCCCGCACTCGGCAGCCCCAGCATGCCGGCCCCCACACAGACGCCGGCAATGATGCATGCCCCGCCCACCAACGATGGTTTCTGTTCCATTACTCCCCCAAACGGATTGTCGACTGGTCACGGCACACCGCCGTGCTTCTCCTGCGTTCGCCACTGCTGGCGCCGGGGGACTTTACCCTGCATGCCTTCGGGTATCAAATCCAGAGGGAAAATGGGGGGAATGGGCCGGATCCTGCGCCCCATCCGTGGAATATGTTCGGGATGGGGCCAGGTTCAGCACACCAGGGTCAGCCGGTGTAGACGGGCAGCAGACCCGCCATGGCCATCAGGTGGAAGATGGCGGTAAGCACCCCGAAGACGATGACGGCCACCACCATGGGCTGGCCGCCGGGGGCCTTGAACCCCGCCTCGTCCGGGGCCAGCTCCCGGGACTTCTTCGCCAGCAGGGCCGGGATGATGCAGGCCCAGACGGTCGCCGCGGCCCCGGCATAGCCGATGGCCACCACGAAGCCGAACGGGAACATCAGGGAGAGCGCCAGGGGGGGCAGGAAGGTCACCGCCCAGGATTTGGCCCGCCCCCGGCGGCTGTTGTCGAACCGGAACAGATCCGCCAGATAGTCGAACACCCCGAGCCCCACCCCGATGAAGGAGGAGAGGATGGCCGCCATGGAGAAGAGGTTGATGGCCTGGGAGACCTGCCTGGACTCGATCACCGAGGCCAGCGCCCCCAGCAGCACATCCACGTCGCCCCCCTTGGCGATGACGGGGCCGAAGGCGGGACGAGGCAGGTTGCCGAAGATGCTGAGCAGCCACAGCAGATAGAGCGCCAGGGCGATCAGGGTCCCCCCCAGGATCGCCTGCCTGGCTTTCTGCTCCTCGCCGTAATAGGCGCGCATCGATGCCACCGAGTGGTGGTAGCCAAACGAGGTGAGCGCCACCGGCAACATGGCCAGGGCGTAAGGGGCGCGGCCCAGCTCCTCGGCAAAGGAGTTGAACAGCTTGGCGGTGTCGACCTTGCTGGCAAGCCCGGAGACCCCGAACACGAAGCTCAGCACCATAAAAACGATCAGGACGACCGAAATCCTGTCCACCGCCCGGGTCGAATGCCAGACGAACCAGGAGAACACCAGCACGAACAACACCGAAGCCAGCTGGCTATTGATGCCCAGCAGGCCGCCCAGGATGAGACCCGACGAGGTGATATAGGCATAGAGCAAAATGCCGCCCACGAAATAGACGGTGAGGTTGTTGAAGAGATTGATCCTGTGACCGAGCAGATCCTTGGTCACCGAGTTGAAGGAGGCGGTCAATGCGTAGGGTTTCAGGGCTTCCAGCAGCATCCAGCCTGAAACCGTCATGACGACCATGGTAAGAATGATGGCGAGGGTTGACCAGCTGGTCCAGGCCCCGGCTCCCGCACTCGGCAGCCCCAGCATGCCTGCGCCGACACAGACGCTGGCAATGATGCAGGCCCCTCCGATGACGGACGGTGTTGATGTCATGTGTGTCACTCCAAATCTTTCACAGAGCAGTGAAAAAAAAGGGCACAGAAAAATCTGTGCCCCTGACTCGTTATGCTTCTATCAATTTTTTCTGCGTCTTGCCGGCTGACGGGTCGTTATGCTCGACCTCTTTCAGTCTGGCGGTGAAGTGGCGCAGCACGGCCGGCTCGTAAATGAAGTCGAGCCCCTTCACCCGGTGGGCGTTCTTCTTCACCTCGCCGAAGGCCTCGATGACAAAGTCCATGTGGGTCTGGGTATAGGTGGCACGGGGGATGGTCAGGCGCAGCAGCTCCGCCGGGCAGGGGTGCTGCTTGCCGGTGGCGGGGTCGCGCCCCAGCAGCAGGGAACCTATCTCCACCGCGCGGATGCCGGCGACCTTGTAGAGCTCGCAGGCCAGGGCGTGGGCCGGGAACTGATCCGCCGGGATGTGGGGCAGCAGCTTGCCCGCATCCACGAAGGCCGCATGGCCCCCCGCCTGCTGGCACACCACGCCGATGGCCTCCAGCCCGTCCACCAGGTACTGCACCTGGCCGATGCGATAGGCCAGCCAGTCCTGGCGCATGCCGTCCCGCAGGCCCACCGCCAGGCGCTCCATGGCGCCTCCTTCCAGGCCGCCATAGGTCGGGAAGCCTTCCTGCACCACGCACAGGGTGCGGCACTCGGTGTAGACGTCCAGCATGCTGTCATCCTTGAAGCACAGCAGCCCCCCCATCTGCACCATGGCATCCTTCTTCGCCGACATGGCGAGGCCGTCGGCGTACTTGTAGGACTCCCTGGTGATCTCCTCGATGGTCCAGTTCGCGTAGCCGGGCTCCCGCTGCTGGATGAAGTAGGCGTTCTCGGCGAAGCGGGCGGAGTCCATGATGACGGGGATGTCGTACTTTCTGGCGATCTCGTACACCGCCTTCAGGTTGGCAATGGAGACCGGCTGCCCCCCGGCGGAGTTGCAGGTGATGGTGCTGACGATGTAGGGCACGTTGGCGGGGCCCGCCTCCAGGATGGCCTCTTCCAGCTTCACCAGATCGAAGTTGCCCTTGAAGTCGGCGGTGACCGAGGTATCGAACGCCTCCCTGGTGTAGACGTTCTTCGCCACGCAGCAGTTGATCTGGGTGTGGCCCTGGGTGGTGTCGAAGAAGTAGTTGGAGAGGGCCACCATCTTCTTGCGATCCAGCCCCTTCTCCTGCTCCCGCTTCTTGATGAGCACGGGGATGTAAATCTGCTCGGCGCCGCGCCCCTGGTGAGTGGGGATGGTCAGGGAGTAGCCGAAGATCTCCTGCACCGCCTGTTGCAGGGCATAGTAGCTGCGGCTGCCGCTGTAGGCCTCGTCACCGCGCAGCATGGCGGCCTGCATGTCCTGGGTGATGGCGCCGGTGCCGCTGTCGGTCAGCAGGTCGATGAAGACGTCTTCGCTGTCCAGCAGGAAGGGGTTCATGCCCGCCCGGACAATGGCCTCTTCCCGATAGGCACGGGTGGTGCGCTTGACCGGCTCGATGACACGAATACGGAAGGGTTCGGGCAGATGCTTGAAGTTTTCCATAATATAAACACCCCAGATTTAAATATTCAGAATGAGTCTCTTCCCCCGCCGAAAATAGAATGTCCGGCAGGTGGGAAATATTGAGAAATGGATGCACGACATCGCCTCGCCAGAATAAACAGGCAAAGACGGGTGCAGCTATTTCAGTTCAGGAATGGAGGCGGGCTCGTGGCATGGCAGGCATGCCGCGCCGCCGCGGGGAATTACAGCGGGAAGAAGAACGCGATCTTATGGTCCAGGGTAAACCACTTGGGATAGCTGACCTTGATATTCATGTTGTTGCTCATCCAATTGATATTAACAACGCCAAATAACAGCACCCATTATGGTGGGGAGCGCTATATGATCAATTGCAATATGAGCAAAGTGGGATGGCGCTAACAATTTGGCGGGGGATTTTTATACAGCTTATTATCGCCAATCCGAAAGATCCCCCCATCATCCACCTTTTGCCCTTTCCCCCTCAGTGGCTCAGCCAGGGCAGCCGCTGCAACAACTCGTAGCGGTCAGAGATCGGTGTCTGGCTGACCCAGAGATCCAGCAAGCCATAGGAGAGTAGCGGCAACACCAGCAGCAACAGGCAGAGCAGCCCCAGCAGTTGGCGGGGGGCGAGTCGCTGCCCTTGCGTGCCAAGATGCAGGGCATCGGCCCGCTTGGGGCAAGCGGCCACGCAGCTCTGGCAACTGGTGCACTCGAGGCTCTGCACCGCGATGAGCTGGTGCACCTGGATGCGCGAGGGGCAGGCCCGGCTGCACTTGTCACAATCGTGGCCCGCACTTCGCAGGCAGCGGTCCGGGTCGCGGCGAATGCGCAATGGGGTCAGCAGGCCGAGCAGGGCGAACCAGGCGCCATAGGGGCAGAGGTAGCGGCAGAACCCTTGCCGAAAGGTGGCGGTGAGCAGCAGCACCCAGCCAAGGCACAGGCCCGAGATCAGGGTCAGGTTGAAGAAGAAGGCCCCCATCTTCATGTCCGCCGCCTGATGGTAGGGGCTGGCGAGGTAGCCGGACAGGGCGGCGGCGGGTACCGCCAGCAATATGATGAAGAGCAGAAAGCCGAGCACCAGAAACTTCTGCCCGCGCAACACGGCATCGAGCCAGCGCGGCGGGGTCCACTCCCCCGGCAACAGGCGCGAGCGCAGGCCGTGCAGCCACTCCCCCACCAGCCCGAGCGGGCAGAACCAGGCACAAAACGCCCGACCCAGCAGCAGGGCCGACAGGGAAAGCACCAGCACGGTGACGGTGGCCGCCGGGTGGTGGGGGTCCGTCAGCCCCTGCCCGAGCCAGGCCCGCAGCCCGAGACCACCGGCGATGGGCAGGAAACCGTCCACCACGTCAGGGCGTACCAGCCAGGGGGTCATCCCCAGCCCCAACTGTCCGATATGAACAACATATTGAACCGCCACCAACCCCCAACACAGCAGCAATAGCTGCCTGGTGGCCATTCTGAGACGTTGACTGTCTATGTGGGCCAGCATGAGCAGGGGGTGATAGCGCAGCCAGAGCGCCAGGGTCGTGGCCACCAGCCCCAGTGCGAGCCAGAGTACCGAATCCGCCACCAGCAGCCAGAGCGCGGCGGCCAACAGCAGAGAGAGAGTCCAGCCCCAACCGCTGCGGCCCTGCCACAACAACAGAACCAGATAGACCAGACCCGAGGTCATGGTCAGGGCTTCCAACAGGCTCATGCTTCCCTCACAGTGCTCATCCGAATCGAGGGGGCAGGATAACCAACATCTGAGTTGATGATTTTGATCTGCATGGGCAGAGGGGGCATTTGCCCGCTCCGCCCTCTGAGCCTTAAACCCCGTTATTTGCGGCTGTGGAACAGCGGCTGGTCGGATTCTGCCTGCTCGGCCCAGAAGTGGATGTTGAAACGGGCATCCTCCGACAGCTCGACCCTGTGCCAGTACCGGGGCGGGCTGGTGGCAAACTCCCCGGCCCGGATCACCAGAGTGATCTCGGGCTCCTCGGCCTGTTCGTCGGCAAAGCCGTGATAGGTGACGGTGCCCTCCATCACGCAGAGCTGGCCGAACACCCCGGCCGCGGTGTTGTGATGGGTGAGCAGGGCCTGGGGCACATTCTCGCGGGTAAAGAAGGGGGTGGAGCGGCGCACCACCCAGTGAGACGGGATCAGTTGCATGGCCATATCGGTTCTCCTCGTGTGGCCGGGTCGACCCGGCCGGTGCAATGAAAGGGGTTAACGGGGCAGCTGACGCAGCAGCGGGAAGGCGGCGCTCATCTGGTCGCCCCCCACCACGAAGCCGCACAGCTCGCCGGCTTCATCACGCGCCTCGGCCACCATGCCGTGGCTGTTCCAGCGGCACTGCCAGGCAAGATCCTCGCCCCGGGTGCGACCGGCCAGTTGCAGCGGGTAGCGCGGCGTCTTCACCTTCACCAACATGGGGGGCAAAGTCAGCGGGGTCGGCGTGCCGAGCAGGGTGCGCGCCAGCGCATTGGCTCCCAGCACGATGGGTTGCAGGAAGGGGAGCAACTGACCCTGCCACTGCATGCAATCCCCCAGCGCGAAGATATGGGGATCGCTGGTCTGCAGCCGATCGTCGACCAGGATGCCACGCGCCACTGCCAGCCCGGCCCCACGGGCCAGGGCCAGATTCGGCCGCAGGCCGATCGCGACGATCACCAGATCCTGCTCGCTGACGCGGCCATCGGTCAGAGTCACCCGCCAGCCATCCCCCGGCTGGGCATCCATCCTGGCGAGACCCGTCCCGAACTGCAGACTGACCCCCTGGGTGCGCAGGGCCTGTTGCAGCGGCTGGGTCAGGGTAGCAGGCAACAGGGCGCTTAAGGGGCTGTCGGCCAGGTCCAGCAGGGTGACCTCGCGGCCATCGCTCGCCATGTCCATCGCCAGCTCACAGCCGATGAGGCCGGCCCCCAGCACCAGGATGCGGCGGGCCTGACGCAGTTGCGCCTCGGTGGCGGCGTACTCCTGCTGGCTGTTGAGGGTGACCAGGTGTTCGCTGCCCGGCAGATCGGGGCGCGCCGCGCTCGCCCCTGTGGCCAGCACCAGCTGGCCGTAGGGGAATTCCCCCTGGGCGGTCAGCACCAACCGCCTTGCTGGGTCGATGCCATGCACCGGGCAGTGGGGCAGCAGCGCGATGCGCTGCTGCTCGGCAAAATCGCTGCCGCTCTGGCGGGTCATGGCTGCGGCAGGGCAGCCCCGACTCACCACATGGCTCAAGTCGGGCTTGTTGTACTCGTCGCCGCTGTCGGCGGTGATGAGGCGGATGGGCTGATCCCAGTCCAGCTTGCGCAGGCTCTTGACCAACTGCTGGGCAGCAAAGCCGCTGCCGATCACCACTATCTCCCGGCTGATGCCAGCGTCAGTTTGAATTGCTGCGCTCATACACAGGCCTCCACGGCGCAGGGTTCGAATACCTCCTTACCGATGCCGCAACCCGGGCAGAGGAAGCTGTCAGGTACCTGGGCCCAGGGGGTGCCCGGCGCCACCAGCTGATCCGGCTCGCCCAGCGCCGGGTCATAGACCCACTGGCAGACGGTGCAGAGCATGGCCTGATCATCGTCCCATTCGGCGGTGGCCGGAGTGGCTTGCGGGGCCTTGGCTGGAACGGATACTGGCGTCACGGTTGCCTGGGTTGTGGTGATCGGGCGGGGCGCATCCAGCGGATGCAGCGCCCACTGACGGGCGAGCTGGCGGCCATGCTCGCGGCATTCGGCCAGCGCCGAACCATCCGGGCGCCACTTGGCCTTGAGGGAGATGCTGATGTCGAAACCTGCATCCATCAGGCGAGTCTGGATCCGGTCCACCGCACCGCCGGTCCAGCCGTAGCTGCCGAAGGCCGAGGCGCGCTTGTTGCGAAAACGCAGGCCGGTGATCTCTTCGAGCATGCCCGCCACCTTGGGCATCATGACGTTGTTCATGGTGGAGGAGCCCACCAGTATCCCCTTGGAGCGGAACACCTGGGTCAGGATCTCGTTCTTGTCGTGGCGGGCCACGTTGTAGATCTTCACCGCCACGCCGGGGTCCACCTCGTGGATGCCCTGGGCGATGGCGTCGGCCATCATGCGGGTGTTGTTGGACATGGAGTCGTAGAACAAGGTGACGCGGTCTTCCTGATACTGATCCGCCCACTCCAGGTATTTGAGGATGATCTGGGTGGGATCCTCGCGCCAGACGATACCGTGGGAGGTGGCCACCATGCTCACCGGCAGGTTGAAGCCCAGCACTTCCTTGATCTTGGCGGTCACCAGCGGGCTGAAGGGGGTGAGGATATTGGCGTAGTAGCGCTGGCACTGCTCCATCAGCTCGGTCTGGTCCACCTCGTCGTTGAACAGGTGCTCGTCGCAGTAATGCTGACCGAAAGCGTCGTTGGAGAAGAGCACAGCGTCCTCGGTCATATAGGTCATCATGCTGTCGGGCCAGTGCAGCATGGGGGTCTCGATGAACACCAGCTGCTTGCCGTTGCCGATGTCCAGGCTGTCACCGGTCTTGACCGGGTGGAAGTTCCACTCCGGGTGGTGATGATGGCCGGTGATGGAGTCGATGGCGTTGTGGGTGCAGTAGATGGGGGTGCCGGGGATGCGGGCCATCAGCTCGGTCAGGGCGCCGGCGTGATCCTCCTCGGCGTGGTTGATCACCACATAGTCGATGGCGGCGAGATCGATCTGCGCCGCCAGGTTCTGCACGAACTCGCGGCTGAACTTGTGATCGACGGTATCGATCAGCACATTCTTCCCTTCGCGGATAAGGTAGCTGTTGTAGCTGGTGCCCTTGTGGGTCTTGTACTCGGTACCGTGGAAGTCGCGTATCTCCCAGTCCCGTTGGCCGACCCAGTGGATGTTGTTCTTGACGTGAATGCTCATCAGGCAGTTCCTCGAATGCAATAGTGTATGTTCGACTGAACCAGCTATTGCAGCGGACGTGCCAAGTTATAACTCATTGATTTTTATCGACACTAATTTCAATGATTGTCATTAAGACAATCTCGTCATATAGTCAAAATCACAAACACACTGTCATTTGGACAATTATCGTGATCTCGACCGACAGCCTGGCGCGCATCGCCCTCGACCTGCAACTCGGCATCTCTCATCAGGACCGCTTCCACCGCCTGATCCAGAGCGTGCGCAGCCTGCTGAACTCGGATGCCTCGGCCCTGCTGCGCTACGAGGGGGGCCAGTTCATCCCGCTGGCCATCGACGGCCTGATGCAGGACGTGCTGGGGCGCCGCTTCGCCCTCAAGGATCACCCGCGCCTCGAGGCCATCGCCCGCGCCGGGGATGTGGTGCGCTTCCCCGCCGACAGCGCCCTGCCCGACCCCTATGACGGCCTGCTGCCGGATCACGACGACTTCAAGGTGCACGCCTGCGTCGGCCTGCCGCTCTTCTCGGATCAGGCGCTGATCGGCGCCCTGACCATAGACGGCATGAACCCGGCCCAGTTCGACGGCATCAGCGACGAGGAGCTGCGTCTGGTGGGGGCCCTGGCCGCCGCCGCCCTCGACAACGCCCTGCTGCTGGAGCGGCTCGCCCGCCAGAGCAGCGAGCCCCTGGTCCCCGGCACCCGGCCCGGCCCCGAGCAGCCGGAGATGATAGGCCACTCCCCCGCCATGGCCCGGTTGCGCCACGAGATAGACGTGGTGGCCAACTCGGAGCTGAACGTGCTGATTTTGGGGGAGACCGGGGTCGGCAAGGAGCTGATCGCCAAGGCGGTGCATCGCGGTTCCCAGCGCGCCAAGGCCCCCCTGGTCTACCTCAACTGCGCCGCCCTGCCCGAATCCGTGGCCGAGAGCGAGCTGTTCGGCCACGTGAAGGGGGCCTTCACCGGCGCCATCCACAATCGGGCAGGCAAATTCGAGCTCGCGGACAAGGGCACCCTGTTTCTCGACGAGATTGGCGAGCTCTCCCTGGCGCTGCAGGCCAAGCTGCTGCGGGTGCTGCAATACGGCGATCTGCAGCGGATCGGTGACGACACCCCGCTCAAGGTGAATGTGCGCATCCTGGCGGCCACCAACCGGGATCTGAAACAGGCGGTGGTCGAGGGGCAGTTTCGAGCCGACCTCTACCACCGGCTGAGCGTGTTCCCGATCCACGCCCCGGCACTGCGGGAACGCCCAGGCGACATTCCCCTGCTGGCCGGTTACTTTTGCGAGCGCTGCCGGCTCGGCCTGGGGCTGGAGCAGCTGCGTATCCAGCCACAAGCGCTGCAACTGCTCGAGCGCCACGACTGGCCCGGCAACGTGCGGGAGCTGGAGCACGCCATCCACCGCGCCGCCGTGCTGGCCAGGGCCGAACAGGGCAGCCCCTCGCCGACCCTGGAACCCCACCACTTCAACCTGGGGCCGACGGGCTCATCCCTGCCCGCCGACACCGTCAGCCAGCCCGCCTCCCCGGCCATTGCCGGCCTCGGCCTGCGCGCCGCCACCGATCTGTTCCAGCGCCAGCTCATCGAGCAGACCCTGACGGCCCATGACGGCAACTGGGCCGCCACCGCCCGGGCGCTGGATCTGGACGGCGGCAACCTGCACCGCCTCGCCAGGCGGCTCGGCCTCAAGGCCTGACGCCCCCAGATTCGAGAGGGGCCCAAAAACAGAAACCCCCTCGCTGGCGAGGGGGTTTCTTGTTCATGGCACCCGTGGCGCCGTCAGCGCAGGGACTTGACCGAGCGGCGGACGATGAGCTCGGGCTGCACCGTCATGGACTCCACTTCCAGCTCCTTGTTGCGGATCCGGCTCACCAGTTGCTGCACCGCCAGCAGACCGAGCTCGGCCTTGGGGTGGCGGATGGTGGTGAGCGGCGGGCTGGAGAAGCGCGCCATCTCCACATCGTCATAGCCGATCATGGAGATATCGTCCGGCACCTTGACCCCGGCCTCCCAGGCGGCGCAGATGGCACCGATGGCCATGGGATCGTCGAAGGCAAAGACCGCAGTCGGGCGAGGGGTGAGGGCCAGGATGCGCTGCATGGCATCGAAGCCGCTCTGGCTCTCGTAGTCCCCTTCGAAGATCTGCTCTTCTTTCAGGGTCATCCCCTGTTCGGCCAGGGCATCGCGCACCCCGTCCAGCCGCTGCTGGGTGGTCGGTTTGGCGAGATGGCCGGTGATGCAGACGATGTTGGTATGGCCCTGCTCCAGCAGATGGCGCATGGCCAGCCGCGCGCCGATGCGGGCGTTGTCGTTGATCACGTTGGCGAAATCGCACTCGTTGCCCCAGTCCAGCACCACCTGCGGCACCTTCTTGTGGATGCGCAGCATGTCCCTGAACTGGGTGTCGATATCGGTCCCCAGCACCAGCAGACCGTCCACCCGCTTCTCCATCAGCATGCGCAGATAGTGCTGCTGGCGGGGCGGCTGGTTCTCGGTGTTGCACAGGATCAGGCTGTAACCCTGCTCGAAGCAGTAGGCTTCCACCCCCTGTACCACTTCCGCGAAGAAGGGGTTGGCACTGGTGGTCACCAGCATGCCAATGGTCTTGGTCGAATTGATCTTGAGACTGCGCGCCACCGAGTTGGGCGCGTAGTTCAGCTCTGCCACCGCCTCAAGCACTTTCTGGGTTGCGTCTTCGCTGACCCGACGGGTGTGATTGAGTACATGTGAGACGGTGGAGATGGATACGCCTGCGCGCGAGGCGACATCCTTGATAGTTGCCATCTCTGTCTCCTGAATAACAAAGGCGGAACAGTAGCAGATTTCCCGAATAAAGGCTTGGTTTTAACGGGCGCTGCCAGTGAATTATCAATGCTGGCTAATCTATGCGGTCATTTCTTTTTGCGCAAACGGATTTTGGTCAAAATGAGAGCGGACGCAGAATGAAATATCGTCAGTTTTTTACTCTGGAAATTGTCACCATGACAATTTGTTATCTGTATGTTGCACCACCTTGACAACATTAAACTCCGATAAACAGCAAAAAACTGCGTGTTAATTTCACAAAACCCCTCTCGCGCCTGCTCCGGTTAGTATCTTTAACATCTTGTTATTGCCCGGCGAGGAATGATAGAACCTTATCTATCGCCGGGCTGGCGGGACACAGGCTCGGAATGACGTGCATAAAATGAAACAATTCACTGATTAAGGGACGAATCAATGCATAACTTCAGCAAAATGGCAGTCAGAGCAGCGGTTTCTTTGGCTCTGTTTGGATCAGTTTCCATGGCCAATGCGGCCGATACCATCAAGATCGGCATCGCCGGCCCCCTGACCGGCCCGGTCGCCCAGTACGGTGACATGCAGTTCACCGGCGGCAAGATGGCGGTCGAGCAGATCAACAAGGCGGGCGGCATCAAGGGCAAGCAGATCGAAGCCGTCATCTATGACGATGCCTGCGATCCCAAGCAGGCCGTGGCCATCGCCAACAAGGTGATCAACGACGGCGTCAAGTTCGTGGTCGGCCACCTCTGCTCCGACAACACCCTGCCCGCCTCCGACATCTATGAAGATGAAGGGGTCCTGATGGTCACCCCCGCCTCCACCAACCCCAAGATCACCGAGCGCGGTTACCAGCTGACCCTGCGCACCATCGGTCTGGACAGCGACCAGGGCCCGACCGCCGCCAAGTACATCATCGAGCAGGTCAAACCCCAGCGCGTGGCCGTCATCCACGACAAGAAACAGTACGGTGAAGGCATCGCCTCCAGCGTGAAAGCGGCCCTGGACAAGGCCGGCGTCAAGGTCGTTGCCTATGAGGGCATCACTGCAGGCGACAAGGACTTCTCCGCCCTGATCGCCAAGCTGCAAAAAGAGAACGTCGACTTCGTCTACTACGGCGGCTACCACCCCGAGCTGGGTCTGATCCTGCGCCAGGCTGGCGAGAAGGGTCTGAAGGCCAAGTTCATGGGTCCGGAAGGCGTGGGCAACAAGGACATCTCCGCCATCGGCGGCCCGGCTTCCGAAGGCCTGCTGGTGACCCTGCCGAACAAATATGACCTGGTGCCGGCCAACGCCCCCATCGTGGAAGCGTTCAAGGCCAAGGGTCAGGACTCCTCCGGTCCGTTCGTCTGGACCACCTACGCCGCCATGCAGGCCCTGGCGGCCGGTATCGCCAAGGCGGGCGAGGATGATCCGGCTGCCGTCGCTGCCGCCATCAAGGCCGCACCGATCGACACCGTGATGGGCCCCCTGACCTGGGCACCGAACGGTGACCTGAAAGGCTTCGAATTCGGTGTGTTCCAGTGGCATGCCGACGGTACCTCCACTCAACTCAAATAATCTGCCGGTCGGGGTGACGTGAGTCACCCCTCCTTTCTTTGCGGGCAAGTACACAGGGAACGCGGTATGTCCGAACACCTTCTTTATCTGGTTCAGCAGTTGCTGAACGGATTGACCATAGGCAGCACCTATGCGTTGATCGCCATCGGCTACACCATGGTCTACGGCATCATCGGCATGATCAACTTCGCCCACGGCGAGGTCTACATGATCGGCTCCTATGTCGCCTTCATGGTGATGGCCGGGCTCATGATGATGGGCATCGACAGCACCGTGCTGCTGCTGGGGGGCGCCTTCCTGGTCAGCATCATCATCACCGGCAGCTATGGCTGGTCCATAGAACGGGTGGCCTATCGTCCACTGCGGGGCGGCAACCGTCTTATCCCCCTCATCTCCGCCATCGGCATGTCGATCTTCCTGCAGAACATGATGCGGATGGCCCAGGGCTCGCGTGACATCGCCATGCCCACTCTTATCTCCGGGGGCTGGACCCTCGGCGGCGAGGATGGCTTCCAGGCCAGCCTCTCCTACATGCAGCTCATCATCTTCGTGGTGACCTTCGTCACCATGCTGGCGTTGACCCAGTTCATCGGCCGCTCCCGCATGGGGCGTGCCTGCCGTGCCTGTTCGGAAGACATCAAGATGGCCAACCTGCTAGGGATAGACACCCACGTGGTCATCTCCATCACCTTCGTGCTGGGGGCCGCCCTGGCCGCCGTCGCGGGGGTGCTGCTCGGCATGTACTACGGTGTCATCAACCCCTATCTCGGCTTCATGGCGGGCTTGAAGGCCTTCACCGCTGCGGTATTGGGCGGCATCGGCAGCATTCCCGGTGCCGTACTGGGCGGCCTGCTGCTCGGCGTGGTGGAAGCGCTCACCGCGGGCTATCTCAGCACCGAGTACAAGGATGTGATGGCCTTTGCCCTGCTCATCTTCGTGTTGCTCTTCATGCCCACCGGCATCCTGGGTCGTCCGGAGGTCGAGAAGGTATGAAAAACCAATCTATGCATGCCCTCGTGCTGCTGTTCATGACCATCACTGGCATTCTCGGCCGTCCGGAAGTGGAGAAAGTCTGATGAAACGTCAATTTATCCATGCCTGCATCGCCAGCCTGGTGCTGCTGGTGCTCTCCTTCTGGCTGCTCGGCTTCAAGCTGGAGACCGATGGCTCCCGCCTGCTGGTGGTGAGCCGCCTCGATGTGTCGCTGGCCTGGCTGCTGGGGGGCGCCACCATCGTCTTCTGGTTCCAGATGCTGCGCGGCCAGATAAGCCGGCTGTTCCAGGCTTCCATCAGCGGCTTCTCCGTCGGTTTCACCAAGCTGGTGCTGCCAAGCCCCGAAGAGGCCCCCAAGCTCTATAACCTCACCGCCGTGCTGGTGCTGCTGTTTGCGGTGAGCTGGCCCTTCATGGCCTCTCGCGGCGCCATCGATCTGGCCACCCTCACCCTGATTTACATCATGCTGGGGCTGGGACTGAACGTGGTGGTGGGCCTCGCCGGTCTGCTCGACCTTGGCTATGTCGGCTTCTATGCGGTCGGCGCCTACAGCTACGCCCTGCTCAACACCTACTTCGGTCTGAGCTTCTGGGAGTGTCTGCCCATCGCAGGTCTGCTGGCGGCCACCTTCGGCTTCCTGCTCGGGTTCCCGGTGCTGCGGCTGCGGGGGGACTACCTGGCCATCGTCACCCTGGGCTTTGGCGAGATCATCCGCATCCTGCTCAACAACATGACCACCCTGACCGGCGGTCCGAACGGGATCTCCGGCATTCCGAAACCGACCCTGGGGGGGCTCGAGTTCAACCGCACCGTCAAGGATGGGGGCTTTGGCACCTTCCACGACTTCTTCGGCATCGCCTACAACGCCAACCACAAGGTGATCTTCCTCTACCTGATGGCCCTGGTGCTGGTAGTGGCGACCCTGTTCGTCATCAACCGCCTGCTGCGCATGCCGCTCGGCCGTGCCTGGGAGGCGCTGCGGGAAGACGAGATCGCCTGCAAGTCCCTGGGGCTCAACCCCACCATCATCAAGCTGACCGCCTTCACCATAGGCGCCTGCTTCGCGGGCTTTGCCGGCAGCTTCTTCGCCTCCCGCCAGGGCTTCATCAGCCCGGAATCCTTCGTCTTCATCGAGTCGGCCATCGTCCTTGCGATTGTGGTGCTGGGAGGCATGGGATCCCAGATCGGGGTGG
This sequence comes from Aeromonas sp. R7-5, assembly GCF_040908015.1. NCBI lineage: Bacteria > Pseudomonadati > Pseudomonadota > Gammaproteobacteria > Aeromonadales > Aeromonadaceae > Aeromonas > Aeromonas sp. R7-5. Next base: position 31,053 of record NZ_JBFOCZ010000007.1, on the reverse strand, counting down.
TGCTGGCGGCCATCGTGATGACGGTGCTGCCGGAGCTCGCCCGCGAGTTCAACGAATATCGCATGCTGATGTTCGGTCTCTTGATGGTATTCATGATGATCTGGCGGCCGCAGGGACTGCTGCCCATGAGTCGACCCCATATGGAGCTGCGTAAATGAGCAACAATCAACCATTGTTGGATGTCTCAGATCTGTCGATGCGCTTTGGCGGCCTGCTCGCGGTCAACGGCGTCAAGCTGGATGTGGAAAAGGGGGAGGTGATCTCCATCATCGGCCCCAACGGGGCGGGCAAGACCACCATCTTCAACTGCCTGACCGGCTTCTATCGCCCGAGTGGCGGTGTCATTCGCTACAAGGGTGAGGAGATCCAGGGGTTGCCCGGCCACCTCATCGCCCGCAAGGGCATAGTGCGGACTTTCCAGCACGTGCGCCTGTTCAAGGAGATGACGGCGGTGGAAAACCTGCTGGTGGCCCAGCACAGGCATCTCAATACCGGCTTCATCGCCGGCCTGTTCAAGACCCCCTCCTTCCGCCGCGCCGAGAAAGAGGGGCTGGAGCAGTCCGCCTTCTGGCTGGAAAAGGTGGGCCTCAAGGATCTCGCCAACCGCGCCGCGGGCAACCTGGCTTACGGCCAGCAGCGCCGCCTCGAGATCGCCCGCTGCATGGCGACCCGGCCCGAACTGCTGATGCTGGATGAACCGGCCGCAGGCCTCAACCCCAAGGAGACCGACGAGCTCAACGAGCTCATCTCCAACCTGAGGGACGAGTTCGGGGTCTCGGTGCTGCTGATCGAGCACGACATGAAGCTGGTGATGGAGATCTCCAACCGCATCTTCGTGGTCAACCAGGGCACCCCGCTGGCCCACGGCAAACCGGACGAAATCCGCAGCAATCCGGCGGTGATCAAGGCCTATCTGGGCGAGTCGTAAGGACAAAAAGATGTTAGAACTTCGCAACGTATCGACCCACTACGGCAAAATTCAGGCGCTGCACGACGTCAGCGTCGAGGTGAAAGAGGGGGAAATCGTCACCCTGATCGGCGCCAACGGCGCCGGCAAGACCACTCTGCTGATGACCCTGTGCGGCGAGCCCAAGCCCAGCAGCGGTTCCATCTGGTTCGAGGGGGAGCAGATAGACTCTCTCACCACCGCCCGCATCATGCGCAAGGACATCGCCGTGGTGCCGGAGGGGCGCCGCATCTTCGCCCGCCTCACGGTGGAGGAGAACCTGCTGATGGGGGCCTTCTTCGTCGACAAGGCGGAGCAGCGCGGCCTGCTGGATCAGATATTTACCTTGTTCCCCCGCCTGCACGAGCGGCTGGAGCAGCGGGCAGGCACCATGTCCGGCGGCGAGCAGCAGATGCTGGCCATCGGGCGCGCCCTGATGAGCAAGCCGCGCCTGCTGCTGCTGGATGAACCCTCCCTGGGACTCGCGCCCATCGTCATCCAGCAGATCTTCGACACCATAGAGCAACTGCGCCAGAAGGGGATGACCATCTTCCTGGTGGAGCAGAACGCGAACCAGGCGCTCAAGCTGGCGGATCGCGGCTATGTGCTGGAGAACGGCCGGGTGGTGCTGCAAGACACGGGAGAGGCCCTGCTGGCCAACCCCGCCGTCCGCCAGGCCTATCTTGGCGGCTGAGGATGCAGCAACCATCGTCACCCTTCCCCTGCCGCGCTCCCCGAGCCCGGCAGGGGAACAGCCCCCCGCCGAGGAGCACATTGTGAGCCGTGCGCGGGCGACGCAGGATCAGCACCACTTCTGGCACGATCCCGCCCTGCCCTTCATCGAGGCGCGGGCGGTGCAGGATGGCCGGCGCGTCTGCTATGACAAGCACAGCCACCCCCACTTCTCCATCGGCGCCATCACCGGCGGTCACAGCCACTACCTCAACCAGCGCAGCCTGCAAGAGGTCGGCCGCGGCAGCCTGGTGCTGATGAACCCGGAAGAGGTGCACGCCTGCAATCCCGTCGCTGACCAGCCCTGGTCCTATCTGATGTTCTACATCGACAACCTCTGGTTGCAGCGCCAGCAGGAGGAGGCCGGGCTCGGCAACGCGTTTCGCCCCTTCGACATGACCGCAAGCCGGGATCCCCTGCTCTACCAGGGGCTCTGCCGGCTTCATCGGCAACTGGTGGCGGAGCCGGATCCCCTGGCTCGCGAAGTGGCCTGCCACTTCTTCAGCCGCCAGCTTCTGGCCAGGCTCACCCCGGCCAAGTGGGATGACCGCCCTCCCCAGCACCTGCAGCGAGCCGCCGAGCTGATGCAGGACGAGAGTGCCTGCGCCCTCACCCTGGCACAGCTGAGTGCGGTGGCCGGGCTTACCCCTTCCCACTTCGTGCGCGCCTTCAGCCGCCACTACGGCATGACGCCCCACGCCTACCTGCTCGATCAGCGCATTCGCCACGCCCGCACCCTGCTGCGCCAGGGGCAGCCCCTGGCGGAAGTGGCCCTTGCCAGCGGTTTTGCCGATCAGGCCCACTTCCAGCGCCAGTTCAAACGCCGGGTGGCCGCCACCCCGGGCCAGTACAGAGCGCAGCTCGTCCCTCAGGACGAGCGCACCAGATAGGCGGCGCTGAGCAGCAGCAAGAGCGCCATGGCCCGATTGAACCAGCGCAACCGGCGAGGAGAGACCAGCCACCCCTGCAATCGGCTGCCCGCATAGGCCCAGCAGGCGATGGAGCCGAGGCAGATCACCAGATAGATGCCGGTAAAGAGGGCGATCTGGCTCATGCCGCCCGCGATCCCATAGGCTCCCATCCCCATGCTGGCGGCGAGCCAGGCCTTGGGATTGAGCCACTGCATCAAGGCCCCGTACCAGAAGGCGGGGGGTACGCCCTCCACTTCCTCCACCTCGCCGCTGTCCACCAGCAACTGCCAGGCCATCCAGCCGAGAAAGAGCACGCCGCTCCAGTGAATGGCCCCCAGCGCCACAGGCCAGCGGGACAGGGCGCCGCCAAGACCCAGCCCCATCAGCAGGAGCAGCAGGATGAAGCCGAGGGTGGCCCCCACCACGTGGCGCAGGCTGGCCGTGAAACCGTACCGGGCGCCGGTGCCAAGGGCGACCAGATTGACCGGCCCCGGGGAGATGGACATGGCCAGGGCAAACCCGGCCATGGATAACAGCAGACTGAATTCCATGGATGATGCTCGTTCAATTGAGGGAAGCCCGAGCCTACCCTGCCCGGGCGGCCCGATATTGAAGAAAATTGCGATCCCCTGGATGCCGTCCCCATTGCACACTTAGCGCAAACCGCCGCTTGCGGTAAACTGCCCTTCAACCCTCCATTTTCAGGACATCTCAATGGACCAGTTTGCCCATATCAGCGCCCATGATGCCCACCAGAAGCTGAGCGCAGGCGAAGCCCGTCTCGTGGACATTCGCGATCCCCAATCCTTCGAGACGGCCCACGCGGTCGGCGCCTTCCACCTCACCAACGGCACCCTGGTTCGCTTTATGAACGAGGTGGACTTCGATACCCCTGTCATCGTGATGTGCTATCACGGCAACAGCAGCCAGGGGGCGGCCCAGTACCTGCTGCAACAAGGCTATGACGAGGTCTATAGCCTGGATGGCGGTTTCGAGGCCTGGCGCAGGGAGTTCCCCATCCAGGCGGGGGACGCATGACAGAGGCGGGTCGTTCCTCCTCGACCGGCATGATCCAGCTGCTGGTGCTGGGCGACGCCCGCATGGCCCAGGCGCTGGTGGATTATCTCGCTACCCTGGGCATTCCGTGCGAGCTGACCCAGTCCGAGCTCGGCGTCTCGGTCTGGCTGGCGGACGAACGGCGCCTCGCCCAGGCCCAGCAGGAGGTCAAACGCTTCCTGAGCGAACCCAATCACCCCCGCTACATGGAGGCCTCCTGGCAATCCGGCCATGCCGATGCCCGGATCGACTACAGCAAGGGGATGACGGATCCGGTCACCGATTTCCTCCACCAGGCGGGCCCCCTGACCCTGGTGGTCATCATCGCCTGCCTGGCCATCTACGCTCTGGATGCCATCGGCCTGCCCATCTTCGACGAGCTCGCCTTCCACCCCACCCTGGCCCAGCTCACCGACTGGCAGGCCTGGCGCTACCTCACCCCGGCCTTCATCCACTTCTCGGTGCTGCACCTGATGTTCAACCTGTTGTGGTGGTGGTATCTCGGTGGCCAGATAGAGCAGCGTCTCGGCAGCGGCAAGCTGTTCATCCTGCTCATCGTCGGAGCAGCCCTGCCCAATATCGCCGAGTTCTTTGCCAGCGGCCCGCGCTTTGGCGGCCTCACCGGGGTGGTCTATGCCCTGCTCGGCTACAGCTGGCTGCGAACCAGGCTGCAACCGGATTGCGGCCTCGCCATGCCGCCAGCCCTGATGGGCTTCATGCTGGTCTGGCTGGTGCTCGGCTTCTTGGACATGCTCGGCACCCCCACCGCCAACATGGCCCATTTGGTCGGCCTGCTGGTCGGCCTTGCCCAGGGCTGGCTGGACAGACACCACAGGCCGGGGTGAGTCCTGGTTGTCGGCAATTGCTCGGCAACCAAAGCGACCACCAACATGGCTCACCTGGCGGGCCTGCTGAGCGGCCTTGCCCAGGGCTGGCTGGACAGGCACCACAGGCCGGGGTGAGGCCTGGTTGTCGGCAACAGCTCGGCAACCAAAGCGACCGCCAACGTGGCTCACGGGCCTGCTGGTCGGCCTTGCCCAGGGCTGGCGAGACAGGCACCACAGGCCGGGGGGAAGCCTGGTTGTCGGCAACTGCTCGGCAACCAAAGCGACTACCAACATGCTCACCTGTCAGACCTGCTGGTCGGTCTTGCCCAAGGCTGGCTGGACAGGCACCACAGACCAGCCTGAGCCGATTTGCCATAAAAAAACGCCGCCCCAAGGGGCGGCGTTTTTATTGGTCGGCCGGCTTACTGCTTGAGCAGGCTGCCGTCGGTCACCTTGACCGCGGTACCGCCGCTTGCGAAGAAGCTGCCGAACTGGGTCTGCATCTCGGTGGTGACGGCGCCGGTCGGATCGAAGTTCTCGTCCGGTGCCAGCAGCGAGCTGTGACCCCCGGCCACGAAGCGGGCCGCTCTGTGGTTGGCGGCGCCGGTGGCGGTCAGCGGCTGCAGGGCCAGGACCTTGAACAGCGGCTCGGTGCCACCCAGCGGGGCGGTGGCGATGCTGTTCGGGATCACTCGATCCGACAGGCTCAGGGCGCCGTCGCCGACGATTTCGGTGGCAAACAGCGGGAAGTCCGCCGCGATGCCGCTCCCCAGGTTGATGGGGTCTGCCGAATCCAGCACCGACTGCGCCGCAAAGCTGTAGCTCTGCAGGGTACTGGCCGCCGTGGCCTGGGTGGCCGCATCCTGGCTCGGTAGGAACTCGTTGACGAAGCAGGTCGGCACTGCCGTCTTGCAGTTCGGGGCGTAGGCGGTGAAAGCTGCCTTCAGGGCCGCACTGCCAGCGGTCAGCACGCTCATCTGGATGGTCGGACCGAAGGTCGGCGAGTTCAGCAACAGCGGCGCTATACCGCCACCCGGCATGGCCAGGCCGCCAGTGTCGAACTTGAACAGGGCGTCTGCCGTCAGGTTGCCAACAGACTGGTTGGCCACCGCCAACAGGTTGGCCCCCGCGATGGCACCCAGAGAGTGACCCAGGAAGTGTACCTTGAGGCTGCCTGCGGTGCCGATGGCGCCCTTGGCATTGGCCAGCCCCACCGCCAGACGCAGGCCCAGCAGATCCGCCACGCTCTGTTTCAGGTTGTCGCGGGCCACGGTCAGGTAGCTCAGGTTCAGGTAGGGGGTCGGGTTGTCTGAGGTGGTCACCGAGTCCATGCTGCCGGTCAGGGCGAAGCCGCGTTCACCGTGCAGGGGATGATCGATCACCACCACGGCCACGCTCTTGTTCGCCTGGGCACCGGCACCAATCTGGCCAAGGGCCAGGGCGTAGGCGTTCTCCTTCACGGAGGTGACGCCGTGCTGATAGATGATCACGTCGGTGATGTTCGCCAGCGGTGCGGCGGCGAAGATCCGCATCGGGACGGACTGCACCTCTTCCAGTGCCGGCAGCGGGTTGAAGCGCCCGATATTCATCTCGGGATCCAGCGCCTTGCCACCGGAGGTGAGGGTCACCCCGATCAGCTTGCTCGCCTCCGCCAGCAGCTCGGCCTGACGGCTCGGATCGGCGATGAGTTCGCCCAGCAGGGCCGGATCCACGCCAGCCCCCACCAGGCCGCCGATCACTTCGGCATCCTGGGCCTTCAGGGCGTTCGCGATGGCGTAGAGGCTGGGGATGGCACCGTGCCAGGACTGGGTCTTCGCCTTGTCCCAGGAGCCGGCGGTAGCCGGGGAGGAGAGGAAGTAGGGCAGCTTGACAGTGCCGCTGTAGACGGTGGTACCCAAGGCCAGATTGTGGAGTGGAGTGCCATCACCAAAAGCGGCGGCAATCGCATCCTTCTGCTCCTGGGGCAGGAAATTCTCGGCGTCCAGCTGGGTCAGGAAGGGGCTGCCGCCGCTCACCGACAGGGTATAGGTGCCAGGCAGGCTGGTATTGCCCAGGGCGTCCTGCTTCCACAGGGCGGCGGCGTCTAGGGTCGGGCTCTTGAGCACGGATGCGGCCGCCCCTTTCACCGCCACCAGCACGTCGGCGCCGGACTGGGTACCGAACCAGTCGGAGAAGATCACGTGGTCGCTGGTGATACCGGTGGCAGCCTTGAACAGACCTTCCTGCAGCGCAATCAGGCCGCTGATGGTCTGCTCCTGGGCGTTGCTGCCGGTGCTGGTCTTGTAGTTGCTGTAGTCGCTACCCGGTCGCAGGGGGGCACCCGTGCTGTCTTTGAGGGTATCGGTCGCCACTATCATGTAGTAGGAAGAGGGGTTGAGCGGCTTGAGCGGCACCAGATTCAGCTTGCCGGTCGTCTCGGCCACCACGAAGTCCACCCCGTAGGTCAGCACCTTCTTCACGCCGCTCGGACGCAGGGCCGCACTGTCAAACTCCAGCTCCATCAGGTAGAGGGGTGCCACGGAGGCTGCGAATTCAGCAGCGGCCGGCGCCTTGACCTGGATGCCGGAGGCCGTCACCGGCACGATCTGGATCGCCTGGGTAGTCGACCAGCCATCCAGGGTGGAGAGGGCGGACACCGGGTTGGAGAGATCCGCCGTTTCCGTGGAGAATTTCAGGGTACCGTCGGTCGCACGGGCTGCCAGGGCGCTGGGTCGGACTGCATTGGAGCCGCTCAGCAGATAATCGAGATAGCTTGAGGTATCGCCTGTGTTGTCGTCACTGCCACCACAACCGCTCAGCAGCGCACTGACGACGGCCGCGTAAATTAGCTTTTTCTTCATATCCTTATCTCTTTTATGTTGTTATCCATGATGAGCCTGACGGGGTAGGGTTCAAACCCGACCGAATCATATTAACAGCAACGCAACAATTAATAAGCCTCTGGTCAGTCATCTGATCTGATTTTTTTGTGTACACCATCAAGGAATTGGAATTGATTCCCGGTGTCACAGGGTAGCAGCCAGGGTGCATCAACCAGACCCGACCAGAGCCCGATGGGATCCATGGCGCAAAAAGCCGCCCCGATCTCGGCAAAGGGGACGATTTGTCGGTAGAATGGCGCCATTGCTTAAGGAGACCCCCATGATCGACCCGAAAAAACTGGAAGAGATCGCCAAACAGATACACAACGCCCTGCCCCCCGGCATTCGCAGCATGGGTGAAGAGGTGGAGAAAAAGACCCGTCAGGTCTTGCAGGCCCAGCTGGGCAAGCTGGATCTGGTGAGCCGTGAGGAGTTCGACGTGCAGACCAAGGTGCTGCTGCGCACCCGGGAGAAGCTGACCGCCCTCGAGGCCAAGCTGGCCCAGCTCGAGCAGCAGCTCGCCGCCAAGGGCGAATGATCCGGCGTGACCCGCCGTAGATAGCACAAACCCCAGCCAGGCTGGGGTTTGTCGTTTTTATGGGGACAACGAGTTTCTCATCCCCCCTTCTCTGGCAAGACGATAAGGGGGCAGATCGACGCTCTGCGGTTGGCCGTGGTCAGATAAACTCGTAGGCATCGCCGAAGATGCGCTCGGGCTCGGCGCCCAGCACCTTGAACTCTTCCCGCGCTGCACCGGCCATCTCGAAGCGGCCCGCCACATAGATGTCGTAGTCATGCAGGCTGACGAAGTCATCCATGATGGCCTTGTGCACCAGCCCGGTCCTGCCGGTCCAGTCGCTCTCGGGCTCCTGCACCACGGGAATGAAGGTCAGCGGCGCGTAGTCGCGCTCCCACTGCTGCATCTGCTCCAGCTCGTAGAGCCAGTGCGCCTGGCGTACCCCCCAGTAGAGGAACACCGGACGCTTGCTGCCGCTGCCGATCAGGTATTCCAGGATGGCGCGGGCATAGGAGAAGCCGGTGCCGCCCGCCATCAGGATCAGCGGTCGGGGGGATTCGTCGCGCAGGAACGCCTTGCCGGCGGCCAGCTCGACCTCGATCTCTCCCTGCTCGCGCATGCGGGCCAGCACCTGACCGGCATAGGCATTCTCGGGAGTGGCACCGATCTGCAGCTCCAGCACGCCGGAGCGGGTCGGCGAGTTGGCGATGGAGAAGGGGCGCTTGTCCGAATCGCTCATCACCACCAGCAGATACTGGCCCGGCTTGAAGCTCACCTCCTGCTGCGGCGCCAGCGCCACGTGCCAGATGGTGTCGACATATTCGCGCAGTTCCTCTACGCGGCACTTGATACGTTGCATTCTTGTCCTTGTGAGGGGCCTGCCCGGCCCGCTTCGCTCATGGTTTCACTGTTTTTATGGCGACCAGTTGGTGGTCAGGTCCGTCGAGCATACCCAATTCGGCACGGCAATACCGCACTTTTGCATCACAATGGCCGCGCCGCATCGGGGATCCCTCAGTCGAGGATCTTCAGCTCGTCCCAGATGGCATCGATCTTCTGCTTTACCGCCTCGTCCTGGACGATGGGCTGCCCCCACTCCCGGTTGCTCTCCCCCGGCCACTTGTTGGTGGCATCCAGCCCCATCTTGGAGCCGAGCCCGGAGACCGGCGAGGCGAAGTCCAGGTAGTCGATGGGGGTGTGCTCGATCAGGGTGGTGTCCCTGGCCGGATCCATCCGGGTGGTGATGGCCCAGATCACGTCCTTCCAGTCCCGGGCGTTGATGTCGTCATCGCAGACGATCACGAACTTGGTGTACATGAACTGGCGCAGGAAGGACCAGACCCCCAGCATCACCCGCTTGGCGTGGCCGGGGTAGCGCTTCTTGATGGTCACCACCGCCATCCGGTAGGAGCACCCCTCCGGCGGCAGGTAGAAATCCACGATCTCGGGGAACTGCTTCTGCAACAGCGGTACGAACACCTCGTTGAGCGCCACCCCGAGCACCGCCGGCTCATCGGGCGGACGGCCGGTGTAGGTGCTGTGGTAGATGGCATCCCGGCGCATCGTCATGTGGGTGATGGTGAAGACCGGGAACTCGTCCACTTCGTTGTAGTAGCCGGTGTGATCGCCGTAAGGCCCTTCGGAGGCCATCTCCCCCGGCTCCAGATAGCCTTCCAGCACGATCTCGGCGCTGGCGGGCACTTCCAGATCGCAGCTCAGCGCCTTCACCACCTCGGTACGGCTGCCCCGCAGCAGACCGGCAAAGGCGTATTCGGAGAGGCTGTCCGGGACCGGCGTCACCGCGCCCAGGATGGTCGCCGGATCGGCGCCCAGCGCCACCGCCACCGGGAAGCGTTCGCCCGGGTGGGCCTCCTGCCACTCGCGAAAATCGATGGCGCCGCCCCGGTGATCCAGCCAGCGCATGATCAGCTTGTTCTTGCCGATTTTCTGCTGGCGATAGATGCCGAGGTTCTGCCGCTTCTTGTAGGGACCGCGGGTGATGGTCAGACCCCAGGTGACCAGGGGCGCCACATCCCCGGGCCAGCAGTGCTGGATGGGGATCTGATCCAGATCCACCGCGTCCCCTTCCAGCACCACCTGCTGACAGGGGGCCGAAGAGAGCCGCTTGGTCGGCATGTTGAGCACCTGCTTGAAGATGGGCAGCTTCTCCATCAGCTCCTTGAGCCCGCGAGGCGGCTCCGGCTCTTTCAGATAGGAGAGCCAGGTCCCCACCTGACGCAGGGCGCTGACGTTGGGCTGGCCCATGCCCATGGCAACCCGGTCCGGCGTGCCGAACAGGTTGGTCAACACCGGCATGGTGTAGCCCTTGGGATTCTCAAACAGCAGGGCCGGGCCCCCCGCACGCAGGGTACGGTCGCTGATCTCGGTCATCTCCAGATAGGGGTCTATCTCGCGACTGATGCGCCTGAGCTGTCCGTTTTGTTCCAACTGCGCGATAAAATCACGCAAGTCCTTGTATTTCATGCAAGTACCCCAGCGGGATCAGGTGGTCCCGCATTATAACCCTGGCGGCGTATCCGGTGTACCCGTATCGGACCTCATGACGGACGAGGCGTGTCGCCGCTCCTGAAGCGTCAGCCGGTTTGCCAATTGACCCAGGAGCCTGGGCTCGTCCATCTGCAACAACAGGCCGGCCACCAGCCCGCCATACTGGTGCTTGCCGAGTTCGGCCAGGAGGAACTGCTGGGCCCCGTCCGGCAAGGGGGAGAGGCGGCTGAGCTGGTGCAGGGCGGGGACCATCAGGCGGCTGTTCTGGCTGGCGGCGATCAGCAGATCGCTCGCCTCCTGCCCTGAATAAAAGCGGGAAATGGTGTGCAGCGCAGTCAGGCTATCGTGATCCACTGGCTGACGCCACAGCTTGAGGTAGAGTGCCGTCTCCCCGGTCTGTTCGATGAAGTGCAGCAGCAACTGGTTGTCCGGCAAGAAGAGATTGAGGGCGGCAAGCCGCTGCGCCTCCCGGCGCAACACGGATACCGGCTGCCGATCGAGCACCGCCAGCAGGGCCTGCTGCTGCTGTGCCAGCTCGGGATTGCGGCTGTAGTAGACCTGCTTGAAGTCGAAGCGATCCTGCTCCAGCAACTGGCGATAGTTGTCCTGCCAGGCCAGCTGCTGCCAGTGGCTCAGCACCAGCCGGGCCTCGGCGGGGAAGTCGTAGGCGGGTAGCTGCACCAGGAAACCGTCCACCTTCCCTTCCACCAGCCATTGTGGCGCCTTGGCCGCTTGTGCCCGCACCCAGGCCAGCAGCGCCGGGCTCGGTGCGCCCGATGACTTGAGCTCACCCAGCAACTGGAACAACAGGAACTCCCGCTGCCCCACCGACAGGGTCTCGAGCAACGAGTCCATGGCATCAAACTGCCCGAGCGCCATGCGCCCGTCCAGGTACGCCCGATGCCCCTCCAGTCCCTCGTCCGCCACCAGGGGAGCCTGCAATTGCGGCGGGGAGTCGGCATGCACCGGGGCCGCCAGCCACAACCAACCCATCCATATGAACAACACCAGCTTCATGACGTCCCTTTCCTTGTGACATCGAGGCTTCATACTACTAAGCCAGCCGTGAAATAGATAAACAAAAACCGCGACCTGGGCCGCGGTTTTGTCATTGAAGAGACTGTTACTTCTGTTGACGCTTCATGGAGTCGAAGAACTCGTCGTTGGTCTTGGTCGCAGCCAGCTTGTCGATGAGGAACTCGATGCTGTCGATCTCGCCCATGGGGTGAATGATCTTGCGCAGGATCCACATCTTCTGCAGCTCGTCCGGGGCGGTCAGCAGCTCTTCCTTGCGGGTGCCGGAGCGGGTGATGTCGATGGCCGGGTAGACGCGCTTCTCGGCAATCTTGCGCGAGAGGTGCAGTTCCATGTTGCCGGTACCCTTGAACTCTTCGTAGATGACTTCATCCATCTTGGAACCGGTATCGATCAGCGCGGTGGCGATGATGGTCAGGCTGCCGCCCTCTTCGACGTTGCGCGCCGCACCGAAGAAACGTTTCGGACGGTGCAGGGCGTTGGCGTCCACACCACCGGTCAGCACCTTGCCGGAAGACGGGATGACGGTGTTGTAGGCGCGGGCCAGACGGGTGATGGAGTCCAGCAGGATCACCACATCCTTCTTGTGCTCGACCAGACGCTTGGCCTTCTCGATCACCATTTCGGCGACCTGGACGTGACGGGAGGCCGGCTCGTCGAAGGTGGAGGCGATCACTTCGCCCTTCACCATCCGCTGCATCTCGGTCACTTCTTCCGGACGCTCGTCAATCAGCAGCACGATCAGCTCACAATCCGGGTGGTTGTAGGCGATGCTCTGGGCGATGTTCTGCAGCAGCATGGTCTTACCGGCCTTGGGCGGTGCAACGATGAGACCGCGCTGGCCCTTGCCGATCGGGGATGCCAGATCCAGTACACGGGCGGTGATGTCTTCGGTGGAACCGTTGCCACGCTCCATGCGCAGACGCTCGTTGGCGTGCAGGGGAGTGAGGTTTTCAAACAGGATCTTGTTGCGGGAGTTTTCCGGACGGTCGTAGTTGACGTCGTTGACCTTGAGCAGGGCGAAATAGCGCTCGCCCTCTTTCGGCGGCCGGATCTTGCCGGAGATGGTGTCGCCGGTACGCAGGTTGAAGCGGCGGATCTGGCTCGGGGAGACATAGATGTCATCCGGACCAGCGAGATAAGAGCCGTCTGCACTGCGCAGGAAACCGAAACCGTCGGTCAGGATTTCCAGCACACCGTCGCCAAAGATATCCTCGCCGCCCTTGGCGTGCGCCTTGAGGATTGCAAAGATAATGTCTTTCTTGTGCGCCCGAGCCAGATTTTCCAACCCCATGGATTCGCCAAGCTGGACCAGCTCGGACACAGGAGTGTTCTTAAGTTCAGTCAGATTCATAGTGGTGAAAGTCTGTAAGCAAGGATTGAAATGAGGAGACAGTCTGCTGGATTGATGCTGATCGGATTTGACTTGCCAGGCTGGTAGTTAAGCAAAGAGTCAGGCAAAAAGGTTAGCAAACGAGCGATAAACTAGCACCAATCAGGGTGAGCGTCTAGGTGATAAAACACAAGGAGCGCATTATTGCAATGCGCTCCTTCTTGATTATTACAGGTTGCCGTCCAGGAACTCTTTCAGTTGGGTCTTGGACAGGGCGCCGACCTTGGTCGCTGCCACTTCACCATTCTTGAACAGCAGCAGGGTCGGGATACCACGAATGCCGTACTTGGGCGGAGTGTCGGCGTTATGATCGATGTTCAATTTCGCCACGGTCACGCGACCTTCATATTCCTGAGCAACTTCGTTCAGGATCGGGGCAATCATCTTGCACGGTCCACACCATTCGGCCCAGAAATCGACCAGAACAGGGCTGTCGGCGTTGATTACATCGGCCTCGAAGCTGGCATCGCTCAGCTGAACAATCTTGTCACTCATCTCCAACTCCAGTCAGTAATTAAGGCTTTATTGATGGTTCAACAAAGGCAATAGTTGCCCTATTTGAAATGATCCTGTTTATTATTGCAAGCCTAACCTGATAACCTACCGCCATGAGCAAAACACATCTAACGACCGAAAAATTCGCCCAAATGGGCCTCGAACCCGAAGTTCTGGCTGGTCTGGAATCAAAGGGATTTCACTATTGTACGCCCATCCAGGCACTGTCCCTGCCCCTGCTGGTTGAAGGTCATGATCTCGCCGGTCAGGCTCAGACGGGGACCGGCAAAACCCTGGCTTTCCTGGCGGCGACATTCAACTATTTGCTGACCCATCCGCTGACCAGGCCGCGCCTCGTCAACCAGCCCCGCGCCATCATCATGGCCCCGACCCGGGAGCTGGCCGTCCAGATCTATAACGATGCAGAGAGCATGTCAGCCTCTACCGGGCTCAAGCTCGGTCTCGCCTATGGTGGCGAAGGCTACGACAAGCAGCTGGCCGTGCTGGAACAGGGCGTCGACATCCTGATCGGCACTACGGGTCGCATCATCGACTACTTCAAGTCCAAGGTCATCGATCTCGGCAACATCCAGGTCGTGGTACTGGACGAAGCGGATCGCATGTTCGATCTGGGCTTCATCAAGGACATCCGTTTCCTGTTCCGCCGCATGCCCCCCGCCACCGAGCGTCTGAGCATGCTGTTCTCCGCCACCCTCTCCCTGCGGGTGCAGGAGCTGGCCTATGAACACATGAACCACCCGGAACATGTACAGGTCGAACCGGAACAGATGACCGGCGTGCGGATCAAGGAGGAGCTCTTCTACCCCTCCAACGAAGACAAGATGTTGCTGCTGCTCTCCCTGATGGAAGAGGAGTGGCCCGAGAAAGCCATCGTCTTCGCCAACACCAAGCACGTCTGTGAAGACGTTCACGCCTGGCTGGAGAACGACGGCCACCGCGTCGGCCTGCTGACCGGCGACGTGCCGCAGAAGAAGCGGATGAAGATCCTGGAAGACTTCACCAAGGGTACCCTGGATATCCTGGTCGCCACCGACGTGGCCGCCCGTGGTCTGCACATCCCCGACGTGACTCACGTCTTCAACTACGACCTGCCCGATGATGCCGAAGACTATGTCCACCGCATCGGTCGTACCGGCCGCGCCGGCAGAAGCGGTCACTCCATCAGCCTGGCCTGTGAAGACTATGCCTTCAACCTGCCGGCCATCGAGGAGTACATCCACCACCCCATCCCGGTCAGCAAGTATGACCGCGAGGCGCTGCTGGATGACGTCACCGCACCAAAACGGGTGTTCCGCAACCGCCAGCCGGTGAACCGCAACATGCGGGATCGCCAGGGCGGTGGCAACAGCAACAACCGTCGTCGTCCCCCCCGCAAGAACTGAGGGATCGGCCAAGTTGCACAACTCGCCTCTCTATGCCGCCATCGACCTCGGCTCCAACAGCTTTCACATGCTGGTGGTGCGCGAGGTCGCCGGTGCCCTGCGCACCGTCACCAAGGTCAAGCGCAAGGTACGCCTCGCCGCGGGCCTCGATGCCGATTTTCGCCTCAACCGTGCCGCCATGGAGCGGGGCTGGGATTGTCTGCGCCTCTTCTCCGAGCAGTTGCAGGACATCCCGTCCGACAACATCCGGGTAGTGGGCACCGCCACCCTGCGCCTGGCCACCAACGTCGACGAATTCATCAGCGAAGCGGAACGGGTGCTCAACCACAGCATCGAGATCATCTCGGGCGAGGAAGAAGCCAAGACCATCTATGAAGGTGTCTCATGGACGTCGGCAGGGGAAGGCAACCGGCTGGTGATCGACATCGGCGGCGCCAGCACCGAGCTGGTGATCGGCGAGCAGAGCGAAGCCAAGCTGCTCAACAGCCTGCACATGGGCTGCGTCACCTGGCTCAACAACCACTTCGGTGATGGCGAGCTCTCCGAGGCGCGCTTCAACCAGGCCATTGCCGCCGCCAAGGCGGTACTGGAGAAAGTGGCTGCGGACTACCGTGCCCTCGGCTGGCGCACCTGCGTCGGCGCCTCCGGCACCGTCCAGGCGCTGCAGGAGATCATGCTGGCCCAGGGCAAGAGCGAGCGGGTCACCCTGCCCAAGTTGCAAGAGCTGATGGGTCAGGCCATCGCCTGCGGCAGACTCGATCAGTTGCAGCTCGAAGGGCTGGCGGCCGAACGGCTGACCGTGTTCCCCTCCGGCCTCGCCATCCTGATCGCCATCTTCGAAACCCTCGACATCGAGAGCATGACCCTGGCGGGCGGTGCCCTGCGTGAAGGGCTCATCTACGGCCTGCTCGGCAACAATCACGATTGTGATGCCCGGGATCGCACCGCCGACAGCCTGATCAGCCGCTACCAGCTGGACAAGGAGCACGCCGAGCGGGTCCGCGACACCGCCATCGAAGCGTTCACCCAGTTGCAGCCGGCCTGGCGCCTCTCCAAGCGCTACGGTCGCCCGATCCTGCGCTACGCGGCCCTGCTGCACGAAATCGGTCTGTGCATCGAGTACAAGAAGGCGCCGCAGCACGCCGCCTACATCATCGACAACATCGACATGCCGGGCTTCACCCCCGCGCAGAAGAAGCTGCTGTCGGCCCTGCTGTTCAACCAGCGGGATGAATTCAAGCTGGAGCCGCTGGAGAAACAGGGCGCCGTCACCGGTCGCCAGGCGATCCGGTTGGCCCGCATCCTGCGCATCTCCCTCATCCTCTGCATGCGCCGGACCCAGGGCACTGTGCCCAGGTTCATGCTGCAAGCCGATGAAGATGCCCTGACCCTGACCCTGCCCAAGGGTTGGCTGGACGAGCACTACCTGCGCGCCAGC
The DNA here is from genome assembly GCF_040908015.1 of Aeromonas sp. R7-5. Taxonomy (NCBI): domain Bacteria; kingdom Pseudomonadati; phylum Pseudomonadota; class Gammaproteobacteria; order Aeromonadales; family Aeromonadaceae; genus Aeromonas; species Aeromonas sp. R7-5. The sequence continues at coordinate 14,931 of NZ_JBFOCZ010000007.1, read as the reverse complement.
GAGCTGCGCCTCGAGGTAGAGCGCCAGCAGAAGATGGGCTGGTCCACCCGGCTGCTGGAAGCCTGAGGCGCACACCCCATGGCCGATTACCAACCCGTCAGCTGTGACCTGTACGACTGGCTGGAGATCGCCGCCAGCTGGCAGCTGCCCGTCACGATCACCGACCGGGATGGACGAGCCTGGGCGGACAAGATCCGCACCATAGAAGCCAGCGACGGAGTCGAATATCTGCTGCTGGAGCGCGCTGAGCGCCTCAGCCTGGCGGACCTGGCGACCCTGGAACTCGTCTGGCAAGGGGAAGAAAAGCGGATCCACTTCGCCCCACCCCGCAGCCAATGAATAGCAAGAGGGCCAACCTGATCAGGTTGGCCCTCTTCGTTTGACGCTCAGATTCCCTGCCAGTCGCCACTCAACTCGCCAGCGCCGCCATCACATAGACGTCGAAGCGGTTGCTCTTGGTCTCGATGGCCATGCTGGGCTTGTGCTCGTTGAGCCAGCCCGCATAGTCGGGCCGCTTCACCACCACCCGCTTGTTAGCCATCCTGAGCGCCGCTGGCAGCAGAGCATCCGCGTCGAGATCCGCCCCCACTAGAGACTGGAACACCCGCATCTCTTTTTTCACCAGCGCCGACTTCTGCTTGTGGGGGAACATGGGGTCCAGGTAGATGACCTCCGGCCGCTCGGTCAGCGCCAGCAGGGTCTCCACCGCCGGGCCTTGCAGCAGTTGCATCCGCTCGCGCACCCAGGGGCCTATCTCGGGATCCTGCCCCGCCCGGGTCAGACCGTCCTGGAGCAGTGCCGCCACCACGGGGCTGCGCTCGATCAGGGTCACCTTGCAGCCGAGGGAGGCGAGCACGAAGGCATCGCGCCCGAGCCCGGCGGTGGCATCCACCACGGTCGGCATGGCTCCCGACTTCAATCCCACCGCCTTGGCGATGGACTGGCCGCGCCCGCCACCGAACTTGCGTCTATGGGCCACCGCCCCTTCCACGAAATCCACATAGACGGCCCCCAGCTTGGGTTCGTCCAGCTTGCGCAGCTCCAACCGCGATGCGGTCAGCACCAGGGCGAAGGGCGCGGGAAACGCCACGTCGGCAAGGCGCTGGCGCAGGGCGTCGAGCTCGCCATCGCGGGCGGGCACTTCACTGAAAACCTGAATATGGGGCATAACATGGACTCATCACGGCGCAGAAGCCGGCATGATAGCAGAAGCGGGGGGTCAGCTCACCGTGGTCAGATTCGCCAGGTTCATTCCCTGACGGTTGAGGCTCAGGTACTCGGTCAGATCGTCGAAGGGCAGCGGGCGGCTGAGCAGATACCCCTGGGTGAAGGCGCACCCCTTCTGGCAAAGGAAGTTGAGCTGCTCCCGGGTCTCCACCCCTTCGATCACCACCTGCATGCCGAGGTTGTGCACGATGTTGATGATGCCGTCGAGCAGCAGACGGTCCTGCTCGTTGAAGGGAATATGGCGCACGAAGGAGCGATCGATCTTCACCAGATCCACCGGGAAGGTACGCAGGTAGTTCAGTGCCGAGTAGCCGGTGCCGAAGTCGTCGATGGCCAGCTTGCAGCCCGCCTCGCGCAGGGCATCGATCCGCACCCTGTGCTGATCGCTCGTCTCCATCAGCAGGGACTCGGTGATCTCGATGATGATGTCCGCCGGATCCAGCTCGAAGTGGCGGATCACCCTGAGCCACTCGTTGGCCTCCGGGTCTATGGTCTGGAACTCCAGGGTGGAGCGGTTGATGGACATCTGCAGATCCGGGAAGCCGGACTGCTGCAATCTGGCCAGATCCCGGCAAGACTGCCACAGCACCAGGGCACCCAGCCCCTGGATGAGCCCCGCCTCTTCCGCCAGCGGGATGAAATCCGCCGGTGAGACCTGACCCCAGTGGGGGTGATACCAGCGCACCAGGGCCTCCAGCTTGGCGACCCGGCCGCTGCGGTTGTCCCAGATGGGCTGGTAGGCCATGGTCAGCTGGCCCAGCTTGATGGCCTCCGCCAGATCGTGCTGCATCTGGTGGCGCTGGCTCACCTCTTCCCGCATGGAGGCGTTGTAGGTGCCGAGGGGGCGTCCCTGGCGCTTGGCGACGAACAGGGCCTGCTCGGCATTGCGCAAGAGCTCGTCGCTGTCGCCGCCGTCATTGGGACAGAGGGTGATCCCCAGGGTGGCGGTCACATAGAGGTGCTGGTTGGCCAGCATGAAGGGACGGGCAAAACCGCCGATCACCTGCTTGGCAAACACCTCGGCCTGACGGCGGTTGACGATGCCGGGCACCAGGAAGGCAAACTCGTCGCCGCCGATGCGGGCCACCAGGTCCTCGGTGCGCACCCGGCTCACCAGCCGATCCGATACCTCCCGCAGCAGGGCGTCGCCCACATGGTGATCCATGCTGTTGTTGACCGCCTTGAAGTTGTTGAGGTCGAGCACCATGAGGGCGAAGCGCTCCCCCCGTTCGCAGAAGCGGGCCAGACAGCGACCGAACAGCCAGCGGTTGGGCAGGCCGGTGAGGTTGTCGTAGTTGGCCTGGGCGGCGATCTTCTGCTCTGCCAGCTTGGTCTGGGAAAGATCGCTGAAGATGGCGATGTACTGACTGATCTTGCCCCCTTCCCGCACGGCGCTGATCATCAGCTGCTGGGGATAGAGCTTGCCGTTCTTGCGCTTGTTCCACACCTCGCCACGCCAGATCCCCACCCGCTCCAGGGCGTGGTACATGTCCGCATAGAAGGTCTGATCGTGCAGTCCGGACTTGAGCATGCTGGGCCGCTGGCCACACGCCTCCTCCTCGCTGTAACCGGTGATCTTCTCGAAGGCCGGATTGACCGAGATGATGCGACTGTCGGCATCGCACACCAGAATGGCTTCGGAGAGGTTGTCATAGACCCGGTGGGAGAGCTTGAGCTGCTCCGCATGGCGCCTGATGGGATCGATGTTCTCCAGCACCACCATGAGATAGTCGGGGTGCATCTGCTCGTTGCGGATCAGGGTCACCGTCACCCGTCCCCACAGGACGGTCCCATCCCGATGGAGATAACGCTTCTCCTGGGTAAACGCGGGACGCTCTCCCCGCTTGAGGGCGTCGTAGAGCGCAATGCTGGTCTGCCAGTCGTCCGGATGGTTGATTTCGGCGACGGTGAGCTGTTGCAGCTCCTCCTGGCTGTAGCCGAGCATCTTCTCGATGGCCGGGTTCGCCCAGAGGATCTTGCCGCCCAGATCCACCTTGCCGATGCCCACGGGCGCATGGGACATCATGGTGTCCAGGAAGTGGTGATGTTCCGGTTGCGCCGGCTGCTCCTGGCTCTGGCGCTGCTGATACATCAGCGCCAGTTCACGACCGGCGAGCGGGGCCAGCAGACGCAGCAGGCCCACTATCTTCTCCATTCTCGGCATGGCCCGCTTGAACATGACGCTGCACAGGCCGATGGTCTCTCCCTCGGCGTTCTTGAGCGCGACGCCGGCATAGGCTCTCACCTCGCAGCGCTCCAGCACGGCGGCGTGGGGGAACAGCTGGCGGGTGCGATCACTGAACCAGGCTTCACCCTGTTGCATGGCGATCTCCCCCGGAGTGTCGGCGAGGGGGAAGCTGTAGGCGTTGATGTCGAGGGAGGCGGGATAGGCGGCATGCACGGTAAAGAACAGACCCGCCTGATCCTTGCCGGACACCAGGACAAAGTCAGCCCCCACCGCGTTGGCGATTTCACTCACAAAGGCATCAAAATATCCCTGACCACTCGAATGAGACAGGCTGGAGATGATTTGATAGACAGACTCGAGTGCTCGCCTCATGGCAAGGTTCTTTCTCTCCCTGGAAGGTAGAACCCGACTCTACTGAAGAGGCGGGGACAGTGCAAACATGCACTCCGCAAGATATTAAAAAGGCTTGGAAAAAGGGACCAAAAGGTCCCTTTTTCTATCAAAAATCACGTTTCGATCCCACTATGCCGCAAATGTGTACCTGCTTGAAGCTCCCACAGTGGCGCGGCAGCTCATCCAATCGAGGCTCACTGTGGCGGCGGGACCTCACGCGGCGATACCGCTGTGACGCAGCAGCGCATCCACCTGGGGCTCCCGGCCACGGAAGGCACGGAACAGCTCCATCGGCTCCCTGGAGCCGCCCTTTTCCAGAATATTCTTCAGGAAGGAGTGGCCCGTGGCCGGGTTGAAGATCCCCTCCTCCTCGAAGCGGGAGAAGGCGTCGGCAGAGAGTACCTCGGCCCACTTGTAGCTGTAGTAGCCCGCCGCGTAGCCGCCCGCGAAGATGTGGGAGAAGCTGTGCTGGAAGCGGTTGAACGCCGGAGGCGTCATCACGGCGACCTGGCTGCGCACCTCATCCAGCAGCGCAGGGATCTGATCCGCTCTGGTCGGGTCAAAGGTCTGGTGCAGACGGAAGTCGAACAGGGCGAACTCCAGCTGGCGCAGCATCTGCATCGCCGCCTGGAAGTTGCGGGCGGTCAGCATCTTCTCCAGCAGATCGGCGGGTAGCGGCTCCCCGGTCTCGTAATGGCCGGAGATGAAGGCCAGCGCCTCGGATTCCCAGCACCAGTTCTCGAGGAACTGGCTCGGCAGCTCCACCGCATCCCAGGCCACGCCGTTGATGCCAGCCACGCCAGCCACATCGATGCGGGTCAGCATGTGGTGAATGCCGTGGCCGAACTCGTGGAACAGGGTGACCACTTCGTTGTGGGTAAACAGGGCCGGCTTGCCGTCCACCGGGCCGTTGAAGTTGCAGGTCAGGTAGGCCACCGGCTTTTGCAGGGAGCCGTCCTGACGGTAGCGGCGACCCAGGCAGACATCCATCCAGGCGCCGCCCTGCTTGTGCTCGCGGGCATAGAGATCCAGGTAGAAGCTGCCGCGCAGCTCGTCATCGGCGTCAAAGATGTCGTAGAAGCGCACATCCGGGTGCCAGGTGTCGATGCCGAGACGCTCGCGTACCTTCATGCCGAACACCCGCTTGACCACCTCGAACAGCCCCTTCACGACCCGACCGGCGGGGAAATAAGGACGCAACTGCTCATCAGAGACCGAAAACTTGTGCTGTTTGAGCTTTTCTGCGTAATAGGCAAGATCCCAGGCCGCCAGTTCGTCCTGACCGTGCTGCTCGGCGGCAAAGGCGCGGATCTCCTCCAGCTCCGCCTTGCCTTGGGGCAGGGACTTGGCAGCCAGGTCGGTGAGGAACTCCACCACCTGCTCCGGCTTGTCCGCCATCTTGGTCGCGAGGGAGAGTTCGGCATAGTTGGCAAAGCCCAGCAGTCGGGCCAGCTCCCGGCGCAGGGTGAGCAACTCGGTCATGATGGTGGAGTTGTCCCACTTGCCAGCGTTGGGGCCCTGGTCGGAGGCGCGGGTGGTGAAGGCCTCATACAGCTCGGCACGCAGGGCGCGGCTGTCGGCATACATCATCACCGGCAGGTAGGAGGGGATGTCCAGGGTGAACAGCCACCCCTCCTTGCCCTTGAGTTCGGCCATCTGGCGCGCGGCAGCCTGGGCGCTCGCGGGCAGACCGGCCAGCTCGGCCTCGTCGGTCACCAGCTTGTGCCAGCCCTGGGTCGCGTCCAGCACGTTGTTGCTGAAACGGGAGGCGAGCTCCGAGAGGCGGGCCTGGATCTCGCCGTAACGCTGCTGCGCCTCGGCAGGCAGACCGATGCCGGAGAGGCGGAAATCGCGCAGGGTGTTCAGGATCTCCTTGCGCTGGGCATCATCCAGCCGGGGGAAGTCATCGCTCTCGGAGAGGGCCAGATAGGCTTGATAGAGCCCTTCATGCTGACCGACATAGGTCTGGAATTCGGAAAGCAGCGGCAGGCAGGCATCGTGAGCCGCCCGCAGCGCCTCGCTGTTCTGCACGGCGTTGAGGTGGCTGATGGGGGACCAGATCCGGGAGAGGCGGTCGTTGACCTCTTCCAGCGGGGCGATCAGGCTGTCCCAGGTGTGAGGCTCCTTCTGGGCCAGCACATCCTCAATCTTCTGTTTGCAATCGGCGATGGCCTGCGTCACGGCAGGTTGCACCTGATCGGGCTGGATCTGGCTGAAGGGAGGCAGCGAGTCCATTGTCAGCAAAGGGTTAGTCATCTGCGGTACCTCTAAATGCTCTGCAGCCCCTGCCGTCCAGAAGCCTGCTTGGACCATCTAAGATGTAGGCAGAAACCCCATTTATCAAGCCTTTGCCGCCAAGAGACGGGCTTGTTACCCACTTTTTCAGGCATTTTGTTCATAAAACCAGCACTTCATCTGCCAGAGACGACAATGCCGGCCCGAGGGCCGGCATTGTGAGGGCATGGACACTCCCCGCCTCAGCGTCGGGCGTCCTCTTTCAACCACTGGGCGACCCGCTTGGCGAAGTAGGTGAGGATGCCATCGGCCCCGGCCCGCTTGAAGCAGAGCAGGGATTCCATCACGCACTCTTTCTCCTTGAGCCAGCCATTCTGGATCGCCGCCATGTGCATGGCGTACTCGCCGCTCACCTGATAGGCGAAGGTCGGCACGCCGAACTGATCCTTCACCCGGCGGATGATGTCCAGGTAGGGCATGCCCGGCTTGACCATGACGCTGTCCGCCCCTTCAGCGATGTCGAGGGCCACCTCGTGCAGGGCTTCGTTGCCATTGGCCGGATCCATCTGGTAGGTGGCCTTGTTGCTCTTGCCGAGGTTGGCGGCGGAGCCCACCGCATCGCGGAACGGGCCGTAGTAGTGGGAGGCGTACTTGGCGGAGTAGGCCATGATCTGCACGTTGACGAAGCCGTTCTCCTCCAGCGCCGCGCGGATGGCACCGATGCGGCCGTCCATCATGTCGGACGGGGCCACCATGTCGGCCCCGGCGGCGGCATGGGAGAGCGCCTGCTTCACCAGGATCTCGGTGGTGATGTCGTTCTGCACATAGCCTTCGTCATCGATGATGCCGTCCTGGCCATGGGTGGTGAAGGGGTCGAGCGCCACATCGGTGATGACCCCGAGCTCCGGGAAGCGAGCCTTGAGGGCACGGGTCGCCCGCTGGGCCAGGGCATCCGGGTTGTAGGCCTCTTCCGCCATCAGACTCTTTCTCTCCAGCGGCGTCACCGGGAACAGGGCCACCGCCGGCACACCCAGGGCCACCAGTTCGGCGGCCTCTTCGAGCAGCAGATCGATGGAGAGCCTGTCCACCCCCGGCATGGAGGCAACGGCCTCTCGCTGACCCTCCCCCTCCAGCACGAACACGGGATAGATGAGATCGTCGACGGTCAGTACGTTCTCGCGCACCAGGCGGCGGCTGAAGTCATGTTTGCGCACCCGGCGCAGGCGACGGCCCGGGAAGGCCCCCGGAAGAGTTGTGGCCATGAATCACTCCAAAAGCGGAAGTTGGAAGAATGCGGCGGAGGTGGCCCGGGTATGGGCCAGCAAGGCCTCGGGCGCTTCACCACGGCAGGCCGCCACCACCTGGGCGATGTGCGGCAAAAAAGCGGGCTCGTTGCGTTTGGGCCTGGGTTTCAGATCCCGCGGCACTAGGTAGGGGGCGTCCGTCTCTATCATCAGGCGACCCGCCGGAATGCGGGCCACCTGCTCGCGCAGCAGCTGGCCACGGCGCTCGTCACAGAGCCAGCCGGTCACCCCGATATGCAGCCCCAGCGCCAGGCACTCGTCCAGCTCGGCGTCGGAGCCGGTGAAGCAGTGCAGCACGGCCCCCGGCAGGCGGGGCAACCAGGGGCGCAGGATCTCGACGAATTTGTTATGGGCATCGCGGCAGTGCAGAAACACCGGCATCCCGAGCTCGGCGGCGAGCGCAAGCTGGGCGTCAAACACCACGTCCTGCACTGGACGGGGGGAGAAGTCCCGGTTGTAGTCGAGACCGCACTCGCCGATGGCCACCACCTGGGGCAGGGCCGCCAGTTCGCGCAAGGCGGGCAGGGTCGCCTCATCGACGCTTTTGGCATCGTGGGGATGTACCCCGGCGGTGGAGAAGCAGTAACCGGGCCAGCGGGCGGCCAATGCGGCGCTCTCGCGGCTGCCGGCCAGATCGGTGCCGGTCAGGATCAGGGCTTCCACCCCGGCGGCGCGCGCGCGTTCCACCAGGTCGGCCTGTTCGCCTGCGAACTGGCTGCTGGTCAGGTTCAAACCGATGTCGATCATGGAGTCAGGGGTTCCGGACAAACGAGGTGCATATCAGGCATTTGAAAACCATCTACTCGATGGGGCCTTACCATACGCCTCGAACGGATGCATGAAAAGAGGAAGGGAGCCTCAGCTCCCCTCTTCCGTTTGTTGCTGCTCTTCGTCCTCTTTCTTCACGTAGAAGCGGGCGAAGAACAGACCTATCTCCCACAGGCCCCACATGGGGATCGCGAGCAGGGTCTGGGAGAAGACATCGGGCGGCGTCAGCAACATACCGACCACGAAGACCCCGACGATGACGTAGGGGCGCTTCTCCTTCAGGCTCCTGGGGGTGGTCACCCCGGTCCAGCAGAGCAGTATGGTGGCCACCGGGATCTCGAACGCCACCCCGAACGCGAAGAACAGGGTCAGCACGAAGTCCAGGTAGCTGGCGATGTCGGTCGCCACCGTCACCCCGGCGGGGGCGGTACTGGTGAAGAAGCCGAACACCAGGGGGAACACCACGTAGTAGGCGAACGCCATCCCCGCATAGAACAGCACGGCGCTGGAGGCCACCAGGGGCAGGATCAGCCGCCGTTCATGCTGGTACAGACCGGGTGCGATGAAGGCCCAGGCCTGATAGAGCAGATAGGGGATCGCCACGAAGAAGGAGACCACCAGGGTCAGCTTGATGGGCGTGATGAAGGGCGTCGCCACATCCGTCGCTATCATGCTGGTGCCTGCCGGCAACTGGCTGAGCAGCGGCTGGGCCACGAAGTCGTAGATGTTGTTGGAGAAGTAGATGAGCGCGATGAACACCAGCAGGATGGCGGAGATGGCGCGCAGCAGACGGGTTCTCAGCTCCACCAGATGGCTGATGAGGGGTTGTTCTGCCTGACTCATGGCTTACCCTCTCCTTTGGCTGCGGACTCGCTGGCGGGCACAGGCTCGCTCTCTCGCTGACTGTTGACCGGTGGCACCTCTGGGGTCGCGGGCACCGAGGCCGCCACCGGAATGGCTGGCTCAGCCTGGGCGGGCTCCCGAGGCGGGCGGATCTCGTTCTCCCCCTGATAGGGACGATTCACCGACTGGGCGGCCGCTTTCAACTGCTCGATGGACTCCTGCAGCTCGGGGCTCAGGTTGTTCATCTGCAACCGTTCGGCCTTCTTCAGATCGTTGTGCAGATCCTGCAACTTGAGCTCCTGTTCCAGCTCGGCCTTGACCGAGTTGGCGGTGCTGCGGATCAGCCTTATCCAGTGGCTGGCGGTGCGGATCGCGACCGGCAACCGCTCGGGACCCAGCACCACCAGGGCGACGACGCCGATGACGACCAGCTCCCAAAAACCGATGTCGAACATGGCTTAGGCCTGATCTTTGTCTTTCTGCTTGGCGGCTTCGGCGTTGCTGGCCGTCTCGTTCAACTGCTTGGTCGGGAACTCGGCATCTTTCTGCTCGGGTTTGGTGTCGGCCGGCTCATCGGAGAGCGCCTTCTTGAACCCCTTGACCGCCGCGCCCAGATCGCCGCCGATACCGCGCAATTTCTTGGTGCCGAACAACAGCACGACGATGACTGCGATGATCAACAACTGCCAAATACTGATACCACCCATGACTTTCTCTCCGGATAGGCGCCCGATGGCGCAGGTTATTTAATGGGAACGGGTTCGCAACCAACCCAGCAGCCAGCATAACCCGGCGCCGGCGAGGCTGATTTGTCCCCACTCAATGTGTTGTTTCTGGGTCAGCAAGAATACACCCGCGAGCAGCAGGCTGGCTCCAACCCCTAAGAGGTAGCGGGCCTGCCCCTGACGGCGACTGTGGCGACGGAAATCGGCAAACATCTGGTCGAAGTGGTGCTGCTGATGGCGGGCCTGACGCAGGGTCTCATAGACCAGCTCCGGCAGCTCCGGCAGTTTCTCCGCCCAGAACGGCGCCTTCTCCTTGATGGCATTCCACACCGCCTTGGGGCCGACCTGCTCGTGCATCCAGTTTTCCAGATAGGGCTTGGCGGTCTGCCACAAATCCAGCTGGGGATAAAGCTGGCGACCCAGCCCTTCCACATAGAGCAGGGTCTTTTGCAGCAGCACCAGTTGCGGCTGCACCTGCATGTTGAAGCGACGGGCGGTGTTGAACAGATTGAGCAGCACGTGGCCGAAGGAGATCTCGGAGAGCGGTTTCTCGAAGATGGGCTCCAGCACGGTGCGGATGGCGAACTCGAACTCGTCCACCTTGGTATCGGGCGGTACCCAGCCAGACTCCACGTGCAGCTCGGCCACACGGCGGTAGTCGCGGTTGAAGAAGGCGAGGAAGTTCTCCGCCAGGTAGCGCTTGTCTTCCCGGTTGAGGGTGCCGACGATGCCGCAGTCGATGCCGATCCAGAGCGGATTCTCGGGGTGTTCGAAAGAGACGAAGATGTTGCCCGGGTGCATGTCGGCGTGGAAGAAGCTGTCGCGGAACACCTGGGTGAAGAACACCTCCACTCCGCGCTCGGCCAGCAGCTTCATGTTGGTGCCGTTGGCTTCCAGCGCGGCAATGTCGGAGACCGGAATGCCGTAGATGCGCTCCATCACCAGCACCTGCTCACGGCAATGGTCCGTGAACACCTCGGGCACATAGAGCGCCTCGGAACCGGTGAAGTTGCGGCGCAGCTGGATGGCGTTGGCCGCTTCGCGCATCAGGTTGAGCTCGTCGAGTATGGTCTTGCGATACTCCTCCACCACCTCGACGGGGCGCAGTCGTCCGCTCTGGGGCACGAAACGGGCCACCAGACGGGCCAGGGCCTGCATCAGGCGCAGGTCGGCCTCGATGACCGGCTCGATATCGGGACGGATCACCTTGATGACGATCTCGCGGCCGTTCTCCTTCAACCGGGCGGTGTGCACCTGGGCGATGGAGGCGGATGCCAGCGGCGTCTCGTCGAACTCATCGAACAGGGTCTCGACGGGGCAACCCAGGCTCTCTTCTATCTGGCGACGGGCGGCCTGACCACAGAAGGGAGGCACCCTGTCCTGCAGCAGGGCCAGCTCTTCGGCAATGTCGGGGGGCAGCAGGTCTCGGCGGGTCGAGAGCATCTGGCCGAACTTGATGAAGATGGGGCCCAGGGCCTCGAAGGCGAGGCGAATACGGGCGCCACGGCTCATGCCTTGTTGCTTGTTCTTGAGCCAGAACAGACTGCGACGGGCCAGACGGCCAGGCCAGGGCTGATAACGGGCGGGCACCAGCTCGTCGATGCCCTGTTCCAGCAGGATGCTGACGATGCGATAGAGGCGTTTGAACTCCTTCGGGGTCATCAGCTCACCTGCTGTTCGAGGCGGGCAAGCCGCAACTCGATCGCCTTCATCTGTTGGGCCAGCTCTTCGACATCGTCATTGAAGCTCGCCACTTCCAGCGGACCCGGGGCAAGCCTCGCCTCCTCGGTCAGATACTCGGCCACTTGACGCTGGGAACGGCACAACTCTCGCCCCACAAAACGGCGAGCCTGACGGGCACCACTGCACAGGGTGTGGGCCACCACATCGCCGGTGTAGCGGGACAGCTCCTCTTCCCAGTCGATATCGAGCTCGCCAAGCAGGGCGCTGAATGCCTGCACCAGCTGGGGGTCACCGCTCAGGTCCAGCTTCTCCTCGCGGATGTAGCGGGTCAGGGCGGAAGGCTCCTTGAGCAGACCGAGGGCGGTCAGGGAGAGGCTCAGCACCGCATCCGCCTCCCCTTCAAACCTGGCAAGCACATCCAGACGGCGCTCCGAGAAGACAAACCAGAGCGGCTTGAGCTCGCGCAGCTCCAGTTTGAGTACCTTGCCCGTCAGCTTGCGCAACCGCTCCGGGCTCTGTTTGTCCAGGGCCAGCAACTGGTTGAGGCTGGTTTCGATCACCGCGGTGACCATGGCATCCATCGGCATAGGCGACCTTAAAACTTGTAACCGCGGTGCAGGGCGACCACGCCCTGGGTCAGGTTGTAAAACTCGACCTGTTCGAACCCGACATTCTCCATCATGCCTGCCAGGGTCTGCTGATCCGGGTGCATGCGGATGGATTCCGCCAGGTATTTGTAACTTTCGCTGTCGTTCGCGACGATTTCGCCCATTTTCGGCAGCAATTTGAAGGAGTAGAGATCATACAGCTTGGCGATCACTTCGCTCACCGGCTTGGAGAACTCCAGCACCAGCAGGCGGCCACCCGGCTTGAGCACCCGGAACATGGAGGCAAGCGCCTTGTCCTTGTCGGTGACGTTGCGCAGGCCGAAGCCGATGGTGATGACGTCGAAGTGGTTGTCAGGGAAGGGGAGCGCCTCGGCATTGGCCTGTACGTAGGAGACGTTGTTGGCCACCCCCAGGTTGCGCAGCTTGTCGCGGCCCACTTTCAGCATGGAGTCGTTGATGTCCGCCAGGACCACCTGACCGGTCTCGCCCACGATGCGGGAGAACTTGGCGGTCAAATCCCCTGTGCCGCCAGCCAGATCCAGCACCTTCTGTCCTTTGCGGACACCGGAGCAGTCGATGGTAAAGCGCTTCCAGAGGCGATGGATGCCGAACGACATCAGATCGTTCATCAGATCATACTTGGCCGCCACCGAATGAAAGACACCGGCGACCAGGGTTTCCTTCTCGGTCGCTGCCACGGTTTTATAGCCAAAATGCGTAGTAGTAGTCTGTTCCGACATCCCTCAAATACCCATAGAGCAAAGAATGGCCGCCAGTTTACCAGAGCCGATGGCGTGCGGACACCTCAAACCCGGCTTGCGACCAACTGCATCCCCAGCACGACCATGGCCAGGCAGAGGAACAGATTGAGACCGATATTGAGCAGCGCCTTCAGATAGGCCCCTTGCTGGGCCAGCACGACCGTGTCGAGGGCAAAGGAGGAGAAGGTGGTCAGGGCACCGAGGATACCCACCATCAGCAATGGCTTCATCGGGTGTTCCACCACGTGACCATGGCTGATCAGGGCATAGGCAATCCCCATGATGAAGGAACCGACCACGTTGACCACCAGAGTGCCATAGGGAAAGTGGCGTCCCAGCAGCCAGGCCATCAGTTCGGCGATGCCAAAACGCAGGCAGGCACCGAAGGCGCCCCCGACAGCGACAAATAACCAGGTTTGCATCAAGCAGTCTCCAAGATTGTCAGGTTGGCATTATGCAAAATGTCGGCAGCAGGGGACAGCCGGGCAATTAATCGACCCGGCTAGACCCTAGCGGCGAAAGTCTACCGATTCTGCATTCACAAGATGGAGGGTCGTCTCGGCCGGGCGAGTATCGGCGATGACTCTGCCATGACGGATGGAATAACGTACCGGCACCTGGCGGCGCACCGCATCGAAACCATTCTCTGCAGGAAGGATCAGCAGGTTGGCGGGCTTGCCCACCTCGATGCCGTAGCGATCCTGCACGTTCAGGGTGCGGGCACTGTGACAGCTGATCAGCTTGAGACTGTCGTTGATCTGTTCGTAGCCCATGATCTGGCAGACATGCAGCCCCATATGCAGCACCTGCAACATGTTGGCCGTACCCATGGGATACCAGGGATCGAACACGTCGTCGTGGCCGAAGCAGACGTTGATGTTCGCCTCCAGCATCTCCTTCACCCGGGTGATGCCACGACGCTTGGGATAGATATCGAAGCGCCCCTGCAGGTGAATGTTCACCAGCGGATTGGCGACGAAGTTGATGCCCGCCATCCTGAGCAGCCGGAACAGCCGCGACGCATAGGCTCCGTTGTAGGAGTGCATGGCGGTGGTGTGGCTGGCGGTTACCCTATGGCCAATACCGCGCTCGTAGGCCAGGGTTGCCAGTGTCTCGATAAAACGGGACTGTTCGTCATCGATTTCGTCGCAATGCACATCCACCAGAACCTGATATTTCTCCGCAAGATCGAAGACGTAGTGCAGACTCTCGACCCCGTACTCCCGGGTAAACTCGAAATGGGGGATGGCACCGATCACGTCGGCCCCCAGCTTGAGAGCCTCTTCCAGCAATGCCTTGCCGTTGGGGTAGGAGAGGATCCCCTCCTGCGGGAAGGCCACTATCTGCAGCTCCACCCACTCCTTCATCTCCTCCCGCACCTCCAGCATCGCCTTCAGGGCGACCAGATTGGGGTCGGAAACATCCACATGGGTGCGGACGAACTGGATGCCGTTGGCAATCTGCCATTTCAGTGTCTGGATGGCGCGTTGTTTCACATCCTCATGGGTCAGCAGCGCCTTGCGCTCGGCCCAACGCTCGATCCCCTCAAACAGGGTGCCGGAGAGGTTCCAGCTCGGCTCGCCAGCCGTCTGGGTGGTATCGAGGTGAATGTGCGGTTCGATAAAGGGGGGGATGACAAGGCCTTGCTCACCATCAAGCTCGCGGGCAGAGAGCAGCTGGGTGCTCATGGGCTCGATGGCCCGGATCACGCCTCCCTGACAGAGGATTTGCCACATCCCTTCCCTGCCCGCCAGACGCACATTCCTAATCAGCATGTTCTTTCCCCTTCGAAAGCGTCGTTGTCTTTGCCAATCCACAACTTAGCCCGGATCCCTTTAAGAGAGAAGCGCCGCCCGGAAAGCATACGGGATAGAAAGGGAAGATATCTCAGCAACAAGAAGGTGCGACATTGCAGGACTGCAATTTGCGATGGATGGCTGAAAGGCAGATACAAGAAAGCCTCCCGATTGGGAGGCTTTCTTATTTAATGGTGCTGATACCCAGAATCGAACTGGGGACCTCATCCTTACCAAGGATGCGCTCTACCGACTGAGCCATATCAGCACACTAACCGGTAAAGACCACGCTGGGCGTAATCTTGAAATTGGGTGCCTGGCAGTGTCCTACTCTCGCATGGCGAATGCCACACTACCATCGGCGCTACAGCGTTTCACTTCTGAGTTCGGCATGGGGTCA
>NZ_JBFOCZ010000006.1:0-307869 GCF_040908015.1 Aeromonas sp. R7-5 | reverse complement strand
GCTTGATTCAAATTGTTAAAGAGCGACGCAGCTTTTGGCTGCTGCGGGAGTGGCATTCTACTCAACCGCCTTCTCGAGTCAAGCCTTATTTTCAAAGGCTTTTCGAGGCTACCGACCGGCTTGTTTGCGTTGCCGCTTACCCTGTCGATGGAGGCGCATTATAGGGAGCGAATTCGTTCTGGCAAGAGGATTATTGCAAAAAGATGACACCCACGGTTCGTTCGCTCACTAATGCAGCAATGCGCTGTATTGGCAGCCAATAAGGGTGCAATTCGCTCGCGTTTTATATTTATAGGGGGATAAGTGATGTCGACGGATCAAGGTTGTATCGAATTGGCTTTTCAGAACGCCATAACCATGATGATCGGGCTTCCGCCTTCGGGTAACATAGCGCCCCTTTGCGATTACCACACTCTTGGGCTTTGGAGAGTTTAATGCCTTTTGCACTTGGCCAGCGTTGGATCAGTGATACAGAGACGGATCTGGGTTTGGGAACAGTCGTTGCTGTTGAAGGACGCATGGTTACCCTGTTGTTTCCGGCTACCGGTGAAAACCGCATGTATGCCAAAGAAGAGGCGCCGGTGACCCGGGTCAGCTTCAATGTGGGCGATCAGATAGCCAGTCACGAAGACTGGACCATGACGGTCGAAGAAGTGCAGGAGAAAGACGGCCTGCTTATATATGTCGGCACGCGCACCGACACCGATGAGCCTGTCGTCCTCAAGGAAGTGTTTCTCAACAACTTCATCAAGTTCAACAAGCCACAGGATCGTCTGTTCGCCGGTCAAATCGACCGCATGTCCCGTTTCACCCTGCGTTACGAGGCGCTGGTCAACCAGCACCAGCGTCGTCGCAATCCGACTCGCGGCCTGGCGGGCGGTAAAGTCAGCCTGATCCCGCACCAGCTCTATATCGCTCACGAAGTGGGTCACCGCTACGCCCCGCGCGTGCTGCTGGCCGATGAGGTGGGCCTGGGCAAGACCATAGAAGCGGGCATGATCATCCACCAACAACTGCTCTCCGGCCGTGCCCATCGCGTGCTCATCCTGCTTCCCGAAACCCTGCAGCATCAGTGGCTGGTCGAAATGCTCCGCCGCTTCAACCTGCATTTCTCCCTGTTCGATGAGGAGCGCTGCGTCGAGGCGTTCGCCGATGCGGAAAACCCCTTCGAGACCGAACAGCTGGTGATCTGCAGCCTCGACTTCCTGCGCAAGAAGCGCCGTCGCTTCGAGCAGGTGCTGGAAGCCGAGTGGGATCTGCTGGTTGTCGACGAAGCGCACCATCTGGAGTGGAGTGAGGAGGCCCCCAGCCGCGCCTACGAAATGGTGGAAGCGCTGGCCGAACAAGTACCGGGCGTGCTGCTGCTGACCGCGACCCCTGATCAGCTGGGCCACCAGAGTCACTTTGCTCGTCTGCGCCTGCTCGACCCGGAGCGTTTCTACGACTACGACGCCTTCCTCGCCGAGGAGCAGGCCTACGGTCAGGTCGCGAGCGCAGCCCAGGAGCTGCTGGATGGTGAAACCCTGAGCAATGAAGCCAAGCAAATCCTCGCCAGCCAGCTGGAAGGGCTGGACTTAAACGATGCAGCCGCCCGTCAGCAGGCGGTCGCCAAGCTGCTGGATCAGCATGGCACCGGCCGGGTGCTGTTCCGTAACAGCCGCGCCAATATTCAGGGCTTCCCGGAGCGCCACCTCAACGTCTACCCCATGCCGCTGCCGGAGCAGTACAAGACCGCCATCAAGGTGATGGGCATGATGGGTGGCAATGGCGGCGATCTGCAGACCCGTGCCTTGCGCTACCTCTATCCCGAGAAGATCTTCCAGCAGTTCGAAGGCGACAACGCTACCTGGACCCAGTTCGACCCGCGCATCGAATGGTTGCTGGAACTGCTGCTCTCCGCCCGTCAGCAGAAGGTGCTGGTGATCTGCTCCGAAGCAGCCACCGCCATCGCCCTGGAAGAGGCGCTGCGCACCCGTGAAGGGATCCGTGGCGCCGTGTTCCACGAAGGGATGTCGATCCTCGAGCGGGACAAGGCCTCCGCCTATTTCGCTCAAGCTGAGGGGGGCGCTCAGGTGCTGCTCTGCTCCGAGATCGGCTCAGAAGGTCGCAACTTTCAGTTTGCCAGCCATCTGGTGCTGTTCGATCTTCCTCTCAACCCGGATCTGCTGGAACAGCGTATCGGCCGACTGGATCGTATCGGTCAGCAGAATACCGTCGAGATCCACGTTCCCTATCTGGAAGGGACTGCCCAGCGCGCCCTGCAGCTCTGGTATCACGATGGTCTGGATGCGTTCGAGCAGACCTGCCCGACGGCCCGCCCGGTGTTCGAAGCGGTACGTGACGAGCTGTTCGAGCTGCTGGCCGCCAACACCGGCGAGCAGGGCCCCCTCGACGCCCTGCTGGCCAAGACCCGCGAACTGCACGAGCCGCTCAAGGCCCGGCTGGAACAGGGTCGCGATCGCCTGCTGGAAATCCACTCCAGCGGTGGCGAGGCCGCCCAGCAGTTGGTCGACAAGCTCGCCGCCGAAGATGACGACACCGGCATGATCTCCTTCGCCCTCAAGATGTTCGACGAGATCGGCGTCAACCAGGATGATCGCGGTGAAAATGCGCTGGTGCTGACTCCCGGGGATCACATGCTGGTGCCGAGCTTCCCGGGCCTGCCGCAAGACGGCATGACCATCACCTTCGATCGCAACACCGCCCTGTCGCGGGATGACATGGCGCTGCTCTCCTGGGATCACCCCATGATGCGCGGCGGTATCGACCTGATCCTGGGTTCCGAGATCGGTGCCACCTCGGTGGCACTGCTCAAGAACAAGGCGCTGCCGGTCGGCTCCATCCTGCTTGAGCTGATCTTCGTTGCCGAGTCCGCGGCTCATCCCCAGCTCTACCGTTTCATGCCGCCGACGCCGATCCGTCTGCTGATGGACAAGAACGGCCAGAATCTGGGAGAGAAGGTGGCATTCGATGCCTTCAACCGCCAGCTGACACCGGTCAACCGCCACCTTGGCAGCAAGCTGGTTACCGCATCCCAGCCGGTGATCCACGGCCTGATTGGCAAGGGCGAGGTCATTGCCAACGAACTGAAAGCCGGGATTGTCGACAAGGCCCGTGCCCAGATGGCGCAGACCCTGCAACAGGATCTGGACAGGCTGGAGGCACTCAAGGCGGTCAACCCGAATGTGCGCGACAGCGAGCTGGAATATCTGCGCAATCTGCAGGCAGAATTGCACCACCTGATCGACCAGACCCAGCTCAAGCTGGATGCCATCCGCTTTATTGTGGTTACCCATAACTGATAAAACGGTGAAATGGCCAAACCCAACGCGAGTTGGCTGCCATGCACTTTTATCGTGGTAATCCATAACTAATGGGGGCTTGCCCCCGCTTTGACCAAAGATGCGAGACGCTATGTTTGTATACTCACCGCCCCTGGAACCCTGGCTCGATATCCTGTTCAAGGACAAGGACATCATGGTGGTCAACAAGCCCACTGGCCTGCTGAGCGTCCCCGGACGCGGCCCCGAGAATGAAGACAGCGTGCTCCATCGGGTCAAGCAGCAGCATCCCAAAGCGGCGGCTGCCCATCGCCTCGACATGGCGACTACCGGCGTGCTGGTGATCCCGCTCACCCCCAACTCCCACCGGGAGCTGAGCCGGCAATTCCGCGAGCGGGAGACCGAGAAGCACTACCTCGCCTGGGTGTGGGGTGAACCGGAACAGGATGCGGGCGAAGTGGATCTGCCGCTCTGCGTCGACTGGCCCAACCGGCCGAAGCAGAAGGTGGATTTTGAGGAGGGGCGTCATGCCCTGACCCTGTGGCAGAAGCTGAAGGTGGAGAACGGCAACAGCCTGATCAAGCTGACCCCGATTACCGGTCGCTCCCATCAGCTGCGGGTCCATATGCTGGAGCTGGGTCACCCCATCCTCGGCGATAACCTCTACGCCAACCCGGATGCGCTGGCGGCTGCACCGCACCTTTATCTTCATGCGGCCAGCCTGACCATCAGCCACCCCAGAAGCGGCGAGCGGATGACCTTCGAGGCACCGGCCCCTTTCCCGGTCTGAGCCTGGCAGATAACAGCCCAATAAAAAGAAAGCCCCCATCGAGAGATGGGGGCTTTTTTATCGCTCAGACGCGGATATCGATCTTGCTTCCGAGGGAAGCACTGGCCGATGTCGGCGCTGCCGGAGCGGATTGCGCTGCTGTTTCCAGCAGTTTCAGTGCGGATTCGCCTTCTTGGGTCTGCTGCTTTTTGGCCAGGCTGGCCACCATCAGTGCAGAACCGAACGACGCATTTGCAGAACTAGAAATATCCATTGTGTACCTCCTGCCAAGAGACTATCGGCCGGGCCCGATGAGACATGAGCCATATCGTTCAACGCAGATATGCCTTGTCCGGCGAGCGCCGGGCCAACCAACGCTCTTCCATCTCCAGCAATGTCTGATAGGCCTTTTCAGCATGCTCCGGGCGACTGAACAGATATCCCTGCCCATACAGATGTATGTCGGTCAATGAGCGCAGCACATCGAGCTGCCCCTGGGTCTCGATCCCTTCACATACCAGTTTCTTGCCAAGCATGGAGCCCATACGGCAGATGTTGGCGACCAGTTCGGCCGCCTCGATGGAGGTGTCGATACCCTGAATGAAGGACCTGTCTATCTTCACCTTGCTCACCGGCAGCTTCTGCAGATAGCTGAGGGAGGAGTAGCCGGTGCCGAAGTCGTCAAGGGCCAGATGTACCCCCTGCTGGCTGAGATCCTGCATCAACTGCAGCGAGTTCTTGACCTCGCGCATGGTGGTGTCTTCCGTCACCTCCAGCACCAGGCTGGATGCGGGAATATGGTGCTCCATCAGCGCTCTGGCCACCAGCTTCAAGAGGTTGCGCTGGTACATGCCCGGGGAGATGTTCACGCACATCTGCAAGTCCACCAAACCCAGGTGCTGCCACTGATGAAGTTGCTCACATGCGGTATTCAATACCCAGCCACCCAGTTTCTCGGCCAGCTGAAACTCTTCCGCCACCTGGATCACCTCGTTGGGCGGGATAAAGCCAAGCTCGGGATGGCGCCAGCGCAGCAGCGCCTCCACGGCTTCACAGCGACCACTTTCCAGATTGACGATGGGCTGGTAATAGAGCTCGAGCGCATTGTGCTCCAGCGCCATCACCATGTCGGACGCAAGATGCTTGCGCCTGGCCGTCTCGTTGAGCAGGGAACTGTCATAGATGACATAGGGAACATGGGTCTTACGGCTGTGGGAGAGGGCCTGCTCCGCCCGGCTGAGCAACTCCTGGGTCTGGTTGCTGTCGGTCGGGAAGAAGGCGATACCGATACCAACCTCAAGCCGGAAAGGGTAGTTGTCGATGATGATGTCTTGCTTGATGGAGTGGAGCACTCTGGCCACGAGCTCCCTGACCTGGCGAAGATCGCTCCCCTCCCGTTGCAGCATGGCAAGCTGATCTCCCCCCAAACGCGCCACCCACTCCCCGTTTTCGCACAGGGCGCGCAGCCGCTTTGCCACCTCTTGCAACAGGAGGTCCCCAGTGTTGTAGCCAAACTTGCTGTTGATATCACGAAAGTCGTTGATGTCGACCAGCACCAGTCCGAAGGAGGTGTCACGGGTGACATAGGCATCCATCTTTTCCAGCAGCGCCAGCCGGTTGGCGAGCCCGGTGAGGGGATCGATCCTAGCGGTCCTGAAATGGCGCCTGGCTTCTCGCACCAGCAGGCCGCTGAGCAGAATGACGGACACCACCAGCCCCGACACCATGAACAGCAGGGCATTGCGCAACTGGCCAAAACGCGCGTCGTTGCCCGTATAGACGTTGATGTTGTTCTGCATGACGGAAGCAAGAGAGTAAGAGAGGGGTTCCTGCAAGGGCGCCAGTGTCATCATGACTTGTTGGTAATCCGGCGTCCCCGGTTTGAGTTTGACCAAATCAGGCTCCAGCTTGCGGATACTGCTTTCAGTCAGTTTCACCAGCCGCAGCGTCTTCGGATTGTCCGCGAGGCTTTTTCTCAATTGGCCGCTCAGGAGAATGGGGGTACGACTCCAGAGAATGTCATAGCGGAGCAGCAGGGCTTCCTGGTCTATGCCGCCATAGTGGTAAATCTCGACGGCATTGAGAAAGCGGCCCAGCTCGAGCTGCAACTGCATCAATGCCCATGAGACGTCATAGGTGTACTTCTCCATCACCCGGGTCGCATTTTGTATCTGCACCAGGCAATAGAGGGTGCTACCCGTGAACAACAGAATGGATAGATAAAGAACGCCGAGTAAGGGCCAGGCCCTGGTCTTCGCTTTCACCCAGTACTCCCGTAAACCACCGTTTTTACTGCTGAATGTCGATCGCACTCAGTTGCCAGATCATCATGTCGGTGAACTCGGAACGCCTGAGTTCGGGATGCTGATCCAGTGGCAGGATAAACCAGAGCGGCCCCTTGTCACGTACCCGCATGGTCATCCCGTCATCCTGCCAGGCCAGGATAGGATCGTATTGCTTGACCTTATCCCAGTTGATCCGGATCTGGAAACTGTTCAGGGCGGTGAGCGTGATGCTCTTGCCGTTGGCCTTCACCTCAGTCAGCACGTCCGCCAGTTTCGGCCCTACATATTTGTGCGGTTTGTCCACCCAGGGATTGCTCGTCACCACCTCATGCTGCGGCAGCGCCTGGATCATGGCCATATCGAACAGCACCTCTCCATCTGCCGGGTCGGCAGGGTCCAGATTCCCCGTCACCTTGAGAATGACCGGCCCCTGCGGTGTCGCCTGCGCCATGCCCGGCAAGGTCAGGGAAAGGAGTAACGGGAGAAGCCCTAAGTATCGCATGCTCACCTCAGATCATTTCACTATCAACAACTTCAGCTTAGTAGCACTAAAAAAAACGGCCCGCAAAAGCGAGCCGTTTGATGACTTGACGGGATTACATCATACCCATACCGCCCATGCCACCCATATCAGGCATGGCAGGTGCATCTTTCTTCGGCAGCTCGGAGATCATGCACTCTGTGGTGATCATCAGGCCGGCGACGGACGAGGCGAACTGCAGGGCAGAACGAGTTACCTTGGTCGGATCCAGGATACCCATGGCCAGCATGTCGCCGTACTGTTCGGTGTAGGCGTTGTAACCGTAGTTGCCTTCACCGTTCTTCACGGCATTGGCGATGACGGAGGCTTCTTCGCCGGCGTTGATGACGATTTGACGCAGCGGGGCTTCCATGGCGCGCAGGGCAACCTTGATACCGACGTTCTGGTCTTCGTTGTCACCACGCAGGGAGGCCAGCTTGGCAGCAACGCGCACCAGCGCTACACCACCACCGGCAACCACGCCTTCTTCCACGGCTGCGCGAGTGGCGTGCAGGGCATCGTCAACACGGGCTTTCTTCTCTTTCATTTCAACTTCAGTGGCAGCACCCACCTTGATCACGGCAACACCGCCGGCCAGCTTGGCCACGCGCTCTTGCAGCTTCTCACGGTCGTAATCGGAAGAGGTCTCTTCGATCTGCTGACGGATCTGGGCCACGCGGCTTTCGATCAGGGCAGCATCACCCACGCCATCGATGATGGTGGTGTTCTCTTTGGTGATGACGATGCGCTTGGCACGGCCCAGATCTTCCAGGGTCGCTTTTTCCAGCTCCATGCCCACTTCTTCGGAGATCACGGTACCACCGGTCAGGATGGCGATATCCTGCAGCATGGCCTTGCGGCGATCACCGAAGCCCGGCGCCTTGACGGCGGCCACTTTCACGATGCCACGCATGGTGTTGACCACCAGGGTCGCCAGCGCTTCGCCTTCCACGTCTTCGGCCACGATGATCAGCGGTTTGCCCGCCTTGGCCACACCTTCCAGCACCGGCAGCATTTCGCGGATGTTGGAGACTTTCTTGTCCACCAGCAGGATGAAGGGGTCATCCAGTTCGACGGAGCCGGTTTCCGGCTTGTTCACGAAGTAAGGGGAGAGGTAGCCGCGGTCGAACTGCATGCCTTCTACCACCGCCAGCTCGTCTTCCAAGCCCTGACCGTCTTCCACGGTGATGACGCCGTCACGGCCGACCTTGTCCATGGCTTCGGCAATCAGCTTGCCGACCTTCTCGTCGGAGTTGGCGGAGATGGTGCCTACCTGGGCGATGGCATTGTTGTCGGCACAGGGAGTGGACAGTGCTTGCAGCTCGGCAACGGCAGCCACAACGGCCTTGTCGATACCACGCTTCAGATCCATGGGGTTCATGCCGGCGGCAACGGCCTTCAGGCCTTCGTTGACGATGGCTTGAGCCAGTACGGTGGCAGTGGTGGTACCGTCACCGGCGGCGTCATTGGCCTTGGAAGCGACTTCCTTGACCATCTGGGCACCCATGTTCTGGAACTTGTCTTCCAGTTCGATTTCACGGGCAACGGAGACGCCATCCTTGGTGATGGTCGGGGCGCCGAAGGACTTGTCCAGCACCACGTTGCGGCCTTTCGGTCCCAGGGTCACCTTGACGGCATCGGCCAGGATGTTGACGCCTTCCAGCATTTTGATGCGAGCTTCGTTGCCAAACTTAACTTCTTTAGCTGCCATGTTCTTCAATCCTTAAATCAATTCGGGAAAAGAGGGAGGGTGATTACTCTTCGACAATCGCCAGGATGTCGGTTTCGGACAGGATCAGTACGTCCTGGCCATCCAGCTTTTCGGTCTTCACGCCGTAGCCTTCGTTGAAGATCACCTTGTCACCCACCTTGACGGCCAGTGCTTTGACATCCCCATTGTCCAGAATTCGACCAGTCCCCACGGCAAGAACTTCACCACGGGTGGACTTCTGGGCCGCAGTGCCAGTCAAGACGATGCCGCCAGCGGATTTGGCTTCAGCTTCGATGCGCTTGATGATGACGCGGTCGTGCAGTGGACGAATTTTCATCGATAACTCTCCCAAAATGAGTCTCTGTGTTGCTTGAGGAATGGCCGCAATCGGCCAAATTTGTCATGCCCCTGATCTGGGGCAACAGGGCTAGCCCTTCAAGGGCAAATACAAAAAAAATATTTTCACGTACTATGAACACCTTCGATGGATCACCCATCCCCAATCAGGAAGGCGGATGGAGACGGCCAGCATTCAGGCCCAAAGCACCTAGAGACTCTGCCTTGAGCCGACCCAATCCCATGCTGACCGCTCCCATGACGCCCATGCTGCTGCGCATGACGGGCCCCATGATCCTGGGCATCATCGCCATCCTGGCCTTCAACCTGGTCGATACCTTCTTCATCGGCATGCTGGGTACCCAGGCGCTGGCCGCCATCAGCTTCACCTTCCCGGTCACCTTTGTCGTCACCTCCCTGACCATGGGGCTGGGGGCGGGCCTGTGCGCCCTGCTCGGTCATGCCCTGGGGCAGGGTCGCCATGACGAGGCAGCCCGCATCACCACAGACTGCCTGTTCCTCGCCGTCATCCTGGTGAGTCTGCTCGCCGGGCTGGGGGCATTGACCATTACCCCCCTGTTCACCCTGCTGGGGGCCAGCCCCGAGCTCATCTCCCTCATCCACGACTACATGCTCATCTGGTATCTGACCGTCCCCATGCTGGTCGTGCCCATGGTCGGCAATGCGGCCATCCGGACCACGGGGGATACCAAAACCCCCAGTCTGGTGATGGGGGTCGCCGGTCTGGTCAATGGCGTGCTGGATCCTCTGCTCATCTTCGGGCCGGGCCCCTTCCCCGAGTGGGGCATTCGGGGAGCCGCCATCGCCACTTCCCTCTCCTGGTTGATGGCCATGCTGGTCAGCCTCCATCTACTGCGCAAGCGGGAGACGCTGCTGACCTGGCGCCTCTCTCCCCGCCCTCAGCTGCTGGCCCACTGGCGCGCCCTGCTCCATGTGGCGGTGCCCGCATCGTTTACCAACATGCTCAACCCACTGGCCAACGCCGTGTTGATGATCATTTTCGCCGGGCTCGGAACCGAGGTGGTCGCCGCCTACGGCGCGGCATCCCGGGTCGAGGCCTTGCTGCTCATCGTGATGATGGCGCTCTCTTCCGTGCTGGCCCCCTTCATCTCGCAGAACTGCGGCGCCGGGAATCCGGCCCGAGCCAAGGCCGCCCTGCTGCTCTGCATGCGCTTCGCCCTGCTGTTCCAGCTTGGGGTCTACGCGCTGACCTGGCTTCTCGCACCCTTCATCGCCGATCTGTTCAGCGATCATCCGCAAGTGGTGCGACTCATCGTGCTCTATCTGCATCTGGTCCCCATTGGCTACGGCTTTCAGGGCATGGTGATGCTGCTGGCATCGGCCCTCAACGGCGTCAGGGCATCGGCGGTGTCACTGCTGATAAACGGCATCAGACTGTTTGTCTTCTTGCTGCCAGGGGCCTGGCTGGGGGCAAAACTGGGGGGAGAACAGGGGATCTATCTGGGGATGCTGCTGGCGAACCTGGCCGCCGGATTGCTGGCATGGGGGTATGCCCGCCACAGATTCGAGCGGCTGTGCCATCAGGGGAAACCCTGACAGCACAGCCCGAGGCTCGCGATTACTCTTTGCGTTCGAACTCCCCTTCGATGGTGTTGCCACCCCCTCGCGGGGATTGTCCGGGTCTGTCATCGCCCGGGCCCGGCTCGAACGGCTGCTGGCGAGCCTGGAAGCCCCCCATCTGCATCCTGAACTGATTGCTGCCAATCAGCTTGTCGGCCAGCATGTTGCGCAGCCAGGGCTGCAGCAGCAGGATGCCGACAATATCGCTCACAAATCCCGGGATAATCAGCAGCAAGCCCGCCAGCGCCAGCATCATGCCCCCCATCACCTCGCGGCCGGGCATCTCCCCCAACTGCATCTTCTGCTGGGCAGTGAGCAGGGTCTTGATCCCCTCGCTGCGCACCAGCGACGATCCCAGCACGGCGGTCAGCACCAGCAAGCCAACGGTCGGCAAGGCCCCGATCACTGAGCCCACCTTGATCATGACGGTGAGCTCCAGCAATACCAGCCCGACCAACAACAGTAACAACTTGCCCATAACAACCTCGGAGCGATGAATGAATGGACCCGGGGTGTCCGGTCGGCAGCCGCACATCGCTGATGCTGACGCGCCGGGTTCAGGTCTTCTGACATTAACATGGGGCTGGTTGATCATTTTTCAAGCCTCTCCTGCCGCAGGCCCCGGAATACGGATAAATATTTGTCCGCCCAACTGGGATTGAGGTGGTTGTTCTGTCAAAGTTAATCGCCCGATTGCAATATCTGTTTAATGACCACAAGAAATTTGAGGTTGCCTCAAATTTAGTGATCCAGGTCTAATACCGGATACCTCAATTGGGGTAACATCAACACCAGTCATTGCACAGGGAGCAACTGGCTCCCAACTGCCCCACCCGATGTGTGGTGCTTCAGGATGAAATGTGCGTAGGGAAATCGCGACCACTCGGTGAGGATCGTTTCCATTTATTTGATTTCTGAGGCATAACAATGAGCGACATCAAGAACGTCCGCATTGAAGAAGACCTGCTGGGCACCAAAGAAGTTTCCAACGACCTCTACTACGGCGTGCACACCCTGCGCGCTGTTGAAAACTTCAAGATCAGCACTCAGAAGATTTCTGACGTTCCCGAGTTTGTTCGTGGCATGGTCCTGACCAAGAAGGCGGCTGCACTGGCCAACGGTGAGCTGGGCACCATCCGTCCCGAGATCGCAGACAAGATTGTCGAAGCCTGCGACCTGATGCTGAACACCGGCAAGTGCTTCGATCAGTTCCCGGTCGATGTCTATCAGGGCGGCGCCGGTACCTCCGTCAACATGAACACCAACGAAGTGCTGGCCAACATCGCCCTCGAGCTGATGGGACTTGAAAAGGGTCGCTACGACGTCATCAACCCCAACGATCACGTCAACAAGTGCCAGTCCACCAACGATGCCTACCCCACCGGTTTCCGCGTGGCCGTGGTCAACAGCACCGACACCACCCTGCACGCTCTGGAAGCCCTCATCGCCGCCTTCGATGTCAAAGCCAAGGAATTCAAACATATACTGAAAATGGGCCGTACCCAGTTGCAGGACGCCGTGCCCATGACCCTGGGTCAGGAGTTCCACGCCTTCGCCGTCACCCTGCGTGAAGAGATCAAATCCATCAAGCGTTGCCAGGAGCTGCTGCTGGAAGTGAACCTGGGCGCCACCGCCATCGGTACCGGTCTGAACACTCCGCCCGAGTACTCCGGTCTTGCCATCAAGCGTCTGGCCGAGATCACAGGTCGTGCCTACGTGCCGGCAGAGGACCTCATCGAAGCGACCTCCGACTGCGGCGCCTATGTGATGCTGCACGGTGCGGTCAAGCGTCTGGCCATGAAGCTCTCCAAGATCTGTAATGACTTGCGTCTGCTCTCCTCCGGCCCGCGCACCGCGCTCAAAGAGATCAACCTGCCGGAAATGCAGGCTGGCTCCTCCATCATGCCGGCCAAGGTCAACCCGGTCATTCCGGAAGTGGTCAACCAGTCCTGCTTCAAGGTATTCGGCAACGACGTCACCATCACCTTCGCCGCCGAGGCCGGTCAGCTGCAGCTGAACGTCATGGAGCCGGTGATTGGTCAGGCCATGTTCGAATCCCTGAGCCTGATGGAAAAAGCCTGCATCTCCCTGCGCGAGAAGTGCGTGGAAGGCATCACCGCCAACCCGGACATCTGCATGAACCATGTGCTGAACTCCATCGGCATCGTGACCTACCTGAACCCCTTCATCGGTCACCATGAAGGCGACATCGTCGGCAAGATCTGTGCCCAGACCGGCAAGAACGTCCGCGAAGTCGTGCTGGAACGCGGCCTGCTGACCGCCGAACAGCTGGACGAGATCCTCTCCATCGAGAACCTGATGAACCCGCAATACAAAGCCAAGCGTTACACCCGCGAAGCCACCGTATAAGCGAACAGATGGGCCGGGGTTATCCCGGCCCATTTAAAGTCAATTCCCGAGCGGTCTCCCCACAGCCCCATCGGGAATTGGCTTTTCAGCCTAATAAAACCTAAAAAAACTGGAAAATGGAGTGTTCGCTATGATTGGAATCGAGTTACTTGTCGTGCTCGCCGCTATCTATCTGGGGGCCCGGATAGGCAGCATAGGTATCGGCTTTGCCGGTGGTCTTGGGGTACTGGTGCTGACCTGGGGGCTGGGCATGCCCATCCCGAGCGATCAGCTGGTGACTTATCTCCCGTGGGACGTGATCATGATCATCGCGTCCGTCATCTGCGCCATCGCCTGTATGCAGCTGGCCGGCGGGATGGATTATCTGGTGCACCTGGCCGAAAAAGCCCTGCGCAAGAATCCCAAGCACATCACCTTCGCCGCGCCGGTCGTCACCTACCTGATGACCATGCTGGCCGGTACCGGTCACACCGCCTTCTCCACCCTGCCGGTGATCGCCGAAGTGGCCAAGGAGCAGGGCATTCGCCCCTCCCGTCCGCTCTCCATCGCGGTCGTTGCCTCCCAGATTGCCATCACCGCCTCCCCCATCTCGGCGGCCGTGGTCGCCTTCTCCGGCATGCTGGAGCCGCTTGGCGTCGACTACCTGACCCTGCTGGCCATCTGCATCCCGTCCAGCTTCATCGCCTGTCTGCTGGGGGCCTTCATCGCCAACCTGCTGGGCAAGCCGCTGGATCAGGACGAAGTCTATCTGGAGCGCAAAGCCAAGGGACTCATCAAGCTGCGCGGTACCAGCCAGGTTGAAATCAAGCCTTATGCCAAGCTCTCCGTCGGCATCTTCGTCGCCTCCATCGTGGCCGTGATGGCCTATGCCACCGCCATCTCCGGCAACGTCGGCCTCATCAGCAATCCGCCGATCCCCCGCGATGGCGCCATCATGGGCATCATGCTCTCCGCCGCCACCCTGATGGTACTGTTCTGCAAACTGGACGCGGCCCAGATCACCAACATGCCGACCTTCAAGTCCGGTATGTCCGCCTGTATCTGCGTGCTGGGCGTAGCCTGGCTGGGCAACGTCTTCGTGAAGGGCAACATGGTCGAGATCCAGGCGTTCGCCGGCGATCTGCTGAGCCAATACAGCTGGCTGCTGGCCGTGGTGCTGTTCTTCTCCTCCATGCTGCTCTACTCGCAAGGTGCCACCACCAAGGCCCTGATGCCTGCCGCCCTGGCACTGGGTGTCAGCCCGCTGGCGGCCATCGCCTCCTTCGCCGCCGTGAGCGCCCTGTTCGTGCTGCCGACCTACCCGACCCTGCTGGCCGCGGTCGAGATGGACGACACCGGCTCCACCCGCATCGGCAAGGCCGTGTTCAACCACCCCTTCTTCATCCCGGGTGTGGCCACCATCGCCATGGCAGTGGCGCTCGGCTTCTTCTTCGGTGGTCTCATCCTCTGACCGATGAACCATCCCATGCAAAACGGCCCGAACGGGCCGTTTTTTTATGCCCGGCCACCGCCGGGCTCCCATGAAAAAGCCGCTCCTGGGAGCGGCTTTCGTCATCCTGGCGGCATCCTCAGACCGTGGTCTGGCGGGTACCGAAATAGTCAGCCAAGAAGTCGTCGAACGACAGGCTGTCACTGCGTTCCCGCTCCCGCTGCTTGGCCAGGGAGTCCCGTGCCTCGCCGGCAAAATAGGCCTCGTCCCAGTACTGCAGATCGCCGGCCAGCATCTCTTCCCGGTAGCGGTTCGCCAGCGCATCGCCGAAGCAGCCGTTGTCCTGGCCGCTTGAAAGCAACTGCTTGAGCAGGCGGGCGGAGTAGGTCTGCTCGGGGTCGAGCAGCTTCTCACGGTGCATCGCCAGCGTCTCGCGATAGCGGTTGCGACCACAGCAGCGATCCAGCAGCGCTGCGACCTCGGCCAGCTCGTCGAACAGCTTGAGGCCGTACTCCTTGAGGCCGATGGCATTGCCCTGCTCATCTTCAAGCGTCAGGCCGGGGCGACGCCCCTCCAGCACCACCTTGTTCTGGTTGCGGCGGTTGCGGGCAACCTCGTCATCCGAGAGCACGGGGGACGGGCGCAACAGGCACCAGACCAGGAAGAGATCGAAGAAGCGGATCTGATCCACCTCGATACCGAACGGGGTAAAGGGATTGACGTCCACCGTGCGCAGCTCGATGTATTCGATGCCGCGCTGCTCCAGCGCATCCGAGGGCTTCTCGCCGCTGCGGGGGGTACGCTTGGGGCGGATCGGCGCGTAGAGCTCGTTCTCTAGCTGCAGCACGTTGTCGTTGAGCTGGCGGTACTCGCCGTTCACCTTGACCCCTATCTTCGCAAACTCGGGATCATGGGTATTGATGGCCCGGCGCAGACTGCTCACATAGGCGGGCAGGCTGTCATGACTGATCTTGAGCCCCGCCTGGGCGCTGTTGGTGTAACCGAGATCGGACAGGCGCAGAGCCGTGGCATAGGGCAGGTAAAGGGTGCCCTTGCCGGTTTTCTGGAACGGCAGGCTGCTCTTGCGCCCCTTGAGGAAGGAGTCGCAGATGGCAGGAGACGCGCCGAACAGATAGGGCACCAGCCAGCCGAAGCGGTAGACGTTGCGAATAAGCCCCATGTACTTGTCGGAGATGAAGCGCTGGCTGCAGCAGCCCTCTCCCACCAGATCCTGCCACTCGCACCAGAAGCTGTCCGGCATGGAGAAGTTGAAGTGCACCCCGGCGATCACCTGCATCAGGCTGCCGTAGCGGTTCTTCAGCCCCTGGCGATAGAGGGTCTTCATCCGTCCGATGTTGGAACTGCCGTACTGGGCCAGGCGGATGCTCTCCTCGTCACCGACGAAGCAGGGCATGGAGAGCGGCCAGATCCGCTCCTCTCCCAGATGATGAATGGTGTGGCGGTGAATGTCGCCGAGCTGCTCGATCAGGCTCTCGATGGAGTCGGTGGCCGGCGTGATGAACTCCAGCAGGCTCTCGGAGTAATCGGTAGTGATGTTGGCATGGGTCAGGGCCGACCCCAGGCTTCTGGGGTGATCGGTCTGGGCCAGGGACCCTTGCGGGGTGATGCGCAGACATTCGCGCTCGATCCCGCGCCGGATCCCCTTGAGGGCGGTCACCCGTTCCGGGGTGCCCAGCGCAGCCAGCAACTCGGTGAGCGACAAGCTAGTAGTAGTCATATTCACGGCTCATGTGTGGCCGCCCCACCCGGGGCGGCACTTATTGTTGCGACGCCCCTCAGGGCAGTTGCAGTGGATAGATGGGAAGATGAAGCTCGCTCAGGGGTTTTTCAAGCTTTTGCTTGTCTCCCACCACCACAATCACCATCTCGGCCGGATCCAGCCAGCGGGCTGCACTGGCCTTCAGCGTCTCGGGTGACACCGTTTTGATCAGGTTGTTCTGGGCCTGCACATAGTCCGGCTTCAGGTCGTACATGATCATCTGCAGCAGGAAGCCAGCCTTCTGCCCCAGGGTCTCGTAGGAGAGCGCATCCTGCTGGGAGACGGCGCTGCGCATGTAGGCCAGCTCCACCGGGGTCGGCCCGTTCTTGCGGTAGCCGTCCATCTCCTTGAGGAACTGGCGGATGGCATCCACGGTCGCATCGGTGCGCACATTGGCGCCGGTCGCGAAGACCCCCGCCTCGCGGTTGGCCTGGAAGCCCGAGCTGGCACCATAGGTGTAGCCCTTATCTTCCCGCAGGTTGAGGTTGATGCGGCTGTTGAAGTTGCCACCCAGGTTGAAGTTCATCAGGTTGGCGATGAAATAGTCTCCCGTGGTGTCAAACGGCATGGCGCGGCGGCCGATGCGGATCACCGACTGGGGGGCCCCCGGCTTGTCCACCAGATAGATGCCTGGCTTGGCCTGCTCTCCCCCTGGCTTGAGATCCCCCAGGGTCGGGGCGGCCCCCTGCCACTGGGTCAGGAAGGCGAGACCGGATTCCACCTGCTGGGCGGTCACATCACCTGTCACCACCACCTTGGCATTGGTCGGATTGTAATAAGCCTCATAGAAGCGCTTCACATCCGCCAGGGTCAGCTTCTCCACGTCCGCCAGCACCCCGTCAGAGGGTTGGCCGAGGCGGTTCTGCTTGCCATAGACCAGTTCGCGGAACGCCTGACCCGCCAGCCACTCGGGTTGCTGCTCGCTCTGTTTCATGCCTTGCAGCATCTGGGTCTTGAGCCGCTCGAAGTCCGCTTCCCGCAGGCCGGGTTGCAGCAGCACTTCCCGCACCAGCGCCAGGGTTTCGGGCAGCTTGTCCGCCAGACTGCTGATGGTGATGAGGTTGTTGTACTGGGCGCTGGAGACGCTGATGCTGGCGCCGAGTTTTTGCAGCTCGTCGCTCAGCTCGGCCTCGGAGAGGCGCGTCGTCCCCTGCTCCAACATGGCGGCGGTGAGGCTGGCCAGCCCCAGCTCTCCCTTGCCTTCGGCCCGGATGCCACCCGGCAGGGCGATCATGATGGAGACGGCCGGGATCTCGTCACTGTGGGTGCCGATGATCTCGATCCCCTTTTCGAGCTTGCCACGCCAGATGGCGGGCACCTTGACGCTCACCGCATCGGCCGCCTTGGGCTGCACGCTGCGATCGAAGTCATCTTTCACCGGCCGCTCCGCCAGCACCTTGTCATGCTTGCTGTAATCCGGCAGCTCCCGCTTGGCGGGAGTGAAGTTCGGGGTCGCGGCCTGCCAGTCGCTCTTGCCCTTGGGCACCACGCTCAGCACCACGGCAGGCTTGTTCTGGATGAACTTGTCGTAGGCAGCCTTGACGTCAGACCCCTTGACCCGGGCGATGGCATCCAGATTCTTGAACACATAGTCGGGATCCCGGGCCAGCACCTGCCCCATGGCAAGCTGGCTTACCTTGCCCTCAATACTGTCGAGTCCCCAGATGGCGGACGCGCGATAGCTGCTGATGGCCTTCTCCAGATCCGCGGGCTTGATGCCGCGCTGGGCGAACTCGCCGATCACCTTGTCCACCTCGCCCTTGAGGGTCTTGAGGCTGCCATCCGCCCCCGGATTGGGGTAGGCATAGACCGTCAGGGTGCAGGCAAGCTCTTCGCAGGAGTGGGAGGCACCCGCCTCGATGGCCTTGCCGGTTTTCACCAGGGACTGGTAGAGCATGGAGCTGGCAGAGCCCCCCAGCACATCGGCAAAGATGTCCAGCGCCGGCTCCTGCGGGTCACCCAGGGAGACGGTCGGGTAGCTGATATACAGGAGCGGCAGATGCACCTTGTCTTCCAGCGTCACGTAGCGGGTTGCCGGCAGGGTGGCAGGCTGAGGCGTCGGTTCGGCTACGTCCGGACCGCGCGGGATGGAACCGAAGTACTGCTCAATCCAGGCCAGCGCCTGCTTGGTATCAAAGTCGCCGCCCAGGGTCAGAGTCGCGTTGTTGGGACCGTACCAGCGCAGGAAGAACTGCTTGAGGTCGTTGACGTCGACCCGGTCGAGATCCTCCACATAACCGATGGGTTGCCAGGAGTAGGGGTGGGTACGCGGATAGAGTGCCTCCCCCACCCGCTCGCCCACCAGGCCATAAGGCTGGTTGTCGATACGCTGGGCCCGTTCGTTCTTGACGGTGGCGCGCTGGATCTCGAACTTCTTCTGGCTCACCGCATCGAGCAGGAAACCCATGCGGTCCGCCTCCAGCCAGAGCACCTTCTCCAGCTGATTGGCCGGCACGGTTTCGTAGTAGTTGGTGCGGTCCTTGTTGGTGGTGCCGTTCATGTCACCGCCCGCCTCGTTGATGATCCGCATGTGTTCCTGATCACCAACGTGCTTGGAGCCCTGGAACATCATGTGCTCGAAGAAGTGGGCAAAGCCCGACTTGCCCGCGGTTTCCCGGGAGGAGCCGACGTGATAGGTGACGTCCAGATGCACCAGGGGATCGGAGTGGTCGGGGGCCAGGATCACGGTCAAACCGTTGTCCAGCTTGTACATCTGGTAGGGAATGCCGAGCTTGCCCTCCTGCTTTACCTGCTCGGACACCAGGGTCGGGGCCGCCAGCACGGGAAGGGAGAAGCCCAGCAGCATGCTTAATGGAATGAGTTTGTTCACGGGTACCTCGTGAGTGACAAAAGGGCTAGAAGATCTGACTGGCCAGCAGAAACACCAGGGCATAACGAAGCAATTTGCCGAGCCCGATCAAGATGAGGGAGCGCCAGAAGGAGAGGCGCAGCCAACCAGCCAGCAGACAGAGACCATCGCCGACCACAGGCGTCCAGGCAAGCAGCAGACACCAGTGGCCATGACGTTTGAGCCAACCAAGGGCTTTTTGTTCCCCACGGCCTTGAAAATCTTCCGGTTTTTTCTTGTGGGTGGCGAGCCAGCCGAGCCACCAGGTGGTCATGGAACCCAGGGTATTGCCCAGCGTCGCCCAGAAAAGCAGGCTGGTCATGCTCCACTCCCCCTTGACCGCCATGGCCCCCAGCAGCACTTCCGAGCTGCCGGGCAGCAGGGTGGCGGAGGTGAAAGCGCTCAGAAACAGCCCTCCCAGCCCCATCCCGGTGAAGTCTATCATCCGGGCTGACCGTCTGCGGCGGACATGCGCAGCAGCAGCTTGCCGCGCACATGGCCCTGCTCGATGGTCTGATGGGCCAGTGCCCCTTCTGCCAGCGTGTATTCACCGGAGACGGTGATCTTCACTTCCCCCTGGCGAAGCAGCGTCAGCATCTGGGTCAGCTGCGTTCGATCGGGATGGACCAGCATGCCGACAACCTCGACACCGAGCTCGGCTCCCGCGTCCTTGATCTGCTGGGCCGTGATGGTGGGGACCGTCACCAGACGGCCGCCCGGCTTGACGCAGGCCAGCGCCGCCTTGCCGCTCTCGCCCCCCACCAGATCCAGCACCAGATCGAACGGACCATCGGTGATCGCTTCGGTGCACCACCCGGCCTGGTGGTAATCCACCATCCGGCTCGCCCCGAGACTATGAAGGAAGCTGTGATTGTCGCCGCTTGCCGTGGCAACCACGTGGGCACCATAGGCGGCGGCAAACTGCACCGCCAGGTGGCCGACGCCACCGGCACCGGCCAGGATCAGTACCCGTTGCCCCGACTGCAGGCCACCGTGCTCCAGCAGCCCCTGCCAGGCGGTGAGACCCGCCAGCGGTAGGGCCGCTCCCTGCCTGAGGCTCACCCCATCGAGCTTGACCAGCTCCTCCTCGCGGGCCACCACGGATTCGGCATATGCACCGGCGGCGAGGGGGAAGCCCACCATGCCGCACACCAGTTCCCCCTCAGCCAGGGAGGTCACGCCGGGCCCCACCTTTTCCACCACACCGGCCACGTCATAACCCGGCGTCCAGGGCAGCTTGTCCTTGTTCTGGGCCGCCGCCCAGCCGAGACCGGCCCGGGTCTTGGCATCGATGGGGTTGACCCCCGCAAAGCAGATGCGCACCCGGACCTCTCCCTCTGCGGGTACCTTGTCCAGGGAAGGGTTGAGCCTGAGTACCGAGGGGTCGCCGAATGCGGTAATCTGTAGCTGCGTCATTGCACAATCCATCCTGTTGATTGATCAAGGGTCAACAGAATAACAGCGAGGACACCATGGCTCGAATGTTTCTTATTCCTCTGTTGCTGGCCCTGGGGTGGTGGGCGTTTCTGCTCTACTTCCGCATTCCGCTCAAACAGGGGGCCAAGGGCTTTTACTGGATCATCGGCATCGGCGGCGGGCTTGCCGCCTTCCTCAGCCTGATGATGGTGCTCACTCACTAGGGTTCGGGGACAAGGGGGAAGAAGAAAAGATGCTGCATGGACTGAACCATCTCACGCTGGCAACCGGCGATCTCGACAGCAGCGTTGCCTTTTATGTCGACTTGCTGGGATGTCGCCCCAGGGTGAGATGGGCACGGGGAGCCTATCTCACCCTCGGCGATCTCTGGCTCTGTCTCTCCTGCGATCCTCCCCAACCGGCCAGAGATTACAGCCATGTCGCGTTTGGCATCTCGCCTGAACAGTTTCCAACCTTCTGCGCCCGTCTGCGCGCGGCGGGCGTCGTGGAGTGGAAGAAGAACAGCAGCGAAGGGGATTCACTCTATCTGCTAGATCCCGACGGGCACCGACTGGAAATCCATGCAGGCAACCTGGATAGCCGGCTCGCCTCTCTCAGACAGCAACCCTATGAGGGTCTTATCTGGTTCGACTGAGCCGGATTCACCCCTGCTCGGCACGAAGATGGTAGTGACGATTGCTGCCCTGCCCCAGCACGCCCTGCGCCAGCAGATGCTGGAACACCCGGTCCACCTCCTCCAGAGACAGTGACAATGCCTCTGCCACCTTGCGTTTGCTGCATTTGAGCTCGCCGCTCTCCAGCGCGCCGCGCACCTGGGCGACCACGGCTGGCTCGGGCACGGGTCTGCTGAATGCTGACGGCTCTGGGGTCGGCGCTGCGACCCGGGCCTCGGCTTGCGCCTTCTCCCGTTGCCACATCCATTGACGGCGGAAGCGGTTCTCCTCACCGATCAGGCTGACGAAAAAGGCACCAAATGCATCGAGCAGGATAGACAGGAAGCAGACCAGCAGGAACTGCACCTGGCCGATGCTCATGCCCACCCCGTCCGCCAGACTGCTCATCAGCCCCAGCATGGAGGACTGCTCCCCCAACGGCTTGGCGTCCCGCTCCTGGCGCAGCTCGTCCTGACGCAGCCTGAGCTTGGTGTTGGCCTGCTGCAGACCGCTGACGCCACTCGAGATACGCGCCATCTCGATGTATTTGCGGGCCGCCTCTTCGTTGAGCTGGATCTGCCGCTCTATGCTGGCTATCTGCTCGTCGAAACGGGCTATCTCCCGCTCGTGACGCGCCTGCTGGCTCAGGATGGTGTTGGTGGCGCTGTTGATGCCGCCGATACTGCCCCCGATGGAGATGGCGGCCAGCACGCTGTAGAACAGCAGCGACCAGAAGGCGCCGCCCAGATCCCGCCTCGCCTTGCACTCGCCGTACTCGTACCAGACGTAGAACTTGCCCAGCTCGAAGATGATGGCCAGCCCGCCGAACAGCCACTTCATCAGGGGGGTTTCGTCGATGGAGAGAAACAGCAGCAGGGAGAAGACGATGGAAGCCAGAATGGCCAGCCCGGTAAAACTGTAGACAGTCGTGAGGGCGAACCATCCCTTGGGGTAGCGCAATGCGGCGCAAGCCTGAGTAGTCATGATGAAACGGGAAACATCTGCAGGAAAAGTTGGCTGCCGATTATAGTCGCCACTCCTCCGGAGAGAAGGGCAAATCCCCGAATTCCCGCCGATGGACGATCAGCTGCCCAGAGTGCGACCAAAACGTGCAAATCGGCAGCAGAAAAACACTACAATCGACCCCGTACCTGAAGGACATCTGCGGTTATGCTCGGGTTAAGCCCGCCGCATTACACTCATTTCCACCGAACACGACTCGAGGACATCATGAACAGAACGACGGCTTTGTTGCTCTCTCTTTTTCTGATCACCGGTAGCGCCCTGGCACAGGACGAAGGGAGCCAGACCTTCTCCGTGGATGCGCTGACCTTCAATCTGGACTGGAATGACACGCAGTTTGACTGGTCCCAGAGCAACTGCTTCGATCTCGGGAGCGGTGACACGGCCGCCGCCGACTGCAAGAGGACCAACCTCAATCTGGAGGACGAGACGCAGCGCAACCAGCCCCCCAGCACCAATCAGATCAGCACGCAACCGGATCAATGATCCCCCTGACAGGAGCCTTGATGCGATGACCCACATGACCATGACTTCCCGCGGCGCACTGCTGCTCTCCCTGCTTCTGGTTCAGGGAATGGCCTTTGCTGCCCCCCCTTCCAAACACGATGACGACATCCGGATCTCCACCGACCAGGGCCGGGTAAGCCAGGATTGGGACGACAAGGAGTACGAGTGGTGGCAGCACAACTGCCTGGATGTCAGTACCCGGACCAGCCGCATCCAGCTCAACTGCGACAACATGGATGGAAAATACCGCGACCATTACAACCGCAGCATTCACAGTGGCAACAACCCGGGTCAGGGCCATGACAAGCCCAGGAACAAGCACGGCGGCAACGGCCACCAAAAACACTGACCAGCATGCCCATGGACATGGTTGAGGGGCCTGTGGCCCCTGGAATCTTTTCCCCTACCAGTAGTTTTCCATGCTGATATTGCCGGGAGCGCGACGCAGGTTCTTGGCAAGCCCCAGCCCGAGCAGGGTCTGCTGAGTCTCTTTCACCATGGCGGGGTTGCCGCAGATCATCACCTGGCTCAACTCGGGGGAGAAGTTCAGCCCCACCCTTGCCTGCAAGCTGCCATCGACGATGGCTGCCGGGATGCGCCCTGCCATCGCCCCCGGCCAGGTCTCACGACTGACGAAGGGAACATAGCGAAAACGCTCGCCATGCTGCTCGGCAAAACTGGCGATAAGCGGCTGATAGCTGAGCTCTTCCCCTTTTCTCACCCCATGTACCAGCACCAGATGCTCGAAGCGGTCGAAGACCTGTCCTTCTGCCAGCATGGCGAGGAAGGGGCCGATGGCAGTGCCGGTTGAGAGCAGCCAGAGATCCCGTCCCGGGGGAATCTCATCCAGGGTCAGAAAACCGGTGGCCTGGGACTGCACCAGCAGGCCGTCGCCCACCTGCAGGGAACCGAGAGAGGGGCTCAGTTCACCGCCGGGGATCTCCACCAGATAGAATTCGTGATAGGGCGTGCCGGGAGGATTGACGAAGGAGTAGGCACGCTGGACTCGACGCTCGCCCTGCTCCAGGGCCAGCTTGGTGAATTGACCCGCCTTGTAGGGGGCTAGTTCCGCCTCCACACGCAGGGAGAGCAGGGTGGGTGTCCACTCGATGCGCTCGATGACCCGACCTTCGACCCAGGCAGCCATAAAGGTTCTCCTCCAGAGGAACAGACCTTCACTTTACCCCTTGATCTGAAAATAAAAAACCCGCGCATGTGCGCGGGTTTTTCTGCAAGAGCGGAACGCTATTACAGAGCAACAACCTGGATTTGTACGGTTGCTTTGACGTCAGCGTGCAGCTGAACAACAACTTCGTACTCACCGGTGTTACG
The DNA here is from genome assembly GCF_040908015.1 of Aeromonas sp. R7-5. Classification (NCBI taxonomy): domain Bacteria; kingdom Pseudomonadati; phylum Pseudomonadota; class Gammaproteobacteria; order Aeromonadales; family Aeromonadaceae; genus Aeromonas; species Aeromonas sp. R7-5. The sequence continues at coordinate 283,986 of NZ_JBFOCZ010000006.1, read as the reverse complement.
CAGAACGTTGCCCATGCGGACTTCGCTCTTGGCAACGGCTACGCCGGCAGCAGTGATGGCTTCAGCCACGTCACGGGTACCGATGGAACCGAACAGCTTGCCTTCGTCGCCAGACTTGGAGGCGATGACAACGGCAGCCAGCTCACCCAGCTTGGCAGCGCGCTCTTCGGCAGCAGCCTTGTTGGCAGCCAGTTTGGCTTCCAGCTCAGCGCGACGAGCACCGAAGGCTTCGATGTTGGCCTTGGTGGCCATAACAGCTTTGCCTTGCGGGATCAGGTAGTTACGGGCATAACCAGCTTTTACGGAAACTTGGTCACCCAGACCGCCCAGTTTGGCGATCTTATCGAGCAGGATAACTTGCATTACCTTTCCTCTATAAATTTCGTTGAGTTAGGCGTAAGCGCCGGGCCGATTCTTACTTGTTGTGCAGATCGGTGTACGGCAGCAGAGCCAGGTAACGAGCACGCTTGATGGCGCGTGCCAGCTGACGCTGATACTTGGCGCGGGTACCGGTGATACGGCTCGGTACGATCTTGCCAGATTCAGTGACGTAGTTTTTCAGAGTAACGATATCTTTGTAGTCGATCTCGGTAACGTTCTCGGCGGTGAAGCGGCAGAACTTACGACGACGGAAATAACGTGCCATGGCCTTTATCCTCTAATGCGGTGATCTAAGAATTACTCTTCGGAAGACGCTTCAACAGCATCTTCGCGACGCTCGTCGTCACGACGGGTGAAGCGCTCTTCCTTGGCCTTGGCCATCGGAGAAACTTCAGTCACGGCGTGCTTGGTGCGCATGATCATGTTGCGGATAACGGCATCGTTGAAGCGGAAGTTGGTTTCCAGCTCATCGATAACGGCCTGTTCAGCTTCTACGTTCATCAGAACGTAGTGAGCCTTGTGCAGCTTGTCGATCGGGTAAGCCAGTTGACGACGGCCCCAATCTTCCAGGCGATGAATGGTACCACCAGCGGTGGTGATAGCGCCGGTGTAACGCTCGATCATGCCAGGTACTTGCTCGCTCTGGTCCGGATGAACCATGAAGACGATTTCGTAATGACGCATTTTAGCTCCTTACGGATTAATTCAGCCTCCGCCCAGGTGCAGCCAGACCTCGGAGGCAAGGAACATAGTGATGTTTAGACGCTGCTTTCTAGGGCGGCGTATTGTACGAAATCACCTCTCCCACTGCAACTGGCGAAGCAAGATGTTTTTCTCGATGAGCCCGATACAAAACTTTAATTGATAATAATTATCATTTAGATCCATACTCTCCTCATATCCCCACGGAGGATGACAGTATGCAACCTGCGCTCACCACGGCCATCCCGGCCCGCAAATTCAAGCTGACCCTGCTCGGCCCCGCCTTCATCGTCGCCATCGGTTATATCGACCCGGGCAATTTTGCGACCAATATCCAGGCCGGCTCCACCTTCGGCTATCAACTGCTGTGGGTAGTGGTGTGGGCCAATCTGATGGCCATGCTGGTGCAGACCCTCTCGGCCAAGCTCGGTATCGTCACTGGCAAGAACCTGGCGGAACACATTCGTGATCGCCTGCCCAGGCCCGCAGTCTGGGCCTATTGGGTGCAGGCCGAGATCATCGCCATGGCCACCGATCTCGCCGAGTTCATCGGCGCTGCGGTCGGCTTCAAGCTGCTGCTCGGCATCACCCTGCTGGAAGGTGCCTGCATCACCGCGGTGGTCACCTGGGGGATCCTGATGCTTCAATCCCGCGGCCAGAAGCCGCTGGAGTTCGTGGTGGGGGGCCTGCTGCTGTTCGTGGCCGCCGCCTACATCGTCGAGCTGGTGTTCTCGCGCCCCCATATGCCGAGTCTGCTGGAAGGGGCACTCTTCCCCGGTCTCCCCAATGGTGATGCTGTCTATCTTGCCGCCGGCGTGCTTGGTGCCACCGTGATGCCCCATGTCATCTATCTCCACTCGGCCCTGACCCAGCACACCCAGGAGCAGGGCACGGTGACCCAGCGACTGCACAGCACCCGGGTCGACGTGGCCATCGCCATGACCATCGCCGGCTTCGTCAACCTGGCCATGATGGCCATGGCGGCGGCCGCCTTCCACAGCTCCGGCAACCAGCAGGTGGCCGAGCTGGAATCGGCCTACCAGACCCTCACCCCGCTGCTGGGACCGGCAGCCGCCACCCTGTTCGGCCTCTCCCTGGTCGCCTCCGGCATCAGCTCTACCGTGGTGGGCACGCTGGCCGGCCAAGTGGTGATGCAGGGCTTCGTGCGCTTCACCATCCCGCTCTGGCTGCGCCGAGCCATCACCATGGCCCCCGCCTTCGTGGTGATCGCCATGGGCCTCAACACCACGGAAATTCTGGTGTTGAGCCAGGTAGTGCTGAGCTTCGGCATCGCCCTCGCTCTCATTCCGCTGCTGATCCTGACCGGTGATCGCGCCCTGATGGGGGCACATCGCAATCACCCCGTCACCCAGGCCGTGGGGCGCCTCATCGTCGCCCTGGTGATCGGCCTCAATGCCTATCTGCTGGTCACCACCCTCTAACGCCATCTTGAGGCTCATTGACCCGGGTTGATGAGCCTCTTCGCACTTTCGCGTATGCTGCCCCTTTCCCTTCTCATCATCTCGTTGCGGGAGCCCTGCCATGGAACATACCCGAGCCAGCTTCGTACTGGGCCACCATCAGGAACAGGCCAGCGTCGTCTGTTGCAAACAGGGGGATCCGACCCTGCTGGTCACCGACCTCACCCCCTTTCATCCCCAGAGCCACCTCTGGCCCGATCAACCCGGTGACGTGGGCACAGTGCGCTGGGAAGGGGGGGAAGCGGCCGTGGGCCCCTGCCACATGGGCGCCATCAGTCCCGAGGGCGAGCTGTTCGTGGATACGGAGATTCCGGTCAAGCGAGGGGCTGATGGGTGGGCTTTCGTGGTGGTGCATCCCCTCGCCGGTTCCCATCACCTTGCCATTGGCTCGCCTGTGGAACTGACAGTGGATGCCGAGGCACGCCATGCCCTGAGCCTGGGCCACAGCGCCTGCCACCTGGTGGCACTGGCCCTCAATCGGGCGCTCACGCCCTATTGGCGAAAGGAGACGAGCGAGCTTGACGCTCTCGGGCAGCCGGATTTCGACCGCCTCGCCATCCAGCTCTCCCGGGTCGAGCCCAGAGGATCAAAGGAGCAGTACCGGATCGGCAAGAGCCTTCGAAAAAAGGGAATTAACAGCGAGGCACTGCTGGCCGACCTCGACAGGATAGCGATCCAGGTCAACGAGCAGCTGATGCGCTGGCTCAAAGAGGGAGGCGAGATCCGCCGCAGCCGGGCCGGTGAGGCCATCATCGATTCCCGCTACTGGCATGGCATGCTGGAGGGTCGGGAGATCACCATTCCCTGTGGCGGCACCCATGTGAGCAGTCTGACCGAGTTGGGCCAGGTTCAGGTGACGCTGGCCCCCAGTGAAGAGGGATTTACCCTCACCACCCGGGTGACCCCCTGAACCACCCCAGCCTTCCTGATGCTGCACCGCCCTGACCGGGGCGGTGTCCCGACAGAGAGGCCAGCAGGCAGATCAGCGCGGCGGTATCTCATCCCGGGCTGACGACCACATGACCACGGGGTAGCAAAAAACCATGAGATGCACCACGGATGAGGGGCCACTTGCCCCTTTCCTGGCGCCTGACGATGTCAGGCAGGCTCCCTTCGCATCCCCATGTGAGGGATGTCATCTTCCAGATACCCTTCCCCTTCGGCCACGAAATCATGCTGGCCGTAAAAACCTTGCAGGTGGGCCTGTGCACCGAGCCAGATGCTGTGTGCAGGCCAGCGTGCCTCGCACTCTCTGACCGCTTGCGCCAGCAGGCGGTGACCCAGTCCGCCCCCCCGCGACGTGGGAGAGGTGACCACGCGGCCGATGGCAGCGCCGCTGTCATCACCAATGCCGGGTGCCATGATGCGGGCATAGGCCGCCAGGTGATCCCCCTCACGACCGAGCAGATGCAGCACGCCGTCACGGCGATCCAGCCCGTCCAGATCCTGGAAGGGACAGGTCTGCTCCACCACGAACACCTCGGCGCGCAGGGCAAGCAGCTCATACAATTCATCCGTGGTCAGCTCGGACCAGGATTTCATACTCCAGTTCATGAATGACTCCTGTTTAATGGGGTCTGACAGCATAATCTTGCTCCCGACGAGGGGCATTAACCTTGGTTAAGTTGGCCCCCTTCTCATCCAATGCGGACATGGCCAGCAAAGAGCCGATCTCTGCCCAGGTTCATCGGCAATCCCTTCTGGCTCAACCCTGATCGCGCGTTTTCAGCCGCCTGCGGATGCGGCTCAGGCTGATGGGGGTGATCCCCAGATAGGCGGCAATCTGGTGATCCGGAACCCTGGCATCCAGCGCGGGGAAGCTTCGCAGAAAATGCTGATAGCGCGCCTCTGGGCCCCCGGTCAGCAGCAACAGCTCTTTCTCCTCCTTGATGCGCAGTTGCACTTCAAGGAGATGGTGATACCAGGCGGGCCAGCAAGGGAGTCGGCGCAGATCCGCCAGCGGAAGAAGCTGCAGCCGGCAAGGCTCCAGCGCCTCCACGCTGTAGCGGGCGGGCTCACCGCTGAGCAGGTGGTGGAAGTCGAGAAACTCGTCCCCCTCCCAATAGAACTCCTTGATGTACTCGCGGCCATCCGCCAGCACCACCTTGGCCCGCAGCAACCCTTCCTCCACCCTGACCAGCAGCGCCGGACTGTCACCGGCATGCCAGAGGCAGGTGCGAGGGGGCAAGGTCAGGGAGCGGGCAAAAGAGAGGAGGCGCTCGGCCTCCTGCTCATCTGCAACCCGTTCCCAGACAAAGGGGGGTCTGTCGGTCATCGTCTTGTCAGACGCGGCGCTGGCGCACGGCTTCGAACAGGCAGACACCGCTCGCCACCGAGACGTTGAGGCTGGAGACAGCCCCCGCCATGGGGATACTCACCAGCTCGTCGCAATGTTCGCGGGTCAGGCGGCGCATCCCCTTGCCTTCGGCCCCCATCACCAGCGCCATGGGGCCGGTGAGTTTGGCCTGATAGAGATCGTGATCCGCCTCGCCGGCGGTGCCGACGATCCAGACGCCGCGCTCCTGCAGCTCGCGCAGGCTGCGGGCCAGGTTGGTGACCTGGATGAGCGGCACCACTTCGGCGGCGCCACAGGCGACCTTGCGCACCACGGACGTGAGGCCTGTGGCCTTGTCCCGCGGCACGATCACCGCATGCACCCCGGCCGCATCGGCACTGCGCAGACAGGCACCGAGATTGTGCGGATCGGTCACCCCGTCCAGTACCAGCAGGAAGGGCGCTGTCTCTTGCGCCGCCAGATCGTCCAGCAGGCTGGCCAGGTCGTGCTCGGCCAGCTTGGGCGCTTCAATCACCTTGGCCATGATGCCCTGGTGATTGTTGCCTTCCGCCTTGTCATCCAGCGTCTTGCGGTTCACGCTCTGCACCCTGATACCGAGGGACTCCAGCTCGGCCAGCAGGGGATGCAGCCGCTCGTCATCGCGGCCCTTGAGAGCCCACACCTCGATGAAGCGCTCGGGGGTGCGCTCCAGCAGCGCGGAGACGGCGTGAATGCCGTAGATCAGTTCAGTACTCATTTAGTGCTCTTGGCCTTGTCGCGAGCCTTTTTGCTCGGTCGTCTGTTGCTGGGCTTGGCACGGCCACCCTTGTCGGATTTACCGCTCTCCTTGCCCTCTTTGCGTTTCTCGTGGCGCTGGGCGCTCTTGGCCTTCTCTTTCTTGATCTCGGCCTGCTTGCGCGCCATCTCCTTGGCGTTCTTGCCGGTGGCCTTGAGGGGCTCTTCCACCATCACAAAGTCGATCTTGCGATCGTCCAGGTTCACGCCCATCACCTTGACCCGCACCTTGTCACCCAGACGGTAGCGACGGCGGAAGTTCTCGCCGATCAGCTGCTGGTGCAGGGGGTCGAACTGGTAGTAGTCGTTGGTGAGGGTGCTGACGTGCACCAGACCGTCGATGTGGATCTCCGCCAGACGCACGAAGAAGCCAAAACCGGTGACGCTGGCGATGACGCCGTCAAACTCGTCACCCACGTGATCCAGCATGTACTCGCACTTGAGCCAGTCTGCCACGTCGCGGGTGGCATCATCGGCACGGCGCTCCGTCATGGAGCAGTGCTCGCCCATGGGGTCCACTTCTTCCAGCTGGTAGTGGTAGCCACCGCTCGGCGTCCACTTGTGGCGCAGGTTGCCCTGCTGCTCCTTGGCGGTCTGGTACTTGATCGCCCGGTGCAGGATGAGATCCGGGTAGCGACGGATCGGCGAGGTGAAGTGCGCATAGGACTTCAGGGCCAGACCGAAGTGACCGATGTTGTCGGCCTGATAGATGGCCTGACGCATGGAGCGCAGCAGCATGGTGGAGAGCAATTCCGCATCCGGGCGCCCTTCGAATTTGGCGGCCAGGTCGGCAAAGTCCTTCGGCTCGGGCTCCAGGCCCCCCTTGAGCTCCAGACCCAGTTCGGCCAGGAAGTCACGGAAGCCGGTGAGACGCTCCTCGCCCGGGCGGTCGTGCACCCGGAACAGGGCGGCGGCCTCGTTCTTCTCGATGTAGCGGGCGGCCGCCACGTTCGCCTGGATCATGCACTCTTCGATGATCTTGTGGGCGTCATTGCGCACCAGCGGTACGATACGGTCGATCTTGCGCTGGGCGTTGAAGATGAAGCGGGTCTCCTCGCTTTCGAACTCCACCGCACCGCGTTGATGGCGGGCATGCTTGAGCGCCTTGTAGAGGTTGCTCAGCTCCTCGATGTGGCCCACCAGCGGATCATACTGCTGACGCAGCTTGGGATCCCCGTCCAGGATCGCCGCTACCTTGGTGTAGGTCAGGCGAGCGTGGGAGTTCATTACCGCTTCGTAGAACTTGTAGCCGGACATGCGGCCGGCGGCGGAGATGGTCATCTCGCACACCATGCAGAGCCGGTCGACCTGCGGGTTCAGGGAACACAGACCGTTGGAGAGCACCTCCGGCAGCATGGGCACCACGAACTCGGGGAAATAGACCGAGTTGCCGCGCTGATAGGCTTCGGTGTCGAGGGCCGTGCCCGGTTTCACATAGGCAGAAACGTCCGCGATGGCGACCCACAGGCGCCAGCCGCCTCCACGCTTGGCTTCACAGAAGACAGCGTCATCGAAGTCGCGGGCATCTTCCCCGTCGATGGTCACCAGCGGCAGGGCGCGCAGGTCGATGCGACCCTCTTTGGCCTTCTCCGGCACCTGCTCGCCGAGACCGGCGACCTCCTTGGTCACCTCTTCCGGCCAGGTGTGCGGAATGCCGTGGGTACGCAGGGCGATCTCGATCTCCATGCCGGGCGCCATGTTCTCACCCAGGACTTCCAAGACGGTACCGACCGCATTGAAGCGGGCAGTGGCGCGCTGGTTGATGCGCACGACCACGACCTGGCTCTGGCGAGCCCCCTTGTTCTCCCCTTCCGGGATGATGATGTCCTGGCCGATGCGGCTGTCATCGGGTACCACAAAACCGACGCCGTTCTCGACGAAGTAACGACCGACGATGTCCGCCTCGCGGGATTTGAGCAGGCGCACCAGACGCGCTTCCTGACGACCCTTGCGATCGATCTCGGTCGGCTGCACCAGGGCATAGTCGCCATGCATCAGGCGCTGCATCTCGCGGTTGTTCAGGAAGAGATCCGCTCCACCACCCTCGGGGCGCAGAAAACCGAATCCATCTTTGTGGCCAAGCACATAGCCTTTGACCAGATTCAGGCGATCCGGCAGGGCGTAACATTGGTTGCGGGTGAACACGAGCTGCCCGTCGCGCTCCATGGCGCGCAGACGACGTCGCAAGGCTTCCAACGGCTCTTCATCGGTCAGCTTGAGGACCTTGGCCAGCTCTTCCCGGGACATGGGTTTCTCATGGCCCTTGATGAGCTCCAGCAGCATCTCGCGACTGGCGATGGGGTTTTCGTATTTTTCGGCCTCGCGTTGGAGGAAAGGATCTTTTTGAGACATAAGCAGGCCTTAGGGTAGGTAATAACGCAGACATTATATCGGAGGGGGGAGCTAATGGCATCCATCGACTGCCTTTTGGCCATTCTCTCTGTCATACTGGACACAGTTTGCAGGTATGTGAGACTCGGAACTCATGAGCAAGGACTCGTTCGCCCAATCTGCCGCCTATTTGAAACAGGCGGTTCCCCTGATGATCAAGTATCAAATTCCCACCACACCGAACAACTATCACCTTTGGTACAGCTATGTCTCCGGCGACATGCCCGAACTCAACCATGCCGTCGATCAGGCGATAAAACAACAGGGGACCTTCTCCCTGACCACCTGTGAGCGTCTCTACCACCAGCACCTTGCAGCCCAGGACGAGCAGCAGATCGAGGCGATGAAACTCAACCTGGCGGCCATGGCCAGCGAGCTGAGTCACTCGATGCAGGATGCCATCTCCGATACCGGGCTGTTTCAGGAGATGCTCGACAAGAGTTTCGACAAGCTGAGCAAGATAGACGACGAGGGGCTCAGCCTGGAAGACACCATGGGGATCCTGCGGGATCTCGTGCGCGAGTCGCGTGACGTACGCATGTCCACCCTCCACTTTCGCAACCAGCTCAGCAGCGCCGAGAAAGAGATAAAGGAGCTGAAACAGGCCCTGAACGAGACGAGGAAGCTGGCCACCGAGGACCCGCTCACGTCTCTGCTCAATCGACGCGCCTTCGATCTCGAGATGGACAGCCTCATTCGCAGCAAGCAGCCCTTCTCCCTGATCCTGACCGATATCGATCGCTTCAAGAACTTCAACGACGAATACGGACATCTGCTGGGGGACCAGGTGCTGCGCATCGTCGGCAAGCGGCTGCGAGAGGCCAGCAAGGAGGGCATAACCGCCTATCGCCTGGGGGGTGAGGAGTTTGCCCTCTTGGTGCCAAACCGCGCTCTGGCGCTGACCCGCCAGATGGCCGAGAGCCTGCGTCGCGTCATCGAGCGGATGTCGATTCTGGATCGCAAATCCGGGCGACGCATCGATCACATCACCGCCTCGTTCGGCGTGGGGGAATATACCCCTCAGGAGACGGCAGACACCCTGATCGAGCGTACCGACAAGCTGCTCTACAAGGCCAAGGAGCTGGGACGCAATCGGGTGATGCCACTGCCCTCCTGATCCCACCAGATGCAAAAAGGCCGGTCATTGACCGGCCTTTTTCATGCTTCCCTTCTCGGGATCAGAGGCTTTTCAGCTTCTCTTCCGGCAGGGCCAGCTCGTCATTGTGGTTGACACCGATACCGCGCTCCAGCACATGGCGGGCGATGGCATGGGCCTCTTCCAGCGAGTGCATGCTGTAAGTACCGCACTGGTATTCGTTCAGCTCGGGGATCTTGCCCTGATCCTGCACGGTCAGCACGTCGCTCATGGCTGCCTGCCAGGCAGCGCCAACACGGGCTTCATCCGGCGCACCGATCAGGCTCATGTAGAAGCCGGTGCGGCAACCCATGGGAGAGATGTCGATGATCTCCACCCCATTCCCATTGAGATGATCACGCATGAAGCCGGCAAACAGATGCTCCAGGGTATGGATGCCGCGCTCGGAGAGGATCTCCTCGTTCGGCACGCAGAAACGCAGGTCGAACACGGTGATGGTGTCCTTGTTCGGGGTCTGCATGGTCTTCGCCACCCGCACTGCCGGGGCGGCCATGCGGGTATGGTCGACGGTAAAACTGTCCAATAACGGCATTTCTGACTCCTGATTTGGTTACCAGAACCAGCCCCCGCTGGAGAGCTGATCCTTGCATTGTCGATACTGGGCACCGTAGCGCTGGGCACGGGCCTCCACCTTGCGGGAGACCTTCATCAGCCATCCCTTGCTGCGGTAGCTGCCACGTCGGTAGCCCCCCCAGCCTTCGTGATAATTGAGATACTGGCCATAGGCATCCCACTTGGACGTGCCGTTGAGCCGCTGTGCCTTGTGAGTGTACCAGCCCATGAAATCGATGGCGTCGGCAAAGTCGTCGCGATCGCTCCAGCCGTTGCCGGTTTCCCGCTGATAGTCGGCCCAGGTTTCGTCTTTCACCTGGGCATAGCCGTAGGCTGAACTGGCCCGCCCGGTGGGGATGAAGAGGAAATACTGCATCGGAGGCTGGGCATCATGCACGAAGGAGGACTCCTGGTACATCATGGCCATCACTACCTGGACAGGTGTCCCCCACTTCTCGTTCATCTTGAGCGCCGCCTCGTGCCATTCGGGTTTCTCCCGAAAGATCTGGCACAGGTTTTCCGGCTGTGCCGGCGGCCGGGTACTGCATGCGGTGAGTGCCATCAGGCACGCCGCCACGACCCCGATACGGTACAACGACATCAGAACGACAGACTCTTGCTGTTCATCACAGGGCACATCCACCACATCAGATCGCGTCTTCGTTCTCTTCACCAGTACGAATACGAATGACGCGCTCCACCTCGCAGACGAAGATCTTGCCATCACCGATCTTGCCGGTACGCGCTGTGTTCTGGATGGCTTCCAGGCAGGCATCGAGATCCTCGTCCTGCACCACCAGCTCCACCTTGACCTTGGGCAGGAAGTCGACCATGTACTCGGCACCACGATAGAGCTCGGTATGGCCCTTCTGACGGCCGAATCCCTTGACCTCGGACACTGTCATGCCGTTGATGCCGATCTCGGCCAGGGCCTCGCGCACATCGTCCAGCTTGAATGGTTTGATGATGGCTTCAATCTTCTTCATGGTGACTCCTTACCAGTTCTGTTTGCCGAACCCGGACGTGATGGGATAGCGGCGGTCCTTACCAAAGTTGCGAGCCGTGATGCGGGGGCCGACGGCGGCCTGACGGCGCTTGTATTCGTTGAGATCCACCAGGCGGATCACCTTGCGTACCACCGCCTCTTCGAAACCTTCCGCCACCATGTCGGCGACAGACGCATCCTCTTCCACGTAGCGCTTGAGGATGGCATCCAGAATGTCATAGGGGGGCAGGCTGTCCTGGTCCACCTGATCCGGTGCCAGTTCGGCCGACGGGGGACGATCGATGACCCGCTGCGGGATCACGTACTCCACGCTGTTGCGATATTCGCACAGCTTGAAAACCAGGGTCTTGGGGACGTCCTTGAGCACATCAAAGCCACCCGCCATGTCGCCATACAGCGTGGCGTATCCCACGGCCATCTCGCTCTTGTTGCCAGTGGTCAGCACGATACGGCGGCGCTTGTTGGACAGCGCCATCAAGAGCACACCGCGACAGCGGGCCTGCAGGTTCTCTTCGGTGGTGTCGCGGGCGGTGCCTTCAAACAGAGGTGCCAGCTGGGTCATGAAGCCTTCGAACATGGGTTCGATGGAGATGATGTTGAACTCCACCCCCATCCGCTCGGCCTGCTCCTTGGCATCCTCCACGCTCATCTGGGCGGTGTAGCGGAACGGCATCATCACCGCCTGCACCTTGTCCGCCCCGATGGCGTCGGCCGCAATGGCCAGGGTCAGCGCCGAGTCGATGCCGCCGGAGAGGCCCAGCACAGCGCCCTGAAAACCGTTCTTGGTGACATAGTCGCGCACCGCCAGCACCAGGGCCTGATAGGTCTCGGCCAACGGCTCCAGCGGCGCGGCGGGTTCCCGCTCCTTCACCGGCTGACCATCGGCAAAGCGCACCAGCGCCAGCTCTTCGGCAAACGGAGCCAGCTTGTGGGTCAGCTCGCCCTGGCTGTTGAACACTTTGGAGCAGCCGTCGAAGATCAGCTCGTCCTGGCCGCATACCTGGTTGAGGTAGATGAGCGGCAGGCCGGTCTGATCGCAGCGTTCCGCCATCAGCTCGCGGCGGATCCAGGGTTTTTCCTGATCATAAGGAGAGGCATTGATGGTGAGCAGCAGCTCGGCCCCCGCCGCCTTGGCGGCCAGCGCCGGACCCGGCTGCCAGAGATCTTCGCAGATGAGCAAACCCAGCTGATGGCCACGGAACGGCACCACACAGGTATCGGTCGCCGCAGTGAAGTAGCGCTTCTCGTCGAACACCCCGTAGTTGGGCAAGTCCTGTTTGAAATAACGTGCCCGCAGTTGACCGCGCTCATAGAGAGAGGCCGTATTGAAAAGCGCCCCCTCTTCGCGCCAGGGATGGCCCACCAGAATGGCACATTGGCCCTGCCATGCCGCGATGCGGGACAGAGCGGCCTCGACCCGGATCATCAGGTCGGCGCGCAACAGCAGATCCTCAGGCGGGTATCCTGTCAAGGCCAGCTCGGAGCAAACCAGCAGATCGGCCCCTTGCTGATCGGCCAGAGCTGCTGCCGCCAGTACCTTGTCACAGTTATCTTCGATGGCGCCTACCGTCAGATTTAACTGGGCAAGCATCAGAGAGAGGGCTTTTGCCATGGCGATGCATCTTGAATTCGAAAATGATGGGGAATGATAAAGAAAAGGCGCTGGCTGTGCCAGCTCAACACTTGGGCTTTGCGCTGGTGTTCTGGCTGTCTGGAGATAAGATGTAACTAATCGAGGGAGATATTGCCATGATCAAGGACGAGAAAGGATTCACCCTGCTGGAACTGATGATCGCCGTCAGTCTGGGGGTCATCTTGCTTGGTATTGGTGCACCGGCCATGTCGAGCCTGCTCAATGAGAATGCCTTGAAATTTGAATCTCGTACACTCTTGAAATATCTGCGTTTTGCTCGTAGCCAAGCCATCGACAACCAGCAATCTGTCACTGTGTGCCTTGCCAATGCCAGTGACAATTGTGTCACCGCCAATCCGACCCAATTCCTCGTGTTCGTCGACGGTAATGGCAATGACATTTTCAATAACGGTGAGCAGATCCTGGCAAGAAGCCCTCAGCTATCTGACTCGCTGACTGCTGCAAACAATCGAACTTCCACTACCTTCAGCCCTGATGGCACCAGCCTGGGTACCAATGCCACCATCACGCTGTGTCGTTCGGGAAATGCCCAGATAAATCTGGTCATCTCTCCCTCCGGCCGCACCACCCAATCTACCCAGGCAAATATCTGCCTCTGAATGAAGTTCTTCGCTATCGCAGTTGACGGGCATCCTGTTGCTGACCCTCTTTTGACTGGAAATTTTCCTCCACAGTTCGGCATTCCAGGATTTTCTTCACAGGCTGTACCGCACCATCCACCTCGTATCCTCTTTTTTTGAATTTATCCTGCACCGCCTTTGGCGTGTTGTCTGCCACAGTACCGTGCAGGACAACCTTCTGGCCGTTAACCAGCTCGACATAACATTTTATGTCATCTGCCAAGACGGACCCGGATAACAAGAGGCACAAACCCAACACCCCGCTGCGTGTTTTCATTGTGCCTCTCCTTCGTAGAGGTAAATTTTCTTGGGCGACATATCCATCTCAGCCTCCTCTGCCCCCTGGTTGCACTCTCCCGCTCCGGTACAACGCTCAGGCTCACCATCCCCTTCATCTTTCAGGATGACCTCTTCCCCGACACCGCCTCCAATAATGCGGATCTTGGCATCGTCTCCTGCATGCACCACCAAATCGTCGGCAACCTTGTTCTGTACTTCGACATAACGCTCAGGTGTCTGGTTGCCTTCAAGATCAACCACATAACGGAAGGAACTGCCATAATGCATGTCTACCATGTATTGGCGTGCAGCCCCGATGGATTGAATGGTGCATTGCTGGAACGACTGCACTTGCGGCAGGAACGAGGTGAAGTAAAGCTTGCCCTGAAGTACGACCCCGGCCCCCATGGATTTCTCACCCGGTTCGTTCAACCAATTGACCCACCCTTTGGCAGTGGTAATTCCCGCCTTGGTCGCCAATATTCCATCCGTGTTTGTCTGGGCAGACAAAGGATCAGAGGTCACATCATAAAGGTCAGTAATCAAGATGGGGCTTCTTGCCTGCGCATTGGCGGCACGCGGCACGACATCATAATCACGCAACATGAAATAGCCATTGCGGACGGTCGCTTCCGATGAGGGGCGATTGCGGTCTCCACTCCCAATCAGCACTGCATCAAAGGGACGATCCTGATAGGAGTAGACCACATTCCCTCCCACAACGGTGCGGGTGACCTGCTTGTTGATGGTACGCACCACGATAGGCTGGGTGAAGAAACGGCGATCATCGGCTTGAGTGACATCCGACCCCAGGCTGGCAAATTTGAAGACGCTCCAGTCAGATTTGTTGGTGCCTGGGAGATCCATGCGCCAGATATTGCCCCCCGTATCACCCACATAGATGCGATCGACTTTGCCATCACCATCGCTGTCCAGCGTAGCTACCGACCCGGGCATACTGTCGGTCATCCCCGTGACCCTGAGGTTGCTGGTTGAAGTCGCAGCAGGGGTCGCACTGAATATCAGCGCCCCAGTATCGGCATTGACGATGTAGATACCTCTCCCCATGCTGTCACTGGTTCCCAATCCCAGCACGCTCTTGTTCACGTCATAACCGCCAGCAAAGATAAGCACGGGATCACTGACTCCCGGCACAAACGCGACTTCCGGCACCGACCAGGTCAGCCCCAGCTCACCAAAACCAGTCGTCAGACTGTTCAGACGCCATTTCAGTGTCGGCGTATCCGGGCTGGAAACGTTGAATGCATAATAGGCTTTGCCGCCGCTCCTCAAGCCGGTGAATACCCATACAAAATCGCTCTCCGAGGATTTCAGCACCCCGTTGCGATTGGCATCTTTGATAAGGGCCACCGGAGAAGAGTCAACACCGTAGATATGTTCGGCTGATTCCGCATTGAGACGCAGCGCCTTCTGATTGGCCATGAACTCATAAGGTATCGCCGCCCAGCTTTCGTCTATGGTGCTCCCCATGTCCTTGAACATATGCAGGAAACCGGCATTGGTCCCAAACAGAATACGCAAGTCCGGTGCATCCGTCGGGTTACCGGATTGCGGGCCATAGTTCAGCACCAGGGGACGTGAGTGCAGGGGGTCACCCATGATATGGGCGCGGATCAGGGTTGATGTATCAAAGTCCTCATCGTCGACATCCAACCCCTTGGTCCAGTTGATCAGGGAATCGAGTTCAGTCGTCGTAACTGCCTGCATGAAGGTCATGAGCGCGGCTTCACTGCCAGCCTGCGTTACCAGATTTGCCTTGGTCAGCTGATCGAGACGGTTCTGGGCATTGTTGATGACATAGAGGCTGCGGTTGCTTTTCCCCGCCAACATCTCTTGCGCCCCACCTTCGGCCACAACGTTCCCGTCACGGCCGGATGACCAGAAAGTCTGGGCACTGTCGATGATGGTGCCATCAAACTTGATAGCAGGCAGTCCCCGGCTGTCAGCCACATAACCGTCAGGAGAAAAGATCAGTTTTTTCAGATTGCCCCGCCATCTGGGACCATCATCCGGCTCAAACATGGCGTAATAGATGTTGTTGAGACTGCGTGTCCGGTCAAAGTTGTTGCTGGCAATGGCGGGGGACACCAGCGAGGTATTGATCCGCAGGATCGCCAGCAGCGATGCCTTCAACGCATCACTCAAGGCAGAGGCGTTGGTTGCCGGATAATAAACGCCACCACCACGACGGGCAGTTTCAGCAAGCAAATTACCGGCCCCGCTTATCGCCTCGTCACCAAACCCGACGGTAAAGGTCGTGACTGTCTGGGTACCAGGGGAAACGGCATTCACATCCTTGTGTTTCATATAACCCGCCAATGCGGCCAGATAGCTGCTGGACCTGTTCCCTGACCCATAAGTAACGGTAGTGCCATAAGCCGCTTTTTCATCGCTGGACAATGTATTTATCAATCCCTGGACAAAGGTATTGGCATCCCCATCCTGAGTCGGCTCTCCATCGGTGATGTATATGACGTAACCGTTGTTTGAGCAGTTGTCATAGGGGGCTTGATAGGTACCTGTCGGGCTTTCGGCGGTCGTATCTCTCGTGCCTCCTTGCAAGCCATAAACAACGCTTCGTCCCCCGAAGAAGCGATACGCCTCACTCAACGTCTCGCATAATGGTGTGTTGGTACTGGCAGTCAGTCCTTCGACCCTGTCGAGCAGGTCTTGTTCTCCGGTCTTGCCATTCGACAACGTGATCTCGCTACCCAGAATATCCCGGACAACTCTGCCGCCATTGGTACTGCTACTGTCATTCCTGTTGAAAATAGCCAGACCAAAATCAACCCCGGGGGCAGATGATATCAATCCTTTGACTGCATCTTTGGCAATACGCAGCCGGGATTCTATAGAGTAACCCGTAGGCCCGTAATACCACCTGATATAGTTGGCAGAATAAAGCACCACGGCCGTATTACTGGCATTAACAGAGTCTCTTGTTGCCGCTGTATAAAACCATGAGCCTTGATTATTGCTGGTTTTATTGACCGGATACCCGGTGCCAACACTCCAGGTACCTGTGTATGGGTTGGCAGGGTTATTTGCGGTCACATCCTGCTTGCAATCGACCAAGTCGATGTTGTTTTCCTGATAACCACTAATCGAATACCAGCTTCCCCTCCCTCTCCCCGGAGGGTTGCCACTTGTCACTTCATAAGTCCAGACTTGCGACTGAAAATAACCGATACTTGCAAGAGGTCCCTTGGAAGTGGCACAAGCGTTCAGTTTGTCGGAGAAACGCTTGTTGCTGTTAATGGCGGGAATGCTCCCATCGGTTGAAAAATAGATATATCGTTTAGTATTGCTAGTGTCGGGATCATTGCTCAAGGCTGGATAGACAGTCGCTGGATTATAAGCTTCCTTTATCTGTTCCATGGTATCAGCCATACTGCCGGAGTTATCAAATATCAAAAGCACTTTAGGTCTGAAATCACCAGCCTTATTAAAGTCGTATATAAAAAGCTCGGTGTCATCGGCTCGTGTTGACGTCATGCCAAAAACAAGACTGCACCAGCATAAAATTGAACCGAATCGTTGTAACCACATATCCTTCGCTCCTATTTTGTGAGCAGTGGCTGTTCCACACCCGCAGTCCAGGTCAGCGGGCGAGAATATTTTCCATAATTGACACCGGCCTGTAGCTCGACGTATTTGCATACAGGAATCACATTGTTGCTGCTGGCATCCACCTTGCGTTTGCAGACGGTTTCTGTGCGATTGGTGAGGGCCACATTGGCTGAATTGTTGCTGCTATTGACACTGATGGCTGCACTCGCCCCCAGCGCAGAACCCATGCCTGCAATCACCGTCGATATGTTATTGCTCTGAACAGCCGCTTCGATGATGCCTTCCAGCCTGTGTTCTGCCTGCCTGAAATTGGCCGCAGAGCCTGCCATCTTGAGATCCTGCCCGGAGGACTGCATCACCACCACGGCGATCAGCGTCAGAGGTACCAGGATGATCAGCGCGACGATCAGGGCTACGCCATGCTGTGATTTCATGAACCACCTCCAGTCATGACCACCGGGTTGCGTAGCGACACGCTGCTCTCCAGCAGCAAACGACGAAACCCATCCCCATTGCCTGATACGCTGGTACTGCCTACCTGATAGATGTTGTTGTTCACATAGCTGCTGGATGCTTGCGATGATCGCACCAGAATAAAGACACGGGCAGCAACGACACGCCCTTCGCTCCATTCCTGCTCGGTCACGTTTGTAGACGCGACATAGCGATCAATAACCCCATCGGCAACAGGAGTGTCGTCAACACCAAACAACACCGTCATGCGCTCAATCCCTTCCGCCATGGGGCCTCCTATCAGAACCGAGCCCCCATTGGGTGTCAGATAACGCTTTCTCAGTTCCGGGTTGCCTGCGGCATTGGGAGCGAGATAATAGATAAAGTGCTGATATTCCCAGAGCTGACGAGCCGGCATATCTGTCATCGTGGGCACTGTTTCTCCCCCTTTGAACATCAGCGCCGCTTGCGTCGTAGTAGCAAGATAGAAGCGATTGCCAGTAGCTGCGGCATCGGCCAGGGGCTGCCCAATCAATCGCTTGATGCTGATGACATCCGTATTGGCAACACGTGACGTCACGGGAATACAGGCAAAAGCCCCCCCGTTAATCGCCCTGTTGTTGTCCACCCGCGCGACCCAGACCCCCCGATTTGTTCCCACGCTGGGCGGCAAGCTGCCACGCCCCAAATTGTCCAGACAATCGTTCGCCGAAAGCACAGCAGACCCGCTGCTGAGAGTCACGCCTTGCCCCGTTGCCATGGGGGAACCGGTGTAGTCCCCCCAGAAGCCCGCCCACTTCAGGTCCTGTGTCACCAGACGCATCGCAATACGCCCGTTCTCCTGCAACTCGCTCTGATCGAAAGCATCTTCCGTTGTGGCGCGGGAAGCCACGAAGATGCTCAAGCCGCCACCGACCAGAAATACGCCGATCAACATGGCAATCAACCATTCAATCAGGGTGAAGCCGCGGGCATTCATAGTGTGGTCGTCAGTACGAACTGACGCCTCTGTCTGTCTGCCGCATTGCCCAACCCACAACTGTTGCGCACCGCGGCCACTGCAACGGCACCATCGGACAGAGACTCCCGCCCCTGCCAGAAGATCCCTATGGTCAAACTGTTGTTGGCGCCACGAATCACGCAGCCGACCGGAGATTGCAGAGGTGACGCGGCACCGGATACTGCGGTTCCCAGCAGGGACTGCTGCCAGTAGAAGAGGTCCAGTGCCTGCCGCTCTGCCCTGCTGCAATCCGACATGGTGCCATTGTTGTTGGCACAGCTCGGCATATCCAGGATCGCGTTGCCGGATACCACTGTCGTTCCCTGACCAGCCCAGCTGTCTTTGTTGATCCTGGCGCGTTCCACCAGATCATTGGCCAGCCAGTTGGCGATGGTGCGCTGACGCGCTTCGTAGCTGGAAAACTTGGCGGTAACCTGCATGGCAACCAATCCCAGCAAGCCGAAGGAGAGCACCACGGCCGCAATCAGCACCTCCAGCAGGCTGAATCCCCTTATGTGTCGATGGCGCAGTGGTTTCATCGCCTAGTCCCAGCAAGCGTTGTTGACGGTATCCCCGAGCCGGGTGGCACTCCGGGTGCCATCCTGGTCGATGGAGAAAATGATGCAGTCGCTGTCTGACCCCTGCGCACCAGAGGCCGTGGCAAACAGGATGTATGTATTGACCCCGGCTGAGATGACCAGGTGATAGAAGCCGGATTCGGAGTTCTCCGAGATATTCAAATCGGCTGCGGATGAGGTATACCGATTGAAGTCCATAAAATAGGTTTCTTGTCTGTTGGCGGCGTCCAACAGCATTTTTTTGGCATCAATTCGGTGGCTGGACAGCAGGTAACGCTGATAGGAGGGATAGGCAATAGTGCCAAGAATCGCCACGATTGCGACGACAATCATCAATTCAATGAGAGAAAAGCCTCGATAGAACCCAATCATAACCCATCCTTGGTGACTGGCGGTTCATATAGTCTAATGCCGGATAGGTCGCAACGACAAATCCGGCATCAGGAACATAACTCTTTATTCTCAGGCCATCCTGGCCACATTCAAATAATTCTAAGCTCGGGCGGCACTTCAAACACCACATTCTCTTCCCGGCCAGGATGCTCGGTCACTATCTTGCCTCCCAGCTCGCGCAGACGGGCAATGACATTCTGAACAAGCACATCGGGGGCTGACGCACCCGCCGTGACACCGATACGGGCAACCCCGTCCAGCCATTGCGGCTCAATCATGGAGGCATCGTCGATGAGGTAGGCCTTGGCACCCACCTTCTCGGCCAGCTCCCGCAGACGGTTGGAGTTGGAAGAGTTGCGCGACCCCACCACCAGCATGGCGTCCACCAGCCCGGCCATCTCCCGCACGGCATCCTGGCGGTTCTGGGTGGCATAGCAGATGTCATCCTTGCGCGGCCCCTGGATCTTGGGGAAGTGCGCACGCAAGGCATCGATGACATCCGAGGTCTCGTCCACGCTCAGGGTGGTCTGGGTGACGAAACAGAGATCGTCCGGGTTCTTCACTTTGAGTTTGGCCACATCTTCCGGCGTCTCCACCAGATACATGCCCCCCTCACTGTTCTCGTACTGTCCCATGGTGCCGATCACCTCGGGGTGGCCGGCATGGCCGATGAGCACGGCTTCGGAGCCCTTGCGACTGGCGCGATGGACCTCCATGTGCACCTTGGTCACCAGCGGACAGGTGGCATCGAACACCTTGAGGGCGCGGGATTTGGCCATCTCGCGCACGACCTTGGCGACACCGTGGGCAGAGAAGATGACGATGCTGTCATCCGGCACCTCATCCAGCTCCTCCACAAAGACGGCGCCCGCCTCCTTGAGCTTGTTCACCACGTAGCGGTTGTGCACCACCTCATGGCGGACATAGATGGGGGCACCGAACTTCTCCAGCGCGCTCTCGACGATGCTGATGGCCCGGTCGACACCGGCACAGAAGCCACGGGGGTTAGCCAGCAGAATATCCATCAGTGCACCTTCTCCTCGTCATCAACCCCCAGGATCTCCACCTCGAAGGTGACGGTGTGACCGGCCAGGGGGTGGTTGAAATCGACCGTGACCGACATCCCTTCCACCGCCCGGATGATCCCGGGCAGTTCGCTGCCGTTGGGCTGGTCGAACAGAATGATGGTACCCACCTTGGGCTCAACTTCGTTACCGAACTTGGCGCGATCGAGATGGTAGATATTGTCGGGATTGGAGAGGCCGAACGCCTCTTCCGGCGCCAGGGTAAAGCTCTTACTCTCCCCTTCGCGCAGCCCCAGCAGGCATTGCTCGAAGCTCGGCGTCAGGCTGCCGTCTCCCATCCGCAGACGGGCAGGCTTGCCGTGCAGCGCCGTGCTGTCCGCCACCGAGCCATCTTCCAGTTTGATAGAGAAATGGAACAGCACGCTGCTGTCCGCAGCAATTAGCTGGCTCATGAGGTCGCGTCCTGTTTTTTCTCGCCACGGAAGCCGTCCAGCACGATCATGGCGGCACCGATGAAGATGAAGCTGTCAGCCAGATTGAACGCCGGCCAGTGGGCGCGCTGCCAGTAAAAGTCGAGGAAGTCGACCACATGGCCCAGCACCAGCCGGTCAAACACGTTGCCGAGCGCACCGCCGATGATCAGGCTGTAGGCGATACCGCTCCAGCGCTGGGTGACCGACTGCTTGCGCAGCCAGTGGATCAGCAGGCCACAGATGGCGAACGCCAGCACAGCGAAGAACCAGCGCTGCCAGCCTCCCTGATCTGCCAGGAAGCTGAAAGCCGCCCCCTTGTTGTAGACGTGGACCAGGTTGAAGAAGGGAGTGATCTCCACCCCCGGGTAGCCAAACGGCAGCAGCTTGACCACGGCGAGCTTGCTCGCCTGGTCCAGTACGAAGGCCAGCACCGCCAGCCACAGCCAACGCAGGCCGCTTTTATGTTGAGTCATGTTCATCAGGCAAATTGACGCGTTTCGCCGTCACCCTCGACGTTGGTGACGCAGCGGCCACAGATCTCTTCATGGCCCGCAATGGTGCCCACGTCTTCCACATGGTGCCAGCAGCGGTCGCACTTGGCGGCGGCAGACTGGGCCACGCAGAGCCACAGGTCATCGCGCTCGGTCGCCACTGCCTCTGCCGGTGCAGCATCGACGCTGACTACCTTGGCCTTGGAGGTGAGCAGCACGAAGCGCAGCTCATCGGCCAGGGCGTTCAGACGCGCGGCCAGCTCCGGCTTGGCGAACAGGGTCAGCTCGGCCTGCAGAGAACCACCGATGCGCTTCTCGCCACGGGCCACTTCCAGCGCCTTGTTCACTTCACCGCGCACGGTGAGGATCTCGGCCCAGAACTCGTCGTTCAGCACTTCGCCCGCTTCCAGCCCGAACAGGCCGTCGTACCACTCCTCGGTGAACACGAACTCGCCGCGCTCGCCCGGCAGCAGGGCCCAGATCTCGTCGGCGGTGAAGCTCATGATGGGCGCCATCCAGCGCACCATGGCCTCGGCGATGTGATAGAGGGCGGTCTGGCAGGAGCGACGGGCCAGGCTGTCAGCCTTGGCGGTGTACTGACGATCCTTGATGACGTCCAGGTAGAAGGACCCCATCTCGATGGAGCAGAACTGCATCAGCTTCTGGGTCACGCCGTGGAAGTTGTACTCATCGAACGCGGCAACGATCTCGGCCTGTACCGCTTTGGCACGGCCCACGGCCCAGCGATCCACCACCACCATGTCGGCAGGCGCCACCATGTCGGTCGCCGGATTGAAGCCGTTCAGGTTGGCCAGCAGGAAACGGGCGGTGTTGCGAATACGACGATAGGCGTCGGCGGAGCGCTTGAGGATCTCGTCGGAGACGGTCATCTCGCCGGTGTAGTCAGTGCTCGCTACCCACAGACGCAGGATGTCGGCACCCAGCTTGTTCATCACGTCCTGCGGGCTTACCACGTTGCCGATGGACTTGGACATCTTGCGGCCCTGACCATCCACGGTGAAGCCGTGAGTCAGCACCTGGTTGTAGGGGGCCTTGTCCTTCATGGCGACACCGATCATCAGGGAGGACATGAACCAGCCACGGTGCTGGTCAGAACCTTCCAGATACATGTCGGCCGGCTTGCCGTTGAACTCGGGACGGGCATCGACCACGGAGGCATGGGTAGAACCGGAGTCAAACCAGACGTCGAGAGTGTCAGGCACTTTCTCGTAGTTGTCGGCATCGGCGCCCAGCAGCTCGGCCTTGTCCAGATCCCACCAGGCCTGGATGCCGGACTGCTCGACCCGCTTGGCCACCTCTTCCATCAGGCGCACGGATTCCGGATGCAGTGCCTGAGTCTCCTTGTGAACGAACAGGGAGATGGGCACGCCCCAGGTACGCTGACGGGAGATACACCAGTCGGGACGGTTCTCGACCATCGCCTGGATGCGATTCTTACCCCAGGCCGGGACCCAGCCGCTCTGGCCGTGTTCGGCAATGCCCTGAGTCTCGATACGCTCGATCTCTTCCAGAGCACGCTTGCGCAGACCCTTCTGCTCCATGCTGATGAACCACTGGGGGGTGGCACGGAAGATGATCGGGGTCTTGTGACGCCAGCAATGCGGGTAGGAGTGGTTGAATACCTTGTGATGCAGCAGGGCGCCGCGCTCGGTCAGCACCTCGACCACGGCCGCATTGGCCTTGAACACGTGCTGGCCGGCAAACAGTTCGGTATCCGGCAGATAGACGCCGTTGCTGCCAACCGGGTTGGCCACTTCCAGACCGTACTTCTGACCGACCACGAAGTCTTCCTGACCGTGACCAGGGGCGGTGTGTACCGCGCCAGTACCGGCGTCCAGAGTGACGTGGTCACCCAGCACCACAGGTACGTCGAAGCTGTAGAAGGGGTGGTTGAAGCGCAGCAGCTCGAGTGCGGCACCCTTGGCATAGCCCAGGTTGTGGAAATGCTCGATGCCGGCGCGATCCATCACGTCCTTCACCAGCTCGGCAGCCAGGATCAGGCGCTCGGGATTGTCGCCCTCTACCTGCACCAGTGCGTAGTCCAGATCGGCATGCATGGCGATGGCGCGGTTGGCCGGCAGGGTCCACGGGGTGGTCGTCCAGATCACGGCAGAGAGCGCGCCCTTGCCGGTGTGGCCTTCGGCGCAATCAAACTTGGCGGCAACGGCAGCCTCGTCGACGGCCTTGAAGCGCACGTCGATGGAGGGGGAGTTCTTGTCGTAGTACTCCACTTCCGCTTCAGCCAGCGCGGAGCCGCAATCGGTACACCAGTGCACCGGCTTGGAGCCTTTGTGCAGGTGGCCGTTTTCAACGATCTTGGCCATGGAGCGGATGATGTTGGCTTCGGTGCCAAAATCCATGGTCAGGTAGGGGTGTTCCCAGTCACCCAGCACGCCCAGACGGATGAAGTCGGTCTTCTGCGCTTCGATCTGGGTTTTGGCGTATTTGCGGCACTCGGCTCGGAACTCGGCGGCGGAAACCTTCTCGCCCGGCTTGCCGACCATGCCTTCCACTTTCAGCTCGATGGGCAGACCGTGGCAATCCCAGCCCGGCACATAGGGGGAATCGAAGCCAGAGAGGCCCTTGGACTTGATGATGATGTCTTTGAGGATCTTGTTGACCGAGTGACCGATGTGAATGCTGCCGTTCGCATAGGGGGGGCCATCGTGCAGAATGAAAGAAGGCTTACCCGCTTTGGCGCGGCGAATGGCGCCGTAAAGATCCTGATCGTACCAACGTTTCAACATGTTGGGTTCGCGTTTGGCCAGATCGCCACGCATCGGAAACTCGGTTTCCGGCAGATTCAGGGTGTGTTTATAGTCGCTCATCAGTCCTGGGTTCCCTTCTTTTCTAAAAGAGTGCTGGGTAAATGAAATTGTGGCAGCCCGAACCAGGCTCGGGCCGCCAGGGCATCTCGTTCGATCTGCTCTTTCAAGGCGGTGAAAGAGTCAAATTTCTGCTCTTCGCGCAGCTTGTGGCGAAGCAGCACCTTGACCTGCTGACCATATAGATCACCAGAAAAATCAAATAGATGTACTTCCAATCTGGCTTGTGTACCGCTCAAGGTCGGACGTACACCCACATTGGCGACACCGGGGAAAGTCTTGCCGGAACATATCACTTCCACCGCAAACACGCCACCGACCGGGACAACCTGGCGTTTGAGGGCCAGATTCGCGGTGGGAAAACCTATGGTGCGCCCCAGCTTGTCGCCATGGGCCACCCGGCCGCTGATGGCATAGGGGCGACCGAGCATCAATTCCACCTCCGCCATGCGACCCGCTTTGAGGGCCTCGCGCACCAGGGTGCTGCTGACCCGCTGGCGGGAAAGCTGGAAACTCTGGGTGCTGATCACCTCGAACCCGAAGCGCCGACCGGCCTCCTCCAGCAGGTGGAAGTCCCCTTCCCGCCCCTTGCCGAAGCGAAAATCGTCGCCGACCACCAGATAGTGCACGCCGAGTTTCTCCACCAGCAGTTGCTCGATGAAGGTGCAGGCCGCCTGCTCGGCAAAACGATGGGTGAAACGCACGCAGAGCATGCGATCGATCTGCATTCCCTTGAGGGCTTCGTACTTCTCCCGCCAGCGGCTGAGGCGGGCGGGCGCGGCACTGCCCGCAAACAGCTCCAGCGGCTGGGGTTCGAACAACATGACGCAGGCGGGCAGGCCAAGTTGGGCTGCCTTCTCCTGCAAGCGGGCCAACACCGCGTGGTGCCCCTGATGAACCCCATCGAAGTTGCCTATGGTCAATACACAGCCCCGGTGACGGGGCTTGATATTGTGAATGCCGCGAATAAGCTCCATCAGTGCCTTGTGCGTTGCTGCCATGGAAATCGGCGGATTATATATCAGGCAGCAGGCAGGGTCAGCCCTGCCGTTGAGCCGATTTAGCCATCCCGCCCACTTCTCGGACTCGGCCAGGAGCATCGCACCTCGTTGGCGGGCCAACCCGACAGCCCCTGAGACCGCCCCCATCGACCCTGTACTGTCCCCTCCCTTGCAGCTGGCTCCTTATTGCTGACCGGCTCTCAGATGCCGTGGCCGGATCCCCAATGCCAAGAGGACAATGCCATACAGCGCTCCGCCCAGGCAGAGCAGCAGGGTCAACTCCAGGCTGGCCTTGCCCATGCTCCAGGCCCCCCATTGGGCGAGATCCGGTGACAAATAGGCCAGAAGCCCCCCCATCAAGACCGTTGCCGCCAAGAGCTTGAGGCAGAACAGCCCGGTGTTGCGGGAAGGGCGATAAACATCCTGCTGATAGAGCCCCTTGAACAGCAGTGCGGCGTTCAGGGTGCCGGAACAGGCGGTGGCGAGAGCCAGCCCCACGTAGCCGAGCGGATAGATGAAGATGAGGTTGCACACCATGTTGGCAACCATGGCCATGATGCCGATACGCACCGGCGTCCTAGTGTCCTGGCGGGCGTAATAACCGGGGGCCAGCACCTTGATGAGCATCAAGGAGAGCAGCCCCGTGGTGGAGGCCAGCAGGCTGGCACTGGACATGCTCACCTCGTGCAGACCGAACTCACCGCGCATGAAAAGCACCCGCAGTATGGGCTCGCGCAGCACGGCGATACCGACCATGGCTGGCAAGCCGAGCAGCATCACCATGCGCACCCCCCAATCCATGGTGCGAGAGAAATCCGCCGGATCCGCATCCACGTGTTTTCTGGCTAGGGCAGGCAGGATCACCGTGCTGATGGCCACCGCAAAGAGGCCAAGGGGAAACTCCAGCAACCTGTCAGAGTAGTAGAGATAGCTGATGGCACCGGTGGCCAGAAACGAGGCCAGCATGGTGTTGATCAGCAGGTTGATCTGGCTGACCGACACGCCGAACAGGGCCGGGATCATCAGGGTACGGATCTTCACCACCCCGGGATGGTGCCAACCCCACTTGGGCCAGACCAGCATGTTGAGCTGGCGCAGAAAAGGATACTGGAACAAAAACTGGACCAGACCGCCGAGGAAGACACCGATCGCCAGGGAGATTTCGGGGCGTTCCATCAAGGGCGCGATCCACCAGGCCGCCGCAATCATGGTGATGTTGAGGAACACCGGCGTGAAGGAGGACACGGCAAAACGGCCAAAGGTATTGAGAATGGCCCCCGCCATGGCGGTGAAGGTAATGAACCAGAGATAGGGGAAGGTGATCTTGAGCATCAGACTGGCCAGCTCGAACTTCTCCGCCGCCGGTCCGCCATGCAGCCAGTCCCAGAACCAGCCCCAGCCAAAGAGGGCCGTCAGGACACCGGAACCCAGCACCCCGAGCAAGGTGACCACGGTGACGATGCCACCCAGGGTGCCCGCCACCGCCGCCAGCAACTCGCGAACCGCCTGCTCGTCACCATTTTTCTTGTACTCCGTCATCACGGGCACGAAGGCCTGGTTGAATGCCCCTTCGGCAAAGAGCCGGCGCAAGAAGTTGGGAATGCGATTGGCGAAGAAGAAGACGTCTGCGGCCACCCCGGCACCGAGCAAATTGGCGATGACCACATCGCGCACCAAGCCCATCACACGGGATGCCAGCGTCATTCCGGACACTATCATGCCGGATTTGATCAATTTCTTACTCAAGACGAGGCCTCTGGAACTGTCGGAAAGAAAAGAATGCTGTTAGAATCGGCCGACAGTTTAACCGTCTCCCATCTGACACACCACCGGGGGGCGGTGTTTATTTGCACAAATCATTTGACAATATGTGGTTGGGAAGGCATATTTCCGGGCCTTTTCAATACACTCGCTAAGACAGTTTTAGGAGTTTTACCTTGGCTAACATCAAATCTGCTAAGAAGCGTGCTCTTCAGTCAGAGAAACGTCGTCAGCACAACGCCAGCCGTCGTTCCATGACCCGTACCTACCTGAAGAAAGTGATCGCTGCCATCGCCTCTGGTGACAAGGCTGCTGCCACTGCCGCTTTCGCTGTTGCTCAGCCGATCATGGATCGTATGGCGACCAAAGGCCTGATCCACAAGAACAAAGCTGCTCGTCACAAGAGCCGCCTGTCTGCCCAGATCAAAGCCATGGCTTAATCAGCATCCGCTGATGAAAGCTGAAAAAACCGGCCTAGTGCCGGTTTTTTATTTGGGATCGCTACAGTACAGTTTGTGCAACAATCCGATCATCTCACGCACCTCATGGCTGCGCAGGGAATAATAGACCGTCTGGGCTTCCTTCCTCGTCGCCACCAGCTCATCCCGGCGCAACACCGCCAGATGCTGCGACATGGCTGACTGGCTCAATCCCAATACCTCGTTCAGCTCGCCGACCGACAGCTCCCTATCAAGCAACTGGCACAAGATAAACAGCCGCCGTTCATTGGCCAATGCCTTGAGCAGGGTGACGGCACGCCCGGCATTCGCTTCCATTTCTTCCAATTGCATCTCACCCTCCTCTTCCAAGACAGGCATCATAGCGCCGTCACCGTCGATTTAAAACGAGAGGCTTGCTGGCTGAATGGCCGTGAAATCCTCCTGCCCCGCAAAGAGGAAGGAGAAATCACTCTCGCATACTCGCTTGACCGCAGGATGTTGGATCATCCGCTCGGCAAAGATGACGTAATACTCCTCCATCAGATCCTGGGTTTCACCTAGCAGCATCACCTCCTCCCCCTCCAGGATCTCTTCCCGATAGATGGTCGGAGCCATGAAGATGCCCTGGTTGAAGAAGCCGAACGCCTTCATCAGCGCCGCATCATCGAATTCTCCCAGAATACTGGGGGAAATCCCCTGCTGCTCGAACCACTGGGTCAGTTGACGACCCATGGCGGTACGGCGGCCCGGGATGAGCAGCTTGCGCTCTTCCAGGCAAGCAGGGAAAGGCTGGGAGGGCAAAGGCGCCTTGCAGAAGAAACTGACGCCACATCCCCCCAGACGCTTGGACAGCAACCCGGCATGCTGGCTGGAGTCCACCGGGCAATCAGAGAGGATCATGTCGAGCTTGTGCTCGCTTAACTGCTCCAGGAGCAGTTCATGGGTCGACTCGAAGCAGCGCAGGTGAATGGAACCGTCATTGGGGATCACGGAGAGCAGTACCCGGCTGGCGAGACGCTTGGAGAGAGCGTCGGCGATGCCCACATCGAACAGGATCTGGCTCTCCTTGCGGTAGTTGACGATATCCAGCATCTCGTAGGAGAGGCTGAACATCTTGTCCGCATAGCGAAACACCAGTTGGCCAAGCTCGGTGGCCTCAAGGGAGCGTCCCTTTCTGATCAGCAACTTGCCGCCAAGACGCTGTTCGAGCAGCTTGATCTGACCGGTCACGGTCTGCGGAGTCAAAAAGAGGGCTTCCGCCGCCTGCGTGACGGAGCCCTTCTTCTGAGTCATCCAAAAATAGTAGAGATGGTTGTAGTTAAGGTGTGACATCCGATGGGGTTCCCGCGCCAGGCGGGCTCCGGTAGCAGCTGAGTTCAACCGCCAGAATGTCATACATGTCGCTGATCGAGTCAACCTTGTTCGCGTCGAACTGTGCCTGCAGATGGGCCTTGAGACGATCGGCATCCGGCATTCGCTCGGTGCAGTAGCGCTTGTTGGACAGCTTGACTCGCTCGCCGGCACGACTGCTCAGCGCCCGTTCGGCGAAGGTCTCTCCGAACCGGGCTTTTACCTGTGAGTCCCCCAGCATGAGTGCGCTGTCGACCACCCCGTTGAGATAGGCAGAACAACTTGCCGAGGTGGCATCCTGCTGACAATCGGCCAGACTATCTGCCCAGAGTGCAGGGCTTGCCAGCATGACTAACCATCCTAGTTTTCTCATAACCCCTCCGTACTTTGATTCGCCTCCCGATTGGGCAGCGATATCCGCAGAGCGATGTAACCGATCACGGCCGCGAGTGTGGAACCTGCCAGGATCCCGAGGCGCGAGTAGCTGCCGTAGTCCAGTCCGCCATGCTCGAATGCCAGCGATGCGATAAACATCGACATGGTGAAGCCGATGCCACACAGGATGCTGACGGCAAAGATCTGTCTGAAGTTCACTCCTTGCGGCAATTGGGCAATGCCTGATTTCACTGCCAGCCAGCTGATGGTGAAAATCCCGAGCGGCTTGCCGACGAAGAGCCCCAGGATGATCCCCATGGGGAGCGGATTGAGCAGAGCCGAGAAGTAGACCCCCTCCAGCGATACCCCGGCGTTGGCGAAAGCGAACAGCGGCAGGATCAGGAAGGCGCTCCAGGGGTGCAGCACATGCTCCAGATGCTTGAGTGGCGATGCGTAACGCTTGCCGTTGAGGGGGATCATGAAGCCCACGATGACCCCCGCCAGGGTCGCATGGACACCGGACTTGAGCACGGCAACCCAGAGCACCAGGCCGACTAGCATATAGAGTCCAATCCTGTCCTCACCACGGCGATTCATCCAGAGCAAGGTCAGGGTGGCCACCACACCTATCGCCAGCGCAGTCAGCGACAGTTGCTGGGTGTAGAAGAGGGCAATGATGATGATGACCCCCAGATCGTCCATGATGGCCAGCGCCAGCAAGAAGACCTTGAGGCTGGTCGGTACCCGCTTGCCCAGCAGCGCCATGACCCCGAGAGCGAAGGCGATGTCGGTTGCGGCCGGAATCGCCCAGCCAGCACGGGTAGCCTCGTCTCCGTAGTTGAAGAAGCTATAGATGAGGGCCGGTGCCAACATCCCACCCACGGCGGCAATGGCCGGGAAGGTTGCCTGCACCCGGGAGGAAAGCGCCCCCTCCAGCATCTCTCGCTTCACCTCGAGACCCACCAGAAGGAAGAAGATCGCCATGAAGCCATCGTTGATCCAGAGCAGCAGCGGCTTGTTGATGTCGAGCGCCGCGATGCGAACCTGCACCTCGGTATTGAGGAAGCTCTGATAGTGTTGCGCCAGTGCCGAATTGGCCAGGCCGATGGCAAGCAGGGCGGCCAGGATCAGAATGATCCCGGAAGCGGACTCCAGTTTGAGAAAACGCTTGAATACATCGCTCATATCTAACTACCCATAAGATTCCATTTTTTCAGTCTAGGGCCCGAGTAGCTCAATGAAAAATCGTTTCTAACGGCCGATAACAACGAAAAAACCGAAAGCAAAACAGATAATGCCTGCTATAAGCCGGTTACTACCCTCTTTCAAGAGCCTTCTCTCCACCCGGAACATCGCATATAAATTCACATAAAATGCAAAAGGCGCCCGCAGGCGCCTCTAACAGCTGAGTGTCAATTCATCGTCACCTGAGAGGCGGGACTCGCCCCAGGCTCATTACTTACTCAAATAGCGACAGGCGCCTTGATCCCAGGATGGGGATCATAGCCCTGGATCTCGAAATCCTCGAATCTGTAATCGAAGATGGAGTCAGGTTTGCGCTTGATCACCAGTTGCGGCAGGGGGCGCGGCTCGCGGGTGAGTTGCAGTGCCGTCTGCTCCATGTGGTTGGAATAGAGGTGCACATCGCCACCGGTCCAGACAAAGTCACCCACTTCCAGATCGCACTGCTGCGCCATCATGTGGGTCAGCAGCGCATAGCTGGCAATGTTGAACGGCAGGCCAAGGAAAACATCACAACTGCGCTGGTAGAGCTGGCAGGAGAGCTTGCCATCCGCCACATAGAACTGGAAGAAGGCGTGGCAGGGTGCCAACGCCATTTTGTCCAGCTCGCCCACGTTCCAGGCGGAGACGATGATGCGGCGGGAATCCGGGTTGTGCTGGATGTCGTCCACCGCCTTCTGGATCTGGTCGATGACAGACCCATCGGCCGCCGGCCAGGAGCGCCACTGGGCACCATAGACAGGCCCCAGATCACCGTGCTCGTCGGCCCACTCGTCCCAGATGCTGACACCGTGCTCTTTCAGATAGGCGGTGTTGGTATCGCCATTGAGGAACCAGAGCAGCTCATGAATGATGGAGCGTAGGTGGCACTTCTTGGTGGTCACCAGCGGGAAACCTTCCGCCAGATTGAAGCGCATCTGATGACCGAACAGGGAGACAGTCCCGGTCCCGGTGCGATCGGATTTGACGGTCCCTTCATCCAGAATTTTCTGCATCAGGTCGAGATAGGCACGCATTACTTCGCCTCCTTGGGTTCATTGCCGAACAGGCGGGGCTGCTTGTAGGCGGCCCAGACCATGAGCGCACCCGCCACTATCATCGGGGTAGAGAGGATCTGGCCCATGCTGATCTCGTTGAAGTAGAGACCCAGCTGGCTGTCAGGCTGACGAACAAACTCCACCAGGAAGCGGAACAGACCGTAGAACAGCAGGAACATGCCGGAGATGGCGCCACGGGGCGGGTGTTTGCGCCAGAACAGGTTCAGGATGATGAAGAGCACCACCCCTTCCAGCGCGAACTGATAGAGCTGGGACGGGTGACGTGGCTCGGGGCCCGCCTCGGGGAAGATGATGGCCCAGGGGACATCGGTCACCCGACCCCACAACTCGCCGTTCATGAAGTTGCCGATGCGGCCGACGCCGAGGCCAAACGGAATCAGCGGCGCCACGAAATCCGCCACGGTGAAGAAGTGGCGCTGGGTTTTGTGGGCAAACCAGATCATGGCGGTGATCACCCCGATGAGGCCACCGTGGAACGACATGCCACCGGTCCATATCTTGAACAGATAGGTCGGGTCTGCGAGGAAGAGATCGAAGTTATAGAACAGCACATAGCCGATACGGCCACCCAGGATCACCCCGAGGAAGCCGTAGAACAGCAGATCCGAGACCTCGTTGCGGGTCCAGCCGCTGTTGGGTGCATCGGCACGGCGACCTGCCAGCCACATGGCGAAGGCAAAACCGAACAGGTACATGAGACCATACCAGCGTACCGATAATGGTCCCAAACTGAATGCTACAGGATCAATCTGCGAGAAAACCCAATATCCGTCGTGCTGCATAGGCGGCCCCAATCATAAGAAAAGCCGCATTCTCCGATCATTCTTACGCAGTAACAAGGTGGAATATCAATCGGGCAGCCTGACCTTGTGCCCAGCCCGCAGCAATCCGCCCAGACCGTGCTCTTCCAGATAGCGGGCAAACAGGCCCCGCAGCACGTGAGGATTGTCATGCTTGAGACCATCCGCCATCAGCGCCTTCAACTCGCCAAGGTCGGATTGCCGCAGCACGTATTTGATACGGGAGATGTTGTGGGTATTCATGCTGAAACGACGATAGCCCATGGCCAGCAGCAGCAGCACCCCGACCGGATCGCCAGCCAGCTCGCCACAGACAGAGACCGGCTTGTGATAGCGCCGGGAGGCATCGACCAGCAGTTGCAAAGCGCGGATCACCGCGGGATGGAAGGCATCGTAGATGCTGGCGACACGGGCATTGTTGCGATCCACCGCCAGCAGGTACTGGGTCAGGTCGTTGCTGCCCACCGACCAGAAGTCGATGAGCGGCGCCATCTCCGGCAGGATGTACAGCGCGGAGGGGACTTCGATCATCACCCCGAGACTGGGGTAGCGGATCACCGCATCGCGGCTGGCCGCTTCTTCCGACACCTCGCGCCACGCCTGATCCAGCAGACGACGGGAGGCCTTGATTTCACTGACGCTGCTGATCATCGGCAGCATGATGGCCAGATTGTCCAGCCCTTCGCTGGCCCGCAACATGGCCTTGAGCTGCACCAGGAAGAGTTCGGGGTGATCCAGGGTGAGCCGGATCCCCCGCCAACCAAGGAAGGGATTTTCCTCCACTATGGGGAAATAGGGCAGTTGCTTGTCCCCCCCCACGTCCAGAGTTCGCATGCAAACCGGGCGATCCCGATAGGTTTCCAGGATCCCGCGATAGCGGGCAGTCTGCTCCCACTCCGAAGGGAAGCTGTCCTGCAGCATGAAGGGGATCTCGGTGCGATAGAGCCCCACCCCATCCGCAAGATGATTGAGGGAAATCTCGGTATCCGCACTCAGCCCTGCGTTGAGCAGCAGGGAGACCTTGGTGCCGTCCGCGGTCTCGGAGGGCTGGTTGTCGACGCTGCGCACCAGGGTGTCGAGTGCCCGCTCCTCACTCAGCAGTTGACGGTACTCGGTCAGGATCACCTGGTTGGGTTCGATGAAGAGATCGCCGCTGTAGCCATCGATGACCAGAGTACGCCCGCCGATGTCACCGAGGGGCAGATCCACCCCCATGATGGCCGCCACCCCCATGGCACGGGCCAGGATGGCGGCATGGGAGTTTGTCCCGCCCTTGAGCGACACCACACCGCTCAGAAATTCCCTCGGGATCTCCGCAAGGATGGTGGCCGTTACTTCATCGGCGACCAGCACCACGGGTTCGCCGATGGTGAGCTGCTCGGGTTCGTCCTGCACCAGCCGGCTGATGAGCCGCTGGGCGATGTCTTTCACATCGGTGGAGCGCTCCCGCAGATAGGGATCTTTCATCCCCTTGAACTGCTCTATCAGCCGATCGCTGATGAGTTTGACCGCCGAGATCGCCGTCCAGTGTTCCTTGCTGACCTTGTTGCGGATGGGCTTGATGTAGCCGGGATCGTTCAACAGGTGCAGATAGATGTCGAAGATGGCGACCGAGTCCTGGCTGTAGCTCTCGCGAAAACGCAGTGCCAGGCTCTCCAGATCGTGGCGCACTTCCTCCACCGCCAGCTCGAGACGGGCAAGCTGCTTGGCATGATCCTCGTCCTTGCGCGGCGTGATGGTATTGAGCGCCTTGCGCGGACGCCACACCCAGGCCTTGGCGATGGCGATGCCACTCGCCCCGGCAATCCCGCGCAGCGGCTTGCTCCAGTCGGTCTTCTGCAGCCACCCCTTGGCCTGGGCCTGGGCGATGCGGGCAGCCAGCTGAGCCGCCAGGGTGACCATGAAGGACTCCTCCCCCTCATCGAAGAGGCGGCTCTCCTTCTGCTGCACGACCAGAATCCCCACCACCTGACGCTGATGCATGATGGGAGCGCCGAGGAAGGAGCGAAACGCCTCTTCCGCCACATCGGGCAGGAACTTGAAACTGGGGTGAGAGGGGGCATCGGCAAGGTTGATCAGCTCTTCACGCTGACCCACCAGGCCGACGATACCCTGCTCGAACGGCAGGGTGGCCTTGCCCACGGCCGATTCGGCCAGACCATCGGTCGCAGCCAGTCGATAGCGGCGCATGTCCGGCTCGGCCACATAGACGGAGCAGCAGTCCACCGTCATGGCGAGCCGGGTCTGGCTCACCAATGCTTGCAAGGCCTGTTCGAGGGTGTTGGCCTCGGCCATGCTTTCCACGATGCGTCTGAGTTCCGTCAGCAACTAGTTGTGCTCCTTAACGCGAGCGGTTGCGCCGCCCATCTTTTCGGTTAGCCTGCACCACGGGGACTGGCATGGCCAGCGGGGCAAACTCCTTCATCACCCGGCGGTAAACCTCCCGCTTGAAGGAGACGACCTGACGAACCGGGTACCAGAAGCTGACCCAACGCCAATCATCAAATTCCGGGTGACCATGACAGCCAAACTGGATCCTGGACTCTTTGCCAGGATCGAGCTGCAACAAAAACCATTTCTGCTTCTGGCCAATACAGACCGGTGAACTGTCCCAGCGGACGAGTCGTTTGGGTAAGCGATACTTCAGCCAGTTGCGACTGGTCGCCAGTATGGTCACATCGTCCTGCTTGAGGCCTATCTCCTCATACAGCTCACGATACATGGCCTGTTCCGGCGATTCACCATCATCAACCCCCCCCTGCGGAAACTGCCAGGAGTGCTGCCCATAGCGCTTAGCCCACAATACTTGTCCGTCACGGTTACAGATCACGATGCCGACATTGGGACGAAATCCGTCACCATCTATCACGTGATCACCTTATAAAGGCTGAATCTATAACGAGATTGTTCCACATTCACCCCGTGGCGGCAAACAGGGACTGTCATCTTCCATTCATGAATAACTTGGCATTTCAAGCAAAGTTATAAACAAATTGAAGGTTCATGCTAGGCAAGTTGCCCACCCAGACTGTGCATAAACCTGTGATCAAGCAGGTATATACAGTAGTTTTATACTGTGGCATTGCACGGAAGCATATCATAAACGATTCACTTAAAAACAAAATATACATTTAAATACATAAGGTTATAGTTTGATTGCTGGATCAAGATCCATGTCTTTTGCCTAAGAGGATCCAGCCTGTCAATTGTGAACAAGTTCGACTGCTCAAAGATCCACCAAGACGGATTTATCCACAGATATGGCGCATTATCTGCACCGAAATGGCGCTGAAAATCGGCGTACTCTCACATTTATTTCTGGTGCCACGCTTCCTTTCACCACTTTACGCCAGTTATCCAAGATTTCTGTGGATAACTGTGTGCAACAGCTCGCACAAACCCTTGGACAACTCGTTTATGCGGGGATCCGGCGGGCCAACATACTGGATAAATAAAGTAAAACCCTTTAAAATCATTTAGATATGTTGAATTCTGTCACCCATGTCTCCCTGTGTATAGTCGGGCGAGGATCGGTTACAAAATCAGCGATACCATGCAAGGATCCGTATTGCGATGTCTATTATCTCCAGAGGAGCCCTCATGCCCGCCAATCCCCAGTCAGAACAAGAGCTGCTCAGTCGAGCCTACGCCATGGCGGGCTTCACTCTGGCCCAGCTTGCCGCAACGGCTGGCATCCCCGTACCGCGGGATCTCAGGCGTGACAAGGGCTGGACAGGGCAGTTGATCGAGTGGCAGCTAGGGGCCAGTGCAGGTAGCCGTCCCGAGCAGGATTTTCCGGATCTCGGTATCGAGCTCAAGACGATCCCCGTCGATCCTCAAGGGCGCCCGCTGGAAACCACCTTTGTCTGCGTGGCCCCCCTCATCGGGGTCAGCGGCCAGCGCTGGGAGGAGTCGAACGTGCGCAACAAGCTGTCGCGGGTGCTCTGGATCCCGGTGGAAGGCAGCCGCGACATCCCTGTCGGCGACCGTCGCGTCGGCATGCCGCTACTATGGAGCCCGAATGAAGAGGAAGAAGGACTGCTGCGCCAGGACTGGGAAGAGCTGATGGACATGATAGTGCTGGGGGAAGTGGAGCAGATCAGCGCGCGCCACGGCCAGGTATTGCAGCTACGCCCCAAGGCGGCCAACAGCAAGGCGCTGACCCGCGCCATCGGCCGCAATGGCCAACCCATCATGACGCTACCACGGGGCTTCTACCTCAAGATCGAGTTCACCCATCAACTCCTGCAGCGCCATTTTGCCCTCCCCCTTTGATCCTGTTTATCAACATCCTTGTCATAAAGTGATATAAAAATAACCAGCGCTACTTTCTTCGCAGCCAGTGACAAGGAGTCCATATGCCGATCAACAAGCAATTCCTCAAATCCCGTCCCGAGGTCAAGGTGACCTTTGCCGTCGAAAAGGAGGCCGCCGGTGATGCCGAGCAGGTCTTGCTGCTGGGTGAATTCAGCCAGTGGCAGCCCATTGAACTGAAGAGGATGAAAAACGGAGAGTTTAAGGCGACACTCAACCTGCCGACCGATGGCCCCAGCCATTTCGAGTATTGCTATCAGCTAGTGCAACCCGATGGTGAAACTCTTTATGACAACGACTGGGAGGCGGACGACTACGTGCCTGGCCCCTTCGGGCGTGACAACTCTGTGGTGCGGGTCAGCCAGCCCAGTTGAGCCAATACCCCGCACACGGATACAAAAAAGGCTCGCCATTGGCGAGCCTTTTCACTACCTGTCGAGCTTTTCGCCGACATACCGACACCAATTCGAATCGAATTAGTTGAGCTTCTCTTTGATACGAGCAGCTTTGCCGGACAGGTTGCGCAGGTAGTACAGTTTGGCGCGGCGAACATCACCACGACGCTTCAGTTCTACACTGTGGATCAGCGGAGAGTGAGTCTGGAATACACGCTCAACACCTTCGCCGTTGGAGATCTTGCGAACGGTGAAAGCAGAGTGCAGACCGCGGTTACGCTTGGCAATCACGATGCCTTCGAAAGCCTGCAGACGCTCTTTACCACCTTCTTTAACACGAACTTGAACACGTACGGTGTCGCCCTGGGCAAAAGCCGGGATGTCGGTACGCAGTTGCTCTTGTTCAAGCTGCTGAATAATCTTGCTCATTGTCTTTCCTTACCTAGGATAAACTGAAAACTCTACTTAACGCTGTCACGCACTTCGCGGACATACTCGGCAAGAAGTGATTCTTGCTCGTCAGTCAGAGCTAGGTTGTTAATAAGTTCCGGCCTTCTCTGCCAGGTTCGTCCGAGCGATTGCTTGAGTCGCCAGCGCCGAATCACTTCGTGATTGCCGCTTGTCAGCGCCTCGGGCACCGTCAGCCCATCCAACACCTCCGGCCGAGTATAGTGGGGATGATCCAGCAGCCCATCCGTGAAGGAGTCCTGCTCGGCACTGGCCTGATCGCCCAAGACCCCCGGGACCAGACGCGAAACCGCATCGATCAGGGTCATGGCAGGCAACTCGCCACCACTTAACACGTAATCCCCGATAGACCACTCTTCGTCGACTTCGGTTTGTATCACGCGCTCATCGATACCTTCGTATCGACCGGCGACCAGAATCAGTTTCTGATTCGTCGCCAACTCGGTCACGCCCGCTTGAGTCAGCTTGCGTCCCTGAGGAGAGAGATAGATGACTTTCGCCCCGTCTCCCGCCGCTTGCTTGGCTGCATGAATGGCATCACGCAGCGGCTGAACCATCATCAACATCCCGGGCCCACCACCATAAGGACGATCATCGACCGTACGGTGTTTGTCGTGGGCGAAGTCCCGAGGGTTCCAGCACTCAATCTGCAGCAGGCCACTCTTGACGGCCCGACCCGTTACCCCGTGCTCGGTAATGGCTCGGAACATTTCCGGGAAGAGGCTAATCACCCCAATCCACATAAGAAACCTCCGGCACCCGTGTTAGCGCGGGAAACTAGAAACCAGGATCCCAATCAACTTCGATTGTTCGAGCAGTCAGATCAATATTCTTGATCACCTGCTCTTCCAGGAACGGTATCAACCGCTCCTTTGCACCAAAGGCATCTTTTACATTGGCCTCAACCACCAACACATCGTTGGAGCCGGTTTCCATCAATTCGGTCACCTTGCCCAGGTCGTATCCCTTGGTGGTTACCACGGTGCAACCAATGAGGTCACGCCAGTAGAACTCCCCTTCGGGCAACGCAGGCAACAGATCGGCGGGGACGCCAATCTCGACGTTGGTCAATGCCAGGGCATCCTCACGCACATCGATACCATCGAGTTTGCAGATCAGACCCTTGTTGTGACGCTTCCAGGATGACACCCGGATTTCACGCCACGCCCCGTTCTGATTGATCAGCCAGGGGTTGTAATCGAAAATCGCTTCGGCAACATCGGTGAAGGAGTTCACTTTAAGCCAGCCCTTGATCCCGTAAACGGTCCCCAGGGTGCCCAGAACTACAGGTTTTTCCACCTTAACTCCCTACCGTTTGGCTGATTAAGCAGCTTTGGCAGCGTCTTTGATCAGCTTGGCAACGCGGTCAGAAACAGCGGCACCAGTAGCAACCCAATGCTCGATACGAGCCAGGTCCAGGTTCAGCTTTTCAGCGTTACCAGCAGCAACCGGGTTGAAGAAACCGACGCGCTCGATGAAACGACCGTCACGGGCGTTACGGCTGTCAGCAACTACTACCTGGTAGAACGGACGCTTTTTCGCGCCACCACGTTGTAAACGAATGGTTACCATATCGTCCTCATAAACATCTAATGAACAAGGCCTGCAAATACGCAGACCCTAGCTTAAAATAAGCCGCGTAATTCTACTTGGATTCGTAATAATTGCAACCAAGCCAGCTATTTTTTGCGCAGGGATTGGCATGAAAAAGGCTCACCAGGGTGAGCCTTTCTACCTGACCAGCAGGAAAATCAGAACGGACCGCGACCGCCACCACCGAATCCGGGGGGCAGCATGTTCTTCATCTGGCCCATCATCTTGCGCATACCGCCCTTGCCGGACATTTTCTTCATCATACGCTGCATCTCGGTGAACTGCTTGAGCAGCTTGTTCACATCCTGGACCTGCATGCCGGAGCCCGCAGCGATGCGGCGCTTGCGGGAGCCCTTGATGAGATCGGGATGGGCACGCTCTTTCGGCGTCATGGAGCTGATAATGGCCTCCATCCGCACGGTGAGCTTGTCATCCATCTGATCCTTGATGTTGTCCGGCAGGCCGGACATGCCAGGCAGCTTGTCGAGCATCCCCATCATGCCACCCATGTTGCGCATCTGGGCCAGCTGCTCACGGAAGTCTTCCAGATCGAAGCCCTTGCCACTCTTGACCTTGCTTGCCAGCTTGGCCGCCTTCTCTTTATCGACGTTGCGCTCCACCTCTTCGATGAGAGAGAGCACATCCCCCATACCGAGGATGCGGGAGGCGAGACGATCCGGATGGAACGGCTCCAGCGCGTCAGTCTTCTCACCCATACCGATGAACTTGACCGGCTTGCCGGTGATATGGCGAACCGACAGTGCGGCACCACCGCGGGCATCACCGTCTGCCTTGGTAAGGATCACACCGGTGAGCGGCAGCGCTTCGTTGAAGGCCTTGGCGGTATTGGCAGCATCCTGGCCTGTCATGGCATCCACCACGAACAGGGTTTCGACCGGCTTGATGGTGGCGTGCAGATCCTGGATCTCCGCCATCATTTCGCCATCGACGTGCAGACGACCGGCAGTATCGACGATCACCACGTCATAGAACTTCTTGCGCGCCTGATCGATGGCGGCAGTGGCAATAGCGATCGGTTTCTGGCTGGCATCACTCGGGAAGAAGTCGACACCGATGTCGCCCGCAAGGGTCTCAAGCTGCTTGATCGCCGCCGGACGGTAGACGTCCGCACTGACCACCAGCACCTTTTTCTTGCTGCGCTCCTTGAGCAGTTTGGCCAGTTTGCCGACCGTAGTGGTCTTACCGGCCCCCTGAAGACCTGCCATCAGGATGATGGCCGGCGGCTGGGCAGCCAGGTTGAGCTGTTCGTTGGCCTCCCCCATCACGGTGACCAGTTCGCCATGGACTATCTTGATGAAGGCCTGGCCCGGGCTAAGGGATTTGGCCACTTCCTGGCCCACGGCACGTTCCTTGACGCGCGCCACGAAATCGCGCACCACCGGCAGGGCGACGTCCGCCTCGAGCAACGCCATGCGGACTTCGCGCAGGGTATCCTTGATGTTCTCTTCGGTCAGGCGGCCGCGGCCGCTGACATTGCGCAGGGTGCGCGAGAGTCGTTCAGTCAAATTCTCAAACATGACGCTTTCCGGTTCTTGGCGTGACACTGGGGGCATTATACCCCGGTCAGCACTCTAGGGACGATTACTCGCCGCTTGCCGCGGCGGCCTGCCATCGAACGGGCAGGTCAACAAATGGAGGGCAGTATACCCCAGTCAACGCCGGAGGACGATTATTCGCCGCACGGTGACCATCAACGCCTACTTATATGTGGGCAGTTAGCCTCTGGCACAACTGGCGAGCATATCTTGTGCAAGGTATACTGCCCCTCTTATCCATAAAGCTTGTTTGACAACGACCTGGTTATGATCGTGATCTCTGTTCTGGCCCTGGCGTTTTACCTGCTGGCCATCATCGCCTCACTGCACCTGCTGCTCAGCGCCAAGCCCGTCGGGCAAGTATCGCTGTTCGCCTGTGTCGGCCTGGCCCTGACCGCCCATGGCATGGCGGTGGGCAGCGAAGTGCTGGCCACCCATTCCGGCCAGAATCTCAGCATGTTGAACGTGGCGTCCCTGGTCAGCCTTATCATCAGTTGCTTCATGACCTGCGTCACCCGACGCTTCAACGGCTGGATCCTGCTGCCCGTCGTCTACAGTTTTTCAGCCCTGCTGCTGGCAGCCAGCGCGCTCATTCCCGGGCGCTACATCACCCATCTGGAAGCGCACCCCCAGTTACTGCTGCACATAGGCCTCGCGCTGATGGCCTATTCGGTACTGATGATCGCCTGCTTGTTTGCCCTCCAGCTTGCCTGCCTGGACAGGCAACTAAAATCCAGAAAGATCAGCCACCTGCCAGCCATGCCACCCCTGATGACGGTAGAGAAACGCCTGTTTCAGCTCATTTCCGCAGGTCTGCTGCTGCTGACCCTCTCCATCGCATCCGGCCTGTTCTTCCTAGAAGACATGTTTGCCCAGGGCAAGTCCCACAAGGCCATCCTCTCTATCCTGGCCTGGTGCGTCTACGCTCTGCTGCTCTGGGGTCACCATACCCGTGGCTGGCGCGGCCGCAAGGTCATCATGCTGAGCCTCATCGGCAGCTTCATCCTGACATTGGCCTATTTTGGCAGCCGCTTCGTCAAGGAAGTGCTGCTTAGCTGACGCACGAACATTCCCCAACCATCCTTACAGGAGCCCTTCTTGGACAGTATCTCAACGAGTACATTGCTGATTGTTCTCGTTATCTTGATCCTTTTGTCAGCCTTCTTCTCCAGTTCCGAAACCGGTCTGATGTCGCTCAACCGCTACAAGCTGCGGCATCTGGCCCAGACCAAGCACAAGGCTGCCCGCCGGGTCGAGAAGCTGCTGGCCAGGCCGGACCGCCTGCTTGGCCTCATTCTCATCGGCAACAATCTGGTCAACATCCTGGCCTCCGCCATCGCGACCATCGTCTGCATCCGGCTTTTCGGGGATCTCGGCGTCGCCATTGCCACCTTCGGGCTGACCCTGGTGGTACTGGTATTCGGGGAAGTCACCCCCAAGACACTGGCGGCCATGTTCCCCGAGCGGATAGCCTACCCTGCCTCCTGGATCCTCAAGGGGCTGATGGTGCCGTTCGCCCCCCTTGTCTGGCTCATCAACAGCATCACGAACCTGCTGCTGAAACTCTTGCGTCTCGAGCACAACAAGGATGACTCCCTCAATTCCGAAGAGCTGCGCACCATCGTCAACGAGGCGGGCAATCTCATTCCCAAGCACCACCAGGAGATGCTGATAAGCATCCTGGATCTCGACAAGATGACGGTGGAGAACATCATGGTCCCGCGCAGCGAGATCTCCGCCATCGATATCAATGACGATTGGAAGATCATACTGCGCCAGCTGGCCCACTGCGCCCACACCAAGATCCTGCTCTATCGCGACAACATCGATGACGTCGTCGGCTTCCTGCACTCACGGGATGCCCTGAGACTGGTCGCCCGGGATCAGTTCAGCAAGTCCAGCCTGCTGCGGGAAGTCGACCCCATCTATTTCATCCCCCAGGGGACCCCCCTCAACGTGCAGTTGGCCAAGTTCCAGCGCAACAAGGAGCGAATTGGCCTTATCGTCGACGAATATGGCGATATTCAGGGGCTGATCACCCTGGACGACATCCTGGAAGAGATTGTCGGTGACTTCACCACCTCCATGACACCGACCCCGAGTGACGAGATCCATCCCCAGCCGGACGGCTCCTTCCTGGTCGAAGGCTCCGCCAGCATCCGCGAGCTGAACAAGGAGATGGACTGGCACCTGCCCATGGACGGCCCACGGACCCTCAATGGCGCCATCCTGGAGTACCTTGAGGAGATCCCCCAACCCAACATCAGTGTCAGGCTGGCGGGCTACCCTATCGAGATTCTCGAAGTGGAGAACAACATGGTGAAGATGGCGAGGATCA
Source organism: Aeromonas sp. R7-5 (assembly GCF_040908015.1). Classification (NCBI taxonomy): domain Bacteria; kingdom Pseudomonadati; phylum Pseudomonadota; class Gammaproteobacteria; order Aeromonadales; family Aeromonadaceae; genus Aeromonas; species Aeromonas sp. R7-5. Next base: position 241,153 of record NZ_JBFOCZ010000006.1, on the reverse strand, counting down.
TGCCGCACCTGTACCGGGACGATTCAGGGTACGAGGATTGAAAAAAGGCTGCCAATGGCAGCCTTTTTGTTTCACTCGCTCTCGTCATCCGGCTCCAGCACCAGAGTGGGGATGAGCTCACCGAACACCTGCTGCAACTCGTCACGGTTTGCCAGCAAATCCTGCAGCGTATAACCATCCATCACCGCGAGGAAGGCGTTCATCGCCTCCTTCAAGGCACTCTTGAGCAGACAGACGGAGACGATATGGCAGACCGGGGAGCTGCAGTCGATCCCGTCCAGATTGCCTTCCAACGCCCGGATCACTTGCCCGATATTGATCTCGTCGGGGGAGCGCGCCATGCGGATGCCACCATTCTTGCCGCGTTGTGACTGCAGATAGCCCAGTTTTACCAACTGGTTCACCACCTTCACCATGTGGTTGCGGGATACGTCGTACAAGGCGGATACCTTGGCCACGCTCGACAGTTCCCCCTCCGGCAGGGTGGCCAGATAGAGCAGGGCTCTCAATCCAAAATCGGTATAGCTCGTTAGTCTCATAGTGCCTGTAGCGCCTAGCGCGAAGAATTGATGATTGATCCAGATCAATTAAACATTTAGGATGCAACTTAATAAGTGACATTCCAGATGTTCAATTAGAAAGGACCTCCTATGTTAGACCAAGCCACCATCGCCGTCATCAAGAGCACCATTCCTTTGCTCGAATCGGCGGGCCCTGACCTCACACGGCACTTTTATCAGCGCATGTTCAGCCACAATCCCGAGTTGAAGGATCTCTTCAACCTGGCTCACCAGCGTAGCGGGGGACAGCCCTTGGCACTGTTCAGTGCGGTGGCGGCCTATGCCAGAAACATCGACAATCTGGGGGCCCTGGCCGGAGCCGTTGAACGCATCGCCCACAAACATACGGGTTTCCTGATCCAGCCGGAACAATATCACATTGTGGGTAGTCATCTCTTGGCCACGCTCAAAGAAATGGGTGGCAACGCTGTCACGGAGGAGGTACTTACCGCCTGGGGCAAGGCGTACGGTGTGCTGGCCGACGTCTTTATCGGCCGGGAGAGCGAGCTCTATCGGGAGAAGGCAAGCCAGGACGGTGGTTGGCAGGGAACCCGTCCTTTCATCATCAAGGAGAAGCGTCAAGAGAGTGAACTCATCACCTCTTTCGTCCTGGCCCCCCTCGATGGCAACCCCGTGTTGCGTTTCAAACCGGGGCAATATCTCAGTATCAAGCTGGTTCATCCCGCCCTCGAGCATCAGGAGATCCGCCAGTATTCACTCTCGGACGCCCCCAATGGCCGCGACTACCGCATCAGCGTCAAGCGCGAACCCAGGGGTCAGGCCTCCAACCTGTTGCATGATCATCTTCACATCGGTGACACGGTCGACATCATGCCGCCGGCCGGCGACTTCTTCCTGCAAGAGGAGACAGACAGGCCTGTGGTGCTGATCTCCGCCGGGGTCGGCCTCACCCCCATGCTGAGCATGCTCAACCACTTGCTGGCCGATGGCCCGGATATGGATATTCGCTGGCTTCACGCCTGCGAACATGGCGCCCACCACGCGTTCAGGGACGAGATCCGGGCAAAGAGCAGGCAACACGGGAAACTGGAGAGCCGGATCTGGTATCGGGAGCCGGGGGAGCAGGATGTCAAAGGAGAGGATTACGACTTCAGCGGCACTCTGGCACTGGAGCAGGTCACCGACCTCATTCCGGCCGACGCCCACTACTATTTCTGCGGCCCAGTCCCGTTCATGAAGGCAGTCAAAGCTCAGCTGGAGAATGTGGGCGTGCCTGCCGGGCGGATGCACTACGAGGTCTTCGGCCCCCATCAGGCTCTCTGATCCCTCCCCTGACCGGGAGAATGCACAAGGCCCACAAGCACAGCTTCGTGGGCCTTGTAATATCAAAGCGGGCTACCAGGACTCAGTGCATCGCCTTGGCACGAGCGATAGCATTGGCGGGCATCCGGTTGCCGAGCCGGCTGAGCAGGCTCGCCGCCTTCTGGTGCATGGCCTTGTCGCCGATGACGGCGCCGTGCAGCCAGTGATACGCCTCCTCGTAATCCAGTGGACTCCCCATGCCCTGCAGCAACATCTCCACCCACTCCATCTGTGCCCGCAAGAAGCCGAGGCTCGCGGCTTCCCGCATCAGGGTCTCGGCCCGCACCAGATCCTTCTGGACCAGGATCCCCTTCCAGTAATAGCGGCCAAGCTGCTCCAGCGCCGGCGCAAGCCCCTGGTTGGCGGCCTCCCACATGTACTGCACCCCGATCTGGGCGTCCGGCTTGGTGCAAACTCCCCAGGCCAGCATGTCTCCCCAGAGGAACTGATAGGCAGGGATCTTCATCACCGAGGCCCGCGCCTCGATATCCTGGGTGAGCTGGCACCTGTCCTGCTTCACCCGGGCCAGATGGCGCCCCTGCTCTATCCAGTTGAGCAGTTCGTCCTGGCGATAGAGCGGCACGGCCTGCAACTCTCCCGCAGCAGAAGATGCCTGCGTCGTCGCCCTGGGCAGCGGCGCAGCTGCCGGTGCGGACGGTACAGGTGCGGATGCGGATGGCGCCTGGGCTGGCGCTGCTGACACAGGGAGGGATGGCGTGGCGACAGAAGAGGCTGGCGTCAGGGCTGGCTGGGCCGATGATGGGGCCGGTGACAAGGGTGCAGACGCCGCGGATGGCGGCGCGGCTGCAGCCGCCACCGCCTGGGTGGACGCGGCGGCCGAGGTGGACTCCGCCCCCTGCAAGGGTAAGCTGCACACACCGATAATGGCGATGAGGGTTCTTGGTTTTATCATAGGGATCTCCTGCTGCCTTCTGTTATCGGCAGCCAGGGCCATCTCCTTAGCCCGCCACACCCAGCCCCGAAAATGACAAAGGGGAGCCTGGGCTCCCCTTGCGGTCGACGTAGCAACTTACTTGACGAAGTCGACGCCCAGCTGGATGTCGGCCTTCAGGGTGGCCAGCATGCTGTCCATCGCTTCCTGCTCGAAGGCGCTCAGCTTGCCGTAGTCCAGCACGGTTTCGACACCGTTCTTGCCGAGCAGCACCGGCTGCGCGAAGAAGGTGGCGTGCTCACCGTTGCCTTCCACATAGGCACACTCGATGACGTTGGCTTCCCCTTGCAGACCCTTGATGAGCGACAGACCGAAACGGCAGGCTGCCTGACCCATGGAGAGAGTGGCGGAACCGCCACCGGCCTTGGCTTCCACCACTTCGGTACCGGCATTCTGGATGCGCTTGGTCATGGCAGCCACTTCCTCAGCGGTGAAGCTGGCGCCTTCAACCTGGGAGAGCAGCGGCAGAATGGTCACGCCACTGTGGCCGCCGATGACGTTGACACGTACCTTGTCAACGTTCAGGCCCTTGGCTTCGGCCACGAAGGTCTCGCCACGGATCACATCCAGGGTGGTCACGCCGAACAGGCGACGCTTGTCATAGACACCGGCTTTCTTCAGCACTTCGGCGGCGATGGCGACCGTGGTGTTGACCGGGTTGGTGATGATGCCGATCAGTGCTTTCGGGCAGGAAGCAGCACACTTTTCCACCAGATTCTTGACGATACCTGCGTTGATGTTGAACAGGTCGGAACGGTCCATGCCGGGCTTGCGCGCCACGCCGGCAGAGATCAGCACGACATCGGCGCCGACCAGAGCCGGGCTCGGATCTTCACCGCAGAAACCTTTTACTTTCACGTCAGTCGGGATATGGCTCAGGTCCGCCGCCACGCCCGGAGTGACCGGGGCAATGTCATACAGGCTCAGTTCGGAACCGGCAGGCAGGCGGTTTTTCAACAGCAGAGCGAGGGCTTGGCCGATGCCACCGGCGGCACCCAGAACGGCAACTTTCATGATCAACTCCATGTCTAAGCGTAGGTTTAAGGTTGTTTCTAATTGGGTTAATGCTGATTCTTATTGTGCGCCTCACCTTAAAGGATCCCCTCCTAAAAAACAATCTGATAACAGTTGTAATCACGGGTTCTGTGAGCCAGGGAACAAGCGGCGATGAAAGCGGAGAGGAATATGCGATAAATGGGAGGAAAGACACAGATTTCCTGTGTCCTCCTCACCATTAAGAGGTAAATGTGACTGCTTCAGGACTGGAAAGCCAGTGCCCGACGCTCACACCAGCGGAAACCAATTGTTAACAATCCATTCATGGTCAGATAGAGCGCTCCGGCCACGGTGAACACCGCCAGAGTGTCATAGGTCTGGGCATTGAGACGCTGGGCCAGCCCCATGATGTCCATGATGGTAATGGTGCTCGCGAGCGAACTCCCCTTGAGCACCAGGATCACCTCGTTGGAATAGGCGGGGACCAGCCGACGGGCGGCATGGCGGGTCTTCATCCACAGGGTCTGTCCGGCCGAGAAGCCGAGCGCACGGCAGGCCTCCACCTCACCGGCGGGGATGGCGTCGAGCGCCCCCTTGAACAACCGGGTGGAGTAGGCTGCGGTATTGAAACCGAGCGCCAGCACGGCGCAGAACCAGGGTTGCTTGAGCAGCGGCCAGAGCAGCCCCGCCTTGAGCCATTCAAACTGGCCAGGCCCGTAGTAAATGAGAAAGATCTGGATGAGCAGCGGCGTACCGGTAAAGACCAGTACCCAGAGCTGCACCAGCTGGGTCGCCACCGGAATGCGACGCTCCAGCACCCAGGTCATGCCGGCCGCCATCAGCACGCCCAGCAACAAGCTGAACGCGGTGAGCTGCAGGGTGATCGCCAGCCCTCCCAGCAGGGTCATCAGGTAATCCTGCATGGTCAGCCTCCGTAACGGCGGGTATAGCGGGACGCCTGCTTCAAGCCGAATTCACTCACCAGACTGATGGCCAGATAGATGAGGGCGGCAGCGGCGTACCAGGTGAAGGGTTGATAGGTGCTGGCCGAAGCCATCTGTGCCTGACGCATCATCTCGTTCACCCCGATGAGAGAGACCAGAGCGGTGTCTTTCAACAGCACCAGCCACTGGTTGCCGAGCCCGGGCAGGGCGTGACGCCAGGCCTGGGGCAGCACGATGCGAAAGAAGGTGTGCCCCTTGCCCAGGCCGAGCGCCTGCGCCGCCAGCCGCTGCCCAGGGGGCACCGCATTGAGGGCGGCACGCAGGGTCTGGGTGGCGTAGCTCGCAAACAGCAGGGAGAGCGCCAGCACACCGCAGGCGAACGGGCTGAACTCCACATACTCCCCGGTGATGAGGAACAGCACCTGGGTCGAGCCGAAGTAGATGAAGAGCACCACCAGCAACTCGGGCAGACCACGGATCAAGGTGGTCAGGGTGGCCACGGGCCACACCAACGCACGCTGCTTGCTCAACTCAGCCGCACTGAATGCCAGTGCCAGCACCATGCCACCGACCAGGGATGCCAGGGCCAGCCCGAGGGTCATCCAGGCTGCATCCAACAACAGGCTCAACATGGCTTACTGCGCGAAGTACTTGTCATAGATCTTCTGATAGGTGCCGTTGGCCTTGATCTCGGCCAGCCCCTTGTTCAGCTGGGTCAGCAGCTCCTGGTTGCCCTTGGCCACCGCGATGCCAAAACCGGTACCGAAGTACTTGGCGTCGGTCACCGGGGTACCGACCACGGCGTATTCCTTGTGCTGCTTGAGCCAGTCCGCGGCCACCGCCGTATCGGCAAACACGCCGTCAGTACGGCCGTTCATCATGTCGAGGAAGGCGCTCTGGTAGCTGGCGTAGGGCACGGTCAGCAGACCCTTGCTCACCCAGTTGTCCACCAGATAGGACTGGTGAGAAGTGCCGTTCTGCACGCCGACTGTCTTGTCCACCAGATCGTCCGGCCCCTTGAAGGTCTCTTTCTTGGCGACGAACACCGCGGAGTTCTCGTAATAGATGTCGGAGAAGTCGACCTGGGCAGCCCGCTCCGGGGTCACGTCCATGGCGGCGATGACGGCGTCATAGCGACGGAACTTGAGGCTGGGGATCAGGCTGTCGAAGGCCTGGTTGTGGAAGCTGCACTCCAGCTTGGCCTGCTCGCAGACCGCGCGGGCCAGATCGATGTCAAACCCCTGGAACTCGTTCTTGTCATCCAGGTATTCGAACGGCGCATAGGTTGCCTCGGTGGCGAACTTGATCTCTTTGGCCAGCACAGAAGTGCTCAGCAGACCCATGGCGGCGATCAGCAACAGACTCTTTTTCATGACAGCTTCCTTATCGACTCAATATCAATGCATCAAGAATTCGGCAAACCGGCTGGTTTGCGGGGACTGGAAGATGGCGGCGGTGCCGGATTCGATGATCCGCCCCTTCTCCAGATAGATCACCTGACTGGCCACCTTGCGGGCGAACTCCACTTCGTGGGTCACCACCACCTGGGTGATGCCGGTCTGGCTCAGGGTGCGGATGATCTCCGCCACCTCTTTGGTAATTTCGGGATCCAGGGCAGCCGTCGGTTCGTCAAACAGCAGCACCTGGGGATCCATCATCAGGGTCCGGGCAATGGCGACCCGCTGCTGCTGGCCACCGGAAAGCCGTGCGGGCCAGGCGTCCCGTTTGTCGGCCAGTTGCAGCTGGGCCAGCAGATAGGCCCCTTTCTCGATGGCCGCCTCGCGGCTCATGCCGAGCACCTTGACGGGCGCTTCAATCAGATTCTCCATCACGGTGAGGTGCGGCCACAGATTGTACTGCTGGAACACCATGCCCACCTTGCGACGCAGCGCCTGTGCCTGACGGTTGAATTCGGCAGTAGAGAGGCTGGACGGGAAAGAAAATTCACTGTCTGCGATGCGCAACACACCGGCATCCGGCGTATCCAGCAAGTTCATCATGCGCAGCAGAGAGCTCTTGCCTGCCCCGCTCGGGCCCAGCAATACCAAGGTCTCGCCGGGAGCAGTCCGAAAGCTCACCTGCTGCAGTACCGGCACCTTGTGCCAGGATTTTTCGATGCCGATTAATTCGATACCCATACAGCCCAATTGAATAAGTTTTCAAAATTTCGTCCTGATTCTAGCGCCAGCATAAGTTGATGCAAGCTATATTTGAATCAATATGCAGAACAAGCGCCGCTTCCTTGCCAAAACAGGCATATGAATGCAAAATAGCAGCGCTGTTCGTATCTGCCGCCTGAGCGTGACAGGCGGTCACTCCCCTCATTCGTGAGTCCAAGATGAAACATAACGACAAGCAAGAAAAACTGGCCAAGGCCTTTAAAGCCTTGCTGAAAGAGGAGCGTTTCGGCTCCCAGGCAGAGATAGTGACTGCCCTGCAAGAGATGGGCTTCGAGAACATCAACCAGTCCAAGGTCTCGCGCATGCTGAGCCGCTTCGGCGCCGTTCGCACCCGCAATGCCAAGATGGAGATGGTCTACTGTCTGCCGGTGGAACTGGGCGTGCCCACCACCTCCAGCCCCCTCAAGAACCTGGTGCTGGATGTCGACCACAACGGCGCTCTGGTGGTGATCCACACCAGCCCCGGCGCAGCCCAGCTGATCGCCCGCCTGCTTGACTCCCTCGGCAAGGCCGAAGGGATCCTCGGCACCATCGCCGGTGATGACACCATCTTCATCACCCCGACCAGCGATACCGACATCGAGGAGCTCTACCTCTCCGCCCTCGAGCTGTTCGAGCAGACGCCCTGATCCGGTCGCCTTGGGCGATCCGCACAAAAATCCCGGCCTTGGCCGGGATTTTTTGTTTTGAACGGTCGGCAGGCCGGGTTTATTTGCCCTCGGCCACCAGAAAATCGACGGAAGGGGCGAAGAAGGCCGCGCCGGTCACCGCCCGGGTGAAGCGCAGCAGGTGGTCGAAGTGGCTGCCTTCCCCTTTGTACATGCTGGCCAGCATGGCGTTGAAGTGCAGCGGCGTGCGGCAGCAGGAGATGAAGTAGAGCCCCTGCTCGCTCATGGTGCCCCAGGGCATGCTCTGGCGCAGGATCTCCATGGACTCCCCCTTCGGGGTCTTGAGGTTGACCCGCTTGATGTGGGAAGTGAGCGGCTTGTCGGCGGACTCGTATTCGATGTTGTCGACCTTGGTGCGGCCTATGATGTCTTCCTGCTCCTTCAGGGCCAGCTTCTCCCAGTCGCTCATGGCGTGGACCCAGCGCTGCACGTGGATGTAGGAGCCACCGGCGAACTCGCCACCGTCCAGCAACGCCACCTCGGCGCGGTGCTCATCCTGCGGGTTCTCGGTGCCGTCGACGAAACCGGTCAGATCCCGGCAATCCTGGTTGCGAAAACCGCGAACTTCCTCGGCCAATTCAACAAGCCCGGCCAGCAGGGCCATGACGCGATGACCGGCATGATGCAGCACGTCCACCCGATCGGCACGCAATTGTACGAAGAGATCGAACGGGGTATTGGGGGCCTCCTGACCGTTGGCGGATTGCGCCATGAAACCGCGGAACTGGGGCGGCCGGGCGGCAGGATAGAGATCATCCCAGGCGTCGGCCCCGACGGCGACCAGACCGCTGAAGGCCGCATCGGGGAAGTCGGCGCTCACCGCCTCCCAGAGTGCTGGCAGGCTGGCCAGGCGGGAGGTCAGGGCAGCGGCGTCACCGGTGCGATTGAACATCAGATAGAGGGCGTGCAGATTCGGCTCTGCGCAGATCCCGGCTTGGGCTTTCATGTCTCTCTCCAAGTGCGTTGGCTATGGGCGTGGCGCGATTATAAACCAGCGCGCTTCCAGTTCATTGATTTCACGACAATACCACGCACTCATGGCAAGGGGTCAAACAACACCAGGGCATGAGGAGCCACGGTCACCCGCGCGCGCTCCCCTTCCAGGGGCTCACCGATGCTGGCTTCCAGTTGCTGGCCGCCACACTCCACCAGTACCCGACAGTGATGGCCCAGGAACTGTTGCTCACGCACCCGGATCTCACCGTCATCCGCCGCCGTCAGCGCCAACTGCTGGGGTCTGAGCATGAGCTGCAACCGCTCCCCCACCGCGCGGCCATGGGGCTCCTGACCGCAGATGGTTCCAAGGAGGGTCTGCACGCAGTGGCTGTCCACCACCTCGGCCGCCAGATAGTTGACCCCGCCGAGAAACTCCGCCACGAAGCGGTTCCCGGGGCGGCGATAGAGCTGCTCCGGCTCCCCCACCTGTTCGATGCGACCGGCGCGAAACAGAGCCAGCCGGTCGGCGAAGGCGAAGGCCTCTTCCTTGCTGTGGCTGACGAAGATGGCACCAATGCCCTGCTGTTTGAGCAGGGCGCGGATCTCGAGGATCAGTTTCATCCGCACCTGGGTGTCGATGTTGGAGAAGGGCTCGTCCAGCAGCATCAGGCGCGGCTTGCACACCAGGGCACGGGCGATGGCCACCCGCTGCTGCTGGCCGCCGGAGAGCTGATGGGGATAGCGCTCCCCCAACCCCTGCAGGTTGACCAGCGCCAGCGCCTCTTCCACCTGCTGCTGGCGGCTGCCGCGATCCTGCCCGGTCAGGCCGAAGCCGACGTTCTCGGCCACCGTCAGGTGAGGAAAGAGAGCGTAATCCTGGAAGATCATGCCGATATGGCGGGCCTCCGGCGGCACACTCACGCCGGGGGCATCGAGCAGGGTCTCTCCCAGCCGGATCTCCCCCTGGGCCAGGGGCAGCAGACCGGCCACCGCCTTGAGCAGCGTGGTCTTGCCACAGCCGCTGGCCCCCAGCAGACAGACGATCTCGTTGTCGGCCACCTGCAGGGAGAGCTGCTCCAGCACGGGGCGGCCATTGTAGTGACAGCTGACCTTCTCGATATTCAGGCAGGACAAGGTTCTTTTCCTCTCGCGTAGTGATGCCGGACGGGGCCGCTCAATGGCCTGGACCATCCAGGGTACGGTTGATCCACAGCAGGGGAACCAGCCCCACCAGCACGATGACGATGGCACCGAGCGCCCCCCGCTCCAGCATCTCGTCCGAGACGAACTGATAGACGTGGGTCGCCAGGGTTTCGAAGTTGAACGGCCGTAGCAGCAGGGCGGCGGGCAGCTCCTTCATGGATTCGATGAACACCAGCATGGCGCCGGCAAAGAGGCCGCGCCGTACCAGCGGCAGGTGAATGCGACGCAGCATGCCGCCCGCCCCCTGCCCCAGAGAGCGGGCCGCCATGTCGAGGCTGGGGGAGATCTTGCTCATGCTGCTCTCCACCGACCCGATGGCGATGGCCACGAAGCGCACCAGATAGCCGAACACGATGGCGGTGAGGGTGCCGGTCAGGAGCAGACCGGGGCCCGGCATCCCGAGCCACTCGGCCAGATCATTGATGCCAAAATCCAGGGCCGTGAGCGGCACCAGCACGCCGATGGCCAGCACGGTCCCCGGCATGGCATAGCCCATGGCGGCGAGGCGCAGGGGCAGCAGGCTGCGAGTCCCCCCATCGAGGCGACGGAAGAAGCCGAGCAGCAGGGCAATGGCCATGGCCAGCAGGGCGGTCAGGGCCGAGATGGCGAGGCTGTTGCCCGCAAAGCGCACGAATTCGGGCGTCCACGACAGCGCGAAGTAACGCACCCCGTAATCGAGCAGGATGACGAACGGCAGGGCGAACCCCGCCAGCACCAGGCCCCAGCACCAGAGCCCGGCCAGCACCCCCCTCAGGCCCCCGAGGGGGTAACGCAGGGGCTGCTCGAAGCCCATGGACTTCTGGAACACCTGCTGGCGCTGGCGGGAGCGGCGCTCCAGCGCGATGAGCAGCACCACCGCCAGCAGCATCAGACAGGAGAGCTTGGCGGCGGTCGCCAGGCTGCCGTAGCCGAGCCAGGTGTCGTAGATGGCGGTGGTCAGGGTGTTGATGGCAAAGAAGTGGACGGTGGCAAAGTCCGCCAGCGTTTCCATCGCGACCAGAGATGCCCCCACCATGATGGCCGGGCGGGCCAGGGGGAGGCTCAGGCGGCGAAAGCTCTGCCAGGGGGTGCAGCCAAGCAGACGGCTGGAGTGAATGAGGCTGACCGACTGCTCCAGGAAGGAGGCCCGTGCCAGCAGATAGACATAGGGGAAGAGCACCAGCGCCAGCACCCAGGCGGCGCCACCGAGGGAGCGAATGGCCGGGAACCAGTAGTCGGTCGGTCCCTGCCAGCCAAACAGGGCACGCAGCCCCGCCTGCAGCGGGCCCGAGTAGTCGAGCAGGTCGGTATAGACGTAGGCCACGATATAGGAGGGCATCGCCATGGGCAGCATCAGCGCCCATTGCAGGGCGCGGCGCCCCGGCACCTCGCACATGGCCACCAGCCAGGCGGTGGGCACTCCGAACAGCAGGCTGAGGCAGACCACCCCCAGCACCAGGCCGGACGTATTTCGCAGATAGTCGGGCAGTACGGTATCGGCGAGGTGGGCAAACAGTTCCCCATCAGCCGAGAAGGCGGAGAAGACCAGGGCGAGTACCGGCAAACCCAGCAGCAGGGCGGTGGCCCAGCTGCCGGCAATCCATCCAAAATGTTTCATGAGTCCACAGAAGTTGATGGGGCCGTTGGCCCCATCTGATTACAAGTCGAATTTCACTTCATCCAGCAGTTGCAAGGCGTCCTTGCGGTGCTTGGCATAATCGCTGACCGGCATGGGGTCAGACTTGAACGTGCCCCAGGACTTGACCATGGCAGAAGGCTCGACCCCCGCCTTGACCGGGTACTCGGCATTCACATCCGCATACATGTGCTGGGCGGTATCCCCGGAGAGGAACTCCATCAGCTTCTGTGCTGCGTCCTTGTTCTTGGCATACTTGGTCATGGCCACGCCGCTCACGTTGACGTGGGCACCGCGATCACCCTGGTTCGGGAAGTTGATTTCCACCGCGTCAGCCCAGGACTTCTGCGCCGGGTCCTTCAACATGGCACCCAGGTAGTAGCTGTTGCCCAGGGAGACATCACAGATGCCGTCCTTGATCGCCTTGACCTGATCACGGTCGTTGCCCTGGGGCTTGCGCGCCAGGTTGGCCTTGACCCCTTCCAGCCAGGTCTTGGTGTCCGCCATGCCGTGATGGGCAATCATGGACGAAACCAGCGCCACATTGTACTCGTGCTTGCCGCTACGAGTACAAATTTTTCCTTTGAATTCAGGCTTGACCAGATCTTCGTAGCGGATGGTGTCGAGCTTGCCAAGACGCTCCTTGCTGGAGTAGATGGCACGCACCCGGGTGGTCAGGGCGAACCAGCGGTTGTCCGGATCGCGATAGATGGAGGGGATGTTCTCCTGCAGCGTCTTGCTGTCCACCGGCTGCACCAAGTCCTTGTCCACCAGCTCGGTCAGACGGCTGATGTCCACGGTCAGCATCAGATCGGCCGGAGAGAGCTTGCCTTCCCGTTCCAGACGCTCGTTCAGCCCCTCTTTGGCAAACACCACATTGACCTTGATCCCGGTCTCCTTCTCGAACTGCTGGATGATGGGCTTGATCAGCTCATCCTGACGGTTCGAATAGACGTTTACCTCCTGGGCGGCGAACGCCGACTGGGCGACAAGCGTGGAGAAAGCCAGTGCCAACATCTTCATTTTCATCATCCGTTCCTTGTCTGCGTAAAGAGTGATAACCATTTTCGTTTGCATTCTGCATGAATCGGGAGGAGAGGATCAAGGCGGTTTGCTGGGTTGGAACGATCTATTTAATCAGCGGCCAAACAAAAAGACCGGATGGAATCCCATCCGGTCTTTCGACGACCACCCATTCACACTGTCGGCAGAACCTGCCCGGACCTTTGCCCGACCCGGCCGGGCAAAGGAGCGTACTCAGAGCGCCTCGTCGTCGCTCTCACCAGTACGAATACGCACCGCTTGCAGCAGGTCATAGACGAAAATCTTGCCGTCACCGATTTTGCCGGTATAGGCAGCCTTGCAGATGGCCTCGATCACCCCTTCGACGTTCTCGTCTGCGGTGGCGATCTCCAGCTTCACCTTCGGCAGAAAGTCGACCTGGTACTCGGCCCCCCGGTATAATTCGGTGTGCCCCTTCTGGCGACCAAAACCCTTCACTTCGGAGACGGTCAGGCCTTCCACCCCCAGGTTGGCGATGGCCTCGCGCACGTCGTCCAACTTGAAAGGTTTGATAATCGCAGTAATCAGCTTCATCTGGTTGCTCCCAATCCATGGTATGTCACGAATGGGTCATCAATTCTTGTGCCAAGTATTTTTATCGTTTATTTTCATATAGATAGATATGACACTCTGAGCCAGAAAGGCTCAGGATCACCAAGGAAGCGCATCTCGCCCCATAATGAGGCACCAAGCTGCACCAGACTCCCTTGATGCACCAAATGAGAGCATCACCCCATGTTAGTCATCTCCAACAGCGTGATCATCCCCTGGCATGAACTGCAATTCCAGACCATGCGGGCCCAGGGCAATGGCGGGCAGCACGTCAACAAGACCGACTCCGCCGTCTGGCTGCGCTTCGATTATCGCGACTCCCCCAGCCTGCCGCCGATCTACAAGGAGGGACTGGAGCGGCTCAGCGACAGCCGGGTTCACGACGGTTTCATCCAGATCCGTGTCGAGACCCATCGCAGCCAGGACATGAATCGCAAGGAGGCCATGAGCCGCCTGGCCGAGCTGCTGAAAAAAGCCGCCTGGCGCCCCAAGGCCCGCCACGCCACCAAGCCGACCCGCAGCTCCCAACGCAAGCGGGTCGATGCCAAGAAACGCAAGGGAGAGATCAAATCCACCCGCGGCAAGCCCGTGCTGGAGTGACCTGCCACAAGCCCGAGGACAAGAGAATGCAGTACAGCTTTTGTGAGTGCGCCAAGGGGCCCCTGCTCATCGCCATCGATGGGGCCGGGCTGCGCCACGTGGAATTCATGCAAGGGGAGCGCCCCGTCCTGCCGCAACCGGAGTGGCAGCGGGATGATGCCGCCCTTGCCCCCTTCGTCGAGCAGTTTGCCGCCTACTTTGCCGGCCGCCTGCGGCGCTTCGATCTCCCCCTGGCCGCCACGGGCACACCATTCCAGCAGGCCGTGTGGCAGGCGCTGTGCGACATCCCCTACGGCGAGACCGTCAGCTACCTCCAGATTGCAGAGGCCATCGGCAACCCCAGGGCCGTGCGGGCGGTGGGCGCCGCCAACGGCCGCAATCCCCTCAGCATCATAGTGCCCTGCCACAGGGTCATAGGGCGCAGCGGTGAACTGACCGGCTACGGGGGAGGCATCCCCATCAAGCGCTGGTTGCTGGCACTGGAGCAGGAGACCGCAGACCACTTCGCGCTGACCCCATGAAGGGGCGCGCCTCCTGTCAAATACGGGTTGCGGGTGCTGGCACCACAGACCACAGGCCACTCGCGCGGCTCCTCTGACGAGCGGCATCTCCATCACATACGAGTTGCTGATCCCAACAACAGATCGCAGGCGGCGTTGCACTGCCCATGACGGGCAACACCCCAATCACATGCTGGTTGCTTTCCATCTAGCAGCATGGTTGCGTGATGCGTTGAGCCGGCACCGGGATAATATTCCGTCGGATCCGCCCCATGGCAGGAGCATGCCCACCGCCCCGATTCATCTTTCCTTTGAGCCGCATAACGAAATAAATCACTGATTATTTATTTTGTTTCAGCATCAAACATTTAAAAATCACATTACCGCAGCATTTTGAAAATGAACACAGTATGAAGAATCGCCTCAGAAGCGCTTCAGAGAGCATCAGGCATCATGGCTTCACACTTGGATGGGACGGCTCATCCCTCATTCAGGTGGCACCCATGTGACGCTTCCAATCTGTCTTTTCCCCGCGCCTCCCCAGAGGCGCTTTTTTTGCCTGCAAGCGGGTGCAAAAAAGCCCGCCGAAGCGGGCAATGACCGGAAGGTGCTGACTTCCAGGGTCTATCAGAGGGCGAGGAACAAGCCTGCCAGGGAGGCGCTCATCAGGTTTGCCAGCACCCCCGCCAGGATGGCGCGCATGCCGTAGCGGGCGATGAAGGACTTGCGCTCCGGCACCATGGCCCCCAGGCCGCCGATGAGGATCGCCATGGAAGAGATATTGGCGAAACCGCACAGGGCGAAGGTGACGATGGCCTTGCTCGACTCGTTCAAGGTCTGATCCTGCACCAGGGCAATGAAGGCGACGAACTCGTTGATGACGATCTTGGTGCCGATCAGGGCACCGGCCGCCTGGGCCTGATCCCAGGGCACACCGATCAGCCAAGAGACGGGGGCGAACAGCCAGCCCAGGATGATCTGGAAGCTCAGATCCAGCCCCACCAGGTCGCCGGCCCAGCCCAGCAGGCCGTTGAGCAGGGCGATCACGCCGACGAAGGCCAGCAGGGTCGCCCCTACGGCGACGGCGATGTTGAGACCCGCCATGGCGCCATCGGCGGCCGCTTCAATGACGTTGGTGGCGCGGGGGATCTCCACGTCTTCGTGGTGATCTTCCTCTTGCGCGGCGGGCGGCACCAGGATCTTGGCCATGGCAAGCCCGGCAGGGGCGGACATGAAGGCCGCCGCAATCAGGTATTTCAGCTCGACCCCGATGCTGGCGTAGCCCACCAGGGTGCCGCCAGCTACCGAGGCCAGCCCGCAGCTCATCACCGCAAAGAACTGGGAATCGGACATCCTGGAGAGATAGGGTTTGACCACCAGCGGCGCTTCCACCATGCCGACGAAGATGTTGGCGGTGGCAGAGAGGCTCTCGGCGCGGCCGGTGCCCAGCAATTTCTGCAGGCCGCCGCCGAGCAGGGCGATCACTTTGGGCATCAGGCCGATGTGATAGAGGATGGCGATCAGCGCGGAGAAGAAGATGATCACCGGCAGCACGTTGAAGGCGAAGATGAAACCGAGTTTGAACTTGGCCAGATCCCCGAACAGGAAGGCAATCCCCTCCTGGCCGTAGCCGATGACGCTGCTGACGCTCTCGCTGACACCGTTCAAGACCTGTTGACCGGCGGGCAGCCAGAGCACCAGGGCGGCGAAGAGCACTTGCAGGCAGAGGGCAAAGCCCACTGTTCGCAACGGGATACGACGACGATTATCAGAGCAGAGTGCGGCCAGGGCCAGGATGCTCAGGATACCAAGCAGGGCAATCATGGGGATTCCATCCAGTGAGGCTGAAGATGGGCGCGGATTCTGCTCTCCTCCCCTCACTGCCGCAACCCCGCTGGGTTACAACCCTGTTAGCAAAAACGTTTGCACGATATCGGTTGCGCCAACTGACTGATTTGACACAACTTTGAAACCGCACTCACGCCAGTGTTCTTGTATGGAAACGATTATTCCTCGGTGCCGGACAATTTCACCCCGAGCCAGGGTGCGAGTCGCTGCGCCCAGTAGGGCCCGGGTCCGAAGCTCTCCTTGAGGAAGTCGATGAAGAGGCGGATCTTGGGATCCAGATGCTCTCGCCTGGCATAGACGGCGTGCACCGCCATCTTCTGGTTCGGTTGCCACTGGGGCAGCAGAGGGATGAGCTGACCAGATTGCAGCTCCTTGTCCAGCAGGTAGTTGGCCACATAGGCGATGCCGAGCCCGGCCAGGGCGGCGTCCCGCACCGCTTCCGCCAGATCCACCCGATAGTTGCCCGCCACCTGCACCGTCTGGCGCTCCTTGCCCTGGCGAAATGACCACTCGTGGTAGCGCCGCTCCCGGCTCTGGTAGGTGATGCAATTGTGATGGGCCAGATCCCTGGGGTGCAGTGGCGTGCCGTGACTCAGCAGATAATCCGGCGAGGCCACCAGCACGAAACCGATGTCTGCCAGTCGCTGCCCTACCAGGGACTCGGGTTTGTCCTCGTAGGTGGTGATCCAGAGATCCAGCCCCTCATCCACCAGATTGGTGCGGTGATCGAACAGGGACACCTCCAGCTCCAGATCCGGATAACGTGCCTGAAACGCCTTGAGGCGCGGGATCACGTGCAACCGCCCGAAGGATTGGCCAACCCCCAGATGGAGCACGCCGCTCACCTTGCCACGGCGCTCCGCCACCATGGATTCCGCCTCCAGCGCCACCGCCACCAGAGCGCGGCAGTGGCGGGCATACTCCAGACCCAGTTCGGTGAGCCCGAAACGGCGGGTAGTGCGCTGTACCAGCTGGGCGCCGAGCGCGGTTTCCAGCAGGGCGAGCTGCTTGCTGATGTGGGATTTGGAGACCCCGAGGCGGCGCGCAGCCGCCGAGATGCCCTGTTCACGAACCAGGGCATCGAAGATCACCATTTGGGGAAGACGTTGCAGCACGGTGTCACCGGAGTGGATGGCGGGGCCGCATTATTCCAGAGTGGCCCGCCATGGGGTAGGGTCAGTGCCCCAGGGCATCGATGATCTGCTGTTTGAGAGGATCATCCGACGGATTCTGGTTGGCGCCATAGCTCGCAATCAGCTTGCCGTCCCGCCCGACCAGGTACTTGTGGAAGTTCCAGTTGGGCGCATCACCGTCGGCAGCCGCGGCCAGCCCCTTGAACAGCGGCACTGCATCCGAACCCCGCACCGCCACCCGGTTGAACATGGGGAAGGTCACCCCGTAGTCCCGGCGGCACACCTCGGCGGTTTTGTTTTCGTTGCCCGCCTCCTGCCAGAAATCGTTGGAAGGGAAACCCAACACCATCAGTCCCTTCTCCTTGTAGCCCTGATAGAGGGCTTCCAGATCCCGGAACTGACCGCTGTAACCGCAGTAGGAGGCGGTGTTGACCACCAGCACCACCTTGCCCTCGGTCAACTGGCAGAGGTTGTGGCGCTGGGTGCTGTTGAGCTCCCGCATCTCCACGTTGAAGTAATCGGGGCAGGCGGCAGAGACCGCGCCCGAGCCGAGCATCAGCAGCAGGGTGAACCATTTCATCGACGTGACTCCCATTGTTTTGTCCATCATACGCAAGACCCCGGAATCTGGTTCAGGGATCAGTGCAGGGGGATCCCGGTCAGCCAGCCGTGTCCCCAGAAGATAAGCAGAGCCGTGAGGGCCAGCCCCGCCCCCAGACTGATCCCCGTCCCCTGCCAGGTGGCGGCGGCACGGGGATGACGACCCCACTCCCGCATCGAAATCCAGACGATGCTGATGAGAGCCCAGAGACCGATCCCGCCAAACAGCACCAGAGAACGCGCCTCGCTGTTCACCGCCAGATGGGCCCCCGACCAGAGCAGCACCCCGAGCAGCTGGGGATGCACCAGCCAACGGCGGAAATGGTTCGCCCCCTGCCCCGCACACAGCAGGACAAGGGCGATCGGCATGATCCCCATCACCAGGGTGGGCCCCCAGACAGGCAGAAAATAGAGGGGCATGGGGCTGGCACTGCGCCAGCCTGCGAGGATGCAGCCGATGGCGACGAACACCAGCAGCGAGAAGAGCCCCTTGTAGCGGTTCTCCCCCAGTCGATCCCGCAGACGGGCGCGGTGCTGTGCCGCGAAACAGGGGTAGAGATGGATCAGGGTGAACAACACCACCCCCAGGGTCAGCAGGATCATGGCTCGCTCCTCGCATATTGCCCACCGGAATGGGAAGCCCTCCCTCAGGCGGGCCTTGTTTCTCGTGGCTCCCTCACTGTCGGGAGATCACTATGCCGCAAAGCCCCTTGTCAGAATACAAAAACCATATGAAAGACAGCAGGATAATAAAAAAGCCGACCCAAGGATCGGCAAGTGCGTCAGAGGTGCCACGCCGGGCCGCTCACTCTGCTGCACGGGGCAGGGTCAGGCCGATGCACCGCATCGGCCAGGAGAGAGGGTCATTTGCGCAGCAGGTAGAGAGCCGCCACGTTGCGGGCCGTGAGCTGCAGGTTGGTGGTGGCGGTGGCCAGCGCCTCCGGCAGGGACATGGCCCGATTGACCACGGCGAACACCGCATCCAGCCCATGCTCGTGCACCACGCCGCAGTCGTCGGTGAGGCATCCGGCGATGCCGATCACCGGCTTGCCGAACTGCTTGGCACAACGAGCCACCCCGATGGGCGTCTTGCCATGGATGGTCTGGCTGTCGATGCGGCCCTCGCCGGTGATGACCAGATCCGCATCGGCCACCGCCTCAACCAGGTTCAGCGCCTCGATGACGATCCGGATGCCGGGTTTGAGCTCGGCGCCGAGCAGCCCCACCAGGGCTGCCCCCATGCCGCCTGCGGCTCCCGTTCCCGGGATCTCCTTCACCTGCTTGCCAAGCGCCTGCTCGATGCAGTCCGCGTAACGGGCCAGATTGGCATCCAGTTCGGCCACCATCTCGGGAGTTGCCCCCTTCTGCGGACCGAACACGGCGGACGCCCCTTTCGGGCCGCACAGCGGATTGTCCACGTCGCAGGCCACCTCGATGGTGAGTCCGGTCAGACGGGGATCCAGCCCGCTCAGGTCGATGGTGGCCAGCTCGGCCAGACCGGCACCGCCCGGCGCGATGGGGGTACCATCTGCTTTCAGGAGCTTGCCGCCGAGTGCCTGGATCATGCCAGCACCGCCGTCATTGGTGGCGCTGCCGCCGATGCCGAGGATGAGGTGGTTCACCCCCATCTCCAGCGCGGCCAGGATCAGCTCCCCGGTGCCGACACTGGAGGTGAGCCGCGGATTGCGCAGCTCGGGCGCCACCAGATGGAGGCCGGAGGCCGCCGCCATCTCGATGACGGCGCGCTTGCCATCCCCCAGCAGGCCCACGAAGCCCTGCACCCTGTTGCCGAGGGGGGCGGTCACCTCGACCGGCAGGATGCGACCACCGGTGGCATCCACCAGAGACTGCACCGTCCCCTCGCCGCCATCGGCCATGGGCAGCTTGACGTAGGTGGCATCCGGCAGCACCTGCTTGAAACCGGCCTCGATGGCATCGGCCACCGCCATGGCGCTCAGGCTCTCCTTGAATGAATCGGGGGCGATCACAATTTTCATATCAGTTCCTTAGGCGAGGCCAAACACGCCAAACATCAGGGTGGAGACAACGGCGATGGTCAGACCGACCGCGGTTTCGTAGGGGATGAGCTTGAGCCGCTCACCGACGCCCATGTGGACACTGCCGCCGGTGGCATGGAAGAAGGAGCCGTGGGGCATATGGTCAAACACGGTGGCGCCGGCGTGGATCATGGCGGCCCCAGCCAGGCTGCTGATCCCCAGTTCAATCAGAGTGGCGCTGAACACGTTGGAGGCCACCACGGTCCCGGCCGTGGTCGAGGCGGTCGCCAGCGACATCAGGGCACCGGAGATGGGGGCCAGCAGGTAGGAGGGCAGACCGGAAGCGGTCAGGCCGCTGATGAGCACATCTTTCAGGCCGGAGTTGGCGATGATGCCCGCCAGGGTACCCGTCCCCAGCAGCATGATGGCCACCGGCGCCATGCGGGCCAGGCCCGAGACGGCAAACTGGTTCACCTTGGTGAACTTGCCCATCATCAGGGCCCCCACCAGGCCGCCGAGGGGCAGTGCGATAAGCGGATCCACGACTATGCCGGCGATGGGACGCAGGGCCAGCAGCAGGATGGCGACCAGGGGGGCACTGATGGCGGCGGCAAAGCCGGGCAACTTGGCACCGTCAAAGCTCACCACCTCGTCGGCGGCGACCTTGCTGCCCTTGTTGTTGAGGCGCTTGGCCAGCCAGTAGGCCATCACCAGACCGAACAGGCCGGGAATGATGCCCGCCGCCATCACCGAGGTGAGAGGCAGGTGGAAGGCATCGGCTGCCGCGATGGCGTTGGGGTTGGGAGACATGACGTTGCCCGCCTTGCCACCGCCTATCATCGCCAGCAGGATGGCCGCCTTGGAGAGATCGGCACGGCGGGCGATGGCCAGCGCAATGGGGGCGACCGTGATGACGGCCACGTCCACGAAGACGCCGACCGCGGTCAGGATCAGGGTGGCCAGCGCCAGGGCCAGCAGGGCGCGGGTTTCGCCGAGTTTCTTGACGATGGTTTCGGCGATGGTGGTGGCGGCGCCCGATTCGATGAGCACCCCGGCCAGCACGCCCGCCGCCAGGATCCGCATCACCGCCGTGGTGATCCCCTGGGCGCCACCGATCATCAGGGCGACGGTCTGGGTCAGGTCGGCGCCACCGATCAGGCCACCGGCCAGGGCACCGACAATCATGCCGTAAGCGGGCGGCACCTTCTTCAGGATGAGGAAGATGGCGATGGAAAGCGCGGCGAGCGCGCCGAGCGCGGAGACTGGGATCATGACGGGCACCTTGTTGTTGTAATGAGTGGCGCCATTATGGGGATCCCCGCCTGGAATGCTTTGGCCATAAAACCAAAAAAAGCATTTACCGGCCTTGTATTTTTGTTGGAAAAGACAAATCAGCTATCGAGACTGAGCCCGAGATAGAGCAGAAACTTGTCATCTAACTTGTTGAAATTCAAACCGGTTATCTGCTCTATCCGGGTCAGTCGATAACGCAGGGTGTTGGGGTGAATGAACAGGGCTTCGGCACAGGGATGCAGATCACAATCCTGCAAGAAATATTGGCGCAGCGTCTTTTGCAGCGTTCCCTTTGTGTCCTCCTGCGCCAGCTTTTGCAGCGGAGCCCGCAGCTGATCCGCCTGCCAGGAGTCCGCCAGGGTGCCGAGCAGCACTGAGAGCCGGTAATCCTCGAAGAAATAGACCTGCTTGCGGGGCGACTGGCGCATGCCACGGCGCAAGGTGTCTCGCGCCGTCTGGTAGGAGAGCGCCAGCCCGGGGATGCCGGCGAAGTAATCACCCACCCCGATGCGAACCTTGAAATGGGGAATACGGGAGAGCAGCAGCCGGATCCGGCTGCGCTCCTGCGCCGACTGCCAGACGCCGTCGCTGAGCTGGGCGGGTTTGAGCACCACTATCTCGTCCAGGCCGTTGATGGCCACCAGGTTGTCCCGCTCCGGGTTTTCCAGCAGGTGAACCAGCTCCCTCACCTGGGCGGGCTCGGCCTCCTCCAGCGCCAGCACGGCCACCACCCGGGGCTGGGCGAGATCCAGCTCGAGGAAGCGGGCCACCTGTTGCAATTGATCGGCCCGCCCTTCGCCGCGAATGAGCTGCAACACCAGCTCCTCCTTGTGGCGCTTGTCCCACTGCAACTGCTCGGTGAGCGCCGCCTGTTCCAGGATGAGCTCGGCGGTCATGCGCACCAGCTCGGCGTAAGCACGCACTTCGTCCGGATCGCCCGAGATGCCGATGACCCCGAGCAGCTCCCCCTGATAGGCGATGGGCAGGTTGATGCCGGGCCTCACCCCCTTGAGCTCCCGGGCGGTGGCCTCGCTTATCTCCACCACCCGGTTCTCGGTCAGGGCCAGCACGGCCCCCTCGTGGCGCTGGTGCAGCCGCTCCGGATTGCCGGACGCAATGATGAGTCCCCGCTCATCCATGACGTTGACCGAGAACGAGAGGATCTTCATCGCCCGGCTGACTATCTGATGCGCGAGCGCGTCGTTGAGCTGCATTGCCTCTCCATACCATTCGTTGACAGGGTCCCCGGCGTGCGCCATCACCGGGATCACCCGTTAAAGATCCCACATCATCAAGACAAGCGCGGGGGGGATCGCTAGAATAGGTCACTTTACGCTATCAGTGCCCCACCATGGATCAAGGATCCGGCATCATGCCGCTTTGCGCCGTGGTGGTTTCACCCTCCGATATGGACTCCGCTATGGATTATGAATTTCGCCGCGACCCGTTCGGTGGCTATCGCGCCCGGTTCTCCATGGGCCATGAAGCCATCGGCCAGTGGTTGATCGACGAGGTGGGCAAGGACGAGGAGAAGCTCGACGAGCTGTTCGCCATCATCGACCAGCTCTCCAGCCGGGCCCGCACCGAATACCGGCTGCTGGGGGGCGACTACTCCCTGCTGCTGACCCACGAGGAAGCCGAGGTGAAGGCCAATGTCCTCAATATCGAGCAGGATGAGGATCTCGACGATCTCGCCTACTACGATGATGAACAGCTGGCCATGTGCGGGCTGGAAGATTTTGCCCAGGTACTCGGCTCCTGGCGCGCCTTTATCCGCAACGAGGATATGGGCTGATTACCCCCATTCGGGCGAGCATGCCCCTTGCAACCCAACAGGATTGACTATGTCCATTTACGATTTTGATGACGAACTGCCGGAAGACGAGCTGGATCAACCGAAGAAACCCGCCCAGCCCAAGAAGAAGGGCAAGCAGGTGCTGAACACCCAGGTCAACCTGAGCCCGCGCGATGCCAGCCGCCTGAACGGCATGCACGTCGAGGCCATCACCACTCTGGATGACGTCAGTCTGCCGAAGAACGTCATCTTCAAGGCCGGTCTCATCGCCCTGGGCGAGCTGGAAGCCAGCAAACGCGCCGACATCATCGCCCGGGTCATCGCCGAGTCCGGTCGCTGATACGGGAAGGCCATCGCCTCTCTCGGTGGCATCTTGCCGCCGCCCAAGCCGGAGCCCAGCTCCGGCTTTTCATTGCGCGTCTTCTGCCGGCCAGTCCCGGCCACCCCCTTTTCCTTGAACCAGACCATGGGGATCGTTAAGGTGCGCCCTTCATTCATACAAGGAGACTCGATGTTACCACTCCCCGATATCCTCATCTGGCTCGTCCTGGGGCTGGCCGTACTCTGCTGCCTCGCCTGCCGGACCAGGCCCGGCATGCTCCTGCTGGGACTAGCCCTGCTCACCGCCCTCTGGCTTGAGCGACTCGCGCCCTTCGCCGCTCTTGTCAGCCTCGCCGGTCTGCTGCTGGCCTGGCGTACCCCCACCCAGCCCCCACCCTGGCGCGGCGTCGCACTGACGCTGGTCCTGCTGTGGTCCCTCGCCCTGACGCTGCATCTGGTGCCCGGCTTTGACAATCTCAGGGTGCTCGACAAGGTACAGGCGGGCCCGGCCAGCGGGCCCTTCACCCTTTACCTCAATCTGGACAAGCCGCTCATTTTCTTCGCCCTGCTGCTGGCCATCCCCGGCCTGCTCGGCCCGGGTGGAACGATGCGCTGGCGGCCGCTGGCCCTGCTCATCCTGCCGCTCGCGGCCCTGCTCATCACCGCCTGGCAACTGGGCGCCCTCAAACCCGAAGCGGGACTGCCCCACTGGTGGTGGCTGTTCGCGTTCAACAACCTGCTGTTCACCTGTGTGGCGGAAGAAGCGCTGTTCCGGGGATGCATCCAGCAAGGGGTGGCAAGCCGAAGCACGCCCTGGGCAGGTCTCCTGGTCGCCAGCCTGCTGTTCGGCGCAGCCCATCTTGCCGGTGGCCCGTTGCTGGTGTTGTTCGCCGTGCTGGCGGGGGCCTGCTATGGCCTGGCGTTCCAGCTGAGCGGGCGCCTCAGTGTCGCCATCCTGCTCCACTTCCTGTTCAACTTCGCCCACCTGGCCCTGTTTACCTATCCCCTGGCCAGCCACTGACGTCGAGCACAGGTTCACCGGGCAAAAAAATGCCCCGCCCCCGTGGGGGCAGGGCATCTGCATTCATCCTGCAATCTAGTCGACGTAGAAGGTCTGCTGGAAGGTCAGCGTCTGCTGCTGCCCCTCCCCCATGATCTTCAGGGTGAACTGGTAGGTGTCCTCATTGCGATAGGGCAGCACTGCCAGGTAATAGATGGCATTCCCCTCTTTCACCTCCTGAAAATTCAGGGTGCGAAGGGTGCCGGTCAGATTGCGGGCTTCGCCGCTGATCCCCACCGCCTGTGCCACCCCCTGCTTGTTCTGCACCGCGATATTGACGATGCCGTTATAGCGGCTGCGCTCCAGGCCATAGGTCCTGGCTACCTCGGGGGTGAGGAAGCTGGAGTTGAACGCGCTGTAGTGCACTTTCCAGGGGCCCAGCTCCTGCATCTGCTCAGCCCGCAGCGGCAGCGTCATCAGGAGTGCCAGCAGGCAACTCATCCAGGCAGTTTTCATGATGTCATCCCTCTCGTATCAATCCTGATTATCGAGCAGAGCGGCAATCTCGGCGGGGATCTGCTTTGGCGCGTCGATGGCGACCGTCTTGTGCCGACCCAGCTCCCCCCGCAGGATGCGAACCTGCCCCTTGGCCACCTTGCACTGCTTGGCCAGGTACTTGATCAGGTGACTGTTGGCCTGACCATCCACCGGCGGCGCCGTGATGGCCACTTTCAACTCGTCACCGTGCAATCCGATGATCTGATCCCGGCTCGCCTTGGGCTGGATCATCAGATGCAACACCAGCTCGTCCCCTTCCAGCAGGACGGCGGGCATCAGATCATCCACCACAACTGGCCGAACAGATCCCCCATCAGGTAGTTGATGGCCTGCAGCGCGATGAAGGCGACCAGCACGGAGAGATCCAGCCCGCCCAATGCAGGCAGGATGCGGCGAATGGGGGCCAGGAAGGGTTCAGTGAGCTGGTGCATCACGTATTCAATGGGGTTGCGACCCTGGCTGACCCAGCTCAGGATGGCGCGGATAAGCAGGATCCAGAAGATCATGGAACCCGCCTTCTTCAGCACGGTGAGCGTCGCAAACAGACAGAGAGTGAGCCAGTCCGCCTGCAGCACATTCATGCTCTTGAGCAGGACCAATT
The DNA here is from genome assembly GCF_040908015.1 of Aeromonas sp. R7-5. Taxonomy (NCBI): domain Bacteria; kingdom Pseudomonadati; phylum Pseudomonadota; class Gammaproteobacteria; order Aeromonadales; family Aeromonadaceae; genus Aeromonas; species Aeromonas sp. R7-5. The sequence goes on along the minus strand of NZ_JBFOCZ010000006.1, from coordinate 215,916 downwards.
TGCCAAAGGCGATCAGCAGCGCCAGCAGCACAGAGGCCATGTCCAGCCCGCCAAAACCCGGGATGACGCGGCGCAGGGGCACCACCAGCGGGTTGGTCAGCTTGACCACCATCTGGCTCATGGGGTTGTAGAAGTCGGCCCGCGCCCACTGCAGCCAGACCCGCAGCAGCACCACCATGAGGTAGAGATCAAAGACAGTGTTAATTAAAAAGTAAGCCGTGTTCATCCGGGCTCCTTGCTAAAAGGGATTCAGAAAAGGGTTTCCATTTCGCCGGCCCGGGTAACGGCCGCCTGCATGGCTCTTGCGGTCAGCGGCATCAGCCCCTGCTCCTGGAATGTCTTGACGGCCTCGGCCGTGGTCCCGCCCTTGCTGGTCACCTGCTCGCGCAGGGTCTGCAGCGACAGCTCGGGATTCTGCTCCACCATGGCGGCCGCCCCCAGGGCGGTTTGCTGCACCAGCAGGCGAGCCTGCTCCGGCGTAAAGCCCATGGCCTCGGCCTCCTCGGCAATCGCCTGCATGAACAGGAAGAAGTAGGCCGGGGCACTGCCCGCCGCCGCAATGACGCCGTTGATGCCGGCCTCCTCATCCACCCAGAGGGTCTTGCCCACGGATTGCATCATCTGTTCGGCCACCGCCCTATCGGCCTGCCCGATGGCGGGCGGTGCATAGAGCCCGGTCATCCCCAGCCCCAGCAAGGAGGGGGTGTTGGGCATGGTGCGAATGATGCGATCGTGACCACCCGCCATCTCCTGCAAGCGCGCGACGCGAATGCCGGCAGCGATGGAGATGAGCAACTTGCCATCCAGCGAGCCAAGCTCGGCCACCAACGCCGTCAGCATGCCCGCCATCAGCTGGGGCTTGACCGCCAGCACGATCACCTCGGCCTCCCGGGCCGCCTCGGCGTTGTCCTGGGTGATACGGATGCCGAACTGGCTGGCCAGTTCGTCCAGCTTGGGGCGGCTGGGATTGGCGGCGATGATACGCTCTGCCGGGTAACCCGCCTGGATGAGGCCGGCAATGATACTGCGGCTCATGTTGCCTGCCCCGATGAAGGCGAGGGTTCTCTGCTGCATCAAACACTCCTGTTACTGACATCGCAGCGGATGCCGACCCAGCCTGTGCAGGCTGACAGCATCACACGCGCCTGTTTACCTGAAAAAAGCACGACCGGGGTGTTTCTCGCCCCGGCTCTTGCTCATGAATAGTCACGGGCCCCGAAGATGGCGGTCCCGACCCGCACCATGGTGCTGCCATGGGCAATGGCCGGCTCGAGATCCTCGGTCATCCCCATCGAAAGGGTGTCGACGCTCGGGTATTGTTGCGCAAGCTCGGTGAACAGAGCCTGCATGCGCGCCATCTGGGCCGCCAGCACCCCCTCGTCGCGGGTATGCTCGGGGATGGCCATCAGGCCGCGCAACCGCAGCCGCTCGCTTTGGGCCACCAGGGAGGCCAGGCGGAAAATCTCTTGCTCCGACGTACCGGATTTGCTGCTCTCTCCGCTAATATTGATTTGCAGACAGATATTTAGCGGCGCGAGCCCACCCGGTCTCTGATTGTTGAGGCGTTCGATGAGCTTGTCGCGATCGACACTTTGAACCCAGTCGAACCGCTCCGCCACCAGCTTGGACTTGTTCGATTGCAGCGGGCCGATAAAGTGCCACTCTATGTCTGTACAGGCGTTCTGCTCGCGCAAGGCATCAATCTTGAGCGCGGCCTCCTGGGCGTAGGATTCGCCAAAGCGCCGCTGACCGGCGGCATAGGCAGCCTGAATGTCCCCCAGCGGCTTGGTTTTGCTGACAGCAAGCAACTGGATGTGATCTGGGCTGCGGCCAACACGCCGGGCAGCCTCTACAATACGTTCCTTTACCTGAAGCAGGTGCTGGGCAATCTGGCTCATATTTCGTTCGTAATCTTGTGATGGGAGAATAACAAATCTATGGATATCACAGAGTTATTGGCATTCAGTGTAAAGCATAAGGCCTCGGATCTACACCTCTCGGCCGGGGTCCCCCCGATGATCAGGGTTGATGGGGAGGTTCGCAAGATCAATTTGCCCGCCCTGGATCACCGGGAAGTCCATGCTCTCATTTACGACATCATGAATGACCACCAGCGCAAGGAGCTGGAGGAGAACTTCGAGGTGGACTTCTCCTTCGAAGTACCCGGCATGGCACGCTTTCGGGTCAATGCCTTCCAGCAGGCGCGCGGCTCGGGCGCCGTGTTTCGTACCATCCCGAGCACCGTTCTGACCCTGGACGATCTGGGGGCGCCGGAGATATTTCGCAAGATAGCGGAGTACCCTCGCGGCCTGGTGCTGGTGACTGGGCCCACCGGCTCGGGCAAATCCACCACCCTGGCCGCCATGGTCGATTACATCAATGACAACTTCCACCACCACATCCTCACCATCGAGGATCCCATCGAATTCGTGCACGAGAACAAGCGCTGCCTGGTGAACCAGCGGGAAGTACACCGCGACACCAAGAGCTTCAGCAACGCCCTGCGCTCGGCCCTGCGGGAAGACCCGGATATCATCCTGGTAGGTGAAATGCGGGACCTCGAAACCATCCGCCTCGCCATGACCGCCGCCGAAACCGGTCACCTGGTATTTGGCACCCTGCACACCTCCTCGGCTGCCAAGACCATCGACCGTATCATCGACGTCTTCCCCGGCTCGGAGAAGGACATGGTGCGATCCATGCTCTCCGAATCCCTGCGGGCGGTCATCTCCCAGACCCTGCTCAAGCGTATCGGTGGCGGCCGGGTGGCGGCCCACGAGATCATGCTGGGGATCCCGGCGGTGCGAAACCTCATCCGGGAAGACAAGGTGGCCCAGCTCTATTCCGTCATCCAGACCGGGATGACCCACGGCATGCAGACCATGGACCAGAGCCTCAAGCAGCTGGTCAACCGGGGGGTCGTCGCCTCCCTCGATGCCAAGGCCAAGGCGGTCGATCCCAATACCATTTAAGCTCGCACACCCAAGGAGTCGCCATGAACATGGATGTTCTGCTCGCCGCACTGGTTGAACAAAAGGGCTCGGATCTCTTCATCACGGTCGATGCTCCCCCGACCCTCAAGGTCAACGGGCGTCTGGTGTCGCTCGGACCAGCCCCCCTCGACAAGACGACGGCGCAGGCGTTGATCAGGGAGAGCCTGGACGAGACCCACTTCGAGCGCTTCCTGCACACCCGCGAGGCCAACTACGCCATCCAGCGGGGCTCGCTGGGGCGCTTTCGGGTCAGCGCCTTCTGGCAACAGGATATGCCGGGCATGGTGCTGCGCCGCATCGAGACCCGCATCCCCACCTTTGACGAGCTGGTGCTGCCCCCCATCCTGCAGGAGGTCGCCATGGCCAAACGCGGGCTGGTGCTTTTCGTCGGCGCCACCGGCGCCGGCAAGTCCACCACCCAGGCGGCCATGATCGGCTTTCGCAACCAGCACGGTGACGGCCACATCCTGACGGTGGAGGATCCGGTGGAGTTCGTCCATCAGCACGATCGCTGTCTGGTGACCCAGCGAGAGGTGGGGATCGACACCGCATCCTTCGATGTCGCCCTCAAAAATTCCCTGCGCCAGGCCCCGGATGTCATCCTCATCGGTGAAATCCGCTCTCAGGAGACCATGGAGTTCGCCATCCAGTTCGCCGAGACGGGGCACCTCTGCCTCGCCACCTTGCACGCCAACAATGCCAACCAGGCGCTGGATCGCATCCTGCATCTGGTCCCCCAGGAGAAGCACCGCCAGTTCCTGTTCGATCTCTCCTTCAACCTGCGCGCCATCGTCGCCCAGCAGCTGCTCCCCTCCGCTCACGGGCAGCGCCGGGTCGCCGCCTTCGAGATCCTGCTCAACACCCCGCTCGTCACCGACATCATCCGCAAGGGAGAGATGCACAGACTCAAGGAGGTGATGACCAAATCCGGCGAGCTCGGCATGCAGACCTTCGATCAGGCGCTGTTCACCCTGTTCTGCGCCGGCCAAATTGGCTACAGTGAGGCCCTTGCCCATGCCGACTCCGCCAACGACCTGCGACTGCTCATCAAGCTGTCGGGTCGCGAGCAGCTGGGTGCAGGCACTCTCGACAACGTGACCCTGGATGAATGAGGGGCGTGCGTCACCGCTAGTAAAGGACCGTTATGCTGATTGTGGTTTCCCCGGCCAAGACGCTGGATTACGAGTCACCCCTGGTGACCTCCCGTTTCACCCAACCCGAACTGCTGGACCACTCCGCAGCACTGATCACCCGGGCTCGTCAACTGAGCCCGGACCAGATCGCCAGCCTGATGAAGATCAGCGACAAGCTCGCCGGCCTCAACGCCGCCCGCTTTGCCGAGTGGCAGCCTGACTTCACGCCGGCCAACGCCCGCCAGGCGCTGCTGGCCTTCAAGGGGGACGTCTACACCGGTCTGGCCGTAGAAGATTTCAGCGAGGCCGACCTCGACTTCGCCCAGGCCCACCTGCGCATGCTCTCCGGCCTTTATGGCGTGCTGCGGCCGCTTGACCTCATGATGCCCTACCGCCTGGAGATGGGGATTAGGCTTGAGAACCCGCGCGGCAAGGACCTCTACCAGTTCTGGGGCGACATCATCACTGAGCACCTGAACAAGGCGCTGGCGGCCCAGGGGGACGACGTGCTGATCAACCTCGCCTCCGACGAGTATTTCAAGTCGGTGCGCCCGAGAGCCCTGCAGGGGCGCATCATCACCCCGGTCTTCAAGGACGAGAAGAACGGCCAGTTCAAGATCATCAGCTTCTACGCCAAGAAGGCCCGCGGCATGATGGCACGCCACATCATCAAGCATCGGCTCACCCGGGTGGAACAGCTGACCGGTTTCAATGCCGACGGCTACTACTTTGTACCGGAAGAGTCCGACGCCAATACCCTGATGTTCAAGCGCGCTGAAAATTAATTACACATTCAAGGGAACCAAGTCGGAGATCCTCGGGTCTGACTCTGTGAATCCTCTGTTGTAAGCACTTTTTGTTGGCCGACGTCCTTGCGTCGGCTTTTTTCTGCGCCTCTCTCAGGCCACTCCCCAGGCAGCAGACAGCAAAACGGCCATCCTGGGATGGCCGTTTCAACTGTGCTCGGGGGCATTACTTCTTTTTCTTCTTTGCCGACTTCTTGGCATCCTTCGGCTTTTTCTTCTTCACCGGCACCCGCGCTTCCTTGTGTCTGGGGCGCAGCTCATCGATCACCCGGCGCTTGAGGCGCTCCTCGGTGTAGCGTTCGATCTTGGCGACCATGGCCATGTCGTGGGCTTCCACCAGGCTGATGGCGCAGCCACGGTTGCCGGCACGGCCGGTACGACCGATGCGGTGCACATAGACATCCGCGCCGTAGGGCATGTCGTAGTTGATGACATGGCTGACGTTCGGCAGGTCGATGCCGCGGGCGGCCACGTCGGTGGCGATGAGGAAGGGCACCTCCCCTTCGTGGAACTTGCGGATAGACTCGATGCGCTTGGCCTGCTCCATCTCGCCACGGATCCAGGCGCAGGGCACGCCTGCCGCCTGCAACTGGCCGGAAAGCTCCGCCAGTCGCTCACGGGTCTTGACGAAGATGATGGCCTTCTGGGTTTCCGGGTTTTTCAGGATGTGCACCAGCAGAGCCAGCTTGTGGGCGGCATCATCGGCCAGGTGGATCCACTGGGTGATGGGGCGGCGCTCGCTGCGGGGCGGCTCGGCGTGCAGCTCAACCGGGTCTTTGAGGATCTCGCTCGCAAACTTCTCGAGGCCGGCCCCTTCCAGGGTGGCGGAGAAGAGCATGGTGTGCTTGCGGTAGCGCGCCTCTTCCACGATGCGGTTCACATCCTTGATGAAGCCCATGTCCAGCATCCGGTCCGCTTCATCCAGCACCAGCACCTCGATGTCGTGGCTCTCGAACTCCTCTTTCTCGATGTACTCGAGCAGACGGCCCGGGGTGGCCACCACGATGTCGGTGGTCTTGGTCAGGGCAGGCAGCTGCTCTTCATGGCTGACACCACCGATGATGGTCTCGATGCTGAGATGGGTGTGCACCGCCAGGGCCTTGGCGTGAGCACTCACCTGCAGCGCAAGCTCGCGGGTCGGAGTCAGGATCAGCATGCGGCACGGACCCGGCTTGCGGCGCGGGAAGTCCAGCAGGTGCTGCATCGCGGGCAGCAGGAAGGCGGCGGTCTTGCCGGTTCCGGTCGGCGCAGAGGCCAGAATATCGCGGCCGTCCAGGGCTGGCTCCAGCACCATCTGCTGGATGGTGGTGGGGCGGGTGAATCCCATCTCGGCCAAGGCCCGACTGAGGGCTGGATTCAGGTCGAAATCATCAAAGGACTGGCTCATGGCAATACTCGGTCATTAAGGAAGCGGCAGATTATAGGCGATTATGCCGCCGGCTCCTATGGTGACTGTGGCTTAGCCGCTATAATCGCCGGCCATTTTCCGCGGGCAGGCACAGGAGGAGGGCCGAATGGGGCGCAACAACGGTTTCACGTTCAAGCAATTTCACATCGATCACGACCGCTGCGCCATGAAGGTCGGTACGGACGGCATTCTGCTGGGAGCCTGGGCGCCGGTCGACAGCGCCCGCCGGGTGCTGGACATCGGCACCGGCAGCGGCCTCATCGCCCTGATGCTGGCCCAGCGCAGCACGAACGACTGCCACATAGACGGGGTGGAACTGGATATGGATGCAGCCATGCAGGCCAAGGAGAATGTGGCGGCCTCCCCCTGGCGTGAGCGGGTCACCATCATAGAGAGCGCCATTCAGGATCACCTCGCCCCCCCTTACGATCTCATCGTCTCCAACCCGCCCTATTTCCCGGCAGGCCAGACACTTCGCGATCCGGCCAGGGCTCTGGCCCGTCATACCGGGGGGCTCGACCCCAGGGGATTGCTGGCCGCCAGCGATCGCCTGCTGAGCCGTACCGGGCAACTGGCCCTGGTGCTGCCCACGGCGATGGCGGATGAAATTTTATGCATTTCGTCGAGTTATGATCTGTATGAGCGTTGTTATCTGGCTGTTACTACCAGAGAGGGGAAAGAGGCAAATCGTGTTTTATTGCTGCTTGGCAGAGGATTAAACAAGTGTGAGAGGGGTGAAATTGTGATCCATTCTGCCACTGGAGGCTATTCCGACAGATATATCCAACTAACCAGCCCCTTCTATTTGAAGATGTAAATTTTGCCTTGAACTATTTTTTCACATCATTATGCTGACTGCTAAATGAGCGCCCGCTCAAGACCAGTTCAAACCACTGGTCGCGATGAAAAAACCAGCGGGGCTCTTTTTTTTACCCCCGGAAAGTGCCGGTCACTGACAAATAAAAAACTATAACAAGCAATAGTTTACAAGACAGACGAGGTTGAACTTGACGAAATCACTCACATTGTCCGATGTACTCGGATTGGGCTTCATGACCTTTGCGTTCTATCTGGGCGCAGGCAACATCATCTTCCCGCCCCTGGCCGGCTTCATGGCGGGTGAGCACCTCTCCCTGGCCATGCTGGGCTTCCTGGTCACCGCCGTGGGCCTGCCCCTCATCACCATCATCGCCGTCGCCAAGGCTGGCAACGGCTGGGCCGGCATGACCAAGCTGCTGCCGGTCGGCGTGGCCACCGCACTGGCCGTCGCCATCTACATCATCATCGGCCCGGCCTTCGCCGCCCCCCGTACCGGCCTGGTGGCCTACGAGATGGGCCTCAAGCCCTTCCTTGGCGACATGGGACCATCCGGTCTGGCTGCCTACACAGTACTGTTCTTCGGCGTGGCCATCCTGGTCTCACTCAACCAGGGCAAGCTGATGGATGCCATCGGCAAGTACCTGACCCCGCTGCTGATGCTGCTGCTGCTGACCCTGGCCATCGGTGTCTTCGTCGCACCGCAAGGAAGCATGCCTGCCGCATCCGGTGACTACCAGAGCACCCCCTTCGTGAAGGGCATTCTGGAAGGCTACAACACCATGGACACCCTGGCGTCCCTGATGTTCGGCGCCCTGATCGTCGACCTGCTGCGCCAGAAAGGCATCCATGACTACCAGAGCCAGTTCAAGTACCTGGCCATCGCGGGCATCATCTCCGCCATCGGTCTCTCCGTGGTCTATGTCTCCCTGTTCCAGCTGGGCAACACCGCTGCCGGCGTCGCCACCGACGTGAGCAACGGTGGTGCCATCGTCAACGCCTACGTGCTGAGCCTGTTCGGCCAACCGGGTCAGTTCATCCTGGCTGCCATCATCACCCTGGCCTGCTTCACCACGGCCGTAGGCCTCATCTCCGCCTGCTCCGACTTCTTCCACAACCTGACCGGCATGAGCTACAAGAAGCTGGTCGTGCTGCTGGGTGTCATCTGCGGCGTCGTGGCCAACGTGGGCCTGAGCCAGCTCATCAGCCTCTCCATTCCTGTGCTGGTCGCCATCTACCCGGTTGCCGTGGCGCTGGTGCTGGTCACCTTCCTGAAGGGTTACTTCGGTCGCCCCCGCCTGGTGTTCCGCTCCGTGCTGCTGGTCGCCTTCCTGTTCGGCTGCCTGGACGGCCTGGGCGCCGCCGGCATGAAGATGGATGCGTTCGCCTTCCTGCCGCTGTTTGACAAGGGCCTGGCCTGGTTGCTGCCGACCCTGCTGGCCTGTGGCCTCGGTGTCATGGTGCGTGGCAATGGCAAGCTGGCAGCAGAAGCGGCCTGATAACAGATCTTGACCAAATAAAGAGGCCAGCATTCGCTGGCCTCTTTTTTGTTGGTGCAATCTGATCCATCCGTTGTGGAGAGCGCTCGTCAGAGTACGGTTGCTGGCTTGGGTTTGCCTGCAAGACCGTACCAGTGATGCTCAAACCGGCCCGCATGCCAGCTCAGGGTGCCCCAGGGCTGGTCAGCCTGCCAGCGCGGGAAGTTGATCTCCACGCGGTTGTCTTCGTACTTGTAGAGAGAGGTGCTGATCTCGATATCCGACAGGATAAGCAGCACCACCCCACCGATGACACTCCATTTCAGCATCTTCCACATGGCGATTACTCGAAGCAGATCTCGATGGTGGCACGGCCATACTCCGATTCGAACGGCATCATGATCTTGGCGCCGTCTGCCCGGTGAGTGATGGTGTGATTGGGACCGGAGACGATGACCGGGGTCGCCATGTCGAACTCATAGCCCTTCTCCCCCAGCATGCGTTTGGCGCCGCCCGTCACCATGTTGGTGATCTCGCCCACCATGTCGGTCACTTCCTCGTTGATGGTGGCCGGCGCCTCCCCCAGCATGCGACGCATGATCTCCAATGCCAGCCCCTTCTCGAAGCTGATGGAGAGGGAACCCCGGGTCTGCGGACCCACCATGCCAATCAGGCCGGAGACATCTCCCCGAGCCAGCTCGTCCGTCTTGCGCTTGGGCGCGCCCGGTTTGAGTTCCAGCTGTGCCATGGTGGAGAGCACGTTGAGCAGGGAGAGCAGGAACGGGTTTACAAAATCAGCCTTCATCTTGACTTCCTACGGTAGCGGAACAGCGGGCACATTGACCATGGGCTTCTATGGTCTTGTTGGTAATAGTAAAACCATGCTGATGAGCCTGCTCGGAAAAGGCGCCGTCGATGGCGGGATCGTGCAGCTCCACTACCTCACCGCAACGATCGCAGATCAGCAGTTGCATCGGGTGGGCATGGTCGAAGTGGCAGCAGAAGATGAAGGCGTTGAGCGACTCCACCTTGTGGGCAAAGCCCTGTTCGAGCAGGAAGTCGAGCGCCCGATAGACGGTAGGCGGTTTGGCATGAGCCTCGGTCTGCTGCAACTGGGCCAGCAAATCATAGGCACTGATGGCATTGCCGTGGGCGGCAAGCAGCCGGAGCACCTGGCGCCGTGTCGGGGTGAAACGGATCCCGCGCTGCTCGCAGAGGCGTTCCGCTCGTTGTAGAAGTTGGTCTTGATTCATGTTCACGCAGATACCCTGTCAATTAGCCGGATACTATCACAGGGCCCCCAGTGCGCGGCGACAAAATTCATTTTCTGGGGCTGTCTCACGTTGTGATAGAATCCCGCCCCTTGTTTGGCCAACCCGGATGAATTTTATGCAGGCGCAGCGCTTTTCCATCGCCCCCATGCTGGACTGGACCGATCGGCATTGCCGTTATTTCCACCGTCTGATGACCCGCCAGACCCTGCTCTATACCGAGATGGTGACCACGGGCGCCATCATCCATGGCAAAGGGGATTATCTGGGTTACAGCGAGCAGGAACACCCTCTCGCCCTGCAACTGGGTGGCAGCAACCCGGCAGACCTGGCCCGCTGCGCCAGGCTCGCCGAGGAGCGCGGGTATGACGAGATCAACCTCAACGTCGGCTGCCCTTCCGATCGGGTGCAAAACGGCCGCTTCGGCGCCTGCCTCATGGGCGAACCCGCGCTGGTGGCTGATTGCGTCAAGGCGATGCGCGACGTAGTCGACATTCCGGTCACCGTGAAGACCCGTATCGGCATCGACGATCAAGACTCCTACGAGTTCTTGCAGGCCTTCATCGAGCAGGTAAGGGACGCCGGTTGCGATACCTTCATCGTCCATGCCCGCAAGGCCTGGCTGAGCGGCCTGAGCCCGAAAGAGAACCGCGAGATCCCGCCCCTCGATTATCCTCGCGTCTACCAGGTCAAGCAGGATTACCCGGATCTGACCATTGCCATCAACGGCGGGGTGACCAGTCTGGAACAGACTCTTGAACATCTGCAGCACCTCGACGGGGTCATGATGGGCCGCGAAGCCTACCAGAACCCCTACATTCTGGCCCAGGTGGACAATCTGGTGTTCGGCGGGAACCATGCCGTGCCAAGCCGCCACGAGGTGGTGCGGATGATGCTGCCCTACATCGAACAGGAGCTGGCCAAGGGCAACTACCTCTCCCACATGACCCGCCACATGCTGGGGTTGTTCCAGAACATGCAGGGGGCGCGCGCCTGGCGTCGCCATCTGAGCGAGAATGCCTGCAAGCCGGGGGCCGACATCCAAGTGGTGCTGGACGCCATGGCCAAGGTGCCGGAGTTCGCGCCGGCCGACGCGGTGGAGTGATCACGTACCGCTTCACCGGATCCTGGCTGCACAAGGCCCTGGTGCGTCTGTGCGCCGGCCTGCTCACCATTCTCGGCATCAAGCTCAGCGCCTTCTATTTCATCGGGCTGCTGATCGTGCTGGGGCTGCACCGGGACCAGACCCTGGGCTGAACGCCACCTCTCCCGAACAAGAAAAAGCCGGCGCCCCTGCGCCGGCTTTTTTGTCACCACGGAGGCGACCCGACAGTCTGGCTTACTCCTCCTGAACCATGAACTGGAGTTCAGGGGGAGAAGAGGTCAGCACATCGGCGCAGTAATCCCAGGTCGAGATGCGGTAGTGCTGCAAATCTTCATCCAGGTGCAGTCCATCGGATTCCTGATGGAACCAGCTGGCGAAACGGGACGGGGTGATGAGCTGGATCTGCTCCTCGATGACGTGGCTGTCACGCCCCTCCGCCAGATCGCAATCCTCCATCACCCGCACCGCGAAGATGTGGCGAAAACTCACCCGGCACAGGGGCAACGGAGGCAGATCGATGCTGCGAGCACGCCCCAGCATGACGGTCAGGGTGTCGCTCCAGATATCCTGATGCAGTTCGGCCACGACCAGGCCGGGAGGGAGTTGACGAGAGGGAGCCCAGGGGACGGCTACCTGCCGAATGGCATTTTTCTGTTCCATATCCACCTCGCTACAGCGCATGCCATATCCTGAGTGTATCTGAAACAAATTTTGACGAAGATGGCAAGAAAAAACCCGGCACAAGCCGGGTTTCATTTGATTACAAGACGACCTTATTTGACGGCGTCTTTCAGCGCCTTGCCAGCCACGAAGGACGGCACATTGGCAGCTGCAATCTGGATCTCTTTACCGGTTTGCGGGTTGCGACCGGTACGGCCCGCGCGATGGTTGACCTTGAAGGTACCAAAACCCACCAACTGAACGGCATCGCCCTCTTTCAGGCTCTGGGTAATACCATTGATGATCTCTTCCAGAGCGACTTTGGCCTGAGCTTTGCTCAGGTCTGCTTTGGCGGCAATTGCATCGACAAGTTGAGCTTTGTTCATAACATTTCCTTTATGATCGGGCATTTAGCACCGGGCCACTCTATTCAAAAAAAAACACTCAGGCAAAGGCTTTATCAGCCGGATTGGCTTGAATGCTGGGGTTTTCATCAAGATCTGCGGAAATAGTCACATATATCGCCCCCTTGTCCCCTGGATGGGCGACAGGATGCGAAGTACCGGTGGGGAGAGGCATGCAAATCCCCGCCTGATGTAACAATATCCCTACACTCCTATTGACGGTCAACTGGATTTTCCCTAGTTATAGGAGTGTCGTCAGTCGATGAGAATGACCGGAGGCGTGCGACCCGAGTGCCGCATGCCATGCCCATGGAGGGACTATGTTAACTGAACTGGAAAAAACCAAGCGCGCGCTGGCAGGCAAGCACAGAGCAATAGATGACTGGCTGGATGCCAGACAGGCGTTGCTGGTCGAGTACATGCGACTGGCAGGCCTCATGCCCGCCAAGTGCAAGCAACGCACCCTCCCAGGCCATGTAGAACTGCAACGTTTTTGCGAACAACTGGTCGACTACGTCAGCGCAGGCCATTTCGAGATCTACAACCACGTCGTCACCGCCTTTGAGCAAGCCAGCGGCGACAAACTGGAGCTGGCCAAGCGTATCTACCCCCATATCCGGGCCTGTACCGAATTCGCGCTGGAGTTCAACGACAAGTACAGCAACGCCGACGAAGCCCAGTTGCTGCAACTGGACGAGGATCTGAACCAACTCGGCCCCGTGCTGGAGGACAGGTTCAAACAGGAGGATCGGCTGGTCAAGGCGCTGCAGGTGGTGGAATCCCTCAGCCATCAGCAGGTCTGATATTCAATATCGGAGCCAGTTCAATATCCTGGCGTGCCAGCTGGATTACACTCTGCAACATGAAGGATGAGCATCTTGCTCGCACGCAGACCGGAGACGACCATGGCCGAGCGCCGCCACTTTACTCGGATTTTCTATTTGACCGCCGCCAAGCTCACCCAGGGTGAACACCAGTGGCGCACCCAGCTGGTCGATGTCTCCCTGCAGGGAGCCCTGCTGCTCAGACCCGAGGATTGGGTCGCCAGCGAGGACAAGGAGTACGAAATCTGCTTCGTGCTCGGGGGCAGCGACATCGAGATCAAGATGCAGGTCGAGCTGACCCACGAAGCCAGCAAGAAGCTGGGGTTTTACTGCCACCACATCGACATCGACAGCGCCACTCACCTCAAGCGGATGATCGAGCTGAACATCGGAGAGGAACAACTGCTCCATCGCGAGCTGGAGCAGTTGCTGCAAGAGCACCGAGACCACGTCCCCCCCGAATCCTGAGCGGGCGGGCAGAAAAACAAAGGAGCGTCCATACGCTCCTTTTTCATGGTCGATTACAGGGCCTCGAGGGCATCGGAGAGTTTCTTCACCGGCACCACCTCCATCCCCTCGATGGGATGTTTGGGCGCATTGGCATGCGGGACGATGGCTCGGCGGAAACCGTGCTTGGCCGCCTCCTGCAGTCGCTCCTGACCCGAGGGCACGGGCCGTATCTCACCAGAGAGCCCCACCTCGCCAAAGACCACCAGATCCTTGGGCAGGGCCTGATCCCGGAAGCTCGACACCATGGCCAGCAGCAGCGCCAGATCCGCGCTGGTCTCCTCGACTTTGACGCCACCCACCACGTTGATGAACACATCCTGATCCGCCATCTGCAACCCGCCGTGACGATGCAGCACCGCCAGCAGCATGGCGAGACGGTTGTGGTCCATCCCCACCGCCACCCGGCGCGGATTGGAGAGCTGGGAGTAATCCACCAGCGCCTGCAACTCCACCAGCAGGGGGCGCGTGCCTTCCCAGATCACCATGACGATGGAGCCCGGAGCCTGCTCCTCCCCGCGGCTGAGGAAAATCGCGGAAGGGTTGCTCACCTCCTTCATTCCCTGCCCGGTCATGGCGAAGACCCCCAGTTCGTTGACCGCACCGAAGCGGTTCTTGTGGGAGCGCAGGGTGCGAAAACGCGAGTCGTGCCCGCCATCCAGCAGCACGGAGCAGTCGATGCAGTGCTCCAGCACCTTGGGGCCCGCCAGGGTGCCGTCCTTGGTGACGTGGCCCACCATGAAGATGGCCACATGATTCTGCTTGGCATAGCGTGTCAGCAGCGCCGCCGACTCCCGCACCTGGGAGACGGACCCCGGCGCAGACTGCACATCCGCCACGTGCATCACCTGGATGGAGTCGATGACCATGATCTGAGGTTGCTCCTGCTGGGCGATGAGGCAGATCTGCTCTACGCTGGTCTCGGACAACATGCGCAGCTTGTCCGTGGGCAGACCCAGCCGACCGGCCCGCATCGCCACCTGTTGCAGTGACTCCTCACCGGTTACATAGAGGGTCTTCATGCGCTGCGCCAGGCCGCACATGGTCTGCAGCAACAGGGTCGACTTGCCGGCCCCGGGGTTGCCGCCGATGAGAATGGCCGAACCGGGGACCACACCGCCACCGAGTACGCGGTCCAGCTCCTTGAAGCCCGAGCTGAAACGGGGGATCTCCGTGGTGGCGATCTCCGCGAGGGTCTGCACCTGGCTGCCGACGGCGCCCGCATAACCGGTATAGCGAGCGCTCTTGCCGGGTGTCGTCACCCCCAGTCGCACCTCGGTGATGGTGTTCCACTCCTTGCACTCGCTGCACTGGCCTTGCCAGCGGGTGAAGTCGGCTCCACATTCGGAACAAACATAGGCGGTTTTGTTTTTGGCCATGGATAACTCGGGGACAGGATGAATTCCTGCTTGATATACTTGTTTGCGACCGGCAGATCAAACCCAGAATCGGAAAAGTGACTTTCCGCGGCAGGAATACATGGATTCAGAACAACCACTACATCTGATAGAACAACTTGTCCCCCTGCTCCGGGAAAAGGACTTCGACGAAATCTTCAACCGCCTGACCCAGAACGAAAATACCAACAGCCGGTTCCTGCTGAAGATGGAACTCAAGCGCAAGTGCACCCCCTGTCGGCGCGTCATCGACATGCGCAACGAGCTGGGCACCCTCTGTCAGGTGCATGAGTTCGACGGGGTGACCCACTTCATGCCCGCCGAGGCCATCGAGCTGTTTCAATCCCAGTGCTACCTCTACCGGGACAGCTACACCCTGGGGGTCTACGAGGCGCTGCAAGCCTGGTACAAACTCAACCAGGGGCGCAGCGACAATCTGGCGCTGCCCATCAGCCCGTTTCGTCCGTTCGATGTCAGCGCCATCCCCTTCGCCAGCCATTACGGGCGACAGGAAGAGCGCATGCACTTCAGCTCTCCCATGGTGCTCCAGCTCGCCAACGGCGAGAAGATCCTCGCCAAGAGCTCCGACATCTCCCTCGGCGGCATCCGGGTATCCGTGCCCTATCTGCCCGACTACCAGACAGGCGACCTGATAGCCGTCTTCTTCACCGGACTGGAACGCGATCATCCCCATCCCCTGCTGCGTGACCCGGTCAGCTACCAGATCCTGGGGGAGGAGAGAAAAGAGGACAAATTCTGGCTCAGGCTGCTCAAGAACGGCGAGCATCCGGTGTTTGACGAGTTCCTGCGCGACTTCATCGAGCGCAACCGCAGCCGCTATCGCGTCAGCGTCGACTACCTGCTCTCCGCCGCCGTCATCAAGGGGTATGAGCAGTTCTATCTGCCGCGCATGACCGGCATGCCCCTCTATTTCGGCAAGGGCAGCGTCCCCGCCCTCGAGATCGCCCTGCGCACCGAGAACAACCAGCACATTCTCGAATACTGGCGCGACGCCAAGAACCGCGACATGCTCGCCAGCCTCTTCACTGCGGCCCGCATGCCCTCGTTGCTCCCAGGCAAAGAGGGGCTGCGCGAGACGCTGATCTACAGCTTTACCCATGCGGTACGCAGCCACCTCTACTTCTTCTCCGCGACCCGGGAGGAGCTGGAACAGAGCGGACTGACCGCGCTCTTCTTCCAGATCGGCGCCCGCCGCCCCAGTTGGCGGGTGTACAAGTTCAGCATGGAAGCCTGCACCCTGCGGGAGGCCGACCTCGACAACCCCCAGGGCGGGGCGAGCCAGTTGCAGGACAGGCTGCTGCGCGAGCGCCTGGCCCAGCTCGGATACGTGGGCATGCTGCAGGAGATAAACCTGGACAACCAGCGTGACGAGTTCCAGCGAGAGACCAGCCAGGAGCCGCTCAACGCCAACGCCTTGCAGCGCTTTGGCCATGACATCCATGCCGCCCCCTTCGAGATAGAGACGCTGCACTATGTGCAACTGCGCAAGGAGGCGCGCTACATGCACAAGACGGCCATCGTCTTGCATCACAAGGAGCGATCCTGGGTCGGCTGGACCCGAGACATCTCGGCCCACGGCATGCAAATCGAGCTGGAGGAGCCGTTCGACGGGGAGAAGGGAGACATCATCACGGTGGCTCTGCCCCGCTTGCAGGAGCTCGCCAGGAACATGGACCTGCAACGCCTGCCCTATCGGCTGGTCAGCCTCAACCTGAGCAGAACCGTGCTGCATCTGTGCATCGAGGGGACGGCTGAGCGCCATACCGGCCACCAGTTCTTCAGCCTGCTTATCGAAAGCAACCAGAACAAGCTCAAGACCACCCGGGAGTTCAATCGCTATCGCGGCATGGCCAGGGCGCTGCGCAACCTCTACACCCACCACCTGTTCAACACCCCCGTCTATGTGAACAAGCTCAAGGCCGCCCCGAAACTGGCCGCGGCCGGCCTCTCGCCACAGCCACGCAGCCTTTCCCGTCTGCTGCGCATCTGTGCCGAGCAGGATCAGCAGTTGAACCTGTACCCCCTGTTCCAGGGGGCACTGCTCAAGGCCCTGCTGCTCAATCCCCTGCGCGCCATCGAGCGGGAAGACAAGCCGGAAGAGGAGGAGGTCTACATCGCCGCACTCCACTCCCAGGGGGGAACACCCCTGTTTCGCAGCCACCTGGCCAGCAGCTTCAGCTCACCGGATCAAAAGCGCCGCTTCATCGAGCTGGCCCGGCAACAGGGCGAGTTCTATTCGGTACTGGTGGGTATTTCGCGCACCGGCCGCCCGGACACCAGCTTCATCGCGGGTGAACTGGACTACATCGCCAAGTTCGCCATTCACAAGGCCAAGAAGCTGGAAGAGGAGCTCTGGAGTGTCGTGGGCGTGGGTGAACTGACCGATACCACCGAGGCGACCCTGTTCCGCCTTGGCATACCATCCGGGCCCCGCTAGCCAGCAGGGCAGGGAGACAACAAAAAACGGGCACGCAAGTGCCCGTTTTTTTGTCTATCAGGCAGCCTGGGGGTTGCGCAGCCAGGCGAGGATGTCGGGGAAGTGATCCTCCTGTGCCTGGGGGGCCGTCAACATGTTGATGTGGTCGTAATCGAGCCGGTTGCCGTTGTCCCGCCCAAGGCGGGTGTGGCGGGCGGCCGAGCCCATCTCGTCGCTGAAGCGGCGCACGTCGACGGGGTGGCCAAGTACCTTGTCCGCCTTGGCGGAGATCATCCAAAGCGGGGGCCAGTTGACCCGGCTCGCCGCCTCGTCATAGGCGAAACCGTCAAAGGGATCCTGCCAGGGCCCGCACTTGACCCAGGGGATGGTCTCCTGCAGGTAGCGCAGGGGCTCATCATCGGCCCCTATCTTCAACCGGCGGGCGGCCAGAAACCCCTGGCGGCGCGCCAGCCAGGGGGCGAGCCGGTTCCAGATCAGATCCACCTTCAACCAGCGCTCCGGGTTCTGCACCGAGACCCCCCGCTTGGTGCCGAAGAACACCAGGCTGGCAACCTGCTCCGCCAGCTCGGGGAAGCGCACCAGGGTCGAGGCCATGATGACGCCGCCCCAGGAGTGGGCCATCCAGTGCACCCGGGCACCGGCATGGCGGGTCGATACCCAGCGCTGCAGGGCGGGCAGATCCTCGGTGATCAGCTCATGCTGGCCGTGGCCGGCCCGCTCGGCGATGGTCGGTGTGCTCAGACCCCGACCACGCAGATCCGCCACATAGACCTGATACCCGTGGCGAGCCAGAAAGCAGGCAAGCCCCTTGCCCGATTCGGTGTAGAAGATGCGGCCGTTCTCGATGGCCCCGTGCACCATCAGGATGGGGTCGGCATGCACCGCGACACCGGGCTGGATATGGCGCACATGGAGTCGATGCTCACCGCAGGGGACAAACAGGGATTGCTGTAACAGTTCCATCTCGTGATCGGCTCCTCCTTGAGCGGGATCAGCACCAGCGTCGGTCGCGACAAGCCAGGGCGCCGAGCAGGCAGAGCACCCCTTCCAGATCGTGGTGATTGAGGGTCGCCGCCGCCTGGGCACGTACCAGGGGTTTGGCATGAATGGCAATGCCAAGCCCCGCCACCGCCATCATCTTGAGATCGTTGGCACCATCGCCGACCGCGACCGTCTGGGATGCAACCACCCCGTACTCCGAGGCCAGCTGTTGCAGTGCCTCGGCCTTGGCGGCGGCATCGACGATGGGGCCGCTCACCTTGCCGGTCAGCAGGCCCCCTTCCACAGCCAGCTCGTTGGCGAAAATGGCATCCAGACCCAGAGCACGCTGCAACTCGCCGGCAAAGCGGGTGAAGCCACCGGAGGCGATCGCCACCTTCCAGCCAGCCTGCTTGAGGATATCGACCATGAGTGGCAGGCCCGGCATCCAGGGCATGTCGGCCGCCACCTCGTCGAGGATGGTGACCGGCGCCCCTTCCAGCAGCGCCACCCGGGCACGCAGACTGTCGGCAAACTCCAGCTTGCCCTGCATGGCCGCCGCGGTAACGGCCGCCACCTGCTCACCGACCCCGGCCAGCCGCGCGATTTCGTCGATGCACTCTATCCTGATCGCGGTGGAATCCATGTCCATCACCAGCAGACCGGGCTCACTCAGGGTAGGCAGGGCGGCCAGATGACACAGGTCGATGTCCCACTCCTGGGCTTTGAGCGCCTGCACCAGCTCGGGGGAGAAGCGGTTGGTGCCAAGCAGCAGCAGTGGAATACCGGCCTGCTCCCCTGCGGGATAGAGGCTGGCCTCGAGCCCCCGGGCATCCAGCTGCTGGGCCAGGCGGGCCAGATGACCGGCCTCCAGCCCCTTGCCAAACAGGACAATCCAGGCGCTGTCATGGGCGTTGGCCGCGGGCAGCAGGGCTTCGTTGGTGAGCTGCCAGCAGGGGGCACAGCTCAGGGCCCCGGACCAGTCGTGCAGGGAGCGGGAAAGTTGGGACAACAACATAAGAGAGACGCCTTCCTTGGAAATCATGGGGTTCATCATGCGGGCCCAGAGTAGCGTATTGCTTTTTGTACAGGCAAGCGCCAAGATCCCGCCTGCGGTGCGGGCAGACATGGAAACAGACCACCCTGTTTCCCGCTTCGCGGCACCGGGGCACCAGCCAGCCCCGCTCATCCATTACCAGAGGCCCGGTTCTGTGCGTCATCTTCCCATCAAACGTGTTGTCAGCCTGGCGGCGGGAGTCCTGCTCGGTCTCTGGGTGCTGGTGCTGCTCATTCACATGCAGGGAGAGAGCCAGGCCGCCCTGCACGCGGCGGCACGGGACAGGGCACAGGCGCTGGTCGCCTATGCCGCCCGGGACATGCGCCGCTGGATCAAGGAGGACAAGGAGAGCGAACTGGAGAGACTGGCGCAGGATCTGGCCGCCGAGCCTGACATTCTGGACGTCACCCTCTATGACGCCCGCGGCATTCCCCTCGCCCAGTCGGACAACGCCCTGCCGCTGGACAGTCTGCTGCCCATCGGCAGCGACAACAAATCCCTGCCGGAGCAGGGCAAGGGGCGCATCCAGTTCGTCCAGGAGATCCAGGACGGAAACCTGACCCTGGGCTATCTGAGGATCACCCTGGAAGAGCAGAAACTGCTGGCCGCACAAGATACCCATCTCAAGGTCAACCAGGAGAAACAGCGCCTGATGCTGCTGGTGATGCTGCTGGCCGGCCTGCTCATCTCCTACGGGGTGCGTCGCAACTACATGCGGGTGCGCAAGCACAAGAAACAGAGCAAACCCGCCGCTCCGCAATAAGCGGGAGTGGATCACATCCTCCGGCTTGTATATAACACTGGCAAGATCACTGGCAGGAGAGCCACATGATTGCCCCCCCCTTGCCGCGGGATGAACACAGTCGACTGGAACGACTGCGCATCCTCGGCCTGCTCGACCACGAGCCCATCGATCAGCTTGATCGCCTCACCCGGCTCATCACCCGGCATTTCGCACTCCCCATCGCCATGGTCTCCCTGACCGACGTGAACAGGCAGTGGTTTCTCGCCCGCACCGGGATCGATATGTGCGAGATCAACCGGGAGCACTCCTTCTGCGGTCATGCCATTTTGCGCCCCGACATCATGCAGGTACCGGATGCCAGACGGGATCTCCGCTTTACCGACAATCCGCTGGTGACCGATGATCCCGGTGTGGTCTTCTACGCTGGCCGACCCCTGCGCGCCCTCGATGGCGTGGTGCTCGGCACCCTCTGCCTGGTGGACCATGTGCCGCGCCATCTCGACGAAGATGCCTGCCGGGATCTCGACGACTTCGGCCGCCTGGTGGAGAACACCCTGCACGATTTGGAGCGGCGCCACCAGGTGCGCACCCTCAACCAGGTGCTGGAAGACAAGGAGCATCTCTTCACCCTCACCTTCAACCAGTCGTCGGTGGGCATGGCCCTCTCCTCCCTCGAGGGGAAATGGCTGAGAGCCAACCCGGGGCTGGAGCGGCTGCTCGGTTACAGCGAGCACGAGATGCTGAGCCGGACCTGGCTCGCCATGACCCATCCCGAAGATCTGCAACGGGAGCAGCCCCTGTTCGATGCCCTGATCGCGGGGCAACGGCAGGATTACCGGCTGGAGAAGCGGATGATCCGGGCCGATGGCACCCAGTGCTGGGTCCAGCTCAGCGTGACCCTCTGCCAGAGCCGCACCATGGCCCCCCACATGATCGCCGTGTTTGCCGACCTCACCGAGCGCAAACAGGCCGAGGCCGAACTCGTGCGGCTGCAGCAAGGGCTCGAGCAGCAGGTGCAGTCACGGACCAGGGAGCTTTCCCGCACGGTGGAACAGCTGCATCAGGAGATGCGCGAGCGCGGCGCCATGCAGCAGCAGCTGTGGCAGGAGCAGCGCCGCTTGCAGCACATGCTGGAGCACACCAGCAATGCCTTCCTCGAGCTCGATGCCGATTTCATCATCACAGGCTGGAACCCGGCCTCCACCACCCTGCTCGGCTGGTACGCCGACGAGATGCTGGGCCGTCCCCTCTTCGGGCTGCTCGGCGCCGAGCATCCCCTGCTGAGCCTGTCAGGCAACCCGCAGAGTCCGCCACGGCGGCTGGAGTGCGACATCATCACCCGCACAGGCCGGCACATCCCGGTCGAGGTGATTGCCGAGCGTTACCAGTTCGACGGCAAGGTGCGCATCGCCCTGTTTTTGCACGACATCACGGCCCGCCGCCAGGTGCTCGCGGAGATCGAGCGTGGCCGTGCCCGACTGCGGGCCATCACCGATGGCCTGCCGGTCACCATCAGCATGGTGTCGCCCGAGGGGCGTTACCTGTTCGCCAACCAGGCCTATTGCCGCTACTTCGGGATCGATACCGAACAGATGCGGGAAATGAGCGTGCGGGACGTCATCGGCGAGGAGGCCCACGGCAGGGCCATGGCCTATGTGGCAAAAGCCCTCGCCGGTGAGCAGGTGAGTTTCGAGCACCGTTTCGATCTCCCCATAGGCCGACGCGACCTCAGGATCACCATGATCCCGAGCCGGGGCGACGAGCCCGGGGTCTACATCCTCGGCAGCGACATCACCGAGTTCAAGGCGCTGCAAAGCCAGCTGGAACACGAGGCGGCTCACGACCCCCTCACCGGCCTGCCCAACCGGCGCGCCTTCACCCTGCGCCTCTCCCGGGAGCTGGAGCGGGTGCGTCAGAATGCCGAACCCCTGGGCCTGCTGTTCCTCGATCTCGACGGCTTCAAGGGGATCAACGACAGGCTGGGACACCACGTCGGCGATGCTCTGTTGCAACGCTTCGCCCAGGTGCTGAGTGCCGAGGTGCGCCCGGGGGACATGGTGGCGCGCCTGGCCGGCGACGAGTTCACCATCATACTGCCCGCCTTGCGCCAACCGGCGCAGGAGCTGCCCGCCCTGTGCGAGCGGCTGCTGGCGGCCATGGCGGTTCCTGGAGACGTGGCCGGTCATCGGCTGCCCCTTGCCGGCAGCATAGGGGGCGCCCTCTGCCACTCGGGCCAGTATTGTCACATCGATGATCTGCTGCACCGGGCCGATGCCGCCATGTACCAGGCCAAGCAGTCGGGCAAGGGGCGCTTCGCCCTCGATCTCTGACCGTGCTTCGCAAAAATGCAAAACGGCGGCCCGAGGGCCGCCGTTTTTTTATGCGCGAGGGGGATCAGTTGTCACCCAGCAGGACGGAGTCCAGCGCGATTTCGATCATGTCGTTGAAGGTCAGCTGACGCTCTTCGGAGGTGGTCTGCTCACCAGTACGGATATGGTCGGAGACGGTGCAGATGGTCAGCGCCTTGGCACCGTACTCGGCGGCCACGCCATAGATACCGGCGGCTTCCATCTCGACACCCAGGATGCCGTATTTTTCCATGACGTCGAACATGGAGGGGTCGGGGGTGTAGAACAGATCGGCGGAGAAGATGTTGCCCACGCGCACGGCCACGCCCTTGTTCTTGGCAGCCTGAACGGCATTGGCCACCAGGTCGAAGTCGGCGATGGCGGCGAAGTCGTGGTCCTTGAAGCGCAGACGGTTCACTTTGGAGTCGGTGCAGGCACCCATGCCGATCACCACGTCACGCAGTTTCACGTCTTCACGCACGGCACCGCAGGAGCCCACGCGGATCAGGGTCTTCACGCCGTAGTCGGTGATCAGCTCTTTTGCGTAGATGGAGCAGGACGGGATGCCCATGCCGTGGCCCATGACGGAGATGCGACGACCCTTGTAGGTGCCGGTGAAACCGAACATGTTGCGCACGTCGCACACCTGCTCGACGTTCTCCAGGAAGGTTTCGGCGATGTACTTGGCACGCAGGGGGTCGCCCGGCATCAGCACGGTATCAGCAAAGGCGCCATCTTTCGCATTGATATGAGGAGTTGCCATTCTCTTTATTCCTTCACACTAGGTTGAGTTTTATTGTCTTTATGGATTGTCCGCTGCCTGCGCGGCGGCGGTACATTACAGGAAACCGGGGCCCTGTGGCACCCCGGGCAGGCGAACCGGCCCGGGGTCACCATCACAGGAAGCTGGTACCGTATTGCAGCTTGGGCAGGCCGTGGTAGGCCGCGATGCTCTGGCCGATGTCGGCGAAGGTCTCGCGACGACCGACGGAGCCCGCCTTGACCGGCTTGCCGTAGAACAGCACCGGGATGTATTCGCGGGTGTGGTCGGTACCGCTCCAGGTCGGGTCACAGCCGTGGTCGGCGGTCAGCACCACCACGTCGCCATCCTGCAGCAGGTCGAACAGCTCCGGCAGGCGGGAGTCGAAGTACTCCAGCGCATCGGCGTAGCCCTTGACGTCACGGCGGTGACCGTAGGAGGAGTCGAAGTCCACGAAGTTGGTGAAGACGATGGTCTGGTCACCGGCCGCTTTCACCTCTTCCAGAGTCCTGTCCCACAGCTCGGTCAGACCGGTCCCCTTCACCTGCTTGGTGATGCCCTGCTGGGCATAGATGTCGGCGATCTTGCCGATGGAGACCACCTGGCCACCCGCTTCCTTCATGTAGTCCAGCACGGTCGGCGCCGGCGGCAGCACTGAGTAGTCGTGGCGGTTGCCGGTGCGCTTGAAGTTGCCCTTGCCGCTGCCCACGAACGGACGCGCGATGACGCGGCCGATGTTGTAGGGCTCCAGCAGCTCGCGCACGATGTGGCACAGCTCATAGAGCTTCTCGAGGCCATAGGTCTCTTCGTGGCAGGCGATCTGGAACACGGAGTCGGCAGAGGTGTAGAGGATCGGCTTGCCGGTGCGCATGTGCTCTTCGCCCAGATCGTCCAGCACCTGAGTGCCGGAGGCGTGGCAGTTGCCCAGATACCCGGGCAGACCGGCCTTCTCGACGATGGCATCCAGCAGCTCCTGCGGGAAGCTGTTGTGATGGTCGTGGAAATAACCCCACTCGAACAAGACGGGCACGCCGGCAATCTCCCAGTGACCGGACGGGGTGTCCTTGCCGGAGGAGAGCTCCTGGGCAAAGCCGTAGGCACCGATCACCTCGACATCCTTGTTCAGTCCGGCCGGGAAGGTGCCGCTGGCGAGTTCGCCCGCGTGGCCCAGACCCAGCTTGCTGAGGTTTGGCAGGTTGAGAGCGCCACGGCCCTCGATCTCACCGGCGGCGCACGCCTTGGCGATATGGCCAAGGGTATTGGCACCCACGTCGCCGAACTTGTCGGCATCGGCGGCAGCACCAATACCGAAAGAGTCCATCATCAGAATAAAGGTACGTTTCATGGGACTTCCCCTTGTTACAAATCAGCCAGACCGATGCGACGGTAAACCTCGGGCAGCGCCTCTGGTCGGGTGTCGCCGATCTTCACGGCAGCCTGCACCATGCGGGCAGCCTCGGCAAATTGAGCTTCTGTCTGAGCGTGGATCAGGGCGAGCGGCTTGTCAGCATCGACGCTCTGACCCAGGCGGATAAAGTCGGTCAGACCGACGGCATAATCGAGTTTGTCGGCGGCGGCGCGGCGACCGCCGCCCATGGCCACCACGGCCAGACCCAGTTCACGGGTGTCCATCGCGGTGACGAATCCGCTGTGGGCCGCGTAGACGGGGCGCACGATGGCGGCTTTGGGCAGGTAGGCGTCGTAGCGCTCCATGAAGTCGGCGGGACCTCCGAGGCCGGTCACCATGCGCCCGAAGATCTCGGCTGCCTTGCCATTGTCCAGCACCGCTTGCAGCTTGGTGCGGGCATCGCCGTCATCGCTGGCAAGACCGGCGGAGATCAGCATCTCGGCGCACAGGGCCATGGTCACTTCGTGGATGCGCGGGTTGCGATACTCACCGGTCAGGTAGCGCACCGCTTCGCGCACTTCCACGGCGTTGCCGGCGCTGGAGGCCAGCACCTGGTTCATGTCGGTCAGGAGTGCAGAGGTGCGGCAGCCGGCACCGTTGGCCACGGCGACGATGCTCTTGGCCAGTTCCTCGGAGGCTTCAAAGGTCGGCATGAAGGCGCCGGAGCCCACCTTCACGTCCATCACCAGCGCTTCGAGCCCGGAGGCAAGCTTCTTGGAGAGGATGGAGCCGGTGATCATGGCAATGGACTCGACGGTGGCGGTGATATCCCGTACCGCATAGATACGCTTGTCCGCCGGGGCGAGATCGCCGGTCTGGCCGATGATGGCGACACCCGCCTCTTTCACCACTTTCAGGAAGCGGTCGTTGTCGACCGAGGTCTGGTAGCCGGGGATGGCATCCAGCTTGTCCAGGGTACCGCCGGTATGGCCGAGACCACGGCCGGAGATCATGGGCACGAAACCGCCACAGGCGGCGACCATGGGGCCCAGCATCAGGGAGACGACGTCACCCACGCCGCCGGTGGAGTGCTTGTCGACGATGGGGCCGCCCAGGTTGAGGTGGTCCCAGGTCAGCACCATGCCGGAGTCGCGCATGGCGCAGGTCAGGGCAACCCGCTCATCCATGGTCATGTCCTTGAAGTAGACCGCCATGGCCAGGGCCGCGATCTGCCCCTCGCCGATGGTGTTGTTGGTAATGCCCTGGACGAAGAATTGAATCTCTTGGGTACTGAGCGCTTCACCGTTGCGCTTCTTGCGAATAATTTCTTGAGGCAAAAACATCTTTCATTCCCTCCGTGCATCACGCACGAACACAGACCGAACCAGATCCGGAAGGGGGCGGCGCACCGCCCCCTGCCACCGCTTAGTAACCGCTGGTATTGGCAGGCTTGTCGCCATGCCCCAGGGTCGCCAGCAGGCTGGCCAGTAGACTGGAGGCACCGAAACGGAAGGTGCGGGCGGATACCCAGTCCTTGCCCAGGATCTCTTCAGCCATGGCCAGGTACTGGCCCGCCACGGCGGCGTCTTTCACGCCACCAGCCGGCTTGAAGCCCACTTTCGGGTTCTTGGCCTTGATCACTTCCATCATGATGCGGGCCGCTTCCGGGGTCGCATTGACCGGCACCTTGCCGGTGGAGGTCTTGATGAAATCGGCACCGGCGTCGATGGAGATCTCGGAGGCGCGACGGATCAGCGCCTCTTCCTTCAACTCGCCGGTCTCGATGATCACTTTCAGCAGTACCTTGGCGCCGCAGGCTTCCTTACATGCTTTGACCAGATCGAAGCCGACCTGTTCATTGCCGGCCATGAAGGCGCGGTACGGGAAGACCACGTCAACCTCGTCGGCACCGTAGGCCACGGCGGCACAGGTCTCGGCCACGGCGATCTCGATGTCGTCGTTGCCGTGGGGGAAGTTGGTCACGGTCGCGATGCGCACGTCGGCGGCGCCGATGTCACGCAGGGTCTTGCGCGCGATGGGGATGAAACGGGGGTAGATGCAGACGGCGGCGGTCAGGCCGGCCGGAGACTTGGCCTTGTGGCACAGGTCGATCACCTTCTGATCGGTGTCGTCATCGTTCAGGGTGGTCAGGTCCATCAGGTTCAGGGCGCGTTGGGCGGCCACTTTCAGATCAGTCATGCTATGTCTCCAAAGTCTTGTTAAGCCCCATCACCCGCGATCGGCTTCACCGAACACCAAGGGTCGGCAGAGACGTTCCCGGAGCAACGGGATATGGAATTGCAGCGCAAATGCACAGGCAATACGGCTGCAAATAAGGCAAGAGCCCTGTCACTTTCTTACAAAAGTGCGGACTTGGTTCCATGAAGACTTGAGAAAGGCCGACTACGCAGACCCGACTTCCCAATCAATTCCATTTGACCGCCAACACCCGGATTCACCGGGCATTAGTCAATGCCAGCACCCTGCTGGCATCGCCTATTTCAGCCGAGATACCCCGTGTTTGCAAGCCGGATTTGCCAATTTCAGAGGTACCTCACACCCGGCAAATCCAGCGCTGGAAGGCGCTTAAGAGAAGAAGCGGGTCAGGATCCAGGAGTAGGCAATGCCCCCCAGATAGACCCCCACGATCCCCATGACGCCGGAGAGGACGGGCGGCGCCGGTATCGGCAACTTGAGGAAAGAAAACAACACCCCAACGATAAAGCCGGCCGCCATAGCCAGTAGCACTTCATTCATAGAACCTCCGATTTGACTCACTTTATTATTAGTCTTGACAGGAAAACGGTTGTCACCACCCCAAACGAGAACGCCACAGCAAATCGCTGTGGCGTTCGTCTTTATCCTGTCAGTCAGGCGATGTTACATGCCGGACAGCGCCAGGAAGAAGCCTGCGATGGTCGCAGACATCAGGTTGGACAGGGAACCTGCCAGCACGGCCTTCAGACCGAACTTGGCGATGGTGCCGCGACGGTTCGGTGCCATGGAGCCCAGACCACCCAGCAGGATGGCGACGGAGGACAGGTTGGCGAAGCCGCACAGGGCGAAGGAGATGATCGCCTTGGTGTGCTCGGACATGGCCACACCGTTGATCAGCACTTCATCCTTCAGGTAGGGAGCGAAGTTCAGGTAGGCCACGAACTCGTTGACCACCAGCTTCTGACCGATGAAGGAACCGGCCACGACCGCTTCGCTCCAGGGCACGCCGATCAGGAAGGCCAGCGGGGAGAACAGCCAGCCCAGCAGCAGCTCCAGGGAGAGTTGCGGGTAACCGAACCAGCCGCCCACACCGGAGAAGATGCCGTTGATCATGGCGATGAGGCCGATGAAGGCCAGCAGCATGGCACCCACGTTCAGGGCCAGTTGCAGACCGGCGGAGGCACCGGCGGCAGCGGCGTCGATCACGTTGGCAGGCTTGTCGTCCAGCTCACCTTCTGCGGTGTTCTCGTCGTAGCTCGGGGTCTCGGTTTCCGGTACCAGCAGCTTGGCGAACAGCAGACCACCCGGGGCAGCCATGAAGGAGGCGGCGATCAGGTATTCCATCTTGACACCCATGGAGGCGTAACCGGCCAGTACGGAGCCGGCAACGGAAGCCAGACCACCACACATGACGGCAAACAGCTCGGAGTCGGTCATCTTGGAGATGAAGGGACGTACCACCAGCGGGGCTTCGGTCTGACCGACGAAGATGTTGGCAGTGGCGGAGAGGGATTCGGTACGGGAGGTGCCCAGCACCTTCTGCAGACCGCCGCCCAGCAGCTTGATCACCCACTGCATGATGCCGAGGTAGTAGAGTACCGCGATCAGGGAAGAGAAGAAGATGATGACGGGCAGGACGCGGAAGGCGAAGACGAAGCCACCGCCACCGAACACTTCGAACATTTTGTTGCCAACCAGACCACCGAACAGGAATTCGATGCCGTTCTGGCCATAACCGATGACGCTGGAAACGGCGTCGGACACGCCCACCAGGATGTCACGACCGACCGGCACGTAGAGCACGAAGGCCCCCAGACCGGCCTGGATGGCAAAGGCGCCACCTACGGTACGAATTTTGATTGCCTTGCGGTTGCTGGAGAACAGCACCGCAATAAGGATGAGCGTCGCCATCCCTACCAGACCCATTATCAGATTCATTATTAACACTTCCTCTTTAGTAGCACCTGCCAGCTTGTTAACGATTTGTGTATTGAAGCCGCTAATCAAGGGTGCGCATTATACTAATTACGGTGCGACAAAATAGAATACTGGTCACATTTTATAAGCCACAAATGGCCTGAACATCGTTTAATTAGACCGCAAACGATTTTTATGGGCCCTGTTTTTTATCACTCGGTCATCATTTGATAATCAAATGTTAATTTCATGATTTCCCGGGGGGAACAGCCGCCGGGTGGAGTCATGTAACACCGAAATAACATCCTCCAGCGGTTGCTGCCGCAATTGTGCCAACAAGCGGGCTATGGTCGGCAGGCTGGCCGGCGTGTTCACCTCCCCCTGCTGGCCTTGCAGCGGCATGTCGGGAGCGTCGGTTTCCAGCAGCAAGGCCTCCAGCGGCATCTGGCGTATCGCCTCCCGGGTCTTGTTGGCCCGCTCATAGCTGATGACCCCCCCGATCCCCAGCCTGAAACCCAGTTGCCAGAACACCTCCGCCTGATGCAGGGAGCCGCTGAAGGCGTGAATGACCCCCCCTTGTGGCGGAGTGAAGCGCCGCAGGATCTTGGCGACCGTGTCGTTGGCACGCACCGAGTGGACGATGAGGGGCAGCTCATGCGCCATGGCCAGCCGCACCTGCGCCTCGAACATCTCGACCTGCCCCTCCTGCGGCACATGGGAGCGCAGATCCAGCCCGCACTCCCCCACGGCCACCAGCCCACGGGGCCGACTCGCCAGCAGGGTCTCCAACCGGGTCAGTGCATCCCGAGGTTGCTTGCCCACATACCAGGGATGGATCCCCAGGCCATAGCGGATGTCGTCGTGGCGCTCGGCCAGCGCCATTACCCGCCCCCAGTTTTCCTCTCCCACGGCGGGGATGATATACTCGCCCACCCCCAGCTGGCGCCACCGGGTCAGCAGCGCCTCCCGATCGGCGTCAAAGACCGGAAAATCGAGGTGGCAGTGGGTGTCTATCAATTCCATGTCGCGCTTACCTGTCTGTCGTACTCAATGGGTTCATTCCATGCCAACACACGTTTCCCGAGGCTTTACCCTGATAGAACTGGTGCTGGTCATCATCGTGCTGGGGATCCTGGCCGTGACCGCCCTGCCCCGCTTCATCAACATCCAGGATGACGGGCTCAAGAGCAGCGTCTCGGCCACGGCGGGCAGCTTTGCCAGTGCCGCCCGGCTCGCCCACGCCGGCTGGGCGGTCAAGGTTAAGGGGGAGCCCCTGGCACTCTACAACTTTAGCGGCATGGGCAGGCAGGATCTCGACATCAACAGCCATGGCTGGCCTGTGGGCACCAAGGAGGACCAGGGAGGTCAGGGGCCCGATACCGTCTTCCCCGGTGGCGACAGCGATCAGATCTCCGTCAGCAGCCGGGACGACTGCGAGAGCCTGTTTGGCGCCCTGCTCGATACCGATCTGACGGTGGCCGATGAGTTGCACCAGGATTCAGACAGTGACTACATCTCCCGGCTCATCCCGGCAGACGCTCAGGCTGACGGCGCCCTTCGTCACGACAACTGCCGCTATACCCTGCGCAGCTCCGTTGGCCGCTTCCCGGCATACCCCGACGGGCTATCGTTCGACTACAACAGCGTCACTGGCGCCGTGACCCGCCAGTTCCAGTGAGGTCGTCGCCCTTCTCCGGGCGCTTCTCGTCTTCATCATGGCGTACCGGCGCGCAACAGCGCCGGTTCTCCGGTGTGAGTCCCCACTCCTGGCACCAGGCATCGTAGCGAGCCAGCCAACGCAGCAATATCCCCTTCATGGGCGCCTCCTTGTCTCGATGGTTTCCCCACAAGCCTGCCCCAATCCAGCGCCCCAGACCAGCATCTCGGGGCCAGCGGCGTCATGGCCTGTCCAGCGGCAGCAACAGCCCCATGGCAATCTCGTCCACATAGCCCTCGTCCAGCCGATAGGCCTGCCGTCTCACCCCCTCCTCCACGAACCCGCACTTGCGATACAAGGCGTGGGCCACCTCGTTGTGGGCCATCACTCCCAGCTCCAGCCGGTGGATACCGAGATCCCTCGCGGTCGCGATCAGGGTGCGCAGCAACCGTTCACCCCATCCCTGCCCGCGCGCCCCCGAACGCAGCCCCATCACCACCAGGGCGCAGTGGCGGTTGCGTGCCAGGCCGCCACCAAGGAGCGCGGCAAACCCTTGCACCTCCCCCGCCAGCTCCAGCAACCACATGGCCTGATTGGGGGCCGCAGCCATGGCCTCGAGCCGCCTGCGCTGCCCCGCGATGTCCGAGGGGCGCTCTCCCGCTTCATACAGCATGAAGCGGGTCTCCCTGTCCAGTTGCCCGAAGAAGCTGTCCAGCACCGCCGCATCCTCCACCCCTGCCATACGAATCATCAGCCTGCTCTCCCTGCCTGGTAGTCCTGCCGACCACGACCATAAAAAAACGACTCCCTCAGGAGTCGTTTTTATCAGAGCCATATGGCTAACGCCACGCCCTCGGCCCGATCAGGCTTTCGCTGGCAGGCTCAGGCAGGCGACCGCTTCCACCTGCATCGCGCGAGGGGAAGATCCCGAGCGACGATCAGGCCTTGGCAGGCAGGCTCAGGCGAGCAACGGCTTCCACGTGCATGGAGTGCGGGAACATGTCCACCGGCTGCACCTCGTCCAGCACGAAGCCCTGCTTGACCAGCCAGGCGAGATCCCGGGCCAGGGTCTGGGGGTTGCAGGAGACATAGACCAGACGGCGCGGCGCCATGGCCACCAGGGTCTGCAATACCGCCTTGTCACAGCCCTTGCGGGGCGGATCCATCACCACCACGTCGGCACTCACCCCGTCGGCATGCAGGGCAGGCATCAGCTGCTCCGCCTTGCCCACGTGGAACTCGGTCTGCTCGATGCCGTTGAGGGCCGCATTGCGACGGGCGTCGCTGATGGCGCTCTCCACCGACTCGATCCCCACCACCTTGGCGGCCTTGCCTGCCAGGAACAGGGAGATGGTGCCGATGCCGCAATAGATGTCGAACACCGTCTCGCTGCCGGTCAGCTCGCAATATTCCAGCGCCTTGGAGTAGAGCACGTCGGTCTGGCTCGGGTTGTTCTGGAAGAAGGAGAGGGGCGAGATCTCGAATTCGAGCTCGTGGATCTTGTCGCGGATCACCCCGCTGCCCAGCAGCACCCGGTTCTTGTCACCCAGGATGCGGTTGGTACGCACCTCGTTGATGTTCTGCACCAGGGTGGTGACCGGCAGATCCGCCAGGGCCGCCAGCAGCTCGGCTTCGAACGGCAGCGCTTCGCCCAGGGTCACCAGCACCACCATCAGCTCGCCGCTCTTGAAGCCCTTGCGGGTCATCAGGTTGCGCACGCAGCCGGTGTGGGCCACCTCGTCATAGGCCGCGATGTCGTGCTCGCGCATCCAGTTGCGTACCCGGGCGTTGAGCTCCACGTGCAGCGAGTCCTGCACCGCGCAATCATCGGCGGTGATGAGGTCATGGGAGTGCTTGCGGTAGAAGCCGATCTCGGCGCCCGCCTCGCTGCCACGCACCGCGTACTGGGCCTTGTTGCGGTAGGCAAACGGCGTCTCCATGCCGAGGATGGGGTTGACCACGGCCTCACCCAGACCGACCTGCTCCAGTGCGCTCTGCACCAGGCTCTGCTTGAGGGCAAGCTGGGCCGGATAGGCCAGCGGGCGCACCTGGCAGCCACCGCATTCGGTGTTGGGGCAGAAATCCGGCACCCTGTCGGCGGACGGCTGGGTCAACTCGACCAGCTTGCCGTGCAGGTAGTTCAGTTTGACCTCGGTCAACTCGACCAGCGCCTGCTCACCGGGCAGCAGACCCTCGACAAACAGGGGGCGATCGAACAGGCGACCCTTGCCATCCCCCTTGTCGGTCAGTTCCAGAATATCGATCTGATGTTGGTGTCCCACTAACGGCATGAGCGGCTCCGAAGGCATGAAAGAGAGGGTGACGACGGGGCAGACCCGACGACCCCGAATAAAGGGTGGCAGAGTTTAGCGGAGATCCGCCCAAAATGCAGGCATAAAAGACCCTGCAAACACAAATAGCGACCCCGGCCACCAGCGGCCCGGTCCGGGCAGCCTGGCCAGCCCGCCCCAATAAAAAAACCGCCGGACGGGGCCGGCGGTATGACATTCATGGCAGCAGGATCAATGGCTGTAGGCTTTCTCGCCGTGGCTGGTCACGTCCAGCCCTTCGCGCTCGGCATCTTCCTTCACCCGCAGACCGATCAGCAGGTCCACCAGCTTGTAGGCCACGGCCGAGACCAGGGCGGTCCAGACCACGGTCACCCCCACGCCGATGACCTGTACCTTGACCTGGGCCAGGATGGAGTACCCCTCGGCCACCTGGTTGGTCACATAGTCCCACACCCCGGTGCCGCCCAGATCCGGGCTGGCGAACACCCCGGTCAGCACGGCACCCAGGATCCCGCACACCCCGTGCAGGCCGAACACGTCCAGGCTGTCATCGGCCCCCAGCAGACGCTTGAGACCGTGCACGCCCCACAGACCGGCCACACCGCTGAGCAGGCCGATGATGAGGGCGCCCCCCACACCGACGAAACCGGCGGCAGGGGTGATGGCGACCAGACCCGCCACCGCACCGGAGACGGCGCCAAGCAGGGAGGGACGGCCCTTCATCGCCCACTCGGCGAAAGTCCAGGAGAGGGCGGCAGCGGCCGGTGCGATCCAGGTGTTGGCGAAGGCCAGGGCCGCCGTGCCGTTGGCTTCGAGGGAGGAGCCGGCGTTGAAGCCGAACCAGCCGAACCACAGCAGGGCGGCACCGATCATGGTCATGGTCAGGCTGTGGGGGGTCATGGGGTCACGGCCATAGCCAACCCGTTTGCCCACCATGAAGGCCCCAACCAGACCGGCCACCGCGGCGTTGATGTGCACTACTGTGCCGCCAGCGAAGTCCAGAGCGCCGTGCTGGAACAGATAGCCTGCGGTGGCACCGGCCGCTTCGGCGGCGGCCGCATCCGTGTAGGCATCCGGACCCGCCCAGTACCACACCATGTGCGCCATCGGGATATAGGCGAAGGTGAACCAGATCACCGCGAACAGCAGCACCGCCGAGAACTTCATCCGCTCGGCAAAGCCGCCGACGATGAGCCCGCAGGTGATGGCGGCAAAGGCGCCCTGGAACACCACGTAGATGAACTCGCTGATCCCGACCCCCTTGCTGAAGGTGGCGGCGATGGAATCCGGCGTCACCCCCATCAACAGCACCTTGTCGAAGGAGCCGTAGAAGGCGCCGCCCTCGGTGAAGGCCAGGGAGTAGCCGTAGACCACCCAGAGGACGGTGATGAGGCAGAACAGGGTGAACACCTGCATCAGCACGCTCAGCATGTTCTTGGCGCGCACCAGGCCGCCGTAGAAGAGGGCGAGGCCCGGCACGGACATCAGGATCACCAGGGCCGCTGCCACCATCAGCCAGGTATTGTCCCCCTTGTTGATGGTCACGGTCGCGGCCGCCTGTACCACATCGGCCTGCGCGGCCACCTCTTCGGCCCAGCCCGGGGCGGCCATGGTGGCGGCCAGCGCCAGCAGGCCAGTCATTACGAGTCTCTTGAACATACAGCCCTCTCCTTGTCGTCCCGGCATCCGGGTCCATTTCCTGATATGCATTTCCAACCTGGCCACCTGCCCACCGCACCTGTGTGGCTCACGGAGACATCATGGCGACATGACATAGGGAAAGCATAAAGCAGGCCAAGAAAAATAATCCTTTTATTTCATGGCGTTATGTTTTCATCACATTCAACACGCACCATCTTGGCGCACGATGCCCGGTTACAGGGGGAAAATCGCACTTTGGCTGTGCATTGCCGGGAAAATGCACCAGGATGACCCAATCGCCTCACAATGACGGGGCGAACCCGTGGTGATGTCACCCTGGCAGGCTTATCTATCCCGCTAAGGTATTTATGAAATAAATGAAATGGGCCATACCATGGTGAAATCAAATGAGGCTGACGGCCAATATCCCCCCACCCGAGGGGCACAAGCACGATAAGAGTGCAAACGCGCGCCATTCGTCTGGCTTGCCCCGAAATGCCCGGTCATACTGGCAAGCCATCATCCCCTGTTCCCAGCGCTGCGAGGAGCCCATGCCCAATCTCAACGTCACCGAAATCAAGGCCTTCGTGCCTGCCCGGGATTTCCCGCTGTCAAAGCAGTTCTATCAGGATCTCGGCTTTACCCTGGCCTCCGATGGCGACGGCGTGGCCTATTTTCATCTCGGCAACGCAAGCTTCCTGCTGCAGGATGGCAATCCCCCGGGGCTGGCCGAGCAGCTCATGATGCACCTCCTGGTGGAGGACGTGGCCGCTTGGCAGGCCCAAGTGGAGGCGTGCCAGGTCGCCGCCCGCTACGGCGTCCGGGTCACGGAGCTCGTCACCCAGCCGTGGCGCATGAAAGAATTCTGTCTGTACGACCCCTCAGGCGTGCTGTGGCGCATCGCGCAGAATATCGACTGAGGGGATGGCAGTCCGAGAGGCTGATGGCCTGAGAGCCTGTGGGTCTGTGGGTCTGAGGGTCTGAGGGTCTGAGGGTCTGAGGGTCTGAGGGTCTGAGGGTCTGAGGGTACACCTCTTCGCACCGCCCGGAAAAACAAAAGGCCATCCGCGAGGATGGCCTTTTGTCATGGAATCTGATGGTGCCCGGGGTCGGACTCGAACCGACACGTATTGCTACGGCGGATTTTGAATCCCGAAACAACGGTTGAGATATAACTGTGGCAGTTATAAGCCGTTGATTCAAGGCGATTTGGTTATTTTTGGTTGTGTACAGTTTCTGGTGGTTTGCACTGAATTACACGAAACTGCACGAAAACGGGAAGCAAAATAGGGGCTCGAATCGGGGTTCCCAGCATATCAAATCAAAGACCAAGGACGTGCTCATCCCAAAGTGAACAGACCTGCGAGAGATCACGGACGAGGAGGTTAGACGAGCGGAGCAATTGCTCAACTGGCAGCCTCGGAAATTTCTCAGGTTTAGACATGGACTGCCCCCCCCCCCGTAGACGATCCTGTACTAGAGTTGGACTGCATCCACTGCCATCACGCCTGCGAACCCCCTCTTCCTCTACCACATCTGACCTAGACCCATAAGACTCAGATTTGCATTGCGGAATTACCGCAAAAGGCAGTACATTTGCACCATACAACTAACGAGACTCCGCCATGTCACGCCTAAAGGCCGAAACTCTCTCCATTCGCACTACTTCCGACATCAAGCAACTCTTGCGCTTGGCTGCTGAACGCGAGCGGCGCTCGGTCGCATCCATGGTCGAGATTCTTGTTCTAGAATACGCCCGTGCGCATGACCTGAAGCTGGAACATCAAAGTAGCAGATCAGAAGAAGCAGATAAGGGACGAGTCTGAGATGGCAACAGCTAAGGAAGCGCAAGCACGTATCAAGATCAACAAGTTGTTGGAATCAGCTGGCTGGCGATTTTTCGACGATACCAAAGGTAAAGCCAATATAGCGCTGGAGCCTAACGTCAAGTTGAGGCTGGATCAGGTCAATGATCTCGGTGAAAATTTTGAGACGACCAAGAATGGCTTCGTCGATTTCCTATTACTCGATGACAAGAGCTTCCCACTGGTCATTCTTGAAGCCAAGTCTGAAGACAAGAACCCGCTGGTAGGCAAGGAACAGGCACGTAAATACGCCAAGTCTCTTAACTGCCGATTCGTCATTCTCTCTAACGGTAACCTGCACTACTTCTGGGATCTGCAGCAGGGCAATCCGCACGTCATTACGGTCTTCCCGACGCCTGACTCGCTCAAGAGCTACCAAAAGTTCGAACCCGACCAGAAGCGCCTGATCACAGAAATCATCGGGCGAGACTACATAGTTCAGACTCAACTGCCTGGCTACGACAAGGAAGCTGGCTGGCTGAATACCAACGAGCGCCCAGCATTCATAGCCAAGAACAAGCTCCGGTTCCTCCGCGACTACCAGAAGAAGGCACTTAACGCAATTCAGGATGCCGTTGCAGAAGATTCCACTCGCTTCCTGTTCGAGATGGCCACTGGTACCGGCAAGACCTTGACCGCAGCCGCAGTGATCAAGCTGTTCCTGCGCACAGGAAATGCTTGCCGGGTGCTGTTCCTGGTAGATCGCCTGGAGCTGGAAGATCAGGCCGCCAAAGCGTTCAAAGCCTATCTCAAGAATGATTATGCAACTGCCATCTACAAGGAACGCCGAGACGACTGGCGCAAAGCCGAGATCGTGGTCACAACGGTGCAGTCACTGCTCTTCAACAACAAGTACAAGCGACTGTTCTCACCCACTGACTTTGACCTGGTCATCTCCGACGAAGCACACCGCTCCATTGGTGGCAATGCCCGCGCCGTGTTTGAGTACTTCGTTGGCTACAAGTTGGGTTTGACTGCAACGCCTCGTGACTACCTGAAGAGCTTTGATACCAGCAAGCCAACCACTCGCGATCCACGTGAGCAGGAGCGCCGCCTGCTGCTGGACACCTACCGCACCTTTGGATGCGAGACTGGACAGCCAACCTTCCGCTATTCACTGCTGGATGGCGTCAAAGATGGTTTTCTAATCAACCCGGTGGTGGTGGATGCACGAACAGATATCACTACCAGGCTACTCTCCGAGCAAGGCTATGCAGTGTTGATGCCTGTTGGCGAGGATGGCCAACAAGAGCAGAGCTTTGTCTCCAAAGACTTTGAAAAGAAGTTTTTCTCACCGGCAACCAACGAGCTTTTTTGTCAGACCTTTATCAAGAACGGTTTCCTGGATCCCGTGACTGGTGAGTTTGGCAAGGGGCTTGTATTCGCCGTTAGCCAGTTCCACGCCGCCAACCTGACCCAGATCCTGAATGAGCAGGCAGACAAGCGGTGGCCAGGTAAATACCAGTCTGACTTTGCGGTGCAAGTAACGTCCACAGTGCCCGATGCCCAGCAGTACACCATCAACTTCACCAACAACAACCTGCTAGGCTCCGCCAACTTCAATGAGCTTTACAAGACCAGCAAGGCGCGCGTCTGTGTCACTGTGGGCATGATGACCACCGGCTATGATTGCCCGGACATTTTGAACCTCGCTTTAATGCGCCCGGTGTATTCACCTTCCGATTTCGTGCAGATTAAAGGCCGCGGGACGCGCAAGCACAACTTCCTTGAACAACTGTTCGAAGAAGACCTGAAGCCGCTGATCAACGAACCCGAGAAAGCACGGTTCAAATTCTTCGACTTCTTTGCCAATTGCGAATACTTCGAAGAAAAATTTGACTACGACGAAGTGCTCAAGCTCCCAGCCCGCAGCAGCGAGGGCGATGGTCAAGGCGGTGAGCCACCACCAACATCCAACAGCGGCCAGTACGAGCACACCGGTAGTGATGCCATTTACCATTTGTCCGAGCAGCACATCGGCTATGAGGGCATGAAGATCGACCGGATGTTTTTCGAGAAATTCGAGGAGCAGGTCAAAGCAGTTCCGACGCTGCGACAACAGGTCGAAAACGGGCAATGGGAGCAAGCTATCAACTACGTGACCAGCCACCTGTTCGATAAGCCCAATGAATACTTCAATCTCGACAAGTTGCGCCATGCCGCTGGCGTGGATCGTCGTCTGAGCCTGAAGGAAATCCTGCAAAAAATCTTTGGCCTGCTCCCGTACTTCAAAAGCAAAGATGAGCTGCTCGAGGACGAGTTCCAGGAATTCCTGCTGGCCAACCAGAGCAAACTTGCCGAAGACCAAGGCGCGGCCGTGCTGGCGATGAAGTACTTCTTCAAGGCCTATGCCACTAATGCAGATCTGCGTGCCATTGTCGATGATAAACGCTTTGGGGAGTTGAACGTCAACCCGGCCTTTGGCGTAAGCGACTTGCAAGCCGTCCCGCCAGAATGGCGTGAAGACATACCGGAGTACGTCAAAGACTACGTGCCCCTAAACCAATTCATGTAACCAATTTTTATGGCCGTCATTGACGGCCGAGCGAGAAAAACAACACCATGCTGGACACGGATACCAAACGCCGCATTGACTCCTGCCGCGACATCCTCGTGGGCAAGGTACCCGACCCCAAGAGCCAGGTCGAGCAGATCACCATTGCCCTTATCTATAAGTTCATGGATGACATGGACGCCCAGTCCGAAGAGTTCGGCGGCAAACGCAGCTTCTTCGTCGATGGCTTCAAGAAATACGGCTGGAGCAAACTGCTGGCGCCCAACATGGGCGGTCAGGACACGTTGAATCTCTACTCCGAGGCCATCGGCAAGATGACCGAGAACACGCATCTTCCCGCGCTATTCCGGGACATCTTCAAGAATGCTTACCTGCCTTACCGTGACCCTGAGACTCTGAAAGCATTCCTGAAAGAAATCGACGGTTTTTCCTATGACCACTCCGAGCGGCTGGGCGACGCCTTTGAATATTTGCTGTCCGTATTGGGCAGCCAAGGTGATGCGGGTCAATTCCGAACTCCAAGGCATATCATTGAATTCGTTGTTCGAGTCATTAACCCACAGAAGCACGAGCGCATCCTTGACCCCGCCTGTGGCACGGCGGGCTTTCTGATCTCTGCCTGGAAGCACATCCTTACCCAGAACCAAGAGCACAAGCCGGGTGACAGGCTTACGCCAGATGAGCGCCAAAAACTCGCGGCCAACATCCATGGCTACGATATCTCGCCAGA
The DNA here is from genome assembly GCF_040908015.1 of Aeromonas sp. R7-5. NCBI lineage: Bacteria > Pseudomonadati > Pseudomonadota > Gammaproteobacteria > Aeromonadales > Aeromonadaceae > Aeromonas > Aeromonas sp. R7-5. The sequence goes on along the minus strand of NZ_JBFOCZ010000006.1, from coordinate 176,587 downwards.
CATGGTGCGCTTGTCCCTAGTGAACCTCTACCTGCATGGTTTTACCAACCCGCATGTAGTTGAATACGATACCCTCACCAGCGAAGAGAACTGGAACGAGCACGCAGATGTCATCCTCGCCAATCCGCCCTTTATGTCGCCAAAGGGGGGCATCAAGCCACACAAGCGCTTTTCAATCCAGGCCTCACGCTCCGAAGTGCTGTTCGTTGATTACATCCATGAGCACCTGAGCCCCAATGGCCGGGCTGGTGTCATCGTGCCGGAAGGCATCATTTTTCAAAATGGAACAGCATATAAAACATTACGCAAAGCCCTAGTTAAGTCCTCGCTTGTTGCCGTTGTTTCATTGCCTGCTGGCATATTTCAGCCGTATAGCGGTGTCAAGACTTCAATCCTCATTCTCGACAAGCGACTCGCCAAACAAACGGACAAAATTCTCTTTGTTAAAGTGAACAATGATGGCTTTGCATTGGGGGCTCAGCGGCGAGAAATTGATCAAAGCGATTTACCTCAAGCAGAAGCAACTCTTGCGGCATTTTTTTCCAATCCGGGTGACGGTGCTGAATCTCTCTCGGGAATCCTTGTTCCACGAGCAGACATATTACAAACACGTGATGTCAGCTTGAATGGTGAGCGGCATGTAATTACTGAAACTAGGGCATCTAAATATCCACATAAGAAAATAGGAGAATTTCTAAAAACATCTTCCGGCGGAACTCCCTCGAAGGCTGTTTTAGAATATTACGCAGAAGGTACCATCCCTTGGCTAAAGAGTGGCGAGGTCTCTCAGGGCATTGTGACAAAAACGGAGGAGTTCATCACTCAGTCTGGATTGGATAACTCATCGGCTAAAATTTTTCCGGTCAACACAGTCCTAGTTGCCATGTATGGCGCTACGGCAGGGCAGGTTGGTTTGCTCAAGTTTCCATCTGCAACAAATCAAGCTGTGTGTGGAATTTTGCCCTCTCCGGAAATCGTCCCTGAATTTCTTTATTATATACTCAAGTCAAAGAAGAACTATTTGGTCTCTCTTAGCACCGGCGGAGCTCAGCCAAATATTTCTCAAACGATTATTAGGGATATCGAAATTCCTGTTCCCCCCATCGATATCCAGCGTGAAATTGTTTTTGAGATTGATTGTTATCAGCAACGCATTGAGGATTTGAAACGGGAAGTCACTGAGCTTGAGAAGGGCATTCAGGATGCGATTGGTCGAGTCTGGGAAGGGTGACCATGGAGGCCGCTCAAGAAATCCACGAATACTTGCCTCTGGGCTACCCGTCGGCCTGTGAAGGCGCTTACATGCGGTTCGTTTGGGAGGCGTTCGAGAGCAATTACACTACTGGCAAGTACCAGTTTGCCATGCTCGCCTTCCATATGCTCTACATGAGCTACGTATATTTCTCGGTGTGGCAAATCAAACAGGCCAAACCCGAAGCCTTCACCCATGCTGTGCTCTTCCTGCAAAAGGAAAAGGAGCTGCTAAATGCCAGCTCCCCTTTCACCTTCAGCGAAGTCAACGAGCGCAGCATCTTCAAATTTTTACGCCTAGCTGGCTGCGAGAACCAGCACATCGGTCAATTTCAGAGGTTGGTCGATCAACGCAATGAAATCGCTCACCCCAACGGCAACATTTTCTTCAACAATCAAGCTACAGCAGACCAACGTATTGAAGAAGTGATGCAGCAGATTCGTGGCATTCAGGCACATATATCGCCCGTGCTGCACAACTGCCTGCTCCAATTCATGCGCGATAGTGCAAACCCCGACGAGCGTGAGATCGCTGATATCAATGATCACGTCGAGATGAACTTTCTGCACAAGCATTATCTGTCGCGTAAGGACATAGAAGCCTGCTTGGCCTGTGACCTGAGTGAGTTTGACACTAATCCATTCAAGGATGAGGTACAGGAACTGGTCGACGCGTTACGTGCAAGGCAGGAAGACTGACATGGCTGCATTCCCGTCGTTCACGCCTGAGCACTTCGAATCGATTGCGCGCGAGCTGGGTGAACTGGTAACAGACGCAGCTGGATCAGTTGTTTGATACGCGTGGTATTACGGATATTTCTGGCCAATCAACCAAATGGCGGCGGATTCAAATCAGCCTATTGGCTAGACAGGAAGCAGATCGCTGCGGCAACAACGTAGCCGCATTCATCATGGCGGTAATGGCACCTGGCAGACATGTGAATGATCAGGTGCGCTATGAAACAGCTCGCGGTGCGCTAAACAAGGTGCTGATTTTTGACGGCCTGCAACTGGGTGAAAATGGTCAGTTCAGACAGGTAAACGCAGCAAACACGATCAGCGAAGCCAAGCGCCGTGCCGACGGTATTGCATCCCGATTGCGCGGCCGGGATATTCATCCGGAAATTCTGCGTTACTGCCGCGAAGAGCTGATGCAGGAGAACTACTTTCACGCGGTCTTCGAAGCCGTGAAGAGCCTTGCACAGCGCCTGCGCGATATGACCGGTTTACCGCTTGATGGAGCAGCCTTGATTGACAAGTGCTTTGCTGAAAGCCAGCCACTGATTTGGATCAATACGTTGCGGACCGAGACCGAGCGTTCGGAACATAAAGGATTTGCGCTGCTGCTGAAAGGAGCCTTTGCCGCCATCCGCAACCCGACGGCCCATGAGCCTAAGATTCTCTGGCAAGGCGAGGATGATGCTGCAGACTATTTCACTCTGTTGTCCATGCTACATCGCAAGCTGGATTCGGCACGGGCGATCGGGGCAAGTTGAGTTGCCCAGCCGGCTGGCCGCTTATGAATAATCCCCGTGCCCACTGCCACCACCTTGATATAACATCTGGATGTCATCGCTACACAGGATAGAGCCCTACGCCAGCAAAGGCAGCAGCACCGCGTAGCTCTCTCGCCCATATCTGTCCAGCGCTATCAGGGCAGGCACCAGAGGTACGTGCCTGTGGCCCCGGCCACCATGCCATCTCGCTGGTCGCGGCATCTGGCGACGCCCCTTGAACGACTCCGGGGTAAACACCTCATCCGCTTCTACAATTCCGGCCAACCGGGAGGTCTAGTAGTGCAAGAACCGGGGTCTCCAGCGAAAAGGGGGTTTCAGGTTGATGCCACAGGCCTTGGCCGCCTTCCTCAACGAGAAACTCTGACTGAGATAGTCGGCATAGTCAGCTCACTTGTACTTGTGGTGCAACCCAGCCAGGGGGTTGTGTAACCGATAGAATGTTTTGCCACATGCGCGGCAGCGATAACGCTGTTGTTCATGGGCTTTCCCCCAATGAATGACATGGGAGGCGTGACAATAGGGACAATCCGGTCGTACCGCCCGCTGTTCAGCCAAGGTCTGGTTGTCAGTATGGCCAGCCAGACCTTGAGGCCAACTAGACGTTAAAGGATGGTCGCCCCTCCCTTTATGCTGACCGACAAGCGCGTTTCACGCTGGCGGATGAGATCCCAAAGTGTTCTGCGGTCAATTTAATGCTTGCTGAGTTCTCTTTACGCCAAGTAGCGACGGCAGCATCGTCAATTGTCTTTTCACGTCCGAGCATCTTGCCCTCTGCCTTCGCCTTGGAAATCCCGGCCATCTGACGGATTTTGATGTTCGAGCGCTCCAGCTCTGCAACAGCTGCCAACATGGTGAGCATGGCTTTGCCGATGGGCGTGGACAGGTCAAATCCCTCCCGCAGACTGATGATTGAAACGCCCTTACCTTGCAGTGCCTCAACTGTATTCAATACATCAATGGTATTGCGTCCAAGGCGGTCGACTGCGGGTACGATCAGCGTGTCCCCCTTGCGTATGAACTTGAACAGTTCGGCGAACCCAGGACGCTGTAGCGCCTTTACTGCCCCTGATACTCCCTCGTCAGCAAACCAGGTCTCCACATTGTGAGTCTGTTCAATGCTGTGACGCTGCGCCCCAATGCTCTGCTCGCCGGTGCTGACTCTAAGATACCCTATCACCGCCATGATACCCCCCTTTGATGGCTCATTATCTATGGCTCTAAATGTAGGTGTGGCTCATAGGAAATACAACAGATTTGAGCCAGTGACTTGGGAGGGGAGACTGACTGGATCAAAAGGTACACAATATGAGCCACCATAAAGATAGTTAGTCTTAGTCCCGTGCCTCCTCAACACACTAAAATATTCAATGTTAGCTGTAGTATTATGAATGCACTCTGCATTGTACCTACTGGGAGAGAACACAATGGGCAATGACAATGATGACCTTATCGACGATTTCGGCGACGAGGACGAGATAGAAGAAACTCTTGAGGAAGAGGCCGAGCGGGAGTATTGGGAAAACCACGATAGTCTCGACAGTGAGTACGACCGCCCAGACCCAGAAGAGGAGCAGCGCAGAGAAGAATATCGCCGCGAACATGGTGGCGGCTTTATGAATGAACGCTGGAACCCATACTAGTTCCGATCAACATATGGTGACGTCGCCAATGAATGGCAAGCATATTTGAGTGATCTTGATATCTAAAGCAAGTCACTCCAGACCCCATCGGACTCGATCAACCTAACAAGAGCTTGCGCACTGAATCCCTCGGCATACAGAGTCTCTACCTCATTCCCAGCCTCAGCCTCATCCATCTCTTCAAACTCCCGCAGATAATGCGGTTCATCGCGCAAAGCGATCTCCATGATCTCGCGGGAGACGACGTGGAACCCATCGACAACCTCACCATCAAATTCAATCGACGTATCCACAACCCAGGCATGCAGGGCTGGCAGAGGATTAACATCACTCAGCAATAGAGCTGAACGCAACCCTTGGTCATTTTGCAGTGCTTGAAGCACAACCGGTTGCTTGCGCTTTAACTGCCTCGCCGCCTTGCGCAGGGTATTGGTTCGATGCAGCCAGACTTCATGGCGAGTTGAACGAATGAAGCCAGACTTGACCTCCAGCAGCAACGCAACCCCATCCAAGTGACAGATCAGGTCCACTTCGCCAGCATCGCGCTCATCACTCAGTGGCGGTTGGTAGCCCACCACGACGTGGAATCCCCTCTGCCTTAGCACTTCGGCAAGGGTATGTTCAATACGCTCCGTTTCGCTGCGCAAAGCTGGCCTGCGTTGTTCAACACGACGCAGGTTATTCACCGCAGCGGTCAGATTGTTCTGTTGACCGGCAACCCAGGGGAACTGAAAACTGTAGCGGCCAATCTTGTAGAACGGCCGCTCGTACAGTCGTGGTGACGGTATGCTTGGCGCTTGCCTTATCTGCGCGGATAGAGCCTGCAGATCACTGGTCCAGAACTTCAGGATGGCTTCGGCCGCCTCGGGGTCGCCCTTGGGATGCTCAGGGCTGACGGTCCAACCACAAATACGACGGATCTTATCTTTCGGTTCCGACCAGGTGATGGGAAAGCGGTTCTCACCATGCACAAGTCCTTCAAAAGCCAATTGACCCAGAGCCTTCACTGCTACACCTGAGTCATCCATATAGCGCAGAAAAGGCTGGAGAAATGCCTGCTCGAAGAACACGGTTGTCAGCTCACTGGCTAATATCGCGTGGTGCAGGGCTACCTCAGCTCCATCGTTCAGTCTGACCCGTTCACCCAATCCGAAAATGGTCTGCAAGTAGAGCTGACTGCGAATGGCTTTTATGTAAGCAAGCTGATTCGCTTCGTGGTTTTCCGGCCTCCCTATGATTGCGCCAGCCATATCGGACGCTGCGAATTGCTCAATCGCGCGGTACATCCAGTAGTGCCAAAGCAACCTGCTTTTTCTCTCAGTACGCTGCCAGCGCTGTGAGCCCAAATCAGTTTTATTGAAGATGACCGGTTGTCCCGGCTTGAGCTGGTAACCGCAATCGCTGTCAAAACAGAACCAATTGATGGAATTATCGTAGTCGATTCGTTCGCGCATAGCGGCAATAAGCAGGGCAACCGATTCGAGGTTGGCAACACACTCTCGCCCCACACCTGACTGTGGAAAAAGGAGTGGCGACAAATGACGCTTGAGAGATCGGCCGAGAACCTCCTCTGTCAGTTGAAAATCACGCTCGGAACAATTCAACAGTTTGCGCGCGATAATCCGATCATAGACATCCCAATCTTCCGCACTGCTGTCTCTATCCTTAGCGGCACCAAGTTGCCCATAAGCTGTCACGCTCAAATAGGAAAGCAGCTCTAATAGCGTAAGCGACTTCAGGTGGGACTCAGCCAGTGCGATGGCTTTATCGAATGGTTCGAGTTGCTCAAGCAAGCGATCACAGACGCCGAAAAATTCGCACCAATCCTTGCTGACGAGATTGTCCCGAAGATGCCGCCAGATCGGTGAATCGCTGCGTGTAAACAGCTTCGAGTAACGAATCGCCCAACGCAATACATCTGGATGACGAGCGGCCAGATGATCCAGCAGCGCAGTGCTAATAGCATCCTCAAAATGTAAAATACGCCCCAGTGCCAAGCTTGCCAGTTGAGCACCTTCAAGATTGACTGGCGCCCACCAAAAGGATGCGGCAGCCAGTCCGGCAGTACGATTGCGAGTTGTGTATTTGCCGCTCGGACGTTGATCCAGAAAGTCGTGAAGGCACTCATCAAGTGCGGCGAATGGGGCAAGCTGCTGTGCATATCCAGCAAAACGAGTCTGGTAAAACTCCTGGCATTGCCGTTCCTGGCCTTGCATATCTGGTGATCCTTTTCCTGCCGTCGAACCTTGATAATCAAAGAGATTGAAATCAGCCGCTCATTTGAGGCCCGCAACGAGTCGGGCAATCTGTATGGAAGGAAATAGTTAGCACGTTTCCCTGAAAGGGGAAACTGCTGATGAGGAGCCAAGAACTGGCAATTACAGATGTGGTAAGCAGGGCGGCAAATCAAAATGCCCCACAAATGCCCCACAGAACTGGGGGACCGGAAAAGCACAAGGGCCTAGCCGAAGCTAAGCCCTTGTTGAATTTGGTCGGTGTGAGAGGATTCGAACCTCCGACCCCTTCGTCCCGAACAAGATTGCCGCGCAGGCTCTTGAGCTTTCATTCACTTTTAGAAATTCAGTTGTCTTTAGAAACCTCGCCATCTTCGTCGCAGTTGGGTGGATCCACAAACGTGACTGTCGATTTTACCTGCATGCTCCCGTGGTTAACGCCCGAATTTTCTCGCAGCCCCCCATCGCCGTACTTCTTGGGAGCCAGCTTTGCGGCCAGCCATTTACGAGCATCGATCTGCAGGCGGGCACGAGCAATCACATCATGGTTAACTTTTACGTTCCCGTTGACGTCGAGGAAGGTGTCATTGCTGCCGTCATCGGCAATCTGGAGGATCTCGTCGGCCAGTTTGTCGGCCAGATCCTCGCGCGCGCACGTGTACTGGTCCCTAAATTCTTTGTAGCGTTCATCAGCCAACCAGCGCATCACCATGGATTTGGACGGCATGCCAGGACGAGCAAGCACTGCGCGTAGACTCATCCCATCAGCAATGGCGCTGCATATGGCCTCCCCCAACTCGTTCGTGTATGCACTCCGACGACCTCTAGTTACCGACTGGGAATTCGACGTATTGGTTTCCACAGTGGAATCCTGAGGAGTGCAACCTGGGATCATAACCTGAGTTGTGGCGTTCACATGATCAGCGCCACTTATAGGGGACGTAGGCATACCTGAAGATGAGGTAGCGTTAGCTGGTGTTGTGACTCTTGACCATTTGTGCGTCTTGGCCCGCTTGTTAATGGCGGTATGTGAAATCCTGTGCTCTATCGCTATCTGGCGCACACTCTGGCGGCCAGCACAGTACGCGAGTTCGATACCGTGCCAGTCTGGGGAATCTTGTGTATGCATAGGAGAATGGGTCAAATTGGTCATCGACGACCAGTATTTACGAGGGAGGTAGACTGGTTCCAGCCCTACAGGGGGAGGATGATAATCGTTGCCCGGATGTGCGGGATTAAATCAGCCTGCCCTCCTTAGCTGAAACAGTGGATCACGCATCCGGCGCGGGGCTCCTCAGGGCAAGGCATTGCGGCCAGCAGCGAGGAAAATCGTGAGCAAAGACGTTGTGCTCCGTTGACTTCGCCATCACCAGCCATCGCTAGGTCATCACTTTTACTCGCCATCACAACCCCCTGAAAAAGCAGACCAAGTGAAAGCTGCCTTATCCCAGTAACAGCAAGGGTTTCAGGTCAATTTATCCCCTTCACCATCACTTTTTTCGTATAAGCAAGAAAAGTGATGGTGGCTGGTTGTTTTCAGTGATGGCCATCACTAGCCATCACCTATCTATCATTTTTAATCCTCGGCTCCCCTCATCACCCAGACTGTCTTTTCTTGGGCGTCGAAACCGATAACCCCCTCATCGATCAGCTTCTTGAACCATCGCGAGCCGTTGGCAGGGTGCCAAGTGCCCGCGGCTTTCATCTGCTCTATGATGGTTGGCCGCCTGGCTGGCCCCCCCTGCTTCTCGCAAGCCTCTCGGATGACTTGGAACAACGCCTTGTGGTTCACAGTCAAGTTGCCAGCGCCCTCCATCTCGTCAGGGTCTGCCGGGTCGCGACTATCAGCGATAACCACCAAGCTCGTGACCTCGTCGTTGTCGTCGTCATAACAAACGACACGGGTGCGCAAGTCGTATGCACGGCGGCGGGGCTCGTCGCCGTCCTTCATCTTGGTACAGAGCAGGGTGAACGCCTGGGCGTCTGTCGTTTCGCGCTTGAGAAGAAATTCAGCATCTAGGGCAGCACGGAACGCGCTGGAGCCACGAGCCCCGTTGTCCTCGTTCTTGCCTGTGTGGTGAACCAGAAGAATAACGGCCTTAGTCAGCGCCTTGATTGTGTCGCAACCATTGATGAAGGCCCCCATATCCGCCGCCCTGTTCTCGTCGGCACCACCAAAGCAGCGAGCCACGGTATCAACCACAATGAGCCGCACGGGCTGACCGGTAGCCTCCTTCACCTGATTGACGGCAGCATTCAGGCGGGCTATCTGGGCGCCATCAGCCATGAATACCGGCATATCAATGCGGTAGAAGTTGGGCACATCCTGACCGTTGTTGTACTGGTCGCACCAAGCTCGGATGCGCCGTGACACACCTGGGCCACCCTCACCAGCGATATAGAGCACAGCGCCCTCCTCGACACGGCGGCCATCCCACTCTTTGCCGGTCGCAACATGGCAAGCCAGCGAAACGGCAGCAAACGACTTGTACGAGCCGGACGGGCCGTAGATAGAACACATGCTTTCGGCAGGCAGAAGACCCTTGATCAGATACGCAGATTGCCGATCAAACCCGGTATAACCAGCAACCAACGGGAATGACTCGAGTTGATGAACCTCATCATTGGCAGCCAGCACGGCATTCACCATGTTGTCCCAAGGGGTAGCGGTGTCACCATCGTTCCCACGATAGATGGCTGCATGGGGAGCCTGCTTGCGCAGCTCGGAGGCCAGCCGTTGAAGCTTCTGGACTGGGAGGGCGCCGTGAATATGAATGATTACCTTGGTCGTCATGTCGCCATCGGCCATCTGAAACAGTTTGCCCCCTTCCTCCAGTTGCTTGTTGCTCACGTATAGACTCTGGACTGGCTCCTGCTCTCCGGTGATAGGGTCGGCGGCATGGATGGATACGTTATTGGTGCGCTGCCAGATTTCGCGGTGTTCGGTGTTAGGGTCTGCTTGATGCCCGGTATGGATAACGATGGTGCGAAGGCTCTCCAGGTCCGAAAATTTGGTGAAGGAGGTCATTTGCACGACATTCTGCACGCCATTGGCACGGGGGCCACGCTGTGCTTGGGTTTCAGTGGGTTCCGTCATCCGTCACCTACTGCTGTTCAGGCAATTGACCTGCCAGCCAAAGGCCGAACAACGGCACGTTAACAAAAAGGCGCTTCCCCACCAGACGGCTACACCTTTCCAGACCGGGGCGGTCGGCGCGTTTCCAGAAAAGAGTCTTAAGTGTCGAATAGCCAAATTGCTTATAGATTTTCGGCAATTGCCTCATCGGAACCCAGTTATCCAAGTTCTGCGTCATGCTAATAAGCTCGAGATTAGTCATCTCATACCCCTAAATTTGTTGTCTTGAGTCACTGCGGTTTGGTCAGATGCAGGATGCAACAAATCAGCTAACCATTTGGAAAGAAATGAAATCTGATTTTTTTCCGAATTTTATGGAATTGTAGTGGGCAACTTTGCTGACGGGATTAGTCCTACAGGGTTCGAACTGACGACGCTGAACCAGTGGCGAAGTACGCTTTCACCAACATCCAGTGAACGACTAGCTTTGTGGACTGAATATCCCTAGTCGATCACTAGGGATGCGGCTTCCAGTTTGAACCGGGCATTAAATGAGCTCTGTCAACTCGCCATTAAACACCTCACCTAATGGTGCCCGGGATGGTTATCTTACTTCGGTCTTAGCCTCTCAGCATATTGTGCTATAGATGCTTGTTTACATTCTCAACTGCCTCAAGAATAACTTCTTCTAATTTGGATAACTTTTCTGAAAAAGATTTATACGAGTCCATCAATTCGAGGAAAACGGGTTGAATAGATCGCAGGGTTGACTCAAGGAGTCCTGACTGTTCCTGCGGTCGCACAAGTGTTTCTTGAGCGAGCATCCAAGGTGCCTTTCGCCGTGGCCTAGCCGATGGGTGAAATGTATAGAAAAGGCTAATAAGCGAAGGATCAAGCTCTGCTAGTTCAACATTGAAGTTCTTCTTGGCCAGCTCTGCAAGGGTATCGAGCATCTCCTGTCGCATAGCATTGCGTCCAACCTTTGTGCGCTTTTCAGGATACGAGTCCCTAAAGATATGGGTAAAAATATCGACTTCATACCCAGTCATAGCTTTATAGTTACTTACCGTTCGTGGATCACATTCCAAGCATGCAGCGATGAGACCTCGAAGTTTAGTATCGCGCTGCCCATCCACGATATAGCAACGCTCATAAGTTACCTTCACCAAAGCCGCCACACGGGGACACTTACTGCGCTTACCGTAAGTCGGCAACGCCTCTCTCTTTTCATATACTCTCAAAATTATCTGGTTAATGAAGTCATCAAGCCACTCTGGTATGTAAGCGCCTTCACTTTTAAGACTGATGTAGTTGGTAAGAGCCGCGCGACTCATGGAGATATCGTTTCTATCGGAAGTAAACAACAGTAAGTTATCTCTCCGAGGGTCTTTCCCATTCAATATCATCTCTTCTCGTACACTTTGTGCCAACGTCAATAAATCATTTTTCATTTTTGAATGCTCGCAATGTCACCGAAAACGCGCTCAGTCAAAGCAGCCTTATGCTCTACACACAGGTGGGCGTATCGCATAACCATCGTAAGAGTCTTGTGCCCCAAGTGGTTGGCAATCTCCAACAGGGTGGCGCCATTCTTGGCGAGAAGGGAGGCGCAGGTATGGCGCAGATCGTGAAAATGGAAGTCGGTGATATCTGCCTCTTTTCGACATGCTTTCCAGTGGTGATCGAAGTGTTCAAACGGTCCATGCAATGCCGCAGTGTGGGGGAACAAATAGACATCCCCCACCTGACGGAACGGCATTAACTCTTGAATAACGGCGACTGTCAGCGTCAAAACGCGCTGCGAGCCATTCTTCGTGCGTGGCAAGTGCGCAGTCCTACTCTGAAAATCAAGATCTGACCATTTCAAGTTGATTAACTCACTCCTACGAGCACCGGTTGCTATCGCCATGTGGATGAGCAGATGCAGCCGCTCCCATCTGCTAACACTGGCAGCTTTCAGCAGGCGGGAGAGCTCATCATCAGATAAAAAGCGGGTACGGCCATTGTTTTCAGCCTTCTGGCGAACTTCGCGGGCAGGATTGTGTTTGGTGTTGTACTGCTCGTTGAACCACTCGAACAAGCTGGAGATAGCCGCCTTGTAGCGATTAAGGGTAGCCGGGGACTTCTTGCCCTTTGACAGCACATCTAGGGCAGACTTGATATGTTGGCGCGTGACCTTACCGACAGGCTTCCCTTGGAGGTGCTCGGCCCACCAACTAAGACGTTGGATGATCGAACGATCACGGCCTTTGTACTGATCGAGAAATGCCGTTATTGCGGAATCAATGAGGATTGTGGAAAGGCTGGAGTGCGTCAAAGCATCGGCCATGTCATCGTAAACAATGAGCTGCGCCATAAAGGCTTCGGCGGCTTTTTTGGTGTTGAAAGTTTGACCGATTCGACGGCCATTTTTCATGAACTGTACGCGATAGCTACTGCCACGCTTACCGGTGATTTTTTGAATGTTTGCCATGGTTGAAACCCTTTGCACGAAATTGCACGAAGTTTTGGTTTTCAACCGCAGGACTCAGGAGACATAACGCCGCATCTGCCACGTTAACCTGTTGACCAAACAGGGTTTAATAATGGTGCCCGGGGTCGGACTCGAACCGACACGTTTTGCAACGGCGGATTTTGAATCCGCTGCGTCTACCGATTTCGCCACCCGGGCAGCTGCGAGGGATTATACGAATGGCGCTTGGCCATGCAAGGTGTTTTTCTTGCCCCCACCGTTGTTTGCTCATTTATTCAACGCCTTGCCGATGCCAGGCCAGTTACATAGAATGCCCGCATCATATTAATGGAATAATCATCATGGCCAAGCGCAAGACCCCCTCCCCTCTCCAGCCTACTCCCCGGCATCCGTCCGCCGGTCTGCTGCGCCGTCTCGGCGCCCTGCTCTATGACTATCTGGTGGTGATTGCCCTGCTGATCATCGCCGGCTTCATCGGCATGGGAGTGGCCCACCTGCTGCTGGCCACCGGCATGGCGCACGTTCCCGAGGGCAAGGATGCCGCCTGGCTGCTCACCAGCCCCCTCTACAGCGCCTGGCTGGCCTTCGTCATCTGCGGTTTCTACACCTGGTTCTGGGTCCGCGCCGGCCAGACCATTGGAATGCGGGCCTGGCGCCTGCGCATCCAGAACCTGGACGGCAGCAACATTCGCGTCACCCAGGCCCTGATCCGGCTCGCCACCTCGGCCTTTGGCCTGGGCAACCTGCTGTGTGTGTTCAATCGCGCCCGCCCCCGCGCCTTCCAGGACATCTGGGCCGAGTGCGAGGTGGTGGTGCTCGGCAAGACGGAAAACCTGGAGCAGCTCAATCGCTGATCCCAAGACGGCAACGAAAAAGGGCACCCCGAGGTGCCCTTTTTGTTGACCAGAACTGACGGCTTGCAGCCCAGAACCTTGACGGAAACGGTGCATCGAGAGCAATGGCCGCCTGTTGTCAGCAACCCGCCGTCCTTCAGGCCGCTACTGCTTGCGGCTCAGGATATAGAAGGAGATGCCGCCAAACAGCAGGCTGGGTGCGATGGCCGCGAGGATGGGCGGGACCGCATAGACCAGGCTGACCGGGCCGAACACCCTGTCGCTCACATAGACCGCGAAGCCGGTCATGATCCCCATCAGCATCCGCGCCCCCATGCTCACCGAACGCAGCGGGCCGAAGATGAAGGAGGAGGCGAGCAGTATCATGGCCACCACGGAGAGCGGTGAGAGCAGCTTGCGCCACATCTCCAGCTTGTAGCGTCCGGCATCCTGCTTGTTGGCATCCAGATAACCGATGTAGTCCCGCAGCCCCGAGATGGGCAGGTTCTCGGGATCGATGCTGACCACCCCGAGCTGCTTGGGGGTCAGCTCGGATTGCCAGGCCATCTGGGCATGCTCTTCGTCCTGGATCCGGGTGGGATCGTCAAACCGGGTGATGTGCACCTGTTTCAGCAGCCAGTGGTGATCCTCGAACACCCCCTCCTTCGCCTGCACCACGTCGATCAGGTTGCGGGACGGAGTGAAGCGGTAGAGGGTGATGCCGGTCAGGGCGCCATCGTTGCGCACCCCGTTGATGTTGACGAAGTTGTTGCCATCCCGTGCCCAGACCCCGTAGGCCGAGACCGTAAGCCGCCCTTCCGACATGGCCCCCGCCTTGATGTCATCCGCCATCCGCTTGGCGGCCGGTGCGACGAACTCTCCCATCAGCCCCACCAGCAGCATCAGGGGAATGGCGGTCTTGAGCGCCGCCATGACGATGCTGATCTTGGAGCGTCCCGCCGCCTGCATCACCACCAGCTCGGAGCTGGTCGCGAGCTGGCCCAGACCGATGAGGCCACCGAGCAGGGCCGCCAGGGGGAAGAAGAGCACCGCCTCCTTGGGCATGGAGAGCAGCACGTAGTAGAGGGCGTTGAGCATGTCGTAGTTGCCTTCCCCGACCGCCTTCAACTGCTCCACGTACTTGATGAGCGCGGCGAGCCCGACCAGGGTCAGCTCGCACAGCAGGATCGACATGAAGATGACCCTGCCTATGTATCTATCGAGAATGCCGAACATCAGCAGAGACTCCCAGGTTGCAGCATCACGCTGACTTTCTCTTGAACAATTGCCCTTTGACCCCGTTCCACCAGCTGGTGCCCTGCAGGTTGAGAGGCAACCCTATCAGCAGCAGATAGACCAGGGGCACCAGGAACATCCCGGGCCAGTGGGGCAGACGCCCGCTGTCGATGGCCGACCGGGCGGCACTGAGCAGCAGGAAATAGGAGAGATAGAGCAGGATGGCCGGCAGCAGCTTGGCGTAACGCCCCTGACGGGGATTGACCCGCGCCATCGGCACCACCAGGAAGGTGAGCACCAGGATGGAGAGGGGCAGCGACAGGCGCCACTGCAATTCGGCCATCAGCTGGTTGTCCTGGGTGCCGAGCAATGCCAGGGTCGGCTTGGCCGCCGCCTTGCGGTTGGATCGCTCCATCTCCTGCTGGCGGATCACCAGGCTGTATTCACGGAACTCCGAGACCTGGAACTGCTTGCCGGTGAAATGCCCCTCGTAGCGCGAGCCATCCTTAAGGGTCAGCCACTGCAAGCCGTTGCTGTCGGCGGTCACCTGCCCCTCGTTGGCCACCACCACTGACGGGGGTGAGCCCCCCTCGGCCCGTTGCAGCACGAAGATTTTCTGCAACTCCGACCCCTTGTCGTTCAGATCCTGGATGTAGGCCACCAGGCGCCCCTTGTCGAGCTCCATGAAGCGGCCGGCCTGCAGGAAAGAGATACCGGGATCGGCCTTGAACTCGTCGATCACCTGGTACTCCCGTTCCTTGGCCTGGGGGGCGACCCAGCCGGTGTTGAACGCCGCGACGGCGGCGGTCAGCAAGGCCAGCACCAGGGCGCTGCCCATGATGAAACGGTGACTGAAACCCACCGCGTGCATCACCGTCATCTCGCTTTCCGCGTACAAACGACCGTGAGCAAACAGAATGGCTAAAAACAGACTGATAGGCAGCATCAACAACGCCATATTCGGCAGGTTGAGCAGCAGGAGGGTGGATACCAGGCGCGTCGGCACCTCACCATCGGCGGCATCGCCAATGATCTGGATAAATTGCTGGCTGACGAAGATAAGCAGCAGCACGAACAGCACCGCCAGCTGGGTTTTCAGGGTCTCCCTGAACAAATATCGGAAAACGATCACAGTCATTCCCAAGTAAACTTGTGTTTTTAGTCGAATGCCTGAAAAATAGGGCCCTATATTGGATTTTTACCAGTTTGAACTGCGGAGCCTGTGACTGTTCGCTCCGCCTCTGATACCCCAACAAGCACCGCATTATTCAATAAATGGTGCCTTTTGTCTTTAGGATGTAGGAGATTCCATGGAGTTCAGTGTAAAGAGTGGCAGTCCTGAGAAGCAACGCAGTGCCTGCGTCGTGGTCGGCGTTTTTGAGCCCCGCCGCCTCTCTCCGGTTGCCGAACAGCTGGACAAGATCAGCGACGGCTACCTCAGCTCGCTGCTGCGCCGTGGCGACCTGGAAGGGAAACCGGGCCAGATGCTGCTGCTGCATCAAGTACCGGGCGTGCTCAGCGAGCGCGTACTGCTGGTCGGGTGCGGCAAGGAGCGCGAACTCGACGAGCGCCAGTACAAGCAGATCATCAACAAGACCATCACCACCCTGAACGAAACCGGCTCCATGGAAGCGGTCTGCTTCCTGACCGAGCTGCACGTCAAGGGTCGGGATACCTACTGGAAGGTGCGTCAGGCGGTGGAAACCACCAAGGCGGGCCTCTACAGCTTCGATCAGTTCAAGACCAACAAGGCCGAACCGCGCCGTCCGTTGCGCAAGCTGGTCTTCAACGTGCCGACGCGTCGGGAACTGACCATAGGCGAGCGCGCCATCAACCACGGCCTGGCCGTGGCGAAAGGGGTGCGCATCTGCCGCGACGTGGCGAACATGCCGCCCAACGTCTGCAATCCCGCCTACCTCGCCTCCCAGGCCCGCCGTCTGGCGGATGCCTATGACAATATCACCACCAGGGTGGTGGGGGAGCAGGAGATGGCCGAGCTCGGCATGAACTCCTACCTGGCAGTGGCCCGTGGCTCCGAGAACGAAGCCATGATGGCCATCATCGAATACAAGGGCAACGCCGACGCCAAGCCCATCGTGCTGGTGGGCAAGGGGCTGACCTTCGACTCCGGCGGCATCTCCATCAAGCCGGCAGACGGTATGGACGAGATGAAGTACGACATGGGTGGCGCCGCCTCCGTGCTCGGCACCATGCACGCCCTGGCCCAGTTGCAGCTACCCATCAACGTCATCGGCGTGCTGGCGGGCTGCGAGAACATGCCGGGGGGCAACGCCTACCGCCCAGGTGACATCCTCACTACCATGTCCGGCCAGACCGTCGAGGTACTCAACACCGACGCCGAAGGCCGCCTGGTGCTGTGCGATGCCCTCACCTATGTGGACCGCTACGATCCCGAGACTGTGATCGACGTAGCGACCCTGACCGGTGCCTGCATCATCGCCCTTGGCCACCATACCTCTGGCCTCTTGGCGAACCACAACCCCCTGGCCCACGAGCTGCTCAACGCCTCCGAACAGGCCGGCGATCGCGCCTGGCGCCTGCCCCTGTTCGACGAGTATCAGGAGCAGCTGGAAAGCCCGTTCGCGGACATGGCCAACATCGGTGGCCGTCCGGCCGGTACCATCACCGCCGCCGCCTTCCTGTCGCGCTTCACCAAGAAGTACAACTGGGCCCACCTGGATATCGCAGGAACCGCCTGGAAGAGCGGCAAGGAGAAGGGCTCCACCGGCCGTCCTGTGCCACTGCTGACCCAGTTCCTGCTCAACCGGGCCGGCGTGGCGGACGTCGAAGACAAGGAGTGATCCCCTTCCCCATCGACTCGAAGAGCGATGCGAGAAGGCGTTACCCTGTATCACAAGGAAGAGGCCTGCCTCTTCCTTGTTTCATTGAGTGAATCCGGGAAGTCCGTGCCAGACGCGGCTCCCGAAGACGGCCAATCGCTGTCCGTCACAGCCAAACGGGACCGACCTGATGAGCCAAGTGACCTTTTACCTGATGAGCCAGCCCGATGATGCGGATGCCTCCGCCGTCGAGCGCCTCGCCTGCCAGCTTGCGGCCGATGGCTGGAGCGCAGGTCACCTCTATCTGCTGTGCGAGGACGAGGCCCAGGCCCTGCGTCTGGACGAGCTGTTGTGGCAGTTGCCGCCCGATCGCTTCGTGCCGCACCAGTTGCAGGGGGAGAGCGGTCAGGCCCCGGTGGAGATAGGCCATCAGCCGCCACGGCGGCGCTATGCCTGCCTCATCAACCTGGCCCGGCAGACACCTTTGTTTGCAGGACACTTCGCTCAAGTGGTAGATTTTGTCCCCACTGACGAAACGCAAAAGCAGCAAGCCCGCGAGCGCTACAAGCACTATCGCCAGGCGGGCCATACCCTCGAGATGAGGGATCAGCCCGTCCTTGCCGCACCGGATCCGGCGCAGCCCTGACTGTGCCACCCTCGATCCACGACGAATCAACACCAGAATCCATCCATCCATCCAGAATACGGCGAGACCATGGAAAAGACTTTTAATCACAACGCCATCGAACAGGCGCTCTACCAGCACTGGGAAGCCCAGGGTTACTTCAAGCCCCACGGCGACACCAGCAAAGACTCCTTCTGCATCATGATCCCGCCGCCGAACGTCACCGGCAGCCTGCACATGGGCCACGCCTTCCAGCAGACCCTGATGGACACCCTGATCCGCTACAACCGCATGCAGGGCAAGAACACCCTGTGGCAGGCGGGTACCGACCACGCCGGTATCGCCACCCAGATGGTGGTTGAGCGCAAGATCGCCGCAGAAGAGGGCAAGACCCGCCACGATTACGGCCGGGAAGCCTTCATCGACAAGATCTGGCAGTGGAAGGAAGAGTCCGGCGGCACCATCACCCGTCAGATGCGCCGTCTGGGTGACTCCGTGGACTGGGAGCGCGAGCGCTTCACCATGGATGAGGGCCTCTCGAGCGCCGTCCAGGAAGTGTTCGTGCGCCTGTACGAAGACGGCCTGATGTACCGCGGCAAGCGTCTGGTGAACTGGGATCCCAAGCTCAACACCGCCATCTCCGACCTGGAAGTGGAAAACCGCGAGATCAAGGGCCACATGTGGCACCTGCGCTACCCGCTGGCCAACGGCGCCAAGACTGCCGAAGGCCAGGATCACCTGATCGTCGCCACCACCCGTCCGGAGACCATGCTGGGTGATACCGCCGTCGCGGTAAACCCGGAAGACCCCCGCTACAAGGCGCTGATCGGTCAGCACATCCTGCTGCCGCTGGTGAATCGTTTGATCCCCATCGTCGCCGACGAGCACGCCGACATGGAGAAGGGCACCGGCTGCGTGAAGATCACCCCGGCCCACGACTTCAACGACAACGAAGTGGGCAAGCGCCACAACCTGCCGATGATCAACATCTTCACCCTGGACGCCCACGTGCGTGCCGAGGCCGAAGTGGTCGATACCAATGGCAACCCCAGCACCGCCTATGACGCCGCCCTGCCGACCGAGTTCGCCGGGATGGAGCGCTTCGCCGCCCGCAAGGCCATCGTCGCCAAGCTGGACGAGCTGGGCCTCCTGGCCGAGATCAAGGATCACGTGCTGCAGCAGCCTTACGGCGATCGCGGTGGCGTCCCCATCGAGCCCATGCTGACCGACCAGTGGTACGTGCGCGTGGCACCGATGGCCAAGACCGCCATCGAGGCGGTGGAAGATGGCCGCATCCAGTTCGTGCCCAAGCAGTACGAAAACATGTACTTCTCCTGGATGCGCGACATTCAGGACTGGTGCGTCTCCCGTCAGCTGTGGTGGGGTCACCGCATCCCGGCCTGGTATGACGATGCCGGCAACGTCTACGTGGGCCGCAACGAAGAGGAAGTGCGCGCCAAGCACAGCATCCCGTCCGTGACCGTGCTGCGTCAGGACGAAGACGTGCTCGACACCTGGTTCAGCTCCGCCCTGTGGACCTTCTCCACCCTGGGCTGGCCGAACAACACCGAGGCACTCAAGACCTTCCACCCGACCGACGTGCTGATGAGCGGCTTCGACATCATCTTCTTCTGGATTGCCCGGATGATCATGATGACCATGCACTTCATCAAGGACGAGAACGGCCAGCCGCAAGTCCCGTTCAAGACCGTCTACATCACCGGCCTCATCCGTGACGAAGAAGGCCAGAAGATGTCCAAGTCCAAGGGCAACGTGCTGGACCCCCTCGACATGATCGACGGCATCTCCCTGGAAGACCTGCTGGAGAAGCGCACCGGCAACATGATGCAGCCGCAGATGGCCGAGAAGATCGCCAAGCGCACCGCCAAGCAGTTCCCGGAAGGGATCAATGCCCACGGCACCGACGCCCTGCGCTTCACCCTGGCGGCGCTGGCCTCCACCGGTCGTGACATCAACTGGGACATGAAGCGCCTGGATGGCTACAACAACTTCTGCAACAAGCTGTGGAACGCCTCCCGCTATGTGCTGATGAACACCGAAGATCAGGATTGCGGCTTCTCTTCGCAAGGAAATGGTGGCGAGATGCAGTTCAGCCTGGCGGATCGCTGGATCCAGTCCCAGCTGCAAGTGGCCATCCGTGACTTCCGCACCGCCCTCGATACCTACCGCTTCGACATCGCGGCAGGCGTGTTGTACGAATTTATCTGGAACCAGTTCTGTGACTGGTATCTGGAGCTGACCAAGCCGGTACTGACCAAGGGCTCCGAGGCCGAGCAGCGCGCTGCCCGCCACACCCTCGTCAGCGTCCTCGAGACCCTGCTGCGTCTGGCCCACCCGATCATCCCGTTCATCACCGAGACCATCTGGAAATCGGTCGCCCCGCTGGCTGGCGTACACGCCGACACCATCATGATTCAGGCCTTCCCGGAGTTCGACGCCGCCAAGGTGGACGAAGCCGCGATGGCGGATCAGGAGTGGGTGAAGGAATTCATCGTCAGCATCCGCAACATCCGCGCCGAGATGAACGTGGCGCCGAGCGTGCCCCTCAACGTGCTGCTCCAGTGCGATGCCAAGGATGCCCAGCGCGCCGCTGACAACGAGGCCTTCCTCAAGTCGCTGGCCCGTCTGGAATCCATTCGCGTGCTTGGCGCAGGTGAAACCGCCCCGCTGTCGGTCAAGAAGCTGATCGGTGCCACCGAGCTGATGATCCCGATGGCCGGTCTCATCGACAAGGACGCCGAACTGGCCCGTCTGGCCAAAGAGGTGGCCCGTCTGGTGGGCGAGTGCGGTCGCATCGAAGGCAAGCTCGGCAACGAAGCCTTCGTCGCCAAGGCGCCGGAAGCGGTCATCATCAAGGAGCGCGAGAAGCTGGAAGATTACCGTCTCCAGCTGACCAAGCTGGAAGCCCAGCAGGCCGAGATCGCCGCGCTCTAAGCCACAGCGCAACATGACAAGCCCCCGTTTATCGGGGGCTTTTTCATGTCAGGGGTTCAGTGCTCCCTCTCCTGCCCCGCAGTTTTATCCCTCGCGCCGGGGCGATATTCAAAAATTCACGAGCCAAATCACCTCCTTTCACAAGCGCAGAGCCCGCAAATTCATTACACTGCCAGCGGTCTTTTCTATCGGGAGTGCTGCTGCAGTATGGAAATATTGATCCTGTTTGGATTGATTTTGCTCAATGGCGTCTTCGCCATGTCGGAAATCGCCATCGTGACGGCACGCAAGGCACGCCTCGCCAAAATGGCGAGCGAAGGGAGCCGCTCCGCCGCCATCGCCCTCAAGCTCGGGGAAGATCCGACCCATTTCCTCTCCGCCGTACAGATCGGCATCACCAGCATCGGCCTGCTCAACGGTATCTATGGCGAGTCCCTGCTGGCCCAGCCCTTCGCTCTCTGGCTGCAGGAGTGGGGGCTCTCCCCCAAGAGCAGCAGCCTGCTCGCCACCGTCATCGTGGTCGTGCTGGTCACCTATCTCTCCATCGTGGTAGGGGAGCTCGTGCCCAAACGCCTCGGACAGCTCAGCGCCGAGCGCATTGCCTGTCTGGTAGCCCGCCCCATGCTCTGGCTGGCGACCCTGACCCGTCCCTTCGTCTGGTTGCTCTCCGCCTCCACCAACGCCAGCCTGCGGCTGCTGCGGGTCGATCAGCGCAGCAGCAACAACGTCACTCAGGAGGAGATCCACGCCATGCTGGTGGAGGGCTCCGAAGCGGGGGTGATCGAGGACCATGAGCACACTATGTTGCGCAACGTGTTCCGCCTCGACGAACGCAGCTTGGCCTCCCTGATGGTGCCGCGCAGCGACATCCGCTATCTGGACCTGTCACTGCCGCTGGAAGTGAACCTCCAACGTCTGGTGGAGTATCGCCACAGCTTCTTCCCTGTCTGTGACGGCAGCCTGTCGGATCTCGTCGGCATCCTCAACGTCAGCAAGGTGCTGCACGCCTACATCAAGGGAGAGCCCATCGATCTGGCGGCGCTGACCCAGGACGGCAGCCTGCTGCCGGAGACCCTCAATGGCCTGGAGCTGCTCAACCACTTCCGTACCCACTCCGAGCACATGGTGCTGGTGGTGGACGAATATGGCGAGCTGCAGGGGCTGGTCACCCAGCAGGATCTGCTGGAAACCCTGGCCGGCGACTTCCAGCAGGAAGATGGGGAAGACAACTGGGCCTTCCAGCGTGCCGACGGCAGCTGGCTGCTCGACGGCCTCATTCCACTGCCAGAATTGAAGGACTGTCTGGAGCTGGTTCGTCTGCCGGAAGAAGAAAAACATCACTATCACACCCTTGGAGGGCTTATCATGCTGCTCCTTGGCCGCCTTCCCCAGACCGGAGACCTGGTCACCCTGGAACAGTGGCAACTGGAAATCGTGGATATGGACGGCCTGCGCATCGACAAGGTACTTGCCATGCCCTTGACCGACCAACCCAGCTAACCTGCGGAGTTTGCATGTATGGAGCAGTTTTACCACCTGGCTCACGCCTTTATGCATCAGGATCTGGCGACACTCTCTGATCCCAAGATGGTCTTCATGGTCTATGTCGTCCTGCTGACCTTCCTGGTGCTCGAGAATGGCTTTATCCCCACCGCCTTCCTGCCAGGGGATACCCTGCTGATCCTGACCGGCGTGCTGATCTATCAGGGGGTGTTGCCGATGGCGGTGGTCCCGCTGCTGATCATGGCAACCTTCGTCGGTACCTGGCTTGGCTACATGCAGGGGCGTTTCCTCGGCCACACCCGGATGTATCACAGGCTGATGTCCCACCTCGATGACAAGCACAAGGAGAAGGTGCACTACCTGCTCAACAAGTACGGCATCATCACCCTGATCACCGCCCGCTACATCGCCTTCGTGCGTACCGCCTACCCCTATATCGTCGGCGCCAACGAGATCCCCCAGGGGCGCTTCCTCGTGGTCAACCTGATCAGCTCCATCATGTGGATCTGCCCGCTGGTCGGGCTGGGTTACTACCTGAGCCACACCAAGCTGGCCGCGCAGTATGAGTCCCAATTTCTCAGCGTCATTCTCTACCTGCCGGTCGTGCTGCTGGTGGGCGGCCTCATCGCTCTGGTCTGGCGCTGGTGGAGCAAACGCAAGCCCGGCGTCTCCAGAGAGTGAGACAAACCACAGGGTCGCCCACAGGCGGCCCTTTTTTATGGAAAATAGTGGCGAATTCCCCCAGCTCGCTCTTGTAAAGCAGGGGCAAAAATGAGTGAATCTAGCGCCTTTTTTCGCTGTGGATGGAGTTGGTTGTATGGGGTGTTGGATTCGCGCAATCGCGCTGGTAGGTGGATTGATGGGGCTGCTGGGTTCGCAGACAGCCCTGGCGACCCCCAACCCGGCCAAGCTGCAGCTCAAATCGGGCAGTGCCCTGGTGATGGACGTCAACACCGGCAAGACCCTGTATCAGAAAAACCCCACCCGGGTGCGCCCCATCGCCTCCCTCACCAAGCTGATGACGGCGCTGGTGGTGCTGGATGCCCGCCAGAACCTCAATCAGACACTGACCATCGATCAGAACGACAGGGACAACATCAAGCACACCTATTCACGGGTGCGCATGGGCACCCAGGTCAGCCGCCGCGACGCCCTGCATCTGGCGCTGATGTCCTCCGAGAACCGCATGGCATCGGCGCTTGCCCGCCACTACCCGGGGGGTCGCCAAGCCTTCATCCGCGCCATGAACAACAAGGCCAGACAGCTCGGCATGCGCAACACCCGCTACTATGACTCCACCGGTCTCTCCACCCGCAACGTCTCCACTGCCCAGGATCTGGCCAAGCTCCTCTCTGCGGCCTATCGACAGCCGCTGATCCGTGAATTCACCCAGGACACCAGCAGGGAGATGCGCTTTCGCAAGCCGGCCTACAGCCTGATGTTCAACAATACCAACCCCCTGGTGAAGAACCCGGACTGGGATGTACGCCTCTCCAAGACAGGCTATACCGACGAAGCGGGCCGCTGCCTGCTGATGCGTGCCAAACCGGATCGTCAGGAGCTCGCCATCGTACTGCTCAACTCGGTGGGCAAACGCACCCCTGTCGGGGATGCCAACCGCATCCGCAAGTGGCTGAAAAGCTGATTCTCTCCACGAAGACATGAAAGGATGCCGCGGCATCCTTTTTTATTGCCAGCCAAACGCCTCAGCAGGCCGCCAGAGGGCGCCAGCCCCGTACAGCATAGATGCGCATGGTTCGGGCCCCCAGGTCGCCACAGGCACGGCCACGGGATGCGTCAGCAGCCTGCCAGGCAAGACACGTGGAGAGTGGTGACCCGGGGGCACGTGCAGCAAGGGGGAACCGTCCCCCGTGGGAGCGTCAGGGAGAAGGACACGAGAGAGGCAACCCCATGATGGGGAGGAGGATATCGCCCATAAAAAAACAGCCCCGACTGACGTCGAGGCTGTCTGTATGGTGCGCCCGAGAGGATTCGAACCTCTGACCACCTGGTTCGTAGCCAGGTACTCTATCCAGCTGAGCTACGGGCGCTCACAATTTGTTGCACTGCTTGAAATATGGTGCGCCCGAGAGGATTCGAACCTCTGACCACCTGGTTCGTAGCCAGGTACTCTATCCAGCTGAGCTACGGGCGCTCATAAATTGTTGCACTGCTTTAAACATGGTGCGCCCGAGAGGATTCGAACCTCTGACCACCTGGTTCGTAGCCAGGTACTCTATCCAGCTGAGCTACGGGCGCTCATAAATCATTGTATTACTTGAAATGGTGCGCCCGAGAGGATTCGAACCTCTGACCACCTGGTTCGTAGCCAGGTACTCTATCCAGCTGAGCTACGGGCGCCCTGTTTTCAAACGATAAAAAAAGCTTACTCAACAGTAAGCCTTCTTTAGTGCCGACTTGCTGATGGTCAACACATGACTCCAATAGTCAAATATGGTGCGCCCGAGAGGATTCGAACCTCTGACCACCTGGTTCGTAGCCAGGTACTCTATCCAGCTGAGCTACGGGCGCAAAATGGCGGAGAAGGGGGGATTCGAACCCCCGATGCGGGTATAAGCCGCATACTCCCTTAGCAGGGGAGCGCCTTCAGCCTCTCGGCCACCTCTCCGTTTGCGGGGCTGATAATACTTCACAGGGATTTTTAGTCAAACACTTTTTTGGAGAAAACAGAGCGTTCGCTCAGCATTTGGCCAAAGAGTGGAATATTCAAGCAATATCGACACTTACCCAGTAGTTTCGCGCTCTGCAAGCCGATTTGCAGGCCCCTGAAAAACAAAAGGCGACATCCGGGATGTCGCCTTCAGGCAGCCATGAAATGGCTTAGAAATTCGGTTGGCCCGGGACTTTCTCGGCCTGTATCCGCATGTAGATCTCTTCGCGGTGTACGGAAACCTCTTTCGGTGCATTCACACCGATACGAACCTGGTTCCCTTTTACGCCCAGTACGGTAACGGTTACTTCGTCACCAATCATCAGGGTTTCCCCTACACGACGAGTCAAAATAAGCATTCGCTTGCTCCTGTATCCTGTTTTGTATTTATATCGATATGCGCCATTATCTTACAAAGATACCGATATGGTAAATGGTTGAAACTAAATCAATCAGGGATCGTTTCCCAAGGGCTGCTCATGAGGCTCTTGATCCAACCCGAACGCCGAGTGCAACGAACGCACGGCCAGCTCCAGGTACTTCTCGTCAATCACCACGGATATCTTGATTTCAGAGGTGGAGATCAGCTGCATGTTGATCCCTTCCTCACCCAATACCTTGAACATGGTGCGCGCTACACCAGGATGATTCCACATGCCGACCCCGACGATGGAGACCTTGGCGATCTCTCCGTTGCCCTGCACACAGGCGGCCCCCAGCTCGCTGGCGGTCTCCTCCAGCAAGGCGCGGGCCCGGCGATAATCATCGCGATTCACCGTGAAGGTGAAATCGGCGGTGCCATCCCCCATGGTGTTCTGCACTATCATGTCGACATCTATGTTGGCGTCGCTGATCGGATTCAGGATCTGCGCGGCCACGGTCGGCCTGTCCGGCACACCCAGAATGGTCAGGCTGGCCTCGTTGCGATTGAACGCAATGCCGGATACCAGGGGTGCTTCCATCCTCTCACCTCCATATGTGATTAAGGTTCCCTCTCCGTCGACGAAACTCGACAGCACCCTTAGCGGCACGCGGTACTTGCCCGCAAACTCGACCGAACGGATCTGCAACACCTTGGCTCCGAGACTCGCCATCTCGAGCATCTCCTCGAAGGTGATGGTATCGAGGCGACGCGCCTTGGGCTCGATGCGCGGATCCGTGGTATACACCCCGTCCACATCGGTAAAGATCTGGCACTCATCGGCCTTGATGGCCGCAGCCACGGCCACCGCGGTGGTATCCGAACCACCTCGGCCCAGGGTAGTGATGGCATTGTGCTCATCGCGCCCCTGGAAACCGGCAATCACTACCACCTTGCCGGCACCGAGTGCGGCTTCCACCTGCTCGGTGTCGATACGGGTGATGCGCGCCTTGCCATAGGCGGAATCGGTGTGGATGCGGACCTGATCACCGGTCATCGAGACTGCGGGGCAACCGCGCTTGTTGAGCGCAATCGCCAGCAGTGCAATGGTGACCTGCTCACCGGTGGAGATCAGCACATCCATCTCGCGCCGGTTGGCATCCTGGTCCAGCTGCTGGGCCATGCCCAGCAACCGGTTGGTTTCGCCCGACATGGCGGAGACCACCACCACCACGTCATGTCCCTGGGCACGGGTCAGCTGAACCCGCTCAGCAACTGCCTCGATCCGCTCCAGCGTGCCGACCGAGGTGCCACCGTACTTCTGTACATAGAGTGCCACAGATCACCTCGCCCGCTTACAGGCGCTCTTCCAGCCAGGAGTGAACGGATTGCAGCGCCGCCGGCACCGCCTCAGGCTGGGTACCACCCGCCTGTGCCATGTCGGGACGACCACCGCCCTTGCCACCCACCTGCTGGGCCACCAGATTGACCAGCTCACCAGCTTTGACCTTGCCGGTCAGGTCATTGGTCACGCCCGCGATCAGGTTGACCTTGCCATCACTGCTGGTTGCCAGCAGCACGACACCGGATTTCATCTGGTTCTTCAACTCGTCCAGCATGCCGCGCAGGGATTTGGGGTCGACCCCTTCCAGGGCGGCAACCAGCACCTTCTGGCCATTGATGTCGATGACCTGGCTCAGCAGGTCGTTACCCGCCTGCGCCGCCAGCTTGGCTTTGAGCTGTTCCAGCTCGCGCTCCATCATCTTGGCCTTGTCCAGTACCTGGCGCACCTTGTCGGCGATGGAGAACTGATCGCCCTTCACCAACGCGGCGGCCTCTTCGATCTGTTCACCCAGCTGGTGCATCAGATCGATGGCGCTCTTGCCGGTGACCGCTTCGATACGACGCACGCCAGCCGCGATGCCGCTCTCGGCAATGATCTTGAAGAAGCCGATGTCACCGGTGCGCTTGGCGTGAGTACCGCCGCACAGCTCGGTGGAGTAGTCGCCCATGCGTACCACACGCACATCGTCTTCATATTTCTCGCCAAACAGCGCCATGGCACCGGCTGACTTGGCCTCTTCCAGCCCCATCAGCTGGGTGGCCACCTCGTGGTTGGCACGGATCTGGGCGTTGACGAGCTCCTCGATCCGGCGAATGGTCGCCATGGTCAGCCCTTCGAAGTGGGAGAAGTCGAAGCGCATGCGCTCGGCGCCCACCAGGGATCCTTTCTGGGTCACGTGCTCACCCAGCGCCTGGCGCAAGGCCGCGTGCAGCAGGTGAGTCACGGAGTGGTTAAGGGCGATGGCCTGACGACGGTCGCCATCGACCACGGCCTCGACCTCGGCTCCCTTCTCCAGGGTACCCAGTTCCAGATAGCCCTTGTGGATGATCGCCTTGCCCGCTTTCTGGGTGTCGGTGACGGCGAAGATGCCGTCATCCACCTTGAGGATGCCGCTGTCACCCACCTGACCGCCGGACTCCGCATAGAAGGGGGTCTCCGCCAGCACGATCACGGCCTCTTCACCAGCGATGAGGCCATTGACCTCGACACCATCCTTGTAGATACCGACCACCTGGGTGCTCTGGCTCAGCTGTTTGTAACCGGTAAAGGGGGTCTCGAAATCGAGTTTCAGCACGTCGTTGTAGTTCACGCCGAAACTGGAAGCCTCTTTCGCGCGGGCGCGCTGCTTCTCCATCTCGGCCTTGAAGCCCTCTTCGTCGATGCCGATCTCGCGCTCGCGCACCACGTCGGCGGTCAGGTCGGCCGGGAAGCCGTAAGTGTCATAGAGCTTGAACACCACTTCACCCGGGATAACCTTGGCATCACCGAGGTTGGCCAGGGCGTCTTCCAGCAGCAGCAGACCTCTGTCCAGCGTGCGGACGAACTGCTCCTCCTCGATGCGCAACACTCGCTCGACCAGCGGCAGCTGGGCGATCAGTTCCGCTGCCACATCCTTCATTTGCACGGCCAGCTCGGCAGCCAGCTTGTAGAAGAAGACGTCGGTAGCACCCAGCTTGCGGCCGTGACGCACGGCGCGGCGGATGATGCGGCGCAGCACGTAGCCGCGACCTTCATTGGAGGGCATGACTCCGTCAGCCACTAGGAAGGCGCAGGAACGGATGTGGTCCGCGATGACGCGCAGGGACTGGTTGCTCAGATCCGTGGTGCCGACAATCTCGGCCGCCTTCTTGATCAACGCCTGGAAGATGTCGATTTCGTAGTTGGAGTGCACCCCCTGCATGATGGCGGAGATACGCTCCAGACCCATGCCGGTATCCACGGACGGACGGGGCAGCGGCTCCATGGTGCCGTCAGCCTGACGGTTGAACTGCATGAAGACCACGTTCCAGATCTCGATGAAGCGGTCGCCATCCTCTTCCGGTGAACCGGGAGGGCCACCCCAGATGTGATCGCCGTGGTCGTAGAAGATCTCGGTGCAGGGACCGCATGGGCCGGTATCGCCCATGGCCCAGAAGTTGTCGGATGCATAAGGAGCACCCTTGTTGTCACCGATGCGCACGATGCGATCGGCTGGCACGCCGACCTCTTTTTCCCAGATGTCGAAGGCTTCGTCATCAGTCGCGTAGACGGTCACCAGCAGGCGCTCTTTGGGCAGCTTGAGGGTACCGGTCAGGAATTCCCATGCAAACCGGATGGCGTCCTGTTTGAAGTAGTCACCGAAGCTGAAGTTGCCCAGCATCTCGAAGAAGGTATGGTGACGGGCGGTATAGCCGACGTTTTCCAGGTCATTGTGCTTGCCGCCAGCCCGCACGCAACGCTGGGCCGTGGTGGCACGGTGATAGGCACGCTTGTCGGCGCCAAGGAACACGTCCTTGAACTGGTTCATCCCTGCGTTGGTGAACAGCAGGGTCGGATCGTTGTGCGGTACCAGCGAGCTGGAAGAGACAACCTGGTGTCCCTGGGTGCGGAAATACTCGAGAAACGCAGCGCGAATCTCTGACGTGGACATGTACATGGAAAATCCTGCTTGATTCGAATACGGACTTTTAACCGCATTAATGTAAGTTTTCTGCAGGGTAAAGTAAAACGTGGGGACCCTTGGCGGGTGAAATAGACCCCAAGGGGCCAGCGTTTGGCAGCAGCACCCGCAAGCACGTCGCAACAGCGGGGCTTCGGGATGCCTCGCTCGACCACAGGGCCATCATTGACAGACCCGGCGAAGGGCTGATATTCCCCTCCAGCCGCACCGCACACCAAGGGAAATCCTGCCCATAGGTCCAACCTCGGCGCGCCACTATTGCTCACCTTGCATGGCTGAGAGGGCGTAACGGGCTTGCTCCTGGGTAAAACCACGCCCCATCAGATATTTGAGCCACTTCATGCGCAGTTTGAAGTCGGCAAAGTCGGTCGCCTTTGCCCGACGCGACAACAACGCAAGCGCCAGTTCGAACCAGTCGAGCTCGGGTTGATCCAGGGCCGCCTCGATCTGGGTGTCATCCAGCCCCTTGCGACGCAGGTCGAAGCGGATCCTGAGCGGACCATGGCCTTTGGCCGCACCGGCCCGCACCGCCATGGCACCGTAACGATCGTTATTGACCCAGCCATAGCCACGGCAATGGTCGAGTACAACGGCGACCACCTCCTCCTCGAATCCCTTCTGACGCAGGCGTCTGGCCAGCTCGGACTCCGCACTTTCGCGGCGAGCCAGACTGCGCATGGCAAAGGCACGGGCGGCCGCCAGCTGCTCTTCAAAGGTCAATTCGACGGGCTCGCCCGTTCCGTTCACAGATTCATCCGCCATAAACAACAAGGCCGGGTATCAACCCGGCCTTTCCTCATTCCTTATTCGAACTCTTGTTCGTTTTCGGCTTCAAACTCGTCGTACTCGGCAGCCGTGGCCTTCTCTTCCACCGGCGCGGTGCCGGAGAGCAGCAGCTCGCGCAGCTTCACTTCCACCTCGGCAGCCAGTGCCTTGTTTTCGGAGAAGAGCTTCATCACGTTGGCTTTGCCCTGGCCGATCTTCTCGCCGTTGTAGCTGTACCAGGCGCCCGCCTTGTCGATCAGCTTGTGCTTGACGCCGAGATCCACCAGCTCGCCCTCCTTGGAGATACCGGCACCATAGAAGATCTGGAACTCAGCCTGCTTGAAGGGTGGCGCCACCTTGTTCTTGACGACCTTGACGCGGGTTTCGTTGCCGACCACCTCGTCCCCTTCCTTGATGGCGCCGGTACGACGGATGTCCAGGCGCACGGAGGCGTAAAACTTCAGAGCGTTACCACCGGTGGTGGTCTCCGGGCTGCCGAACATGACACCAATCTTCATCCGGATCTGGTTGATGAAGATGCACAGGCAGTTGGCGTTCTTGATGTTGGCGGTCAATTTACGCAGCGCCTGGGACATCAGTCGGGCCTGCAGGCCGACGTGGGAGTCACCCATTTCGCCTTCGATTTCCGCTTTCGGGGTCAGGGCCGCCACGGAGTCGACGATGATGACGTCGACGGCATTGGAGCGCACCAGCATGTCGCAAATCTCCAGTGCCTGTTCACCGGTATCCGGCTGGGAGATGAGCAGGTCGTCAACGTTGACGCCCAGCTTGGCGGCATAGATAGGATCCAGTGCGTGCTCCGCATCGACGAAGGCACAGGTTTTGCCCTTCTTCTGGGCTTCGGCGATCACCTGCAGGGTCAGCGTAGTTTTACCGGACGATTCCGGACCGTAGATCTCGACGATACGACCGCACGGCAGACCACCGATCCCCAGCGCCACGTCCAGAGAGAGAGAGCCGGTGGAGATGGCTTCGATATCCATGGTCTTGCTGTCGCCCAGACGCATGATGGAGCCTTTGCCAAACTGCTTTTCGATCTGGCCCAGCGCAGCCGCCAGTGCCTTCTGTTTGTTCTGATCCATGCCAATCTCCGCTGGGAATCGTGAGTAAGAAGTGAAGTTGGGCTAAGTATACTGTTTATGCATACAGTATCAAGCCCAATTTATTTGAGCAGTGCCAGGAGTCCGGACAAGGCCTGTCTGACCGCCTGCTGGCGCACCTGATGGCGATCCCCATCGAAACGGGCAAGCAGGGAGTGGTGACGACCGGTACGATCTGCCCAGGCAAACCAGACAGTGCCGACCGGTTTCTCCTCGCTGCCACCACCAGGCCCGGCGATACCGCTGATGGCCACGCAGATACCCGCATCGGAGCGAGCCAGGCAGCCCCGGGTCATCTCCAACACCACGGGTTCGCTGACGGCGCCGTGGCGCAACAGGCTGTCGATGCTGACGCCGAGCATCTGCTGTTTGGCTTCGTTGGTGTAGGTCACGAAACCGCGATCGAACCAGGCAGAGCTGCCGGCAGTATCCGTGATGGCAGTGGCAACCCCGCCGCCGGTGCAGGATTCTGCCGTGGCGGCCAGCCAGCCTCTGGCCAGCAGTGCCTCGCCCAATTCCCGGGATAAGCGGGAGATCTCTGCTTCAAGTCCCATCATCGCGTCCTCTTCCGGCCTCTTCCAGGCGAAATATGGCGCTCATTATGCAGTTGCCCCGCTCCTCGGGCAACCGACCCCGGGGCCACTGCGTCAGCAAGTTGTCGTCGCTTCAGCTCCAGTACATGGCTGCTCGTTATCATGTTCCAACACCGCCATGCATGCGGTTTCCATCCCATCAGACCAAGGAGAAAGCCGGATGAAGCATCCGTTCAACGTCGCCATGACCGCCCTCGCAATGTGTATCGCCACCCATGCCTTTGCCACCGAGGGCACCGCAGAGCTGCAGAGCGAGACCACCCTGGCCCAGGAGCTGAACCTCTCCAGCGCGCAGGTGGAGCAGATCAAGGGGCTGCGCGAGCAGGCCACCAGGGAGCTGGGCTCAATCAAGCTCGACGCAATCGGCCAGGACGTCATCGTCAACATGATCAAGTCCGGCAAATGGGATGAAGTGGCGGCGAGAAAGCAGTTGCAGACCATCAGCGACGTACAGGCCGAGGTCCGCTACCATCGCGCCCACTACCTGTTTGAGGTGAGCCGGGTGCTGACGCCCGAGCAGAAAGCCAAACTGCACGAGATGCTGAGTGGCGACGAAGCCATGTACTGAGGGCGACACTCTCCCCGTCTCTCCCATCCCCGCATCCGTGCGGGGATGCTATTTCTCCTCCCCCATGCCTCTTCTGGGCCAGGCTCCCCCCAGGCCACTCTGGTCAGCATCATCCGGATGCACAGATCCGCGACGGGATGCCGGCTTTGCCCCCAAGACGGAGATTCCTCCTCACCATCTTGCCTCGAGCATGTAGAATGGCCCCCAGATTCAGACCCATGACGGCAGACGTTTGCCCGCAAGAGCACCTTCTGGAATAGCACATGACAGCACAATACCAAGCGCCAGGCGCCAACTTGAGCGCCCACACCCCCATGATGCAGCAGTATCTGACTCTCAAGGCCGAGAACCCGGAGATCCTGCTGTTTTATCGCATGGGTGACTTCTACGAGCTCTTCTACGACGACGCCCGCAAGGCCTCCCAGCTGCTCGACATCTCCCTGACCAAGCGCGGCCAGTCGGCCGGCAGCCCCATCCCGATGGCCGGGGTGCCCTATCACGCCATCGAGGGGTATCTCGCCAAGCTGGTACAGCTCGGCGAATCGGCCGCCATCTGCGAGCAGGTGGGGGATCCCGCCACCAGCAAGGGGCCGGTGGAGCGCAAGGTCATTCGCATCATCACCCCGGGTACCGTCTCCGACGAGGCGCTGCTCAGCGAGCGGCAGGACAACCTGATCGCCGCCGTCTACCACGATGGCCGCCGCTTCGGTTACGGCACCATGGACATCGGCTCCGGACGCTTCTTCATCAACCAGTTCGAGAAAGAAGAGACCCTGCTGGCGGAGCTGCAACGCACCAATCCGGCGGAGCTGCTCTACCCCGAATCGTTCGCCTTCCTGCACCATGTCGAGGGTCGCCGCGGTCTGCGCCGCCGCCCGGAGTGGGAGTTCGAGCTCGGCACCGCCCGCAAGCTCTTGTGCCAGCAGTTCGGCACCCAGGATCTGGTGGGCTTTGGGGTCGAGCAGAGCGAGACCGCCCTGTGCGCCGCCGGCTGCCTGATGCAGTACGTGAAAGACACCCAGCGCACCGCCCTGCCCCACATTCGCAGCGTGCGCCTGGAGCAGCCCGATCATGCGGTCATCATGGATGCTGCCACCCGCCGCAATCTGGAGCTGACCCAGAATCTGGCCGGCGGTCACGACAACACCCTCTCCGCCGTGCTCGATTGCACCGCCACGCCGATGGGCAGCCGCCTGCTCAAGCGCTGGATCCACCAGCCGATCCGCGATCGGGTGATCCTCAAAGGTCGCCAGAGCACTATCAAGGAGCTCATCGAGCAGAACCTCTATGACGAGCTGGGGAGCCTGCTGCGCCAGGTCGGCGATGTGGAGCGGGTGCTGGCGCGCCTTGCCTTGCGCTCGGCCCGTCCGCGCGATCTGACCCGGCTGCGGCAGGCTTTTGCTCAGCTGCCCGAGTTGCAGCGTCTGCTGGCGGAGAGCGAGCACGAGGCGGTGCAGCAGCTGCGCGAGCGGGCAAGTACCTTCCCCGAGCTGTTCGATCTGCTGGAGCGTGCCGTGATGGAGGTGCCGCCGGTGCTCATCCGCGATGGCGGCGTCATCCGTGAAGGGTTCAACACTGATCTGGACGAGCTGCGGGATCTGGCCAATGGCGCCACCGCCAGCCTGGCCCGCATCGAGGAGCGGGAGAAGGCGCTCACCGGCATCAACACCCTCAAGGTGGGCTACAACAAGGTGCACGGCTTCTACATCGAGGTGAGCCGCGCCAACAGCCACCTGGTGCCGGCCCACTACATCCGCCGCCAGACGCTGAAAAACAACGAGCGCTACATCATCGATGAGCTGAAGAAGTACGAGGACAAGGTGCTCACCGCCCAGGCCCAGGCGCTGGCGCTGGAAAAACGTCTCTACGAAGAGCTGCTCGACGCCCTGCTGCCGCACCTCGGCGATCTGCAGGAGTCTGCTGCCGCACTGGCGGAGCTGGACGTGCTGGCCAACCTGGCCGAGCGGGCAGAGACCCTCGACTATCGCTGCCCCACACTCATCGACGAGGATCAGATCCTCATCGAGGCGGGCCGCCATCCGGTGGTGGAGCAGGTGATGACCGACCCCTTTATCGCCAACCCGATACGGCTGGAGCGGGAGCGGCGGATGCTGATCATCACCGGCCCCAACATGGGCGGTAAATCCACTTACATGCGCCAGACCGCACTCATCGTGCTGCTGGCCCATATCGGCGCATTCGTGCCCGCCGACAGCGCCCGCATCGGCCCCATCGACCGCATCTTCACCCGCATCGGAGCGTCGGATGATCTCGCCTCCGGCCGCTCCACCTTTATGGTGGAGATGACCGAAACCGCCAATATCCTCAACAACGCCACCGCCCGCAGTCTGGTGCTGATGGACGAGATTGGCCGCGGCACCAGCACCTACGACGGCCTCTCGCTGGCCTGGGCCTGCGCCGAGCAGCTGGCTAGCAAGATTGGCGCCTACACCCTGTTCGCCACTCACTACTTCGAGCTGACCCGCCTGCCCGAGCTGATGAGCGGGCTGGCCAACGTCCACCTGGATGCGGTGGAGCACGGCGACACCATCGCCTTCATGCACGCGGTGCAGGAAGGTGCGGCCAGCCGATCCTACGGCCTGCAGGTAGCGGCGCTGGCCGGGGTGCCGAAATCGGTGATCCACCAGGCCCGCCACAAACTGCACGAGCTGGAGAGTGCCACTCCGGTAGCCGCCGGCGAAAGCCGTCCGGCTCCGGTCACTCTCGCCCCGCAACCCCATCCTGTGGTGGAGGAGCTGGCAGCAGTTCGCCCGGACGAGCTGACCCCGCGACAGGCCCTTGACCTGCTCTATCGACTCAAGCAGATGCTGTAGCTACCGACCGCCGAACAGGCATGAAAAAGGGGAACCGCGAGGTTCCCCTTTCGTTTGACCGAACCTGTCATCAGCCCGGACCGATGCGATCCATCAGGCTCAGATTGACCGACCCCGGATGACGCTTGAGCTTCTGCCTGTATTCGAACTGGTGCTGGCTCTCCTGTTTGAGCCCCTGCATCAGGGAGTAGCACATGGCCAGCATGATGACCGAGAAGGGCAGCGCGGCGATGATGCTGGCGGCCTGCAGGGCGGCAAGCCCGCCGGAGACCAGCAGAATGGCCGCGACCAGCCCCTGCCCCAGCCCCCAGATGGCGCGGTGCAGCACCGGGGGATCCTGATCGCCGATGGAGAGCAGCGTCGTAATCACGAGCGTGCCCGAGTCGCTGGAGGTGATGAAGTAGGTGCAGATAAGCAGGGTCAGCACCCCCTTGGCAATCCAGCCGAAGGTCTCCCAGTGCAGCAGTTCCACCGTCTTGTAGAGCGCCATGGTGACATCCTGATTGACCGCTTCCACCACGCCGCCGCCACCGAACAGCTCCAGGTTCATGGCAGTCCCGCCGAACACGGTGAGCCAGAACATGCCGAGCAGGGAGGGCACCAGCAGAACACCGAGCACGAATTCACGAATCGTGCGGCCCTTGGAGATGCGGGCGATGAACATGCCGACAAAGGGTGCCCACGCGATCCACCAGCCCCAGTAAAATGCGGTCCAGCTAGACTGCCAGGCCGAGGTACCGTTGGCTTCGGTATTGGTCCAGAAGCTCAGCTTGACGATGTTCTGCAGGTAATCACCGATGTTCTGCACATAGGCGTTGAGGATGTAGGTGGTCGGCCCCAGCACCAGGAAGAGGCCCAGCACGAACACGCTCAACCAGATATTGAGTTCGGAGAGGATCTTCACCCCGCGCCCGACGCCGGAGATGGCCGACAGGGTGGCAATCAGGCTGATGCCACCGATGAGCCAGAGCTGGTTCGCTTGTGACACGCCCATGCCGAACATCTGATTGAGGCCGGTGTTCATCTGGGAGACGCCCAGCCCAAGGGAGGTCGCCACCCCGAACACGGTACCGAACACCGCCAGCACGTCGGCGGCATGGCCCCAGAAGCCGTAGATACGATCGCCAAGAATGGGGTAGAGCACGGAGCGGATAGCCAGCGGCAACTTGCGCCGGTAGCTGAAGAAGGCCAGCGACAGGCCGACGATCACATAGATGGCCCAGGGGTGCAGACCCCAGTGGAAGAAGGTGAGGCGCATGGCGATCTGGGCCGCTTCCGGCGTCATACCTTCGGTGATGAAGGGGTTGCCCTGCAGGTGATACATGGGCTCGGCGATACTCCAGAACACCAGGCCTATGCCCATGCCTGCGCTGAACAGCATGGAAAACCAGGCAAAGTAGCCAAACTCCGGTACCTGGTCGTCGTCGCCCAGCCGGATGCTGCCAAAGCGGCTGAACATCAGGTAGACGGCGAAGAACAGGAACAGGGCGACCACCAGGATGTAATACCACTTGAAGCCAGCAATGATGGTGTCCTTGGCCCCGGTAAACCAGGTGCCTGCGGTATCCGGATCAAAGACGCCGAACAGCAGGAAGAGGGTCACGACGGTGAGGGCCGTCATGGCCATGGTGGGATTGAGGCCTTTCAAAAGCCCTTTGGTTGCTCGCATCGGGCCTCCTTAGTCGTTGTTGAAAAAGTCTTCACCCACGTGATCGCCGGCACCGCCGATGGCGCGATAGGCCAGACGACCAGCCACCTGCTCACGGTGATCCACCAGGGTCACCGACGGCTGGCCGTTCACTGCGTGGCGTTTGCCAAGGAAGATAGCCATGGGCACCCCCAGATTGGAGACACCACTGGTTATCCAGAGGCGGTTGAAGTCATAGGAGCCACCGATGAACTCCAGCTGTGCCAGCCCATTGTCCAGACCCGCCAGATAAAAGTTCATGGCACTCTCGTCGGGGAAGAGGTGAACCAGCACATAGGCATAGCGCAGCTCATTGACCAACTCCTTTAGACTGAAAGAACCTGTGTTGCTGCAAGAGAGCGGCAGCTCGCCATCGTAGTGGTGTACCTTGAGGTTGTTGGGGTCCTCGTCATAAGCAGGTTGATAACGCACAAACGCCGCGGTGTCCGGCAGTTCATAGCGAACTCTGACCACACGCAGGTCGGCAACCAGGGACTTGATATCCAGGTCGTCATGCATGATTTCACTCCTCAAATATCGGGTTGGAATGGGGCAATTGTCCGATAACCTAACACAATATTCATTAGAGCTGAAATCATTACATCAAAAACCATATTGACCTTGTTATGGATTAGGCGGAGAATTTCGCGCCTCTCCACAGCCCTGCGATGACCCAGACCCCATGGAAAAACATGATGAAGTGCTGATCGCCCTGCGCCAGATCATCCGTGCCATCGACATGCACTCCAAGCGCTTGATCAAGGAAGCCGGCCTGACCTCGCCCCAGCTCCTGCTGCTCAAGGGTATCGACGAGCTTGGCCAGATCTCCATGCGCCAGTTGGCGGATCACACCAACATGAGCCAGGCCACCGCCACCACCATCATGGACCGGCTGGAGAGCCGCCAGCTGGTGCAGCGCATTCGCAGCGAAACCGACAAACGCAAGGTGCATGCGACGCTCACTGACGCGGGACGCGCCCTGCTTGCCCAGGCTCCGACCCCCTTGCAGGAGAGTTTCATTCAACGCTTTCAGGCGCTGGAGAACTGGGAGCAGGGGTTGTTGCTCTCTTCCCTGCAACGCATCTCCGCCATGATGAATGCCGACGGTATCGATGCTGCCCCCGTGCTGAGTGTCAGCCCCCTGACCGAAGAGCGGGCCTGAACCGCACCCATAAAAAAAGCTCCCGACCGGGAGCTTTTTTTATGGGTAGAACGCGATGGCATTACGCCTCCAGGCTGATGCCGATGTTGGAGACGCCGTCCTGGGCCGCGAAGGCGCGGATGGCAAGGATGCGATCGCTGTCCCGTTCATGGGCCACCCGTTTGAGCAGTTCGACCTGGAACTCCAGCTCCGCCTCCATGTACTCGTGCTCATAGAGCTCCTCATCGCTGAGATCCCGCTCTTCCAGCATCTCGATGAAGCCGGCGACCGTGCCGACAGACGCATGGCTGGCGTCGTTGGCCTCTTCCCCCACCCGGCAGATCACCGAGTTGTAGGCACAACCCAGCGCCACGCAGGCGTCCAGTGCCGGATAGGCGCCGTAGGATTCAAACTTGCGTGGATCGGGAATGTAGACTTCAAACGCTTCCAGAATGGCACCAAGATTGACGCGGGATCCCTTGACCGTCAGGTAGTTCCACATCTGATCCAGCGCGTGACGGAATGCCCTCGCATCCCCGAAACCGGAGGCCTGGGTAAAGAGCACATAGTTGGGGTACATGCGCTCTGCCAGCGCCAGGGTATAGACGGTTTGCTGCCAGGGCTGCAGCTCGGCCAGTCGCTTATAAAACTTGTCACCAAACACTGGAGTCGGATCCTTTGCAAAATGTGGGGCAGATTGTAGCCCACGAGGGCCCCGTCTAAAAATGAAAAAGCGCCCTGCTCGACTATCTTGCCCGATCAACTGGGGTAAGATGGAGACAGCATCCCTCTCGCCTTGCCATAAACACGATAAGGAACAAGAGTATGAGCCAACGTACCCTGCTGCTGTTGAGTCAGGACAACAGCCACTATGAACGCCTGCTCAAGGCGGCCCATCTTCCCCATCTGCACATTCTTCGGGCCGACAATCAGGCCGAGGCCGAACAGCTTATCGGTGACGCTCATATCCTGATGGCCGAGCCTGCCCGGGCCAAGCCGCTGCTGGCCAAGGCCGGCAAGCTCAGCTGGCTCCAGTCGACTTATGCCGGGGTCGATGTGCTGCTGGACGCCAGTTGCCGCCGCGACTACCTGCTCACCAATGTCCGCGGCATCTTCGGCCCCTTGATGAGTGAGTATGTGTTCGGCCATCTGCTCAGCCTGACCCGCCAGTTGCCACTCTATCGCGAGCAGCAGCAACAGGGCGTCTGGCAGAGCCATCCCTATCAGGGCTTGAAGGGAAAGACGCTGCTGCTGCTCGGCACCGGTAGCATCGGGCAGCATATCGCCCACACCGGCAAACATTTTGGCATGAGGGTGCTCGGCATCAGCCACAGTGGCCGTGAACGTGCCGGGTTCGATCAGGTGTACCAGTTGCCGGCACTCAACAAAATGCTGGCCCAGGCCGATGTCATCGTCAGCGTGCTGCCCGCCACCCGCGAGACACGCCATCTCTTCACCGCCGAACGCTTCAGCCACTGCAAACCGGGCGCCATCTTCTTCAACGTCGGCAGAGGCAATGCCGTCCATGAGGGGGATCTGCTGGCGGCACTGCAAACCGGCAAGCCCGCCATGGCGGTGCTCGATGTGTTCGAGCAGGAACCCCTGCCCGCTGACAGCCCGCTCTGGCTCCAGCCCAATCTCATCGTGACGCCCCACAACAGCGCCTACAGCTTCCCGGAAGATGTGGCCCAGATCTTCATCCGCAACTACATCCGCTTCATCGATGGTCAGCAGCTGGACGGCAGGATCGACTTTGACAAGGGTTATTGAAGCCGTTCTGCAATGAAAAGGCCCCGCCAGTTGGCGGGGCCTTTTTCGTCAGGAGGGAGCCGTTCAGCCCGCCTCCATCTCTTTGCGGTAGCTCTTCACCTTGGCGAGGAACTGACGCTTGTCCTTACCGGAGAGCGGCTCCGCCATCGGCAGCTTGATCTTCATGGGATCCACCGGGCGGTTGTTGATGCGCACCTCGTAGTGCAGGTGAGCACCGGTGGAGCGGCCCGTGTTGCCGGAGAGGGCAATCTTGTCACCCATCTTCACCTTCTGGCCCGGCTTGACCAGCAGCTTGCTCAGGTGCAGATAACGGGTCATCAGGGTACGGCCGTGCTTGATCACGACATAGGTGCCTGCCAGCGGGTGGCTGGTTGCCTTGAGGACCACACCGTCACCGGTCGCCATGATGGGCGTGCCTACCGGCAAGGCAAAGTCGGTCCCCTCATGGGGCCGGACCTGCCCGGTAATGGGATGACGGCGATTCGGGTTGAAACTGGAGCTGACCCGGTAACGGCTGTGAGTCGGATAACGGCGGAAACCGCGCTCCAGGCTGTTTGCCTGACCGTCATAATAGTTGCCATCTTCCGACAACCAGGCTGACACGGCCTTGCCCTGGCTGAACACCTCGACCCCCAGCAACTGGGTATTGCCCGTACTCTTGCCGTCGACCGTCTCCTGACGGACCAGCACCTTGAACTTATCACCCTTTTTCAAATCCTTGGCGAAGTTGAGGCGCCACTGGAACAGGTTGGCAATCTTCTGGATGTGGTTGGCCGGGATCCCGGCATTGCGGGCGCTGACGTAGAAGCTGCCGTTGATGACACCGTCATAGCTCTTCTGCTGCCACTCCACCTCTTCATTGAGCATGTTGGCGCTATAGGTGTCGTCGGTACGCTCCAGCACCAGAGTCTGCTTGATGTTCAGGCGGATCTTCAGCTGCTGCAGAATGTTGTCCTGATCGATCAGCAACTCGATGGTCTGACCGGGTTTGAGACGCGCCAGGTTGTTCTTGGCATCCGCATCCAACACCTTGTAGAGGGTGGTGGTGGACAGCCCCAGGTTGTTGAAGATGGTGGTCAGGTTCTCGCCGTTACGCACCCGGTAATCCTGCCATTGAGGCGTGGCATCCGCCGGGATGTCGTCTTCGGGAGCGGCTGACTCGACCAGCTCGTGATCCGGAATGTCGTTGAAGTCGGTGTTGTCTTCGTTGGTTGCGGTGCCCGTGGTGGCGATCGGCAACTCCAGACGCAGTGGCCGCTCCAGGATGTCACCGGGAGCTGGCAATACGGCTACCGCTGACAGCGTCATGGCCGTGAGCAATAGCATGGCATAGAAATGCTTGCGGGGAACCGGGGGTTCCCAATTGGCAGCCTGGGCTACCAAGGGACGGAGACGTTTCATCCGCTATCCTGTTATTAGATCTAAGGGTGGTGGTTGTGGGTCTGTTTTTATGAGTTTTTATTATGAAAAACCGAATATCTGGCTTTTAGACCTAAATACTTACAAAAAGTTCATAGCTCCATGCACGAAACTCACATTTTATGCATAACCTTCCAGCATGGGCAGAAATGATCGTCATTTTCAGCCATTTTTTTCTATTTTTAAGAACCAAGTCCGGTTGTGGTGCTCTCCGGCCCAGAAAATGTTGCAAAAACATCTCCATGGAGTGGGTATGTCATTGGCAAAATTGTTAAATGTAATCATCCTAATCCTCTTCACCATCGGCGCCGCGCTGCTGCTCGTGCTGGAGATCACGACGATACGACAGTCTATTCTCGACCAAATGTCGGCCAACCTTGAAACCGCCATCACCGCACTGGGGCTGGTGCTGCAGGGCACTCTGCTCAACGATGACAAGGTCCTTGCCGAGACCATAGTGAACGCCATGTTCGACGGAGGCTTCGTCAACTCCGTCGTTCTGCTGGATCCGGATGGCCAGGTGCTGTTCCAGAAGGTGTTCCACACCGCACAGCAAAATATTCCAGGCTGGCTCCCCTCTGTTATCGACATGCCGCCGGTCAAAATTGAGCAGGAGTTGACCGACGGCTGGCGTATTCTCGGTACCCTCACGCTCGAGGGGCACAAGGGTTACGCCTACCAGCATCTGTGGAATGCCATCAGTCGTACCGGGCTCGCATTGCTCGTCGGCCTGCTGGTGTTTAGCCTGGTGATCACCTGGGTGTGCCGCCGCCTGATGCACCCCCTCGAACAAGTCAGTTTGCAGCTAACCCGGATCCGCAAACGCCAGTTCAGCGGCAACCTGCCAACCCCGTGGCTTCGCGAATTGCAGGAAGTCGTCGTCTCCATCAACCAGCTGGTCTCCGAACGCAAACGGGACCTGCTGCAACAACGGCTGAAGATCACCCAGCTTGGCAAGCACGACGCCCTCCCGACCCACCAGAAGCTCGTTGGTCTGGTCGACACCAATGACAACACCTATCAGCAGCATTTCTTCTCCACTCAGGGGAGTATCAGGCTCTACAGCCGCCTGTTACCCAAGCACCCCCCCACCACGGACAGCTCGCCGGATGAAATTCGGGCGCTGCTCAACGACTGGCTGACCCAGAAGGCGGAAGGGCTCCAGCTACCTCTCAGCCTGCTCGGCCATCCAGACTGGGCGCAGTTTGCCCACGTGCTGGCCAGCGCTCGTGGCAAGACGCTGGACTGGCGCTGGGATCTGGCTATCTTCCCTCCCCTGGCCGAGGAGCGACTGACTGCACTCCAGTCCCAGGGGATTGAGCTGGCGTTCAGCAATATCCCGATGAACAACGACAATCTGGCCAGGCTCGACCCTATCAGACCTGTCTTCATCAGTTGCCAGCTCACCCAGTCCCCCCTTTATTGGAACCTGCTTTCCCAATGCCTCCATGCTTCCGGCTACACCTTGCTGGCGGAAGCCGGCGACATGAGCGATGTGGACACGCTGCGCAGTTGGGGCATCGATGGTTATGCCACTCAGGAGAATGCATCATGAGGATCCCGCTGCTGCTGCTTGCCCTGCTGTGGCAACCGACCCTGTACGCGACCACCATGACCATAGGCACCGGGGGGGAGCAAGGCATCTATTACCAGGTCATCAAGGAGTTCTGCAGACTGGCCAAAAAAAGTGACCCCACGATGCCCTGCAAACTACAGGCCAGCTCCGGGTCCATCGAAAATCTCCGCCAGCTGAAAACGGGAGAGGTACCCTATGCGCTCGTCCAGTCCGACTGGCTCTATCAGGCCAGCCAGGGCACCGGGCCTTTCGCTGCCCAGCCACAACCCGAGCTGAGGGCGCTCTTTGCCACCCACGCCGAACCTTTCACCATAGTGGTGCGAGCCGATGGGGATATCACCACCCTGGAGCAGCTCAAGCTGGCCCCCATCGACATGGGCCTGAAGAGTTCAGGGACTCGTCAAACGGCATTGGCCCTGTTCAATGTTCTGGGCGCAAAGGAGCAGGATCTCGATTTGAAGAGCGTCGCCAATCTCTCCGAAGCGTTGTGCAATAAACAGATCGATGCCTATGGCCTTGTCATGGGTCATCCCAACCGCATCGTGCTGGACACCGCCAAGCGCTGCGCCGTGCGCTTCCTGGCGATCGAGGGGCCCGTCAGGGACCAGCTGCTCAAGGGGGTCAGGTATTATCAGCGCAGCCAGGTGCCGGCACGCATCTACCCGGGCAACCTCAAGGCAACCCCGACCTTCGCCATCGCCGCCACCCTGGTGACCAATGCCGCCACTCCGGATGACGAGGTCTATCGGCTGACCCGGGCCATGCTGAGCCAGCAAACCAGTTTCAACGAACAGACCTATGGCTATGCGAACCTGTTTCACAAGGCGCGTAACAAGATTGGCCCGGTGCTGAGTGTCGAACAGCATCCGGGCGCGGCAAAATATTTCGAGGAGTTGAAGGCGGCGGGCAAGTTATAGCTGGCGACGGGGGGAGCGCAAATGCTCGCTGGAGAAGCGGCTCTGCATCGAGGTCCACTGGGCCAGGCGATCGGCGCTCCCCGCCAGGGTTCCCTCGCGACGAGATTTCATGATCCAGATGCTTTTGGCATCGAAACTGTAAACCGGCTGCAGATCATTGCGCTTGCTCCCCGGCAGGATGCGGCCATTGATGTTGTCCAGCACCAGGGGATCTGACTTGATGGTCGGGAAGTACAACGTCACCATGTGGAACTGGTTGTAACGAATTGCCTTCACATAGGCCAGCCGCAGCTTCTTCTCGTCGACCCCCAGCTCCATCAGGGTGTAGTACTTGGCGATGCTGTAGTCCTCGCAATCCCCTCCTCTCGCCCCGATGAACTCCAGCGGATTGGCCCAATAATCATCATCCCCCCACAGTCTGGGATCCTCGCTGTAGGTCAGGTTGTTGAAGTAGTTATTCACCAGCTCCAGCTTCTGCTGGTCCGTCGTTCCGGCCCTTGGCGTCAGCAGACGAGAGAAGGCCTCGGACCGCTGGATCGCTCTGGCGCCATAGACCGCCTGCATTTTTGCCCTGAGTTCCGGGCTGGCGATGTGTTCGGAAAGACCGGATGCCTGTATGCCGGATCCCAGCAGGGTCAGCGTGCAGACAGAGACGAGCAACCATTTCATGACTGACACTCCATATCAGATGCTGGAGGTCAGTATAGTTGGCCGCGCCGCCTCTATCGTCAATGTCGGGCAAGGCCTAGCGGCACTGGGCGAAGGCGTCCGCCAATTGCTGCATGAATTGCGGATAACCGTCCGGACCGAGCGGCACCTGCTCGCCGACTTCGTCCAGCAGCAGCACCTTGGCCCCGGTATTGCGGGCAACCGACTCGATCACCGCCGGGGAGAACTGCGGCTCGGCGTAGATGCAGCTCGCCTTTTTCTCTTCCAGCGCCTTGCGG
This sequence comes from Aeromonas sp. R7-5, assembly GCF_040908015.1. Taxonomy (NCBI): domain Bacteria; kingdom Pseudomonadati; phylum Pseudomonadota; class Gammaproteobacteria; order Aeromonadales; family Aeromonadaceae; genus Aeromonas; species Aeromonas sp. R7-5. The sequence goes on along the minus strand of NZ_JBFOCZ010000006.1, from coordinate 132,069 downwards.
ATATCAATCAGCGTCTTGGCTCCCGGGCGACGCTCCGGACTCACGGTGAAGTGTCCCTTGGAGCTCATGCCGTAGTGACGCTCCCAGTATCCATAGGCTTCGTGGAACACGAAGTAGCCCTTCTGATCCACCGCCTCCATCTGCACGGCGATCACCTTGTCCAGGGCGTTCACCTTGCCCTCGAAGGCCGCGAGATTGGCGGCATAGCGCGCCTGGTTGGCAGGGTCCAGCTTGCCCAGTTCGGTTGCAATCGCCTTGGCAATCACCTTGGCCTGGGTTGGACCCAGCCAGATGTGGGGATCCACCCCTTCGTGGTGGTGCCCTTCATGGCCCTCGTCGTGCGAGCCGTGGTCGTGGGCGGCATGGTCATGATCCTTGTCGTCATGGTGATGCTCGTCATGTTCCCCCTGGGTCGCATAGTTGTACAGCGGCATGCCGGGAACCTGGGTCAGGGTCAATACATGAGGATGCCGGGCCAGGGGTTTGGCCATGAAGCCTTCCAGCTCGGGACCGACCCACACCACCAGATCGGCCTCCTTGATGTTGCGCATGTCGGAAGGGCGCAGGGAAAAATCGTGGGGAGACGCGCCGGTGGGCAGCAACACCCCGGGCTCGCTCACGCCATCGGTGATCGCCGCCGCGATGAAGCCCAGGGGTTTGATGGTGGTCAGCACCTCGAGGGCACGGACAGGCAGACTCACCGCCATCAGGGCAGTGATCAGAGCAAGAATTCGCATAGAGGTCTCGTCAGGGAGTATGTGTGTGATAATATAACAAACCAACGTCGCTGTTATATTATAACTCTCACAGGCTGTAAACCCCGGAGCTGTCATGACCCAACTGGTGGAGCTGAAAGAGGTCTGTCTCTCATTTGACGGACGACTCGTGCTCGACAAGGTCTCCTTTACCCTGAACAAAGGCAAAATCACCACCCTGGTCGGCCCCAACGGGGCGGGCAAGAGCACCCTGAGCAAGCTGGTGCTGGGCTTGCTCAGCCCAGATTCGGGGGACATCGTTCGCCGCCGCGATCTGCGGATCGGCTATGTACCCCAGCGCCTCTATCTGGACCCCACCCTCCCCCTGACGGTGCGCCGCTTCCTGCAGCTTGGCAAGAACAGCCGCCTCTCCATCGAGGAGGCGCTCAATCGGGTCGGTGCCCAGGATCTGCTGGACAACCGGATGCAGAAACTCTCCGGCGGCGAGATGCAGCGGGTGCTGCTGGCCCGCGCCCTGCTGGTCAAACCCGAGCTGCTGGTGCTGGACGAACCGGTGCAAGGGGTGGACATCAACGGCCAGATCGAGCTCTATGCCCTCATCAGCCAGCTGGCCGCCGAGTTCCACTGCGCCGTGCTGATGGTCTCCCACGATCTGCACCTGGTGATGGCCAGCACTCACGAGGTGATCTGCCTCAATCGCCACGTCTGCTGCCACGGCGAGCCACAGAGCGTGGCCCGCCACCCGGAATTTGCCCGCCTGTTCGGGCGGCCGGAGCGGGAGGTGCTGGCGGTCTATACCCACCATCACCACTGCGATGGTGAACACCATCATCATGAACCGCAGGCTCCCGTCATCCGCCTGCCCTCTCGCAACAACTAGGATCTTCACGTGGACAGCTTTCTGTTATACGCCCTCGCGGCCGGACTCGGCATCGCCCTGCTGGCCGGGCCGCTTGGCAGCTTCGTGGTGTGGCGCAAGATGGCCTATTTTGGCGACACCCTCTCCCATGCCTGCCTGTTCGGCATCGCCCTCGGCATCCTGCTGCAGGTGGACCTCACCCTGGCGGTCGTGGTCTGCTGCCTCGCCATGGCGATGCTGCTGGTCATCATGAGCCGCAACCAGCAGGTGGCCACCGACACCCTGCTCGGCATTCTGGCCCACAGCGCCCTGTCGCTGGGTCTGGTCACCCTGAGCTTCATGGACAACGTGCGGGTGGACCTGATGGCCTACCTGTTTGGCGACCTGCTCTCGGTGCAGCCCATGGACCTGCTCTGGATCTACGGCGGCGGCGCCCTGGTGCTGCTCACCCTGTGGCGACTCTGGGATCCCCTGCTCTCCATGACCATCTCGGAAGAGCTGGCCCGGGTGGAAGGGGTGCGGGTGGATGTGCTGCGCTGCGTGCTGATGTTGCTGATAGGCCTGGTCATCGCCGTGGCCATGAAGTTCGTCGGGGCGCTCATCATCACCTCCTTGCTGATCATTCCCGCCGCCACCGCCCGCCGCTTCAGCCAGACTCCGGAGCAGATGGCCGGCTTTGCCGCCCTGACAGGCTGTCTCGCCGTGCTGGGGGGCCTTGCCCTCTCCTGGTATCAAGACACCCCGGCCGGTCCCTCGGTCGTAGTCTGCGCCACCACCCTCTTTGTACTGAGCCAGTTCAAGCGCACCTGACCCGCTCCTGATGGCCCTGGTCTCGCCAGTGCCATCAGGCCCTCCGAAGCAGACCCATCCGTCGTGGGCTGCGTCGTCCATTCTGCATAGGGCGTCCAGCACGTTCAGACGCGCCTGAGAGGCTCGTTTTCCCCGGGTCTCAGGCTCGCCTGCGACTCCTGCCACAGCCACTGACGCAACCGGCTGATGGCGGGTTCATGGGCGCGCGAGCGCTTGAAGACGAAATAGAAGTTGTCGCCGGTCTCGAGGGCGTGCAGGGGCAGCCGCACCAGACGCGGATCTTCCGGCTGCAACATGTAGTCATTGATGAGCGCCATTCCCTGGTCCCAGTTCGCCGCCTCCAGCGCGAGCAGGATATGGCTGAAATGGTGCACCCTCGCCTCGGGGGGAATGGTCAGCCCCCCCATTTCGGCCCAGCGCCGCCAATCTTCCCCCTTCTCTCGGTAGATAGCCTGGATGGAGAGCAGCGGCAACTGCCACAAGGTGGCGGGCCACTCCCCTTCCACCTGCTGCCACATCCGGCGACTGCACACCGGCATCAGCCGCTCCCGATAGAGCAGATCGTGCATGTAGCCCGGCCCTTCGGGGGAGACGGTGATGAAACCGTCCGCCACCCTGTCGGAGAGCTCGGGATCTTCCGCCACCATCTCCAGGCTGAGATCCAGCTCGGGATAGAGCTGGCGCAGCCCGGCCAGGCGCGGGATCAGCCACTTCACCGCAAAGGAGCTGTAGACCGCGAGCCGCACCCGCATCTCGCCTCCCCCGCGCAACTGCTCGCTGCTGTGGGCAATCTGGACCAGCCCGGCGGCGATCCCCTCGAAATAGATCTCCCCCTGGGGCGTCAGGGAGAGCAGCCGCCCCTGGCGCAGCAGCAGCCGCTCCCCCAGAAAATCCTCCAGCAGACGGATCTGGTGACTGACCGCACTCTGGCTGACATTGAGCTCCAGGGCGGCGCGGGAAAAACTCAGCAGGCGGGCAACCACCTCGAAATATTGAACGGCGCGCAGGGGGGGCAGCTTCATTATCCAAATTTCTCATGCGTGATGATTTTTTATCATTTTACTGGATAACAGGCCGCGGGCTACCCTCCCCTCATCTGAATCTGGAGGTGGTATGAATGCAGTCGGAATAGGCATCCTCTATCTGGTGCTCGGCAACATGGTGGCGGTCTTCTCCGATGCCCTGGTCAAGGTGCTGGAGCCGGACCAGCCCATCTTCCAATTTGTCTTTTTCCGCCAGCTCTCCGCGGCCCTGCTGCTCGCCCCCTGGCTGCTCTGGTCCTGGCGGCGCAACCCGCCGGTAGCCCTCAAGTGGCACCTGCTGCGGGCCCATATCTGGGCCGTCGGTGTCTGCCTGATGGTGGTCGCCCTCACCCGGCTGCCGCTCGCCACCGCCAACGCCCTCTTCTATGCCGCCCCGCTGCTGATGGTGCCGCTCGCGGTCTGGCTGGCGGGGGAGGCACTCTCGCGCCAGAAGGTGCTGACGGCGCTGCTCGGCTTCGTCGGAGTGCTCATCGTGCTGCGCCCGACCGAGGTAAACTGGGCCGCCCTGGCGGCGCTCGGGGTGGCGCTCTCCCTGGCGGTCAACAACCTGCTGATCAAGCGCATCCCGCTCCAGCAGCCCATCGCCCAGACCCTGTTTTTCACCAATGTGCTGAGCATGCCCTTCATCCTGGCGCTGGCCTGGTGGGAAGGGGGCGAGTGGCAATGGCAGATGTGGTGGCCCGCCTTCGGCTCCTCGGCGCTCATCATGGTCTACGCGGGGCTGTGCGTGATGGCCTATCGCAAGGCGGAGGCGAGCAAGATCGCCTCGGCGGAGTACACCGGGCTGCTGATGGCGGTCGCCATCGGGGTCTGGCTGTTTGACGAACAGCCGGGGCTGCCGCTGCTGTTGGGGTGCCTGTGCATCATACTGCCGCTGGTCGCCATGGCCCGCAGCAAGCCCAAGCCCCAGGCCGAGCCGGCGCTCTAGCCTGCCGGGTCAAGCAGGGGGGCGACCCTCTGCTGCAGATGGGGGATCACTGCCTGCTCGAACCAGGGGTTCTTCCTGAGCCAGAGGGTGTTGCGCGGGGATGGGTGCGGCAGCGGCAACCAGGCCGGGCCATAGTCCGCCCAGTGTCGCACCGTCTCGGTGAGCGATCCTTTCGCCGCCGCCCTCAGGTAGTAAGCCTGCGCATACTGGCCGATGAGCAGGGTCAGCTCGATGTTGGGCAGCAGCATCAGTACCTTGTCGTGCCAGGTGGGGGCACATTCCGGGCGCGGCGGCAGATCCCCCGACTTGCCCCTGCCCGGGTAACAGAGCCCCATGGGCATGATGGCGATGCGGGATTCATCGTAAAAGGTGGCCTTGTCCACCCCGAGCCACAAGCGCAGCCGATCGCCGGAGGGATCGTCCCAGGGGATGCCGCTGGCGTGTACCCGGGTGCCGGGGGCCTGGCCGATGATGAGCAGACGGGCGCGCTCGTTGCCGCGGATCACCGGCCTTGGGCCGAGCGGCAGGTGGGCCTCGCACAGGCGGCAGGCCCGGATCTGTTCAAACAGGGGATCGAGTCGGTTCATGGGCCCGATAGTACCAGAGTTTTCTCCCCGCTCCCGCTTGTGAAAGGGGCGGCGGATACTTATCATGCAGCCGCCATTGTTTAGTTTAATAAACGGAGAGAGATGAAGAACTGGATGGGCACCGGCAGCGCGGCCCTCTCATTCGTGCTGTGGGGCATGCTGCCCCTCTATTACCAGTTCATGCCCGAGATCAACATGTGGGAACTGCTTTCCCACCGGGTGCTCTGGTCCGTGGTGCTGCTGGGAGGCCTGCTTCTGCTCCTCGGCCAGCGGGTGCCCTGGGGGGCCCTGCGCGGCGATCCCCGGCAGCTCGGCCTCGTGCTGCTGGCGGGCCCCGTGATGTCCATCAGCTGGTGCATGTTCACCTGGTGCCTGACCACGGGCCAGGTGCTGGCCACCAGCCTCGCCTTCTTCATGACCCCGCTCTTCAACATCGCTTTTGCGGTGCTCTTCCTCAAAGAGAAGCTCACCCCGCAAAAACACCTGGCGGTGGCGCTCGCCCTGGCGGGGCTCGCCTACATGCTCTTCTCTTACGGCGAGCTACCCTGGTTCTCCCTCGTGATGGGGGCCAACTTTGCCCTCTACGGCCTCATCAAGAAAAAGGTGAGACTGGACGCCGGTACCAGTCTCTATCTGGAGTCTCTGGTGCAGTTGCCCGTCGCCCTTCTCATCATCGGCTGGCTGACCTTGCAGGGCACCAGCCAGTTTATGGCCGGTGACTGGACCGATCGCCTGCTGCTGATGGGCAGCGCCCCCGCCACCCTGCTGCCGGTGGGGCTGTTCTGCTATGCGGTGGCGCGCACGCCCATGAGCACGGTGGGGCTGCTGCAATACATAGAGCCGAGCCTCGCCTTCCTGCTCGCCCTCTTCTGGTTTGGCGAGATCCCGGATCCGGTGAAATCCGTGGGCTTTGCCTTCGTCTGGGCCGGCCTGCTGGTGAGCCTGCTGCCCCTGCACCGGCTTGGGCGCCAGCGGGCCAGGTGGCGCACCTCGTGACCCTCGCCACTACCACTCCCTCCCGCTGGTTTGTCTATCTGGTGCGCACCAGCACCGGGGCACTCTATGCGGGGATCAGCACGGATCCCGAGCGGCGACTGCGTCAGCACCAGAGCGGCAAGGGGGCCAGAGCCCTGCGCGGCAAGGGCCCCCTCTCCCTGGTATGGCAGCAGGAGGTCCCCGGCAAACGCGAGGCGCTGCGCCTCGAGTACCGCCTCAAGCAGCAGAGCAAGGCGTTCAAGGAGCGCCTGGTGCTCGACCCCGAACTCTGGCACGGCTGGAGCCAGCCCTGGCTGAGCACCCGCTTGGCCCCCGCCAGCCCGGCGCCATAAAAAAGGCCGCTGGGAACAGCGGCCAAGGAAGGATCCGATAGCAGGGAGGCTTAACGGTAGGTGTTCGACTGCTTGCGCCTGTTGCTGAGTAGCCAGCACACCACCAGCACCACCAGCAACCAGGGCGCCAGCTTGATGATGAGGGCAAACATGCCGGCCAGGGCGCCAAACAGCACGAAGACCCCGCTCACCAGCAGCATGGCCAGCACGGTGAATCCGGTCAGCGCCATGCCGATCAGCAACAGGATCAAGACGATAAATTCCAGCATGTTGTGCTCCTCACGGGCTTGCACTTGCCGACGGGGCGATCCGGAGATCACCCCAGCCAGCGTTGAAGTTCACGGCGGGGAGGCATGACGAGCACCCCCACCAGATAGAGCGCCAGGGCCAGCGGCGGCATCAGGATCAGGGCGAGCAGGGCCACCACCCGCACCGTCACTCTGGACACCCCCAGCCCTCTGGCAAGACCGGCGCAGACCCCGGTCAGCTTGCGATGGGCGAGATCCTTGGGCCAGGGTGTCATGGTTATGCCTCCACCTTCTGACCCTTGAGCCGGGCCAGCTCCCGCTCAATCTCGTCGTTCAGCTCCAGCTCGCGGAACTGGGCCTCGAGGGACGGATTCTGCCCCAGGGTCGCCGCCTCCAGCTGGGCTTCCAGCTGATCGACCCGGTTCTGGAAGCCGTCGAAGCGGGCCACCAGCTCGTGCATGCGCTGGTTGTCCACCTGGGCACGGGCGCGGATGCGGCTGTGGGCGGTCTGCTCGCGCAGGGTCAGCATCTTCTGCTTCTCCCGCGCCTCGGTCAGCTTGGCCGCCAGTCGCTCGCTGTCGGCGGTGAGCTGGGCCAGCACTTCGGCCACCCGCGCCTTGTCCTCTTCCAGCCGCTCGCACTGCTTCATCTCCGCCAGCTTCTCGGTGAGGGCGGCACGGGCCAGATCTTCGCGGCCCTTCTGGATGGCGAGTTCGGCCTTGGCTGCCCACTCCTGGATCTGGTTGCGCAGCGCCTGCTGATGGCGCTCCAACTGTTTCTGTTCGGCGATGACGCGGGCGGCCTGGGTTCTCATCTCGACCTGGACCTGCTCCATCTCCTCGATCATCAGGCGCAGCATCTTCTCCGGCTCTTCGCTCTTGTCGAGCAGGCTGTGCAGGTTGGCATTGATCACGTCGGTCAGGCGGCTGAATACGCTCATGGTCTGGCTCCTTGTTGATGGGGTATCACTCTCTTCCCATGACATTACAAGAGCCGTGCCAGAATGCTTTTTTCCTTTATTTACAATTAGATGAAAGTTAACGATGGATGTTCAACGGATACGGCGTGGTGAAAAAAACCAACAAGATGGTGATTTTCACCAATAAAAAAGGGAGCCAGCGGCTCCCTCTCTTCTCTGCAACCGGGCTCAGGCCGCCGGCCGATGGCCAAGCTTGCCATCCAGCTCCGCCAGCTTGGCTTCCATCTTCTCCCGGCAGGTGTCAGAGAGCTCGCGGATGCCGGCGGCGCCGTGCTCCTTGCTGCACACCGGGGCCATCACTTCCAGCAGCACCTCGCCGTTGTCCCAGCGGTTGAGATCGACCTGACCGAAGTAGCTGGAGCAGACGATGGGCACCACGGGCACCTCGGCCTGGACGGCAGTGTGGAAGGCCCCCGCCTTGAACGGCAGCAGACCACGCCCCTGGGAGCGGGTCCCCTCCGGGAACATCCAGATGGAAGTACCGCGATGCTTGATGCGATCCACCACCTGGCCGATGGTGCCGATGGCGCGGGAGCGGTTGGAGCGGTCGATCAGCACGTTGCCGGAGAGCCAGAAGATGAGACCGAAGAAGGGGAGCCACAGCAGGCTCTTCTTGCCCACCGCCACCACGCCGGGCTGCACGGCGCCGGTCACGGTGAAGATGTCGTAGTTGCTCTGGTGATTGCAGACGTAGACCGCAGGTCCCACCGATTTGACCTCGTCAGCCACCGTCACCCGGACCTTGAGGCCGATCAGCGGGCAGACCGCATGATACATGCGGGCGAAGACATAGACGTTGTTCGGGTGGCGCGGGCGCACCAGACAAAGCAACAGGCCGAACAGGAACCAGAAGACGAGCAGCAGTGCCAGCAGCAGCACACGGGCAAGTTTGAGCATCGAACACCTCGGAATTTGACTCGGCGCAGTATACTGGTCCCCCTTTTAGCGAACAAGCGTTCGCCAGACAGAACCGACCAGCCCCGGACGTCACCGGCCACCCCGGCTTGCCCCACCCGCCATTGCCCGCTAGGATGTGGCCATCTTGATGAACGGGGCGAGCATGATTTTGCAACAACGCGCAGCGACACGACTCCTGCTGCTGGTCTGCCTGCTGGTGCTCAATTGCGCGGCCCAGCCTCTGGCCCGCCTCGCCCTGCTCGATCACGCCGTGAGTTGCCAGACCCTGCCCCAGTTCGCCTCAGCCGACGACCAGGCCGACAAGAGTACGCCCGCCAGTGTGCAGCCCAACAGCTGCCAGCTCAACGGCAAGTGGCTGAGCGCCGCCAGTCTGCTGTGCGTGGAGCAACTCTTCTTCGCCATCGCCTTCGTGATTGCCCTGCTGGTGCCCCTGTCACGGCGCGCGCCGGCACTGCCTCCCCCCATCAATGTCTCGCCGCCGGAGCGGCGACTGCACCTCACCCTCTGCGTCTGGCGGGAATGAGTTCAGCCGCGCTTTTTCAGCCTGCTGTCACTCATTTTTTGCGAGACCCAACACATGTCGAATCTCTTCAAGGCGGCCCTGCTACTGGGCAGCCTGCTGTGGCAATCCAGCGGATTGGCCAGCGATACGGGGTGGCTCACCCGCCCCCAGAACAGTCACGCCAAGGTCAGGCTGCAAGCCGACCGCAGCGTCCCGGATCAGACCCGCATCCTGCTCGATGTCCAGCTGGAGTCAGGCTGGAAGACCTATTGGCACAGCCCGGGTGAAGGGGGCATAGCGCCCCAGATCCTGTGGGATGAGCCGGTCGGCGACTTCCAGTGGCACTGGCCCACGCCGCGTCCCTTCGAGGTGGCCGGGCTCAGCACCCAGGGCTATCAGGAGCAGGTACGCTTCCCCCTGAGCCTGGGCTACCCGGCCGGGCAGCCGCTCAAGGGCACCTTGCGCCTCTCCACCTGCAGCAATGTCTGCATCCTGACCGACTACCCCTTCACCCTGGCGGCGGATGGGCAGGCGCCGACCGGTTTCGACTTCGCCTGGGCCCGGGCCATGAGCACCCTGCCACAGACGCTGCCCGCCGACACCCGGGTCGAGCTCGGCTACCAGCACAACCAGCTGCAACTGCGGGCCGAGCGGGCGGAGGGCTGGCAGACGCCTGCGCTCTTCATCGATGCGCTGGAGGGGGCCGAGTTCGGCAAGCCCGCGCTCGAGGTAAGCGGCACCACCCTGATCGCCCGGGTGCCGGTCAGCGACGGCTGGCAGGGGGATGCCCCAGACTTGCGCGGCCAATCCCTCGGCCTGCTGCTCGGTAGCGGCGAGCAGGCCTGGCAGACCCGCGCCACCATCGCCGATCCCCTCGCCCTGCCGGCCCCGGGGCAGCCACTTCTCTGGCTGCTGGGGGCGGCGCTGCTCGGCGGTCTCATCCTCAACCTGATGCCCTGCGTGCTGCCGGTGCTGGCCCTGAAACTCGGCACCGTGTTGCAGCAGCAGGAGCGCGAACAAGGAGACGTGCGCAAGCAGTTCCTTGCCGCCAGCGCCGGGATAATCACCTCCTTCTGGGTGCTGGCAGCCATGAGCAGCCTGCTGCGCGCTACTCAAGGAGCCGTCGGCTGGGGGATCCAGTTCCAGAGCGCCGGTTTCATCGGCTTCATGGTGCTGGTCACCCTGCTGTTTTGCGCCAACCTGCTGGGCTTGTTCGAGATAAGGTTGCCCAGCAATCTCAGCACTCGCCTCGCCACCCGCGGCGGCGAGGGGCTCGGCGGTCACTTCCTGCAGGGGAGTTTCGCCACCCTGCTCGCGACCCCCTGCTCCGCCCCCTTCCTCGGCACCGCGGTGGCCTTTGCCCTGGCGGCGCCCCTCGGCCAGCTCTGGCTCATCTTCACCGCCCTAGGCCTTGGCATGAGCCTGCCCTGGCTGCTGGTGGCGGCCCTGCCGCGCCTCGCCCTCTGGCTGCCCAAACCGGGGCGCTGGATGGAGCGACTGCGCATCCTGCTCGGGCTGATGCTGCTGGGCTCCAGCCTCTGGCTGGCGAGCCTGCTTGGCAACCATCTGGGCAGCACGGCCACCGGCTGGCTGATGGCCGCCATGGTGCTGGCGCTGCTGATGGGCATCCTCTGGCGCTATGGCCTGCGCGGTTTCACGCTGGCCCTCTCTCTCTCGGCACTCATCGGCGGCGCCCTGCTGCTGGGGGGCGCCCTCACGGTGAAAGGGGGTGGCAGCGTCGATCGCATCGCCTGGCAGCCCCTATCCGAACAGGCCATCGCCGACGCCCTGGCCCAGAACAAGCGGGTCTTCGTGGATGTCACCGCCGACTGGTGCGTCACCTGCAAGGCCAACAAATACAACGTGCTGCTGCGTGACGAGGTGCAGCGCGCCCTGTCGGCCCCGGACGTGGTGGCCCTTCGCGGCGATTGGAGCCGGCCGAGCGATGCCATCTCCGCCTTCCTGCGCCAGCGCGGCGCCGCCGCCGTTCCCTTCAACCAGATTTACGGCCCGGAGTTGCCGCAGGGGGTCACGCTGTCGCCCCTGCTAGACAAGGACGATCTGCTGACCAAATTGCACAAGGCTGGCCTCGTTCAGGCCGATGCCACCCATTTCTAAGGAGAATGCCATGAGACTGCGAACCCTGACCCTCTGCACCGCCCTGGTAGCCGCCACCCTGGGCACCCCCACGCTGCACGCCGCCCCCTTCACCCCGGAGCAGGAGGCCCGCATCAAGGAGCTCATTCGCGAGACCCTGATCGCCAACCCCGGGATCCTCGACGAGGCAGCCGAATCCTGGGAGAAACAGAACGCCGCGACCCAGCAGGCCCAGATGGGTGACTTCATCAAGGGCAACCAGGATGTGCTGTTCAACAGCCCCACCAGCCCGCGCCTCGGCGCCAAGCATCCCAAGCTGACCCTGGTGCTGTTCACCGACTACAACTGCCCCTACTGCAAGCAGTTTGACCCGGCGGTCGCCAAGCTGCTCGCGGCCTATCCGGACGATCTGGGGCTGGTGATCAAGCTGCTGCCGTTCAAGGGGCAGACCTCCGCCAAGGCAGCCCAGTACAGCCTGACCCTGTGGCAACAGGATCCTGCCCGCTTCCTCCCCCTGCACGACAAGCTCATGAGCAAGCAGGGGATGCTGACCGAGACGGACATCAACAAGGCGCTGGCCGCCACCGACAACCTGACCCTCAAGCCCGCAGGCAAGGCCACCGAAGAGCTGCGCAACAGCCTGCGCATCGGCACCCTGCTCGGCGTGCAAGGCACCCCGGCGACCCTTATCGGCAACCAGCTGGTGCCGGGTGCCATTCCCTATGACGAGCTGGAGCAGCTGGTCAAAGCCGAGCTGGCCAAGCGGAGCTAAGCCATGGCCGAGGATGCAGGCATAAAGGCCCCCCGCTGGCGCCGCTGGGGCAAGGAGGCGCTCTGGCTGCTGCTGATGGCGCTCGTCATCACCATCCTGGTGGATCTGTGGCGCAGCCCCACCCTGCCGGCGGGGGCCATGGAGGCTCCCTTCACCCTGCAGGACGGCACCACCACCACGCTGGCCGAGCAGAGCCGCGGCAAGCCCCTGCTGGTCTACTACTGGGCCAGCTGGTGCGGGGTGTGCCGCTTCACCACTCCCACGGTGGAACAGCTCTGGCAGGAGGGCGAAAATGTGCTGACGGTGGCCCTGCGCTCCGGCAGCGATGAACCGTTGCGCGCCGGGATGGCGAAGAAGGGGCTGACCTTCCCCACCCACAACGACGAGTCCGGGGATCTGGCCGCCCGCTGGCAGGTGGGGGTGACGCCGACCTTCCTCGTCATCAAGGATGGGGCTCTGGTGAGCAGCACCACCGGCTGGAGCAGCGCCTGGGGGCTCAGGTTGCGGCTGCTCTGGGCAAGCTGGTAGCCCCCTTCATGCCAGAGATGCAAAGAGCCCGGTATCGCTACCGGGCTCTTTTTCATCAGAGGGCTGACAACCCGCCCTATTGGGCGGCCTCCATCGCCCGCTTCTCCAGATTGGCCTTGATGTCGAGACGCTCAGACTCCCCGATCACCCCGTCACCGTTCTTGTCCAGGCGAGAGAAGAGCGCCTCCTGCCGCGCCATGAACTGGGCCCTGGTGGTCTCCCGCGACGGCTTGAGCTGGCTCATCCGCTCCGGGACCGGCTTGCCAGCCTGTTGCATCACGCCAGCCAGCTTTGCCAGGTTGGCCTCTTTCTCGGCAACCGACAGCACGCCGTCACCGTTTTTGTCTTGAAGGGCAAAGCGCTGGGCGGCGCGCTCCATGAACTGGGCCCTGGTGACATCCCCCATCAGCGGCGAGACGGGCAATATGTCGCTGGCAGAGGCGGCACTGCCTGCCAGCGCGAGCACGAAAAACGCGGACTTGACCATGGCGATGACTCCTTGTGACGGCAGAATCCGGATGGTTCGGACAAGAGGGGGTCGGGCAACGCCGGGGCCTGCAGCCCCCTCTGCCAGTGTAGCCCCGCCGCCATCTCGCACCGCCCGCTCTTTTCGTACAGAAAGACCGCACTTTCATGGCAGAGGCGCCGGCTTTCCGTTAAAATCTCCGGTTTTTGCCGAGCCTGGTTTGCCGACATTGCGCCACCAGGTCGACACAGGATGAATTCCACCATGCCAGTGAGGCAGGATCCGTCATGAACAACTACTTCCGGGTGTTGGGCGTCAAGTCCAACGCCAGTGAAAACGACATCAAAAAAGCCTATCGACGGCTGTCGAACCAGTACCACCCCGACAAGCTGCACGGGGCGAGCGAAGAAGAGAAAGAGCAGGCAGCCGCCCGGCTGCACCAGGTAAAGCAGGCTTATGAAGTGCTGTCCGATCCGAAACAGCGGGCCGCCTTTATCAAGGATTTCAACAACGTCATCGTGACCGATCCCGCTGCTGCCATGCAGGAGATGTGGGACCAGTTCTACCCCTGAGCCACCAGGCAAGAAGAGCGACTATGCAAAAAAAATGGGACCAGGCACGGCTCAAGGCCCTGCAAAGCGATGCCAGCGAGAACATCGAATCCTACCGGGATCAGGACGACCCCAAGGGGCTCGAGCAGTTCACCGACCAGATGAAGGCCCTGCTGCTGGCCGACATGAGCATGCTGGAGTTCATGCCCGAATACCTGCCGCTCGCCCTCTATGGCCGGGTGCAGTTCCCGGCCAAGGCCAAGTCGCAGTGGAACAAGTGGCTCGCCAGCGGTGAGCAGCCCTCCTGGGACGAGTTCAAGGTGAGCGTCGGCTTCAACAACGCCATCCTGCCGCTGGTCAAGGCGGTGCGGGCACAGAGCGAAGATCAGCTGATGGAGGCCTGCGCCGTGCTGTTCCTCCTGGACAACCCGCTGCCCCGCGGCAGCCACCGCGGTGATGACGATTACGAGCTGCGGGACGAAGAAGAGGAAGACGGGGAAGATGCCGACGCCGACTACCACGGCGGCAGTGACCGCTATGGTGATGACGACGGCGATCAGGATATGTACGACGAAGTCCGTTTCTAATTGGGGCAAGGCATGAGCAACAGTCTGATAGAAATTACCGCCATCGAGATCAAAGAGCTGGCCGTCATCGAGCCGAAGCAGGCCAGCGAGAAGTTCGAGCTGATCGCCAAGACCATGTCTGACGACCAGCTAGCAGAAGTGATTGAAAACATTGATATCGTTACCCTGACCCAGATCAACGGCCAGCACGACATCTCCTTCCCTTCCATCATCTCCGAGCTGATGACCCCGGAGCGGATCCGCGACATCGTCTGCCAGCAGCCCCTCTACTGGGAAGAGGCGATCAAGAACAACGCCGACGAACTGCAACAGCACACCTTCGACTTCCTCAACTACCTGATCCGCACCCAGGAGAGCGAAGCCAAGCAGCGGGAGATCCTCGAGTGCGTGGCCGAGGATCCGGCCGGTCTCTTCTACCTCGCCATCCCCTTCATCGAGTTCTATCGCGGCGATCGCTATGAAGAGGACGAAGGCTATCGCGACGTGCTGCACGCCGAAGAGGAAGATCTCGAAGAATCCCTGCGCTACAGCGAGCGCCAGCAGGCCGAAGACAGCCACGACTATGCGCTGGACGACCCGCGCAGCCTCTTGATGCTCATTCGCGAGCTGGCCCCCGAGGTGGAAAAATCCATCAAGTCGCTGCTGCGCAACGAGCACTCCACCTGGGACGGCATCATCAACAAGTTTGCCGCCGAGCTGGTGATGCAGGCCAAAGAGAAGAACAAGGTCGAGGAAGACGAGTACGGTGACGTCGACGACATGTTCAGCTTTCTGGATTAAGGAGCCCATTCATGCAGTTAGTCATTCGCGATGCCAACCAGGGCCCCTTTCTGACCCAGGTGCTGCGCTTTGGCCGCGACAATGAACGGCTGAGCGAGCAACAGCTGGCCGCCATCAAGGGCAAGGCGGTGCTGATGAGCCTCAAATTCGCAGACAAGTACTACAACAAGTACAAGATGCACCTGCTGGAGCAGGCCGCCCACGACGTCATCGGCGTGGTGAGCTTAGGGTTGCAGGAGCTATCCCAGCGGGATCCGGCCAAGGCGCTGGCCCTGCTGCAGGCGCCGGAAGGCCCCATCAAGCCGTTCCAGAAGGGCTGGTCCATGCTCATCACCGTCAGCCCCAAGCAGGCTGGCAACAGCCTCTACGGTGACGTGGATGCGCGGCTCTTGGACAAGATCTCGAGCCCCCCCGATGTGGAGGAGTGGCAAGGGTGGCAGGAGTACGAGAAGGCGCTGACCGAACACAACAAGAGCCGCCTGATGGAGCTCATCGACCAGCACTTCTTCGCCTGCGAGAGCGACCACCCCACCATGGAGGACAAACTGGCCGAGGCGCTGCTCTACCGCATCCTCTGCGGCAAGGGCAGTGGCGCCGCCCCCCTCAGGGTGAAGCAGGATCTCAAGCGCAAACTGGCGCGGGAGATTGAGCTCGACGAGGGCTGGTACGACACCGACTACCTCGCCGCCCAGCTCACCCTGATGCTGAGCGCGTTGCCCGCCGACATGGCCGCCGCCCTGCGTCAGGAGCTGAGCCCGGGCTTTGTGCCCAACCTGCTGCATACCCTGGGGTTTGTGCGTCAGTACCAGCAGTTGCAAAAAGAGGACGCCTCGCCGGAGAAGCTCGACAACATGGAGATGCGCGCCGGGATCCGCCACCCCCTGCTCGGCTGGCCCCTCTACCACGACTTCTGATGACGGGCTTTCCCCTTCACGCTGTTACAACGCCCGGCTTGCCGGGCGTTGTCATTTTTGCAGCTCGCAGATGGCGGCGCCGACCCTATCGGGCAATGGTCCACATGGCGCTCTGCATCCCGGTCTCCCGAAAATCGATCACCACGGGATAGTCGTTGCCACAGCCCGTCACCGTCCAGCGCTCCTGCCAGTGGCGACTGCCCGGCTCCCCCTCGGGAAGTTGCAACACCACGGGCACGAAGCGCTCCGGCGCGTCACACCCCTTGGTGGCCACCCAGGATGCGACCCCCACCATGGCATCCCGGATCAGCTGCTGATTGGCCAGGGTACCTTCCTGCACGGGTTCACTCGGACTGGCCTCGGCCTGGCACACCAGGGGAAAAAGCAACAGCAGGGCACAGGGTCTCATCGCACC
This sequence comes from Aeromonas sp. R7-5, assembly GCF_040908015.1. Taxonomy (NCBI): domain Bacteria; kingdom Pseudomonadati; phylum Pseudomonadota; class Gammaproteobacteria; order Aeromonadales; family Aeromonadaceae; genus Aeromonas; species Aeromonas sp. R7-5. The sequence goes on along the minus strand of NZ_JBFOCZ010000006.1, from coordinate 116,041 downwards.
TCCAGAGGGGTCAGTCAAAAAGTGGTTCGTTCGGGGCTTTCATCATGACCCGAAACGGCGCCTGACAAAAGAGACCACCAGGGGGGAAGCAGGCGCAGGATCCGGGGCGCGGTGGCGTGCACGCAAGGCGGACTACCTCCTAAGCGTCATTGGCCCACATTTTGTCAGGGATATAATGACTCCCCCATACAAGCCGCCGGGGAGCCAGACCGTGAGCAGAAAGCCGGACCGCATGACCGCCATGCAGCAGATCATCGACGCCGTGAAGGCGGAATTTCCGCTCTATCAACCGGATACCTTCAAATGCGGGCCGGACAACACCTGCATCGGCTGCCCCAAGAAGCTGATGGAGCTGGTGGATACGGACCTCTGCTACTGGCAATATCAGATCGATCGCGGCATCCCGCCCAGCTTCGACGAGCTCAACCGCTTCGGCAAGATGTGCAAGAATATCCGCCGGGCTCTGGTGCGCAATGGCCGCATTCCCGCCTGACGAAAAGTAATATGCTGCCTTCATCGGCTTTTTGTGATGGTTTTATCCACCAGAATGAATCACCACCTCATTTTATGTCGCAGCACACCTTGTTCACCGCCTACCGTGCTGATGGCCGACGCAGGTTCATTGCCCCAAGGAGCACAATATGACTCAGAACAGCATCCAGACCCGCTACACGCTGGTTCCCGCCCTTGCCAGCGCCACCGAGCTGGAGCAGGCCATCGCCCGGGCCATCGAGGCCAACAAGCAGGACTTCTTCCCCCTGCTGGAGCGGCTGGTGGATGTGGGTGACAGCCGGGTCAAGCTCAGCCAGAAGGATCCCCTGCGGGTGCTGGGGGTGGAACTCGACGAGGCTCGCACCGGCGGCACTGCCCGCCTCGGCTACGAATCCAACTTTTCCGAGAGCTGCCGCCTTATCGACGAATACGACCAGCACCAGACCAGCGTGGCCTTCACCCTCGACGGGGATCAGCTTGTTTTCGATCTTGAGCTGCCCATCGAGTGGAACTTCGACAACTGATTGGCGGCGGTGCCATTCCCCTGGCGTGTTGTAGCCAGCGGCGCCCCTTTCCCCCCTTTCTGGTGTAGGGTTGTCTGCACAGCAACGGATAGACATCTCGAGGATCACCATGGGTGAGCATCAACCTTCAGCAATGCCGGTATTGAATGACAGTGAGCGCCTCGGGCTCGAGCGCAAGAGAGCCGGGGATTTCCCCCTCTATCGCCAGGATCCTCACACCCCGTCTGCCCGTGGCTGGGCTCTCATCCTGCTGGGGGTCATCCTGGGGTTTGCAGCACTCTCCGCCCCCATCGACTTTTTCAAGACCACCTCAGGGGGCTTTGTGCCCGCACTCCTGTTCCCTCTCATTCCTCTGGCCGTGCTCGCCATGGTGGCGGAAAAAGGGTGGCGCTCACTGTTTCGAACGCCGACGCGGCGGGATTGTCTCTTGATGCTGGCGATTACCGGCATCAACATACTGGTCTCAATCGCCGTTGCCATGGCCATGCAGCACCTGTTCCAGCTGAATGCAAACCCGGTCAACGCCATGCTGGCAGAGGCGTCCAATACGGCGCGTATCCTCTTTTATCTCAAGACGGCGCCCCAGCTCTTCGGCGAGGAGGTGATCTCCATCCTGCCTTTTCTGGCCATCCTCTGGTGTTGTTACCAGAAGCTCGGCCTGACCCGCAAGTCCGCCATCCTCATCGCCTGGCTATCGACGGCTCTAATCTTCGGAGCCCTGCACCTGCCCACTTATGACTGGAATTTTCTGCAATGTTTTCTGGTGATCGGCACGGCCCGCATCGTGCTGCTGAGTGGCTACATCATCACCAAAAACATCTGGGTATCGACCGGCGCGCACATCATCAACGACTGGCTGCTGTTTACCGGCATGGTGCTGCTGCATGGTGCCCAGGCCGGGGTATGATCACAAGAAAGGAGCCCTGCCGGCTCCTTTTTCCATTATCCAGCCCATAGAAAAGGCGAGGCCCTTGCCTCGCCTTCGCCTGCATCGGATGGGCATCAGGTGAGATAGTAGCGCCACGACCTGCTCGGCTCTGCATAGCCGACCCGGATGCAGAAAGGGGCAAGCTCGTGATTGGCCTGCTCCAAGCTGAGGGTCTGGTGGGCATCCTCCCGACACCACTGCACGAACTCGTCACTGTTGAAGCTGTAGTGATCCCCGTGAAAGGCCCCGTGGGCCTCGATAAGCCCGATGGCTTTCTCCGTATCCATGTCTGGCCTCCTGGCACTGTGCTGCTCCCTTCAAGGTTAGCGAGTAGGGGCAACTTGCGGGGGCCTAATCCGCCACTTACTTGACCTGCGGCAATTGGCAAAGGGGAGAGCAAGCCACTACAGCAGAAGCCATCGACCAGTAACAGAGCCTTAAATAAAACAGAGGCAAGTAGGGTCGATTGGCGAAGCGTCATCGGCCGCACCGGTTATCCGGTCGCGAGCAGGCAAAAGAGAAAGGACGTAGGGTGCAATAAGCGAAGCGCATTGCACCGGCAATACAGGGGTGATAAATAGCGGTGCAATTCACATTGTTCATTGCACCCTACTTGCTGCCGAGCGTGAACAGGAGCCAGCACGGCCGGAGCCATCCCCGTCACAGGCAACACCCGAGAGGAGCAGACCATGACCCAGGAAAGGATACAGACCCGCTACAAGCTGGCAGGCCCCCTTGCCAGCCGCGCCGAGCTGGAGCAGGCCATCGCCCGGGCGATAGAAGCCCACAAGCACGACTTCTTCCCCCTGCTGGAGCGGCTGGTGGACGTGGGAGACAGCCGGGTCAAGCTCAGCCAGAAAGACCCGCTGCGGGTAGTGAAGGTGGAACTCGACGATGCTCGCACCGGAGGCAGTGCACGCCTTAACTACGAATCCAACTTCGCCGAGAGCTGCCAGCTTATCGACGAATACGATCAGCACCAGACCAGTGTGGCATTTACCCTCGAGGGGGAGCAGCTTGTTTTCGATCTTGAGCTGCCCATCGAGTGGAATTTCGATAACTAAGATGCTGCGGTGCAATTCACCTTGTTGATTGCACCCAACAATTACCTCCCCTCACCCTGCCCTCTCCCAAGGGGAGAGGGGACATATCGCACCACTCTAGTACTCTTGCTGTCTTCAGCTAAACCACGCATCCCCCCTTATGTCGCCGCCAGCCGGTATATCTACGACCAGCACTCCCTTCTCCCCTCGCGGGAGAAGGGTTGGGGATGAGGGGGATGTTGCTTGGACTTCTTTTCTGATTACGCTTCGCTAATCAAACCTACGGCCCTACAAGTTTCATGAGAAAAATGTTTTTAATTTTGAAAACATTTTCAGAACATTTAATCTTTGTTCTTCATTAAGGTTACACAGTCCATTCCTATACAGATAATCTGCTTCACGTTGATATTTGTTTTCTGGCTCAATATCTAGCCCTGTATAATACCTGTCGCCTTCAAAATCTTCATAATCAATCAGCTCTGAAGGAATACGATATTCAACACCACCAGTTTCATCCACTTTTTCTAGCAGAGTGATAGATTTCAAATACTCATGCCACATCATTTTTTTAGGGTCTATTTTTGATAAAGCAATTAAATCATCTTCAGTTTCCGCATTAACCACTCCAGGATAACATTCAGATACATATTCAACAAGAAAGCTTTTCGCCATTGAATTTGCTTGTATTAAATCAATTTCAGTTGGTGCATTTTTCTTATCAACAGACATATAAAGTGATGTTACCAGAGCTTCCAGCTTATCTGTTGTGATAACTAGAGCGTCAACCGATTTGGATGTATGGTTTATTTGTTTCGATATCTCTCTATTTTTTAAAAAATCAAAGAACATAGCTGCCCATTGCTTACGCAGGTGGTTTTCTATATCACCTGCCAACTCGAAAAGGTTCATAGGCATTATTCACAGATGCTTTACGTACATGATTAATAAAACCAAATATATTTAAAGCATCCTTTTTTTGCTCGATAGCAGGGAATGTCAGTTCTGCGATAAATGATTTGTCTTTATTTTCCTGATAAAGATGATGATTATCTAAAACATTTCTTTTAATATAGGTAAAGACAGGGATGTTAGCTTTAACTGCTGCATCATACTCTGCGTTAGTTATCGACTTAGATTTATCATAAACATATTTCCCACCAAATCTCCCACCAATTATCAAAAGAAAAACCTGACAATTTGACACTTCATTTATACACGCTTCGTGTGTATGTAAATCAGGATGATAGAATACATCTCCGTTTTCACTTAAAACAGGCTCAAATCCGAAACTCTTTATAAATGTGCAAAGAGAATCTCTAATTTGCTGTAGATCAAAACATGTTGAGCTAATAAAAACTTTAGGTTTTGCCATATGAAACCTCTGCTTTTAAATTCCATCTTAATTTTTAAAAATAAAGTGGCTTTCACCACTTTATTTTTATCAAGCTAGTTCTTCCCCGGCTGCCGACTCGGCGCCGACGACGGTTTCAATCTCGATACGATCCACCCGCTGCAAGCCGCGGGGCAGCTTGGCGCCACGGCGGCCGCGCTCGCCGCGGTAGTAGTCGAGATCAGACGGCTTGAGGGTCAGCTTGCGCTTGCCGGCAAACAGGGTGACCGACTGGCCTTGCGGGATGACGGCGGCCATCACCACAAACTCCTCCCGCGCCTTCACGCGCGCCGACGGGATGCTGATGAGCTTGTTGCCCTTGCCCTTGCCGAGTACCGGCAGGGTATTGAGCGGGAACAGCAGCATGCGCCCCTCGTTGGAGATGGCCATGCAGAGATCGGTGTCCGGCGCGCCTATCCTCTGGGGCGCCATGACGATGCCCCCTTCCGGCACGGTGAGCAGCGCCTTGCCGTTCTTGTTCTTACCGATCAGGTCGTCATATTTGCAGACGAAGCCGTAACCGGCGTCAGAACAGATCAGATACGGCTCGCCCTCGTTGCCCATCACCAGATGACGCACCTCTTCACCGGCCCCCAGCGCGAAGCGACCGGTGAGCGGCTCGCCCTGACTGCGGGCGGAGGGCAGAGTGTGCGCCTCCAGGGAGTAGGTTCTCCCCAGGGTGGAGAGGAACACCGCCTGCTGGTTGCTGCGGCCATGGGCGTGGGCGAGGTAGTTGTCCCCCGCCTTGTAGGAGAGGCCCTCCACATCCACGTCGTGGCCCTTGGCGGCGCGCACCCAGCCCTTGTCGGAGAGGATCACGGTCACCGGCTCACTCGGGGTGAGCTCCTTCTCGGTCAGGGCCACGGCGGTGGCGCGCTCCACCAGCGGGGTGCGGCGATCGTCGCCGTACTTCTCGGCGTCCGCCAGGATCTCTTTCTTCAGCAATGTGCTGAGACGGCGCTCGGAACCCAGGATCAGTTCCAGCTTGTCGCGCTCTTCGGCCAGTTCATTCTGCTCGGCGCGCAGCTTGAACTCTTCGAGCTTGGCCAGGTGGCGCAGTTTGAGCTCGAGGATCGCCTCGGCCTGGGTCTCGCTGATGTTGAAGCGCTCCATCATCACCCGGCCCGGCTCCTCCTCGGTGCGGATGATCTCGATCACCTCGTCGATGTTGAGGTAGGCAATGAGCAAGCCTTCGAGGATGTGCAGGCGAGCCAGCACCTTGTCGAGACGATACTGCAGGCGGCGGCGCACCGTCTCACGGCGAAAACTCAACCACTCGGTGAGGATGGTCTTGAGGTCTTTCACCTGGGGTCGGTTGTCCAGACCCAGGATGTTGAGGTTGACCCGGTAGTTCTTCTCCAAGTCCGTGGTGGCGAACAGGTGGGCCATCAGCCCCTCCACGTCCACCCGGTTGGAGCGCGGCACGATCACCAGACGGGTCGGATTCTCATGGTCCGATTCATCCCGCAGATCGGTCACCATGGGCAGCTTCTTCGCCACCATCTGGGCGGCGATCTGCTCCATGATCTTGGCGCCTGAGGCCTGATGGGGCAGCGCCGTGATGACGATGTCGCCATCCTCTTCGCTCCACACCGCTCGCTGTTTGATGGAGCCCTTGCCGGTCTCGTAGATTTTGCGGATGTCATCGCGGGGCGTGATGATCTCGGCATTGGTCGGGTAGTCCGGACCCTGCACATGGGCCATCAGATCGTTCAAACCGGCGTTGGGATTATCTAGTAGCGCCACGCAGGCGTGGGCCACTTCGCGGGCGTTGTGGGGCGGGATATCGGTCGCCATCCCCACCGCGATGCCGGTCACCCCGTTGAGCAGGATGTGGGGCAGGCGGGCGGGCAGCACCACAGGCTCCTTCATGGTGCCGTCGAAGTTCGGCGTCCACTCCACCGTGCCCTGGCCGAGCTCGGAGAGCAGCAGTTCGGAGAAGCGCGACAGCCGCGCCTCGGTATAACGCATGGCGGCGAAGGATTTGGGATCGTCCGGCGCACCCCAGTTGCCCTGACCGTCCACCAGCGGGTAGCGGTAGGAGAAGGGCTGGGCCATCAGCACCATGGCTTCGTAACAGGCGCTGTCGCCGTGGGGGTGATATTTACCCAGCACGTCACCCACGGTACGGGCGGACTTCTTGTGCTTGGACAGCGCCGACAGACCCAGCTCGCTCATGGCGTAGATGATGCGCCGCTGCACCGGTTTGAGGCCGTCCCCGATGTGCGGCAAGGCCCGATCCATGATGACGTACATGGAGTAGTTCAAGTAAGCCTGTTCGGTAAAGGTGCGCATTGGCTGGCGCTCTACCCCGTCCAGACTGAGCTCGATGGCATCACTCATGTGATTATCTCTTTCGGTTCGGGAGCTGGTTGGCGCTCTACTTCATCCAACAGACTGAGCTCGATAGCATCACTCATATGTTTTTCTCTTGCTATGGCGCGCCCCTGGAGGGCACGCCGGAAATGCGGGTCGGCAGGGGGCCGACGGTGAATCACAAGCCCCCCTCCCAACCTCCCCCTCCATGAGGGGGAGGAGAGGCTTGGCCCCCTCCCCTTGCGAAGGGGAGGGCCGGGGTGGGGTACTTGCGACTCGCTTTAGATGATGGCGAGGTTGCCCTTCTCTTCCAGCCATTCACGGCGATCACCGGCGCGCTTCTTGGCCAGCAGCATGTCCATCAGTTGCAGGGTCTCGTCCCCATCTTCCCCTTCTGCCCCCCCTTCCGCGCCCATGGTGAGCTGCACCAGGCGGCGGGTGTTAGGATCCATGGTGGTTTCCCGCAACTGTTTGGGGTTCATCTCACCCAGCCCCTTGAATCGGGTCACCATCACCTTGCCCTTCTTCTTCTCGGCTTCGACCCGTTGCAGCACGCCGTTCTTCTCGTCCTCGTCGAGGGCGTAGAAGACCTCCTTGCCGATGTCGATCCGGTAGAGGGGCGGCATGGCCACATAGACATGGCCCTTTTCCACCAGCGTGCGGAAGTGCTTCACAAAGAGGGCGCAGAGCAGGGTGGCGATGTGCAGACCGTCCGAGTCCGCATCCGCCAGGATGCACACCTTGCCGTAGCGCAGGCCGGAGAGATCGTCGGAATCCGGGTCGAGCCCGATGGCCACCGAGATGTCGTGTACTTCTTGCGAGGCGAGCACCTGACCGGCCTCCACCTCCCAGGTGTTCAGGATCTTGCCGCGCAGGGGCATGATGGCCTGGAATTCGCGGTCGCGCGCCTGCTTGGCACTGCCGCCCGCGGAGTCACCCTCCACCAGGAAGAGCTCCCCCTGCATGGGATCGGCGCAGCCGCAGTCGGTCAGTTTGCCGGGCAGGGCCGGGCCCTGCGTTATCTTCTTGCGCACCACCGTCTTGGCGGCGCGCATCCGGCGCTGGGCGCTGGAGATGCAGAGCTCCGCCAGCTGTTCGGCCAGCTCGGTGTTGCTGTTCAAGTAAAGGCTGAAGGCATCCTTCACCACGCCCGACACGAAGGCCGAGCTCTGGCGGGACGACAGTCGCTCCTTGGTCTGGCCGGCAAACTGCGGGTCCTGCATCTTGATGGAGAGGATGTAGGCGCAGCGATCCCAGATGTCTTCCGGGGTCAGCTTGACCCCGCGGGGCAAGAGGTTGCGGAACTCGCAGAACTCACGCATGGCGTCGAGCAGCCCCTGGCGCAGGCCGTTGACATGGGTGCCACCGAGCGCGGTGGGAATGAGGTTCACATAGGATTCGGCGAGGCATTCGCCCCCTTCCGGCAACCAGCACAGGGCCCAGTCCACCGCCGACTGCTCGGAGCTGAAAGAGCCGACGAAGGGCTGCTCCGGCAGGCAGGTGAACTGCTTGACCGCATCGATGAGGTAATCCTTGAGGCCGTCTTCGTAGCACCACTCCAACTTGATGCCGGTGTTCTTGTCGAGGAACTTGATGGTGAGGCCCGGGCAGAGCACGGCCTTGGCTTTGAGCAGGTGCTCGAGCTTGGAGACCGAGAAGCGCGGCGAATCGAAGTAGCGCGCCTCTGGCCAGAAGCGCACCCGGGTACCGGTGTTGCGGCGTCCGCAGGTGCCGGTGATGGTCAGATCAGACACCTTGTCGCCCCGCTCGAAGGCGATGTCATAGACCTGGCCGTCCCGGCGCACCGTCACCTCGACCCGATCGGAGAGGGCGTTCACCACGGAGATCCCCACCCCGTGCAAGCCGCCGGAGAACTGATAGTTCTTGTTGGAGAACTTGCCCCCCGCGTGCAGCTTGCAGAGGATCAGCTCCACGCCGGAGACCCCTTCCTCCGGGTGGATGTCCACCGGCATGCCGCGACCGTCGTCGATCACCTCGAGGGACTGATCCTCGTGCAGGATCACCTCCAGATTGCGGGCGTGACCCGCCAGCGCCTCGTCGACGCTGTTGTCGATGACCTCCTGGCCGAGGTGATTGGGCCGGGTGGTGTCGGTGTACATGCCGGGGCGGCGACGCACCGGTTCAAGGCCATTGAGGACCTCAATGGCATCCGCATTGTATTGAGTGGACATGGAGGGCCTTGCGAATTGACGTTTGGGGGGAATCTTACTCGCTGGGAGGGCCCGGGACAAATGGGGCGCTCGCAAAGGGTGATCCAGAGGGGCTCCGGCCTCCCCGCCCGGGATCAGGCGGGTTCCCCGGGCAGGGCCTGCACAAGCTGGGAGAGGGAGCAGTGGAGTCGCCACACCAGCCCCGCCAGTGCCCGGGCCGCCGGGTCTGCATGTTCCCCCAGCCCCTGGCTGATGCGGTCCAGCTCCGCCAGGGTGCGCCCCAGGGTCTCGTGCTGCACGCCCCCTTCGGTCAGAATGCCTTTCAGGCAGCGCAGACAGCCGTCCCGCACCAGATAGAGGGCCGGATCCCGGCTGCGCCAGAGCCTGAGCTGCCAGACGATGTGGCTGCAATTGAGCAGCACCACGCCCCAGCGCAGCACCCAGAGCCGGGCCCCCTGATCCTGACTCTGGCTGAGCTGGCTCACCGCGTGATAGACCCGGGATTCAAATTCCCCCTCGCTCTGATGTGGGGCCGGGGCCAGCTGGTCCACGAAATCCCGCCGCAGACGATGCATCAGGCGGCGGCTCTTGCGCCGATCCGAGCTGGGCCTCAGGAGCTGGAACGCCAGCCCTGCGCTCATCACCCCCAGTGCCTGCGCGAGGCTGCTGTTGACGAAGGCGAGGTAGTCGTAGCTCGGCGGATTGGTGATGGCGAGGAAGGAGCCGAGCAGCACGATGAGCTGGCCCCAGAGCGCCGCCCCCTGGGGTCGCTGCAATTTCAGCAGTTGCAGGGTGATGAGAGCGGGGAACAGCAGGGCGCAGAAGATCCAGAAGTCGTCGATGCGGATCATCAGCCCGAACTTGACCCCGAAGCAGATAAAGCTGAGCAGCACGATGGCCTTGAGCATGGTCTGGGCCCCCTTGGCCGGGGCCGGGGTGGCGGAATAGAGCACGCAGCAGATGGCGAGCAGGGTCAGGGCCGCAGCGCCCGCATCCCACTGGCTGTGGATCCAGAAGGTGCAGCCCAGCATCACGCAGAGGAAGGTACGCCCCCCGTTGTAGGCCGCCTCCAGGCCGTCGGTGTGGCTGGTCAGAGAGCTGTGGCGCGGCGGCGCCGGCCACTCCTGGCCATCGTGGCGGGCCAGCCTTTCCAGCCAGCGCTGACACTCCAGGTAGCTCCAGCAGAAGTGGCGCAGCCGCAGCCAGAAGGCCTGGCAGCGATAATCGTCCCCCGAACGGGCCACGAAGGGCGCCATCAGGCGGGCGATGCGCAGCTTGTCGCAGCCCCCCTGTCCCAGCTCCCGCAGCACGGCGGCCAGCATGGGGGCCGGGTCGACGGCGTCCTCTGGCCAGTGTTGCAGCATGCGGCGCAGCCCCGAGATGAGGCTGACCATCCTCAGCTGGCGATGGAGCAGATAGTTCAGCAACTGGTTGTGGCGGCGCAGGCGGTGGTGGCTCCAGACTGCCTGGATGCGCAGCACGTTCAGGGTGAGGATCTGACCGATCACCCCCTCGTGGGCGGTGCGCACATCGGCGCCCGTCTCCCCGAGCCAGAGCAGCTGGGCATGTTCCAGCAGCCGGGTCTGGCTCTTGCCAAGGGAGCCCAGCAGGGTCTCGCCATCGGAGAAACTCGGCAGGATCATCATCATCAGGCCGCCGCAGAGGATGCCGACGATCACCTCGCTCACCCGGGCCTGGGCGATGTCGAAGATATGCTGCGGGTCGGTCAGGTTGACGCAGGAGAAGGCGATGATGGCGGCGGTATAGCCCGCCAGGGCGAAACCGTAGGAGACGTTGTTCTGATGGTGGTTGGAGATGTAGGTGCAACCCCCCAGCCAGAGGGCGATAAGCAGGCTGAAGAGCCAGGGATCACCGATGCCAAGGCCGGTGATCATCACCGCCGCCATGGCGCCGATGAGGCTGCCCACCACCCGCCCCAAGCTCTTGCTGATGACGCCCCCCACGGTGGGAAAGCTCACCACTGCGGCGGAGGTCATGGCCCAGTAGGGAGAGTCGAGTTGCAGCACGAACGCCAGCCAGAGCGACAGGCACATGGCCAGAGCATTGCGCAGGGCGTAGCGCCACTGTCCGCCGTTGGCCTTGCCCCAGGGGGTCTGGCGCCAGAGCGAGGGGATCACTCTAGTCCCCTATGGTGATGGTACAGGTCGTGCCCGCGATCAAGACCAGATCCGGGGGAATCGCCAGCAGCCTGATCCGCACCGGCACCCGCTGGGCCAGGCGCACCCAGGGCACGTTCGGCTTGACGTCGAGCAGCAGCCCCTCGCTGCCTTCCAGGCTCTGATCGTGAATGGCGCGCTCTATGCTTTCCACCTCCCCCCTGAGTACCCGATCCCCGCTGTAGAGCACCACCTCGGCCGGTTTGCCGGGGGCGATGTGCCTGAGCTTGGTCTCTTCGAAATAGCCCTGCACATAGAAGGAGTGGGTGTCTATCAGGGCCACCAGGGGCACCCCGGCGGTGGCGTAGTTGCCGACCCTGGCCTGCAGGTTGGTGATGTAGCCGTCGCTCGCAGCATGGACCTCGGTCCGGGCAAGGGACCATCTGGCCTGCTCCAGATTGGCCTGGGCCACCTCATAAGCCGCCTTCATCGCCTGGGCATTGAGCCTGGATTCATCCACCGCCTCGGCGGAGATGACGGTGCGGGAGAGACTCTGGCGACGGTTCGCCTCGTGCTCCGCCTTGTCGAGATCCGACCTGGCCTTGGCCAGGGCCGCGCTGGCGTTGTCCAGCGCGATGCGATAGGGCTCGGGATCCAGAGTGAAGAGCAGGTCCCCCGCCTTCACCAGCTGGTTGTCCTTGACCCCTATCCTGACGATCTTGCCCGACACCTGGGGCGTGATGCTGACCAGCTCGGCCCGCACCTTGCCATCCCGGGTCCAGGGACCCTGCATGTAGTCGTTCCACAGCCACCAGAGCGACACCAGCGCCAGGGCAAAGACCAGCAGGGTGGAGAAGTATTTGAGGGTCGCAAGGGGTGATTTAGCCATGTAGCAATATCCATAGGGCGCCGCTGACGGCGAGGATGAAGAGGGAAAGATCCATCAGCAGGGGGTGCCAGACGTCCCCACCGTAGAGCCAGTCCCGCAGCAGATGGTGCAGCGGCAGCCAGCCCAGCAGGCCGAGCAGCACGGCCTTGAACAGGGGCGGAAAGTAGAGCGAGGCCCCGAGGATCAGGTCCGGCAGCGCTGAAGCAGTCGTCACGGGTGTGCCCCCTGTTGGCAGAGATGGAATGAAGAGAGAGGCCGGGGTCCGCCGGGAGACGGACAGGGCAAGGTTAACACAGCCATGGCGGGGGCTACACAAGCAGATGACCCCCTGAGGTGTCGTCACGGGAGTGGCACGACAACACCTCGCCCGTCCTCCCCGCCACCCGTCGGGGCAGTCACCTCGCGTTCAATCGGCTACGGTATCTGCCGGGTGATGCACCCCGTCGCGGGTCGGCACCTCTCCCAGATCGAACGGGTTGACCCCCTCCAGACAGGCGAGGTTGTAGCCATATTCCGCCGGATTGGATCGGCGCTGGTGATGGGTGTAGATGCCGCAGACGCTGCAGAAGTAGTGTTTCGCGGTGCGGGTGTTGAACTGGTAGCAGCGAAGCGCCGCCTCCCCTTGCAGGATGCGGATGCCGGACAGCGGCACCGAGGCGACGATGGCCCCTCGCCGCCGACAGAAGGAGCAGTCGCAGCGGCGCGGATCCACCACGCCATCCGGCAGGGTCAGCTCCAGCACCACGGCGCCGCAGTGGCAGCTCGCCTTGTGTTTCTTCTGGATGGGGGTATTGCCGATGCGTGTGATCATGCTGCCTCCTTGCCGCAGTGTCAGGCTGCGAACCGGTTAATCGAACAGGGTATCCCCCCGCCCCTGCGACAGATGGTCATGCAGGGTGCGCAACTGGGACGCCACCACCCGGTGGCGGGAGAGTTCGGGCAAGGCGTCGATGGGGAAGTACCCCGCCCCTTTGGTTTCATCGGTGTCGGTAAGCAGAACGCCCCCCGTCACCTCGCACAGGAAGAACGCCTTGTGGGCGTGGGGCAGCTGCGGGGGATGGGGGTGCTTGAGCTTGTCGAACAGGGCCAGCAGTTGCACCGCCCGACAGGCGAGGCCGGTCTCCTCGCTCACTTCCCGCACCACGGCGTCCGCAGGCGAATCGCCGATGTCGCACCAGCCCCCCGGCAGGGTCCAGCAACCGTCACTGCGCTCCTGCACCAGCAGGACATGGCCCGCGTCGTTCTGAATGAAGGCCCGCACATCGAGCTTGGGGGTGGGATAGCCGCTATCGAGGGCAATCCAGTCGCCGATGGCATCGGGAGCCAGCTCGCTCTGGCTGGCGATGAGCGTCACCGTGGCCGCTCGCAGCGCCTCGAAGCGGGCGATGTCGAAGGGATCCCGGGAGTAGGTGAGCCCCGCCTGGGCCGTGGCCAGCACCTGTTCGAGGAAGGCGGCCAACGGCAGTTGCATGGCTAGAGCCCGAGGAAACGGACGATCTGGGCGGGGTAGCGCTCGAAGCCTGTGAAGGCGTGATCGCCGCCACACTCCAGGGAGAGACGGGCAAAGCGGTATTCGTCCAGCGCCTTGCGATAGTCGAGCACCTCGTCCTCCTGCTGTTGCAGCACCCAGAGCCGCTCGGGAGCAGTCACCGGCACCGCCAGCGCTCTCAGCTCGTCCATGTGTCCGGGCAACAGTTCATAGCGTTCGCCGCTGTAGGGGTTGGTCTGGGGGCCGAGGTAGTCGCAGAGCAGCTCGTGGGGGCGCACCGCCGGGTTGATGAGGGCGGCGTGGCAACCGTACATCTCGCTCACTCTCGTGGCCATGAAGCCACCGAGGGAGCTGCCCACGGCGCCCAGTCGCAGGGCGCTGCCGTGGCGGGCCTTCAGGTCGGCGATGGCCTGCTCGATGGCCGCCCAGGCGGCCGCCGGGGTGTTGGGCTGGGCCGGGATCACCACCTCGATATCGGGCCTGTTCTCTGCCACCCAGGCCGCCATCTGCTGCGCCTTGGCCGAGCCGGGGGATGAATTGAAACCGTGCAGGTAGAGGAGTACGGGCTTCATGGCAACGCCTCAGTAACCGGTGGCATTGGGGTCGGGCACGAACTGTCCCAGCGGCAGGCGCCACACCTGACTCGCCACCCGGCCATCCGGGTGCAGGGTGAGATAGCGCCAGCCCGGGCCGGATTCGTCCAGTGCGAAACCGTCGGAGAGCGGCTTGAACTGGATGCAGGTAGAGGGGCTGGCGATGAGCCGCACTCCGTGGTGCACCTCATCAAACTCCTGATGGACGTGGCCGAACAGTATGGTCTTCTGCTGCGGGTGGCGGGCCAGCACGGCGAACAGGTCGTCGGCATTCTTGAGGTTGTGCTGATCCAGCCAGGCGCAGCCCACCGGCACCGCCTGATGGTGCAGGGCGATGAGGGCATGGCGCTCGGGATGCTGGCGCAGGGCCTGATCCAGGGCCGCCAGCTGGTGATCCCCCAGCACCCCGTGGGGTTTGCCGCGCACCTGGGTATCCAGCAGGATCACCTGCCAGTGCTCGCCTACCAGCTGCTTGGCCTCGCTGATGCCGGCCGCATGGAGGTATTCGGTCATCAGGGGGCCGTCGTCGTGGTTGCCGGGCAACCAGTAGATGGGGCGAGCCAGGGGCGCCATCATGGAGGCGAAGCGCTGGTAGGACTCCGGGCTGTGATCCTGGGAAAGATCCCCGGTGGCGAGGATGAGATCGAACGGGTGCTCGTTGGCCTGCACCCGCTCCAGCACGGCGGCCAGACTCTGCGCCGTGGGCACGGCCAGCAGCCGCCCCTCGGCACTGGCGAAGAGATGGGTATCGGTAATCTGTAACAGGCGCACACTGCCGTCCGGCGCCTGAGGTAGCTCTGTTTCCAAAATCACGCTTCTTTTTTATGGGTTCGACTAGAGGATGTTAATCAGGCTGGTGCCGTGTTTGAGACAAAATCTCAACCAATCGGCCAAGAATAGATTTACCTGCTCCTTTTCATCCCTGTGATGCATTTTTTGATTGGGATAATCATAACGTGGTTGCAACATTGAAATCTGTTGCGCCGCACACACTTCCGCCATTCGCACATCATGATACAAACGAATCTCTATCCGGGCTTGCAAGTAGCTCGGCAATTCGGGGTTGTGCTGGGCCAGGATCACCTGGCTGGTGAAGCGGCTCTCCTCGGTCACCGTGAGCTGGAACTGCAGGCCGTTGCCGACCTGATAGCGGCGCTCGGCACCCACGCTGCCGCCAGGCGGCAACAGTTTCATCAGCGCCATGTAATTGACCTCGCAGGTACGCTGCAAGGACATCAAATCAGGCACATAGCGCTTCATCGGGCTCTGGACTAATGACATGTCGCGGCTCCCTCAATCAGGGTCCATGAAGGGTGGACCCACTGCACAGTGTTCCAGTCGGACACAGGGCACCTGACCCGGGTCTGAACGAGCGTCACCTCAGCGCCCCGCCAGCCAGCGTGCCCGCAGCTCGCCGTGATTCAGGGCCAGCCACTGCAGGGCGATGACGGAGGCGGCATTGTCGATGCGCCCCTCTTTGAGCCAGGCATAGGCCTGCTCGCGGCTCACCACGTGGACCCGGATGTCTTCCCCCTCTTCAGCCAGACCGTGGATCCCCTTGGCCTGACTGGCATCCACCTCGCCCACGAACACCTCGATGCGCTCGGTGCTGCCACCCGGGCTCACCAGATAGCTGATGGCGTGTTCGCAGCGTCCCACCTCGATCCCAGCCTCTTCCACCGCTTCGCGCCGCACCACTGCCTCGGCGGTCTCCCCTTCATCGATGATGCCGGCCACCAGCTCCAGCAGCCAGGGGGTGGCGCTGGTCTCCATGGCGCCGATGCGAAACTGCTCCACCAGCACGATCTCGTCTCGCACCGGATCATAAGGCAGCAGGGCGGCGGCATGGCCACGTTCGAACAGTTCCCGGACGATGGGGGCGTTCCAACCACCGGCAAACAGCCTGTGTTGCAGGCGGTAGACATTCACCTTGAAGAAGCCATTATATCCAGCTGATTTTTCAATGATTTTCACATCATCGCTGGAGTAGTGGCAGGTTTGAGGCAAGGCTTGCTGTGACATTCGAGACTCCTGCCAGCTTGACTTGGCTTGGTTTGACCATAATATTCGGGGGCATGAATGAACATTCATTCACTCGCTCTCGCCGACGATGAGGGAAGGATTTTAGCAGCCACAGGGCATTTGGCTAGGCGCGTTGCCGAGAAAACTCGCCCCGGACCTTGACGTTTCCGCAGCTGGAAAAGAGACAGTTCGCAATGAAATCTGCTTATAGTAGAGTGGTTAAGCTGAAATCAAGCTTGGTCGGTGACAATCCCCCCTTCATCCAGCGGACAGCTTTGGGTTGATACAAAAGGTTAAAACTATCATATGAAAAGAACACTCTTGTCAGTCATGGTGATGCTGGGTGTGAGCGGCGCCGCTCATGCCGAAAACCTGCTCGATATTTACCAACAGGCCCAGATCAAGGACACCCAGCTGCTGGAATCCAAGGCCAAGCGGGACCAGGCCTTCGAGAAGATCAACGAATCCCGTGCAGCCCTGCTGCCCCAGATCAACCTGGGCGCCGGCCTGAACTATCTGCAAAACAAGAACGACACCATGACCAACACGGGCGCTACCGGCTCCGTGACCCTGGATCAATCCATCTACCGTCGCAGCAACTGGGTCAACCTGGATCTGACCGAGAAGAGCGCCACCCAGTCCGACGTGGCCTACAACCTCGAGTACCAGAACCTGATGCTGCGTACCGCCCAGGCCTACTTCGACGTGCTCAAGGCCATGGATACCCTGGAATTCGTGCGTGCCAACAAGACCGCGGTCGAGCGTCAGCTTGAACAGACTCAGCAGCGCTTCGAAGTGGGCCTGACCGCCATCACCGACGTGCACGAGGCCGAGGCCGAGCGCGATCAGGCGCTGGCGGACGAGATCAATGCCGAGAACACCCTGGACAACAGCTACGAGAGCCTGCGCGAGCTGACCGGTATCGACCACCGTCAACTGGACGTGCTCAACACCGATCGCTTCAGCCCGCAGAAGACCGCGTTCAACTCCGACAAGTGGCTGGAACTGGCCCTGGACAAGAACCTGGAGCTGCACAGCGCCCGCATCGGCAAGGACATCGCCAAGGAGCAGATCGATCTGGCCAAGACCGGTCATGAACCGACCCTGGATCTGGGCGCCGGCCTGAACGCCGGTTACAACGATTACAAGGACGAGATCCGTAACCCCGAGAGCAACAGCAATCAGGGCAACATCGGCCTGAACTTCAAGCTGCCCATCTACACCGGCGGGGCCACCACCTCCCAGGTCAAGCAGGCACAGTTCAACTACGTGGCCGCCAGCGAACAGCTCGAGCGCAGCTTCCGCTCGGTGCAGAGCACGGTCCGCTCTTCCTACAACAACGTGAACGCCAGCATCGGCTCGGTCCGCGCCTACAGCCAGTCCGTCATCTCCGCCGACAGCGCCCTGAAGGCGACCGAGGCCGGTTACGAGGTGGGTACCCGCACCATCGTCGACGTGCTGGACTCCACCCGCAAGCTGTATCAGGCCAAGCAGAAGCTCTCCGAGGCACGCTACAACTACATCCTCAGCATCCTCTCCCTCAAGCAGGCCGCCGGCATCCTGGAGCAGAAGGATCTGGAAGAGGTGAACCAGGGTCTGATGCCCGCCGCCCAGGTCACCAAGAAGTCCTGAGCCAGGCGCACACCATGAGAAAAGGCGACCCCGGGGTCGCCTTTTTCATCTCTGTTCGCCGCTGGAAGTGCGTTGGTCGGGGCCTGCCAAGCAGCGGCCATGTCACCGACCCGGCAGCCCCATCAAAAAACCCGGCCTTGGCCGGGTTTTACGCTTATCCGCGCTCGCGGATGGTCTTGATGATGTCGGTGGTGGAGCAGCCGTCCTCGAAGTTCAACACCCGCACCTCGCCGCCATTGGCGGTCACCTCGGCGTAACCGGCGATCTCTTCAGGCTTGTAGTCGCCCCCCTTGACCAGGAGGTCTGGCAGGATCTCGGCGATCAGACGCTGGGGAGTGTCTTCGCTGAAGGGTACCACCCAGTCCACGGCACCCAGGGCCGCCAGCACCGTCATGCGGCGCTCGGTCGGGTTGACCGGGCGACCCGGCCCCTTGAGGCGACGTACGGACTCGTCGGTGTTCACCGCCACGATCAGGCGATCCCCCAGCTTGCCCGCATTGGCCAGATAGGAGACATGACCCGCGTGCAGAATGTCGAAGCAGCCGTTGGTCATCACCACCTTCTCGCCGCGCAGACGGGCGGCCTGGACGGCCACCTTGAGCTGGGCCTCGGACATGACGCCAAAGCCGGTCTCCTGCTCGGTGTAGAGGGCGTTGGCCAGCTCCACCGGGCTCACGGTGGAGGTCCCCAGCTTGCCGACCACGATGCCGGCGGCGGTGTTGGCCAGGGCGCAGGCCTCATCCAGACTCTTGCCTGCGGCAAGGGAAGTCGCCAGGGTGGAGATGACGGTGTCACCGGCACCGGTGACGTCATAGACCTCGTGGGCCTGGGCCGGCAGGTGCAGCTCGGGCTGCCCTTCGCGGATCAGGGTCATGCCGTTCTCGGAACGGGTGACCAGCAGGGCATCCAGCTCGAAGCGCTTGACCAACTCCAGCCCCCTGGCGACCAGGTCTTCTTCCCCCTTCACCTTGCCCACCACGGCCTCGAACTCGGACATGTTGGGGGTCAGCAGGGTGGCACCGCGGTACTTCTCGAAATCGGTCCCCTTGGGGTCGACCAGCACGGGGATACCGGCGGCGCGGGCACGCCGGATCATGCCGGGCACATCGTTGAGGGCGCCCTTGCCGTAGTCGGAGAGGATCATCACGTCCGCCTGGGGCAGCGCCTGCTCCACCTTGCCCATCAGCAGGCTGGCATCCACGTCGTGGAAGGCCTCTTCGAAGTCGAGGCGCAGCAGCTGCTGGTTGCGGGACAGCACCCGCAGCTTGGTGATGGTCGGATAGTCGGTCAGGCGCACGAAATCACAGGCCACCTTGACCCCGGCCATCTGGCTGGCGAGGGCATCGGCGGCTTCATCCTGACCGGTCAGGCCCAGCAGCACGGCCTGGGCGCCGAGGGCGGCGGAGTTGAGCGCCACGTTGGCGGCGCCGCCCGGACGCTCCTCGATGTGCTCGACCTTGACCACGGGGACCGGCGCCTCGGGGGAGATCCGGCCGGTAGGGCCATGCCAGTAGCGATCCAACATGACATCGCCAACGACCAGGATGCGGGCTTTTTCAAACTCGGGCAGGGTGATTTTCATCTGTATCGGCTCTCAAAACCTGAAAAATTCAGCGGCCGATTTTATCACACTCTTTTCCGGGGCGTGAAAAAAGCACGGCCCTGCCCCCTGACGCCCCCTCTGACCAGATGACGGCGATTCGCGCCCGCCCCCGCTTTTCGGATAGAATCCTCGACATGCGAGTGACCGCATCCGCGCCGGGCCACCCCACACAGGCCCCCCGGTTCGGTCGGACTCCCCCCTTTGCCTTTGCGAACAAGAGACTCTTCATGGCCCAAGAACACGCTCCCCGCCTCGAACCCCGTCTGTTCCATCCCCGTTACTGGGGGAGCTGGCTGGGCCTCTCCCTGCTCTGGCTGCTGGTGTTGCTGCCCTGGCGCAGCCAGATGTGGCTGGGCCGCCAGCTCGGCACCCTGGCCCGCAAGCTGCTGAAATCCCGCGTCAAGATTGCCCGCCGCAACCTGGAGCTGGCGATGCCCGAGCTCAGCCGGGATGAGCGCGAAGCCCTCCTGGTGCAGAACTTCGAGAGCGTGGGTTGCGCCATCTTCGAGGTGGGCATGGCCTGGTTCTGGCCAGACTGGCGGATGCGCCGCCTGATGAAGGTGGAAGGGGAAGAGCACGTCATCAACGCCATGGAGAAGGGCCAGGGGATGCTGCTGCTCTCCTGCCACTTCCTGACGCTGGAGCTCAATGCCCGCTGCTTCGGCCTGGTGCGCCCAGGGGTCGGCGTCTATCGCCCCAACACCAATCCGGTGCTGGAGTACGCCCAGTACCACGGTCGCTGCGCCTCCAACAAATACCTGGTGGACCGGATGGACGTGAAGGGGATGATCAAGGCGCTGCGCAACGGCGACGCCCTCTGGTATGCACCGGATCACGACTACGGCAGCCATGCCAGCGTCTTCGTGCCCTACTTCGCGGTGGAGCAGGCCGCCACCATCACGGGTACCGCCACCCTGGCCCGGGTGAAGAACACCGTCACCCTGCCCTGCTACAACATCCGCACCCGGGAGGGCTACACCCTGCATATCGGGGCCCCGCTCGCGGACTACCCGAGCGGTGACGACCTGGCGGATGCCAGCCGCGCCAACCGCGAAATTGAAGCCGCCGTGCGCAAGGCGCCGGAGCAGTACATGTGGCTGCACCGCCGCTTCAAGACCCGCCCCAATCCGGACGATCCCGGCTACTACTGATGCCCTCCCGCCCCGTCGACCGGGCAAGTCCAGACGACAGGGCAGGATGGCACCGCGCCCCATGAAAAAGCCCTCGCACTGCGAGGGCTTTTTTGTTGGCTGCCAGCGTCTGCCTTACTGGCGGATCAGGCGGTAGATGGCGTAGCCGGGGTGCTTGGCGTCATCCATCGGCAGGGTGGACTGGTACGACAGATCCACCCCCGCCAGGGCCTTGGCCTCGTCGGTCGGCGAGGAGTAGAGGCGCACGTCCACGTTGGCGGGCAGGGCCTTCATGTGCCAGTTGTTGTTGGCCGCCGGGCTGAAGCCAGCCGGGTTGTCCGCAGACTGGGCCTTCAGGTACTGGGCGATGATCTCCCGCGTCTCGAAGGGATCTTCATGGACGATGTTGCTGCCGTCGATGCCCGGGAAGTGGCCGCCGCCGCTGGCGCGGTAGTTGTTGGTCACCACGTAGAACTTCTGGGCCGGGTCCACGGGCTGGCCGTTGAAGGTGAGGCCGCTGATGCGCTGGCCGTCGCTCACCTTGACCCCGTCCTTGCTGTAGCGGGCCGGCTGGGTGATGTCCACCTCGTAGTTGACCCCGTCAATCACATCGAAGTTGTAGGTGGGGAAGCTCTCGTTCACCAGCCACTGCACCCCGGTCTTGCCGGTGTCGATCTGGTTGAACTGGCCGGCGCTCATCTCCAGCCACTCCTTGACGGTGGCCCCGTTCACCTCGACCACCTGCAGGGTGTTCGGATAGATATAAAGGTCGGAGACGTTGCGCAGGGAGATGTCACCCTGGGCCACGTAGGTGAAGTCGTTGATGCCGTTGCGACCGCCACGGAAGGGGGCCGCCACCGACAGGATGGGGTAGGACTCCTTGAGCAGGCCGTCTTGTTGCAACTGCTCCGCGTGGCGGCGCTGGGCATCGCTCACCAGCTGCACCGAGGGGTCGTCCTGCACCAGGGCGAAGAAGCTGTGGATGGGGGAGGTGATCTTGCCGAGCGGCTCGTCCAGCCACTGGTTGGTGGCGTCGTGATCCGCCTGCACCAGGTCCACCACCCGCTGATCCACCGCACTGCCCTCGCTGGCGTCTATCTTGCGCAGGCTGGCCTGGCTCTGCTTCACCTGCCACTTGCCGTCCACCTGTTCCAGCTTGAGGTCGATGATGCCGAGGTGGTTGCCCCAGTAACCGGGCATCACGGTGGGAATGCCGCTCAGGGTACCGGCCTTATTGTCCACCTCCGGCAGATCCGGGAAGTCCCCGGGGAAGTTCTTGTGGGCGTGGCCCAGCATCAGGGCGTCCACCCCCTTCACCTTGGCCAGATGCCAGGCGGAGTTCTCCATCATGGCCTCGTAGCTGCTGGCATTGATGCCGGTGTGAGCCACCACCACCACGATGTCGGCGCCCTTGGCGCGCAGCTCGGGCACATAGTGATTGGCGGTCTCGACCATGTCGGCCACCACCACCTTGCCCTCCAGATGTCGCTTGTCCCACTGCAGCACCTGGGGCGGGGTCAGACCCAGGATGCCCACCTTGACGCGCTGGCGCTGACCCTTGTCATCGGTCACCTCGCGCTCCAGCAGCAGATAGGGGGTGAACTTGTTGCCGCTCCAGTCAATCTGTCCCTTGGCATCGCGCTTGAAGGCCCCCGCCTCGAACACGTTGGCGTTCACATAGGGGAAGTCGGCTCCCGCCAGCACCTTGCCAAGGTAGTCCAGGCCGTAGTTGAACTCGTGGTTGCCCAGGTTGCCCGCGTCGTAGCCCAGCTCGTTCATCGCCTTGAACACCGGGTGCGCCTGCTTCTCGAGGTAGCCGGCACCGGACTGCTCGAAGATGTAGTCCGCCAGCGGCGTGCCCTGAATGAGGTCGCCATTGTCGAGCAGCAGGTTGTTGGGGTTCTCGGCGCGGGCGGCGCGGATCAGCAGGGCGGTGCGGGAGAGGCCGAACTTGCGATCCTCCTTGTTCTGGTAGTAGTCGTAGCCCAGCACGTTGGAGTGGATATCAGAGGTCTGGATCAGGCGCAGGGAGACGGTTCCCGGCTGCGCCTTGCTGTCATTCTCGTTGCTGCAGGCAGACAGCAGCACGATGGCGGCAATAGCCCCCAGCTTCATGGTGTTATTCACTGTTTTTTCCCTTTTATTATGAGTAACGCTTTACCAGCGCCGGGAATTTAACAGACGAATATGTCAGCAGATGGCACCGGGACTCATTTTTATGAAGCCCGGCACAAAAATAGCCTCATGAGGCCGGTATGGCACCTAATGCTAGCTTGGCCGCCAGCACCAGCATGATGAGACCTACAACAAGATCAATGGCTTGCTGCACCCGGCCCCGGGCAAGCCAGGGGGAGAGTGCCGCCGCCCCGAACGCCAGTCCGTAGAACCAGACCAGAGAAGCCAGCATGGCCCCCGCCGCGAAGGCGGGTCTGAGCTCCTCGGCAAACTGGCTGCCGAAGGAACCAAGCAGCATCAGGGTATCCAGGTAGACGTGGGGATTGAGCAGGGTCACTCCGAGGGTCATGGCCAGCACGCTCTTGACCCCCATCAACCGGGGCGAGTCCGCCAGGGCCGCCTCCTGGCCGCGCCAGGCACTGCGCAAGGAACGGATACCGAACCAGCCGAGGAAGAGCACGCCGCCCCAGGTCAGCAGGGCCAGGCCGATCGGGCTGGCCGCCAGCAGGTTGGCCCCGCCGAACACCCCGATGCCGATCAGCACGAGATCGCACAGGCAGCAGAGGGTCGCCGTCAGCAGGTGGTGGTTGCGGTGAATGCCCCGGCTCAGCACGAAGGCATTCTGGGCCCCGATGGGGATGATCATGGCAAGGCCGAGGGTAAAGCCTTGCAGGGTGGTGGCGAACATGGGGATGCGTTCCTGTGAAAGAGAGAAACGCACTATAAGGGGGGCGCGGGCAATCAGAGAAATTCATTCATTTTCTGATGCATTCATAAAACTGATGAAAACCGGGCCGAAACCACACAAAGAAGGTTGTCAATTGCAGGATCTGACAATTGTGGGGTCACAGCCCCGCCCCGAGAATCGGCGGCAGGATGGGACGGCGCAGGACAGCGGTGATGGCGACAGAGGGGATGCCAGGCGACGAGCCGGTGCCGCCGGGCCTGTATTCACTGCAGCAGGGAGGGGAAGTTGGTGACCACCACCTGCTCCAGGTTCGGCAGCAGGATGCCGCTGCTCACCCCCTTGGCGATGGCCTGGTAGCGGTTCATCGACCCCGTCTTGCGGGTGACCTGATTGAGGTGGTAGTTCACGGTGCGCTCCGTGATGCCGAGGATGCAGGCGATCTCCCCCGATGTCTTCCCTTCGCTGGCCCAGAACAGGCACTCGGTCTCCCGCTCCGTCAGGGGCTCCTGGGGATCGTCCTCCCTCATGCTCTGGCGCACGATCCGGATCGCCGCCTCGAAGATGTAGTTGGACATCCAGGAGAGGATGGGCGAGGACTCCAGCATCAGATCGCTCGATGCCCGCTCCCGGGTGATGAAAGAGAGTATGCCGTTCTCCCCCGCCGCCCCGTGCAGCGGGAACGAGATGCCGTTGCGCAACCCGAATTCCGCCGCCAGCCCCATCACATCCATGCTCCCCTCTTGCAGGAAGCGCGCCTTCTCGTCCAGCCGGTTCCAGTAGATGGGCAGGGTCTGCCTGCGGGCGAGCTGGATGATGGGATCGCAGGCCAGCATGTTGTTCAGGGTGTAGGCCTGTACCCAGGAGTCGGGGCACTGGTTGAACAGCACCACCTTGGGCCTTTGCATCGACATGGGCAGGATGAGGGCGAAGCGGTAGTAGTCGTAGCCCATTCCCAGGGTGAAGCGGCCGATGAGCTCGGACAACCGGTTGCCATCGGTCACCAGCGTGAAATGTTCCAGGTACTCAAGCAGTTGGTCGCGTGTCATAGGCAAGCCTCCCCTGGCCAAGGCCTTGGATTATAGCGCCTAACCATGAAATGGAGAGACATGAATGCTTGTTTTCAAAGGAAAATTGAAAGAACACCCCAGATGGGAGGTCGAAAACGAGCTCTACCGATTTCGCAACCGCGTCTTCTCCGATCGACTCGGTTGGGACGTGGAATCCCGCCGTGGCCTGGAGCGGGACAACTTCGACAAGCCCGACACCCACTGGGTGCTGATTGAAGACAAGCAGGGGCTGTGCGGCTGCATCCGCCTGCTCAGCTGCGCCCAGGATTACATGCTGCCCAGCATCTTCCCCACCGCCCTCGCTGGCGAAGCCCCCCCGCGCGGCAACGACGTGTGGGAGCTGACCCGCCTCGCCATCGACGCCGACCGGGCCCCTCGCCTGGAGAACGGCATCAGCGAACTCACCTGCGTCATCTTCCGCGAGGTGCTGGCCTTCGCCAGGGAGCAGGGGATCCGCGAGCTGGTGGCCGTGGTCAGCCTGCCGGTGGAGCGCATCTTCCGTCGCCTCGGCCTGCCCATCGAGCGCCTCGGCCATCGCCAGGCGGTGGATCTGGGGGCCGTGCGCGGGGTCGGTATCCGCTTCCACCTGGACGAGCGCTTCGACCGCGCCGTCCATCGCCCCCTGCAGGGCCATTACCGGCCGGCGGGGGATGCTCTGCTCGCCGTCATCTGAGCAAAAAAAGTCCCGGGACCGGCCCGGGATTCAAGACGCTCGCTATGGTCCGTTTCCACCCCATGCAAAAACGGACCGGGTGAGTATCTTATGAATCTCATTTCAGAACTACTGTCACATCTCACAGGGGCGGCCCCGGGCACTGGCCCCCTCCATGGGGGCGGTCGGGTTGTCCTCTGACGCTCCCTTGAGTAGCATTCTTGCTGAACTCCCTTTTTTCATAAGGAATGCTGATGAAAACGCTGGACTACAAGCTGCTGCTGGCCCTGGACGCGGTGATCCGGGAGCAAAACTTCGAGCGTGCCGCCCAGCGCCTGCACATCACCCAGTCCGCCATCTCCCAGCGCATCAAGCAGCTGGAGCAGCAGTTTGCGGAGCCGCTCATCATCCGCAGCCAGCCGCTGCAGGCCACTGGGCTCGGCCAGAAGCTGCTGGCCCACTATCGCCAGGTGCGCCAGCTGGAGCTGGAGCTGGCCGACGAGCTCTCCCCCGACGAGCCCAGGGCCCCCATCCGGGTCAGCATCGCCGTCAATGCCGACAGCCTGGCCACCTGGTTCCTGCCCGCCTTGGCGCCGCTGCTGGAGCAATACCCCATCGAGCTGAACCTGCTGGTGGATGACGAGAGCCGCACCCTGGACCGGGTGCGCGAGGGGCAGGCGTTCGGCGCCGTCAGCCTGCAACCCCAGCCGCTGGCGGGCTGCTGCGTCGACGAACTCGGCGAGATGCGCTATCTGCTCACCGCCAGCCCCGCCTTCGTCGCCCGCCACTTCCCGAACGGCCTCACGGCGGCGGCCCTGGCCAAGGCGCCGGCGGTGGCCTTCGATCAGCGCGACGACATGCACATCAGCTACATGGCCCGTCATTTCGCCCTCCCCCCCGGTGGCTACCCCTGCCACACGGTGCGATCCTCCGAGGCCTTCGTCGCCATGGCGGAGCAGGGGCTGGCCTGCTGCCTCATCCCGGAATTGCAGATCCGCCAGCAACTGGAAGAGGGGCGCCTGCTCGATCTCAACCCGGATCACCACCTGGTCGAGCTGCTCTACTGGCACCGCTGGGTGCTGGAGCGGGGGCTGCACAAGCAGATATCCCAGCGCCTGATCCAGCAGGGGCGACGGGCACTGCAACCCCGTTGAGGGGGCCATTCACCTTGGCTTTGGGGGGGTAAAAACGTATAGTGCTGGGCGATTAACCATCAGGTCTCCACTCAGGTTCCCCATTTATGTTCCAAGACAATCCGCTGCTGGCCCAGCTCAAGCAA
Organism: Aeromonas sp. R7-5; assembly: GCF_040908015.1. Taxonomy (NCBI): domain Bacteria; kingdom Pseudomonadati; phylum Pseudomonadota; class Gammaproteobacteria; order Aeromonadales; family Aeromonadaceae; genus Aeromonas; species Aeromonas sp. R7-5. The sequence continues at coordinate 89,841 of NZ_JBFOCZ010000006.1, read as the reverse complement.
CAAATCCGCGAAAACATCCCCAAGAAAGAGGGTGTGATCCGCGCCTCCGATCGGGGCTTCGGCTTCCTGGAGGTCGATGAGAAGACCAGCTATTTCGTGCCGCCTCCCTACATGAAGAAGGTGATGCACGGTGACCGGGTGAGCGCCCTGATCCGCACTGAAAAAGAGAAAGAGGTGGCCGAGCCGGATGCCCTGCTGGAGCAGGCCGTCACCCGCTTCGTCGGCCGCGTCAAGATGTTCCGCGACCGCCTCAACGTGGTGCCCGACCACCCCCTCATCAAGGACGCCATCAAGGCCCGCGCCAAGAAGGGTCTGGACGAGAAGTCCTTCAAGGAAGGGGACTGGGTGGTTGCCACCCTCAAGCGCCATGCCCTGGTGGACGGCAACTTCTCCGCCGAGATCACCCAGCTCATCGCCACCCAGGAAGATCACAACGTGCCCTGGTGGGTGGTGCTGGCGCGCCACAACCTGGCCCAGATTGAACCGGCGGACCTGCCGGAGTGGAAGGTGATCGAAGAGGAAGAGCTGCCCCGCCGGGATCTGACCCAGGTTCCCTTCTTCACCATCGACGGTGCCAAGACCAAGGATATGGACGATGCCCTGGCCATCACCAAGCTGGAGAACGGCTGGGAGCTGCTGGTGGCCATCGCCGACCCGACCGCCTATGTGGCCGAGGGGAGCGAGCTGGACAAGGAGGCCGCCCAGCGCGCCTTCACCGTCTACATGCCGGGACGCAACGTGCCGATGATCCCGCGCACCCTCTCCGACGAGCTCTGCTCCCTGAAAGAGGGCGAGGAGCGCAACACCCTGTGCGCCCGTCTGCTCATCGCCGAGGATGGCCTGCTGCTGGAGGAGACCGAGTTCTTCGCCGCCCGCATCAATTCCCATGCCCGTCTCAGCTATGACGACGTCTCCGACTGGGCCGAGCACGGCAAAGCGCTGGATATCGACGCCGGCGTGCTGGCCCAGCTGCCCCTGATGAAGGCGATGACGGAGGCCCGCATCAAGTGGCGCACCGAGCACGCCCTGGTGTTCCCGGACAGACCCGACTACGACTTCGAGCTGGGTGAAGACGGCGAAGTGCTGGCCATCCACGTGGAGCCGCGCCGCATCGCCAACCGCATGGTGGAAGAGTCGATGATCGCCGCCAACATCTGCGCCGGCCGCGTGCTGGGCAAAGAGGTCGGCTACGGCATCTTCAACGTCCACACCGGCTTTGACGAGGAGTCCCTGGACGGCGCCATCGAGCTGCTCAAGACCGCCGAGGCCCCGTTCGAGAAGGAAGAGATCGCCAGCCTGTCCGGCTTCTGTGCCCTGCGCCGCTGGATAGACAACCTGGACACCCGCTGGCTGGACGGCAAGATCCGCCGCTTCCAGAGCTATGCCCTGATGTCCGCCGAACCGGGTGCCCACTACGGCCTGGGTCTGGATGCCTACGCCACCTGGACCTCCCCCATCCGCAAATACGGCGACATGGTCAACCATCGCCTGCTCAAGGCGGTCATCGCCGGCAAGACCCCGGGTGAGCGCCCCAGCCTGGAGCTGACCGAGCACCTGACCGCCTGCCGCCGCCTGCACCGCATGGTGGAGCGCGACATCGGCGACTGGCTCTATGTGCGCTACCTCAAGGCCGATGCGGGCACCGACAAGGTGTTCAACGCCGAGATCATCGACGTGATGCGCGCCGGCCTCAAGCTGCGCCTGCAGGAGAACGGCGCCGTGGTGTTCATGCCCGCCCGCCATATCCTGGACAACAAGGATCGGCTGGAGTGCAACTGGGACAACGGCCGCGTCTATCTGGACAAGACCGAGGTGGTCTACGAGCTCGGCCAGATCATCGAGGTGAAGCTGACCGAGGCGGTGGAAGAGACCCGCTCCCTCATCGCCAAGCCGGCGGTGGATCTGGTGCCGGGTCCGGCGCCGGTCGCCCCTGCCAGCGAGGCCGATGCCGCGCCTGCCGACGAGGCCCCCAAGGCGCAGTGATCCCCCTGTTTGTCTGCCCTGCAAAAGCCCGCATCCTGCGGGCTTTTTTTATGGCTGCGCTCCGCGGGCAGACGGGATGGGAGACCCGCTCGCAAGCTCCTGCCTGCGTCGCGACCGGCAGGGAGGAGCGAGACGGGAGCGGATCAGGATCCGCCACCCGGGCGTCACAAGAGGCCTTGTCGGAACCGATCCTCTCGGGGGAAAAACTGAAAGTGGGTTACAAAATAAATGATTCATTGGTGATTAACGATGAACTGAGGCATATCCATCGTCATTACTTGCGAATACGAGGCGACAAACCATGACTCATTTGAGTGCAAAATTTGGTTTTGTGACGATAGTCACATTAACACCGTATTTGCGCAAACCACAAAACGAGACATCAATCACAAAAAAATGACACCCAGAAGCGAGAAGATCGAAATGTAGCCGAAATACAGCGACTGACTGTGATCGTCATCACTATGTCGGGAGGGGGGAGGTCGGGGTATTTGAGATCCAGGTCACAAGACACCCCGTTTTCAGCCTAATTTGATCACAAGCTGGTAGATTGAAGTTGCTTAGACGACTGGGATGGGAGTTCGGCAAAACTCGTCATCCCGACTACCACTTTTAATCACACAGGCTTAAAACGGGGTCCCGACATGTTATCACCGGATACCAAAGTCAAGATACAGAATTTTGGACGCTTCCTGTCCAATATGGTCATGCCCAACATAGGCGCCTTCATCGCCTGGGGCTTCATCACCGCCCTCTTCATCCCCACTGGCTGGCTGCCCAATGAAACCTTGGCCAAGCTGGTCGGTCCCATGATCACCTACCTGCTGCCGCTGCTCATCGGCTATACCGGCGGCAAGCTGATCGGGGGTGACCGGGGTGCCGTGGTCGGTGCCATCACCACCATGGGCGTCATCGTGGGGACCGACATCCCCATGTTCATGGGCGCCATGATGGTCGGCCCGCTGGGTGGCTGGGCCATCAAGCGCTTCGACAAGGCGATGGAAGGTCGCGTCAAGAGCGGTTTCGAGATGCTGGTGAACAACTTCTCCGCCGGCATCATCGGCATGTTGCTCGCCATTCTCGCCTTCTTCGTCATCGGTCCCTTCGTCAAGGTGCTCTCCGGCGCCCTGGCCGGTGGTGTCGACTTCCTGGTCGCCCACAGCCTGCTGCCGCTGACCTCCATCTTCGTCGAGCCGGCCAAGATCCTGTTCCTGAACAACGCCATCAACCACGGCATCTTCTCGCCGCTCGGGATCCAGCAAGCCACCGAACAAGGCCGCTCCATCTTCTTCCTGATCGAAGCGAACCCGGGCCCGGGCATGGGCGTGCTGCTGGCCTACATGGTGTTCGGCCGTGGCGCCGCCAAGCAGTCCGCTGCCGGTGCGTCCATCATCCACTTCTTCGGCGGCATCCACGAGATCTACTTCCCGTACGTGCTGATGAACCCGCGCCTCATCCTGGCGGTGATCGCAGGCGGCATGACCGGGGTCTTCACCCTGACCCTGTTCAACGCCGGTCTGGTCTCCCCCGCCTCCCCGGGCTCCATCTTCGCCGTGCTGCTGATGACGCCGAAAGCCTCCCTCATCGGGGTGCTGCTCTCCATCGTCGCCTCCGCCACCGTCTCCTTCCTGGTCGCCGCCGTGTTCGTCCGTGCCCAGCAGCCGGAAGCCGACGAGGCCGATGCCCTGGGTGAAGCCACCCGCAAGATGAAGGCCATGAAGGGTGCCAAGCCCGAGACCACCGCCGCCAAGAAGCCGGAAACCGAGCTGACCGCAGTGCGCAACATCGTCGTCGCCTGCGATGCGGGCATGGGCTCCAGCGCCATGGGCGCCGGCATGCTGCGCAAGCGGGTGCAGGCCGCCGGTCTCGACATCAGCGTCACCAACCGTGCCATCAACAACCTGGACGATCAGGTGGATCTGGTCATCACCCACAAGGATCTCACCGACCGTGCCCGTCGCCATGCGCCGCATGCACAGCACATTTCGCTGACCAACTTCCTCGACAACGCCCTCTATCAGGAGCTGGTGCAGAACCTCAGCCTGGCCAACGCGGCCAACGATGACGTCGCCAACCCGCAACTGCTGGTTGCGGCCAACGACGACAGCTACGAGCCGCAGGAGCCGGAAGTCTTCACCCTGAGCCTGCAGGACGTGCACCTGGGCCTCAAGGCCGAGAGCAAGGAAGCGGCCATCGTGACCGCCGGCAAGCTGCTGGCCGAGCGAGGCTATGTGGCACCGGACTACGTCGACGCCATGCTGGAGCGCGAACAGCTGGTCTCCACCTACCTCGGCGAATCCATCGCCGTGCCCCACGGCACCATCGCCGCCAAGGAGCACGTGAAGCGTACCGGCATCGTCATCTGCCAGTACCCGGCCGGAGTCGCCTTCGGCGAGGGCGCCGATGAAGTGGCGCGCCTGGTCATCGGCATTGCCGCCCGCAACGATGAACACATACAGGTCATAACCCGCCTGACCAATGCACTGGATGAGCCCGGTCTCGTCGACCGTCTGGCCAGCACCCAGGATCCCCAGGAGTTCCTGGATCTGCTGGGGGCCGAGCAGGCCGCGTAATCATCCGTCATCGTCTTTGGTTGTAGAGGTTAATATCATGAAAACATTGCATTTTGGTGCCGGCAACATCGGTCGGGGCTTCATCGGCAAACTGCTGGCTGACGCCAGCCATCAGGTCACCTTCGCCGACGTCAACGAGACCCTGATCGATCAGCTCAACCACCGCCAGGAGTACAAGGTGCACGTGGTGGGCACGGATCAGAAGCTGGACGTGGTGCGCAACGTTGCCGCCGTCAGCTCGGCCGGACACGAGGTGATCGCCCGTATCATCACCGCCGATCTGGTCACCACGGCGGTCGGCCCCAACATCCTGGACAAGATTGCCAGCACCCTGGCCAAGGGGCTGCAGGCCCGCTTCGATGCCGGCAACCTGACTCCCCTCAACGTCATTGCCTGCGAGAACATGGTGCGCGGCACCAGCCACCTCAAGGAGGAGGTACTCAAGTACCTGCCGGTCGCGTATCATGCCACCCTCGAGCAGTGCGTCGGCTTCGTCGACTCGGCGGTGGATCGCATCGTTCCGCCCGCCGCGGCGAACGACGATCCTCTGGAGGTGACGGTGGAGAGCTTCAGCGAGTGGATCGTCGATCGGACCCAGTTCAAGGGGGAGCTGCCCCAGGTGGCGGGCATGGAACCCACCGACAACCTGATGGCCTTCGTCGAGCGCAAGCTGTTCACCCTCAACACCGGCCACATCGTCACCGCCTACCTCGGCAAGCTCAGGGGCTATCACACCGTGCGCGAGGCGATCGAGGATCCGCTGATCCGCAGCAAGGTGCGCCGCGCCATGGAGGAGAGCGGGGCCGTGCTGGTGAAACGTTACGGCTTCGACCCGCGCCTGCACGCCGCCTACATCGAGAAGATCCTCTCCCGCTTCGCCAACCCCTATCTGGTGGACGAGATTGACCGGGTCGGTCGCCAGCCGCTGCGCAAGTTGGCGGCGGGGGACAGGCTGGTGAAGCCGCTGCTCGGCACCCTGGAGTACGGCCTGCCGAGCGATCACCTGCAGGAGGGCATCGCCGCCGCACTGCATTACCGCAATGAGGACGATCCCCAGGCGGTGGAGCTGCAGGCCATGCTGGCGGAACTCGGTCCGGCACGGACCCTGGCCCGCGTCACCGGCCTGGATGAGCACAGCGATGTGGTACGCACCATCGTCGCCCGTTACAACAACTTGAAGTGACCTGATGGGGTGGCGTCACACCGCCCGTGACGGACCCCATACGATACAAACCGGGGGAGGGCCTGCTCTCCCCCTGTCAGCCGGACCCGAAGCACTTATGACCACACACCAGGAAGATGAAGTACTGGAGCGACTGAACGAGCAGGATGGCCCCCGCGGCTTCTTTCTCGAGGTCGTGACCATCCTGGAAGAGGCGGTCGACTCCCTGATGCGGCGAGCCTTTCGTCAGGAGGAGTATGCCGTCAAATACGCCATCGAACCCCTGCTCAACCAGAGCGGCCCCCTCGGCCAGCTGGAGGTGCGCCTCAAGCTCATCTTCGCCCTCGGCCTCATCTCCCTCGAGCGCTATCAGGATCTCGAGGCATACCTGAAGATCCGCGACTTTCTGGTACGCGACCCCAAGGATTACCGCTTCAGCGACAAGCCGGTCCGCGATCTGCTCGAACGCCTGAATGCCATCCAGCAGGGCAGCATGATGCCGCAGGATCCCCCGGCCAACGAGGAGGACTGGCCCCTCTACCAGATGCAGCTCAACCGGCTCGATCAGATGGTGCGCTCCGCCCTGGTGCTGGCGGTGACCGATTGCGTCACCGAACTCCACAAAGAGAGCCCCATCTGATCTGAGCGGCTCTCCCCTGCACGCCTGGCGGGTGTCATCTTGCCCCCCTTCCCCGCTACACTAGGTCCAACCCCATCACCTGTACGAGGTTGGCATGATTGCTCTCTCCCTCGCCGGAATAGCCCTCATCTCCCTGCTCGCCCAATGGCTTGCCTGGTCCGTGCGCGTTCCCGCCATTTTGTTCCTGCTGCTGAGCGGCCTCTTGCTCGGCCCGGTGACCGGTCTGCTCGATCCCGATCAGTTGCTGGGGGATCTGCTGTTTCCCCTGGTCTCCCTCTCGGTCGCCATCATCCTGTTTGAAGGAGCGCTGACCCTGCACCTGACCGAACTCAAGGGGATCGGCAAGGTGGTACGCAACCTCTGCTCCACCGGCATGGTGACCAGCTTTGCCGTCATCGGCGCCGCCAGCTACTTCCTGCTTGGGCTGGACTGGCGGGTCGCCATGGTGCTCGGCGCCGTGCTGGTAGTGACCGGCCCCACGGTGATCGCCCCCATGCTCAACGTGATCCGCCCGGTCCGGGAGGTAGACAAGATCCTGCGCTGGGAGGGGATCGTCATCGACCCCATCGGCGCCCTGTTCGCGGTACTGGTATTCGAGGCGGTGCGCCTTGGCAGCCAGGGGGATCTGGTCGGTCATACCCTGCTGGCCCTGGCCAAGACGGTGGGAGTGGGGTCGCTCATCGGGGTCGGTGCCGGCTGGCTCACCACCCTGCTCATCCGCAAGGACTGGCTGCCGGTCAGCCTGCACAAGTTCGGGGTACTGGCGCTGGTGCTGGTGACCTTCACCCTGTCTGACTGGCTCAGTCACGAATCCGGCCTGCTGGCGGTGACCGTGTTCGGCATCTGGCTCGCCAACCAGGAGGGGCTGGATCTCGAGGAGGTGCTGGCCTTCAAGGAGGATCTCGCCGTCATTCTCATCTCCTCCCTCTTCATCCTGCTGGCGGCCCGCCTCGATCTGGCCCAGCTCTGGCAGCTCGGCCCCATGGTGCTGGCCCTGCTGTGCGTGGTGCAGTTCGTGGCCCGCCCGCTCTGCATCCTGGTCTCGACCCGGGGGTCGGACCTGCCCTGGCGCGCCCGCGCCCTGCTCGCCTGGATAGCCCCCCGGGGCATAGTGGCGGCGGCGGTCAGCGCCTCCTTCGCCATCAGCATGCACGAGGCCGGCATCGAGGATGCCGACAAGCTGGTGCCCCTGGTGTTTGCGGTCATCATCTTCACCGTGGTGCTGCAGAGCCTGACGGCCACGCCATTGGCCAGATTGCTCGACATGCGCCAGAGCGCCCCCAATGTCTGGCTGCTCATCGGCGCCAACTCGGTGGCCCGGGCCATCGGCAAGGCGCTGGCGGATCAGGGGATCCCGGTGCAGCTCTCCGATCCTGCCTGGGAGCACTGCAAGCTGGCCCGCATGAGCGGCCTGCCCTGCTACTTCGGCAACCCCCAATCGGAGCACGCCGAACGGCACCTGCCCCTCACCAGCATCAGCACCGTGCTGGCGCTCTCTCCCAGCCGCCACAACAACGCCCTCGGGGTGCTGCACTTCGCCCACCTCTACGGGGAGGAGAAGGTCCACTCCCTGCGTTCCAGCGAACAGCACGGCAAGGCCAACCGGGAGAGCGCCACCTTCCGTGCCCGCCAGAACCTGTTTGGCGCCGACATCAACTTCGCCAGGCTGAGCGGCCTGCTGAGCCGGGGCGGACAGATCAAGGCGACCCGCCTGAGCGACACCTTCGACTGGGACCAGTATCAGGAGGCCAATCCCGGCGCCATTCCTCTGTTCGTGCTGGATGCCAAGGCCAGACCCAGGGTGGTCACCGGCCCTGTCACGCCGCTGCCCGGAGAGCTGCTGATCGCCCTGCAACCGCCCCGTGAGGGGGCGACGGGGCCCTGATCCGATGACGGCGCCACCGGGAAGGAGAACTAGACTTGAGGGTGGCGCCATGAGTCATAGGAGGATGTCATGACAGTCAGTGAATTGCGCGCGCTTCACCAGCAGCACAGGTTCAAGGAGGCGGAGATCATGCACGACATCGTCTCCCCCGGCTGGATCGTGGAGTTCAGGGGGCAGGACGGCCACCTCTACGTGATGACGGATACCCTGGGGTGCCCCATGAGCTTCTCGTCCACCGAGGAGGCACGGGACCACATCCACCTGGTGGCCGACTGCCCCGTCCAGGTCGAGCACCTCTACCGCTTCTTCGAACGCTGAACAGCCATCGAAAAAGGCTCCCGAGGGAGCCTTTTCTCATTCCGGCTGCGTGGACTCAGCCTCCTTTCCCTCCAGCCGCCTCACCGGCTTTTGCAGAATAAGGTTCGCCGGATAGGTGACCAGATCGCCGTTGTCATCCCGCACCCGCACGTAGAAGAGGCCGATCTCGGTGATGATGCCGGTGACGGAGTCATCCTTGTCGAGGATGCGGATGCGATCGCCAATCTTGTAGGGGAAGGCGAAGAAGATGGTGATGCTGGCGGTGATGTTGGAGAGGATCGACCACTGGGCCACCATGGCGACCCCCAGTACCGCGAAGAAGGAGGAGGCGAGCACCACCAGCCGGGAGAAGTCGAGCCCCCAGACCCCGGCCAGGATCAGCAGGGTGGCGCAGCCCAGCAGGAAGTGGAATACGTGCTCCACGTAGAGTACCCGGTTCTCGCTCACCTGCCGGCTCTGGCCAAGGGCCATCAGGCTCTTGTGAATGAGGCCGCGCACCAGGGTGTGCCCCAGCAACAGCAGCAGGGTCACGCCAAAAGATTCCCATGTCGTCATGTTCACTCCTTACCACCAGCGCCTGTGCTTGAGCCAGACCGCCAGTCCGGTCGCCAGCACCAGCAGGAAGCCACAAAACACCCAGAAGGCGGTCGGACTCTCGGCCCCGGGGATCCCCCCCAGGTTGATGCCGAACAGGCCGGTCAGGAAGCTGGCGGGCAGGAACAGCAGCGCCATCACCGACATCTGGTAGGCGCGGCGATTGGTCGCCTCCGCCATCAGGTTGTTGATCTCGTCCGCCAGCACGGCGGTGCGCGCCACCCCAGCATCCAGATCGTCGAGCCAGCGCCGCAAGCGGTCGGCGATGTCGAGCAGGCGTCGCCTGTCATCTTCGTCCAGCCAGCTGATCTTCTCGTTGGCCAGGCGCGCCACCAGATCCCGCTGGGGGGAGAGGTAGCGACGGATCATGATGAGCTGCTTGCGGATGCGCGCAAGCCGACCGTTGGCGGGCAGGTCGCGCATCAGCACCATCTCTTCCAGATCCAGGATCTGGTCGTGCAGCTCCTCGACGAACTCCCCGGCCCGGTCGGTCAGGGCGTCGCATATCTCCACCAGCCAGTCGGCGGGTGTGTCGGCACCGCCCCCCAACGACAGCTGCTCGAACACATCTTTCTCGGAGAGCAGCGGACGACGTCGGCTGCTGATGATGAGATCCGGCGTGATGAAGATCCGCAGGGCCACCATCTCTTCAGGCCTGTGATCCTTGTTGTGGTTGATGCCGCGCAGGATCAGCAGCACCGTCTCCCCCATCCGCACCAGCTTGGGACGATTGCTCTGGCCGAGCAGGGCCTCACGGGCCGCCTCCCCCAGCAGCGGCGTCTGCAGCAGCCAGCGCGCCGACTCCGGGTTGCCGTAGTCCAAATGCAGCCAGCCGGGCTGGGCACAGGGGATCTCGCTACCTTCGGCCAGCGGGGTCATGCCCCCCTTGCCGTCCAGGGTCAGGCCATAAATCACGTCACCGGGCACCCGATCCATCTCGTCTCCTTCTCATTTCATGTGCAGGCCCCAGCTTACACCAAAGGCGGGGACGACTCAGCCCCGGGGCAGCCGCCCCGCACCAGCCATGCTAAGATGCGCCACCCGTTCCAGACACAGGAAGCCATGCCATGCCCATCTGGGTTGATGCCGATGCCTGCCCCATCCCGGTCAAGGAGATCCTCTACCGCGCCGCCCACCGCGCCCAGGTGGTGACCACGCTAGTGGCCAACCAGGGGCTCAGAGTCCCCCCTTCCCCCTTCATCAAGACCCAGCAGGTGGAGAAGGGCTTCGATGTGGCAGATCATGTCATCGCCCAGCAGGTCAAGCCCGGCGACCTGGTGATCACCGGCGACATTCCCCTCGCCTCCTGGGTCATCGACGCCGGGGGCGAGGCGCTCAATCCCCGGGGCGAGATCTACACCCGGGAGACCATCCAGGCACGGCTCGGGATGCGCAACTTCATGGAGGAGCTGCGCTCTGCCGGCGTCCAGACCGGTGGCCCTGCGCCCTTCAACGCCGCCGACAAGCAGCGCTTCGCCAATGCGCTGGACAAGTGGCTGGTCAGGGGCAAGCTGAGCTGATCACCCTCTCCCCGGCCCCCTGCCGGGGAGAGCCATTCATTTCCCTTTTCCCTTAATTCTTCCTTAATGCGCCTTGATTAGCCTTGCGACTGTTGACCCAACCACCCGCAAGGAGCAAGCAATGAAACTGACCCCCCTGTTGTTACTGATCCCCCTGTTGAGCGGCGCAGCCCTGGCCGACCCCCAATGCACCCAGGCCGACAAGAGCAAGTGGATGAGCGAAGCCGACGCCCAGCAGCAGATCAAGGCGATGGGCTACGACATCAAGAAGTTCAAGGCCACCAAGACCGGCTGCTACGAGATCTACGGCTGGGACAAGGAGAAGCGCAAGGTCGAGATCTACTTCGACCCGACTGACCTGAAAAAGGTGAAAGAAGAGATCGACGAGTAACGCCGCCCCGGGCCGGTCTTCCCCCGGCCCCCACCATGGAGCCTTGCCATGACACCTGCCTCTGAAGTGAAAGTCTGGGATCCCCTCATCCGGGTGTTTCACTGGGCGACCGTCACCCTCTGCCTGCTCAACTTCTTCGTGCTGGAAGAGGGCAGCAAACCCCACAGATATGCTGGCTACGCGGTGGGCATCCTGCTCATCATCCGCCTGCTGTGGGGGCTGGTCGGCCCCTATTACGCCCGCTTCGGCCAGTGGTGGCCAACCCCTGCCCGGGTCCGCTACTACCTGCGTCAGCTCGCCCAGGGGCGCCACCCCTACTACCTCGGCCACAATCCGGTCGGCTCCCTGATGATCTGGTTGCTGCTGCTGTCCCTGGTCGGGACCGTCGTCACCGGCTGGCTCACCACCTGGGATGCCTTCTGGGGCGAGGAGTGGCTGGAGGAGCTGCACGGCATCATCGCCAACACCCTGATGGCCGCCGTTGGCGTCCATGCGGCCGTGGTACTCCTGACCGATCGCCTCACCCGCAGCGATTTGGTCCGCGCCATGGTGCTGGGCAAAAAGCGGGTCCCCGCCAACATCAAGGTGGAAGACCCCCGCGCTTGATGGCCGGGCTGCCGACCAGTCCCCTCCTCTGTTCACCCGCTCATCTGCCCAAAAAAAGACCCCCTGCCAAGGCAGGGGGTCGTCATGAGCAGCGCGGAGGGAGGACCTAGATCATCACACCGGCGATGACGGCGGAGAGCAGGCTCACCAGGGTGGAGCCATAGACCAGCTTCAAACCGAAGCGGGAAACCATGTTGCCCTTCTCTTCGTTGAGCGCCTTCACCGCACCGGCAATGATGCCGATGGAGCTGAAGTTGGCGAACGACACCATGAAGATGGAGAGGATGCCGACGGTGCGCGGGGAGAGCTCGGCGGCAATCTTGCCCAGATCCATCATGGCCACAAACTCGTTGGTCACCAGCTTGGTCGCCATGATGGAGCCGGCCTGCAGCGCTTCACTGCCCGGGATGCCCAGGATCCAGGCAACGGGATAGAAGATGTAGCCCATGACGTGCTGGAAGTTGACGCCGAACGCCGCCTCGAACAGGTAGTTGATGAGGGCGATCAGGGCAATGAAGCCCACCAGCATGGCACCGACGATCACCGCCACGGTGAAACCGGCCATGATGTATTCCCCCAGCATCTCGAAGAAGTTCTCCTTCTTCGGCGTGTGGTGCTCGTCACCCTCGGCCAGCGCCTTGGCATCGGTCACGGTATTGTCGGGCTCGTAGGGGTTGATGAGGGAGAGCACCACGAAGGTGCTGAACATGTTGAGCACCAGCGCGGCCACCACGTAGCGCGGCTCGATCAGCTGCATGTAGGCACCGACGATGGACATGGAGACGGTGGACATGGCCGTCGCCGCCAGAGTGTACATCTGCTTCTCGTTCAGGTGCGGCAGTATGTTCTTGAGGGCGATGAAGTTCTCGGACTGACCGACGATCATGGAGCTGATGGCGTTGAAGGACTCCAGCTTGCCCATGCCGTTGATCCTGGCCAGCACGGTGCCGATGCCACGAATGACGATGGGCAGCAGACGGATGTACTGCAAAATGCCGATCAACACGGAGATGAAGACGATGGGCATCAGCACCATCAGGAAGAAGGAGAAGGCCCCTTCGTTGACCAGACCGCCGAACACGAAGTCGGTCCCCTGCTTGGCAAACTCCATCAGCTTGGTGAAGCCGGCTGCAAAGCCACCCACCACCGCCAGACCCACTTCGGAGTTGAGCATGAACCAGGCGAGCGCCAGCTCGACCACCAGCAGCTGGCCGATGTAACGCAGCTTGATCTGTTTCCAGTTGCGGCGGTTTGCCAGCAACGCCAATGCCAGGACCATCACGAGTCCGAGCACGAAATGAACGTATTCCATACCAGTAGCACCCATTGAATTGTTATTTTTGACCGGCGCCATCATAAAGAACTGCATATTTAAAAATCAGAGAATCATCACAATCCGCGGTAAAAATATGCATGCGGAATAATACAAACGTTTTTAAATTAATTGCCAAGACACATGATTATTAATCGTCATTGAGAAAGCTTAAAAATAAATCAAAAACAATAAGTTATGCTCTTTCATTAATTTTATTCCTCATTCATATATATATTTCATAACGGCCATATCCCATATGGCATCCTCCGATGACTCATCATCACCAGGACATGTTTAATTAAAAACGTTTTCTCGCCATTCATCATGATCTGGCCATGACCACCCTGTTCCATTGTGCTCTTTTTACATACCGCAAGCCCGCCAACGCAGACAGAAGCCTCCATCGGCAACCCATGACACCAACCGTTCAAATATTCACCGCATCCGGCGGCACATTCTGGTATGATGCGCCCCCTTGCGCACCGCGCCCCCCCATTTCTGATTTTCCGACATAGAGTCCTTTTGTGAACAACAGCGAATTTAGCAGCCTGAACCTCTCCTCCGCCCTGCAGGACAACCTCGCCAGCCTGGGCTATCTGCAGATGACCCCGATCCAGGCCCAGAGCCTGCCCCTGGTGCTCGACGGCAAAGATTTGATCGCCAAGGCGAAAACCGGCAGCGGCAAGACCGCGGCCTTCGGCCTGGGTCTGCTGGCCAAGCTGGACGTCAACCGGCTGGCCGTGCAGGCGCTGGTGCTCTGTCCGACCCGCGAGCTGGCGGATCAGGTGGCCACCGAGATCCGCCGTCTCGCCCGCACCCTGCCCAACGTCAAGCTGGTGACCCTGTGCGGCGGCACCCCGACCGCACCGCAATCCGCCACCCTGGGCTTTGGCGCCCACATCGCCGTCGGCACCCCGGGCCGGATCCTCAAGCACCTGGAGCAGGGCACCCTTGAGCTCGACGACCTCAAGACGCTGGTGCTGGACGAAGCGGATCGCATGCTGGACATGGGCTTTGGCGAAGACATCAACCGCGTCATCAGCCACGCCCCGCGGGACCGGCAAACCCTGCTGTTCTCCGCCACCTATCCGGAAGGGATCGCCCAGATGAGCCGCGGCGTGCAACGCAACCCGGTGGAGGTGAGCGTGGAGTCCCTGCATGAAGAGAGCGCCATCGAACAGAAGCTGTATGAAGTGCCGGCCGGCCAGCGCCTCGATGCCCTCACCTGGCTGCTCAGCCACTACCAGCCGGGCTCCTGCGTGGTGTTCTGCAACACCAAGCGCGCCTGCAACGACGTGGCCGATCACCTGGCTGCCAAGGGCTTCTCGGCGCTGGCGCTGAACGGCGATCTGGAGCAACGTGAGCGGGATCAGGTGCTGGTGCGCTTCGCCAACGGCAGCGCCACCATACTGGTCGCCACCGACGTGGCGGCCCGCGGCCTCGACATCAAGGAGCTGGGGGCCGTCATCAACTACGAGCTGACCTACGACCCCGAGGTGCACGTGCACCGCATCGGCCGTACCGGCCGCGCCGGCCAGCAGGGCCTGGCCCTGAGCCTCTACCAGCCGAACGAGGCCCAGCGCGTCAACTTCATCGAGGAGTACCAGCAGGCCCCCATTCCCCAGGGCGACCTGGCCGGGATCGGCCGCGACATCAAGCCGATCGCGCCGCAGATGGTGACCCTCTCCATCGATGCGGGCCGCAAGAGCAAGGTGCGTGCCGGTGACATCCTCGGCGCCCTGACTGGCGAAGGCGGCATTGCCGGGGCCGATGTGGGCAAGATCCAGATTTCCGAGCAGTACTCCTACGTGGCGGTGAAGCGCCAGGTGGCGAGCGCCGCCCTCAAGCGGTTGCAGGAAGGCAAGATCAAGGGGCGCAGCTACCGTGCCCGCAAACTGGGCTAAGGTATTTCACACGCCCGGCCAGACCACAGGCGCCTGACAGGCGCCTGTTTCATATCATTCGCCGCCATGCGGCAAGACAGGTGACATGACCCAAGCAATCCAGAGCGATGTGAGCTGCCAGAACTGCGAAGCCTGCTGCTGCCGCCTCGAGGTGATGCTCTTCACCGACACCGGCGTGCCGGACCGCTATATCGAGGAACGGGAAGGAGAAGTGCCCGTGATGCACAGACTGGAAGATGGCTGGTGCGCCGCCCTCGACCGCAACACCATGATGTGTCGCATCTACGAGGTACGGCCGCTTATCTGCCGTGAATTCGAGATGGGGGAGCCCGACTGCCTCGACGAACGGGACAAGTGGTTCATCAGGCTGGAATAAACGGGAGGTTCAACCCGCGCTGACGTGGATCTCCTTGCCTTGCAGCCCCTCGAGGCGCTGTGTCAGCCAGTGGATGGCCTGTGCTTCCTCCTCGAAATAGCGCACCTCCTGAAAGGGAAGCTCGCTGAAGACGTGATCCGCCAGATAACGTTTGAAATCCCCGATCATGACCACCGCCAGAAAGGCGCAGCCATGGGTGGCGCACCAGTTGAACTGGCGACGAAAACGGGCCAGCACCTCGGGGCCGGCGGCCTCGAACTCGGTCGCGACCTCGACGATGCCCCAGGGGGCTCCCTGCAAACGGCTTATCTGCTGGCTGAACTTGCCCTCATAGGCCATGGCGCCTGCCAGGTTGAAAGGGCCGCTCGGCCGACAGATCAGCAGTTGCCCTTGTCGCTGCATCTCAAAATGGCCGTGTGCTTGCACGTTCACCTCCTGCCTTGAGTCCTTCGCTGCGGCTGATATGCCCTGTGTTGCCACAAAGTAAGAATTTATCCCCGAAAAGTCCATGAAGCTCCCCGCATTGTGAACGGAAAGCGCCATTCACCCCCCGTTTTTACCCCGATGGCGGAATGTACATTTCTTCGACATGTTCTGTTGCAGTTAACAAAACGTTGCTGCTATTATCCGCGCCACTCAAAACATTCCACCTACTGAAACCTTTTGGCGTTCACCCAGGGATCAACGATGAAGCAACAAGACGCAAGTTATTACCAACGGATCTGGCGCTGGCATTTCTATGCCGGTCTCTTCGTCGCCCCCTTCCTGATCCTGCTCTCCCTCACCGGCATCGTCTATCTGTTCAAGCCGCAGCTGGACAACCTGCTCTACCCCCAGCTGATGAAGGTGACGCCCGCCACCCAGACCCTGAGTGCTGACCAGCTGCTGGCCAAGGCAACCATCGCCATGCCGGACGCCAGCCTGCGCAAATACCTGCCCCCGGTGGCAGCGGACGCGAGCGCCCAGATAGTCGTGATGCGTGAAGGGCAGGAGCTGACCCTCTTCATGGATCCCGCGAACGGCGCCCTGCTCGGTACCATGGACAACAAGTGGAACCTGCAGGCGGTGGCGCGCGCTCTCCATGCGGAGCTGATGCTTGGCACCACGGGAGATCGCCTGATCGAGCTGGCCGCAGGCTGGGGAATCGTGCTCCTCGTCAGCGGACTCTATCTCTGGTGGCCCCGCAAGGGACCGGGTGTGGGGGGCATCCTCTGGCCGAGAATGCACCAGCGCGGCCGTCTCTGGTGGCGTGATCTGCACGCCGTGGTCGGCTTCTGGGGCGCAGGTTTCCTGCTGCTGCTGCTGCTGACGGGCATGACCTGGACCGGTTTCTGGGGCGGCCAGTTCGCCGATGTCTGGAACCGCTTCCCTGCGGCCATGTGGAACGAGGTGCCCAAGTCGGCTCCCCTCACCCGCAGCCTCAACCAGGCTCACGAACAGACCGTCTCCTGGGGGGCCGAGACCCTGCCCATGCCGAGCTCCCAACCCACGGCAGAGAGCCATGATCACAGCGCCATGACCCATGGCGGCGGACACGAGGGCATGGTCATGGCCAGCCATCGCATTCCGCTGCAACAGGTGGTCGACATCGCCAACGAGCGGGGGGTCAGCCCGGGTTACAGCATCACCCCCCCGGTCGGTGAAACCGGCGTCTATACCATCGCCATCTTTGCCGATGATCCCCGCAACGACGCCACCCTGCACATCGACCAATACAGCGGCAAGGTGCTGGTCGACGTGCGTTGGCAGGATTACGGCCCGGTCGCCAAGACGGTGGAAACCGGCGTCATGCTGCACATGGGCAAGCTCTACGGCTGGCCGCACCAGCTCGTCATGCTGCTCATCTGCCTGATGATTCTGGCAAGCTCGGTGAGCGGGCTCTGGATCTGGTGGAGCCGCCGTCCCAGTGGTCGCCTCGCCGCCCCGCCCCTGCCCGCCAAGCTGCCTCCCATGGGCGGTGCCATCGCGGTGCTGGTCGTGCTCGGGATCTGCTTCCCGCTGGTGGGGGCCTCCATGGTTGCCATCTGGCTGCTGGACAGTCTCTTCTTCTCTCGCCGCACGGCCGTGGCCCAGGCAAGTTGATCCAGGGGCAAGCACGCCTCATGCACACGAGGGCTCCCTGTCGGGGGCCCTCGTCGTCTGCATCACCTGGCACCATCCTTCGCCTGGCGGCATGCTCCTCCCCTGGCGATCATCACATCGGTCTGATGAAACAACAACGCATCGACACATCAGCAAAAAGGGCTCCCGTTCGGGAGCCCTTTTCATTGCCAAACGCGTCGGCCTCAGGTGAGCGCCAGCCCGGCAGAGAGCAGCAGGCTGAACAGAAATGCGCTGATGGCGGTCTTCTTGAGGGCGCCGGTCAGCACCTCGCCATCGAAACTCTCTCGCAGGGTGCGGGCGGCATCGGTGAGGGGCTTCATGGCGGGCAGGAAGATCCAGGGCCAGAGGCTCGCAGGCTGAGTCAGCAGGAAGGCGATGGTCGCCAGCAGCGCCGCCCCCAGCAAGACCCAGTGATAGGCGATGGCCCGGTTGCGGCCAAGGCGCACCGCCAGGGTGATCTTGCCGCTGGCGGCATCGGTCTCGATGTCCCGCACGTTGTTGATGTTGAGCACGGCAGTCGCCAGCAGGCCGCAGGCGGTGGCGGGCAGCAACAGGTCCCACTCCAGGCTATGGGTGAAGAGGTAGTAGGAGCCGAGCACCCCCAGCAGGCCGAAGAACAGGAACACCGAGATGTCCCCGAAGCCGCGATAGCCGTAGGGGCTCTTGCCCACCGTGTAGGTGATGGCCGCGACAATGGCCGCTCCCCCCAGCAGGATGAATGTCAGGATCTGCTGCCACGCCTCACCGAAGGCGCAGACCAGCAGGGAGAGGCCGCTCACCACGGCCGCCAGGGCGGTCAGCCCCATGGCCACACACATCTGGTGCCGGGTGATGAGGCCGGAAACCACGGCGCGCTGGGGACCGATCCGCTCCCCGTTGTCGGCACCGGAGACCGCATCGCCATAGTCGTTGGCCAGATTGGAGAGAATTTGCAGCAGGATGGCGGTCAGCAGGGAGAGCCCCATGATGGTGCCGTCGAACGCTCCCCGGCTGGCTGCCAGCCCCGAGCCCAGCAAGATGGAGGAGCACGCCAGGGGCAGAGTTCGCAAACGCGCCGCCAGCAACCAAACAGAGAAGGTATTTGTCATATTGTGATGGCCAAACAATCAGATATTGATCGTGTTAAGGGTTATCGAACCGGATTTAGGTATACTTGGCTGCGCGGGGGCGTCGGCTCCCCCGGGCAATTTACATGGACGAATGGGCACATAATATATAGGAAATCGTCGCCCTTTGGCATCAACCTGCGCCATCCTCCCCCGGAGCGATCGCGATTATCCGGCTCAGACTAGACATCCATGTTGGCTCAGACCCACCTCAAGCAACAACTGGACGCCCTGCGTCACAGCACTGTCAGCGGTTTCGTGCGACTGCGCGTGGCCGCTCACGTCGACGTCTTTCCCGGCTGGTTGGCGGCCCAGACGCTCTACCCCCGCATCTATTGGCACGCCAGAGGGCAACAGAGCCCGGAGTACGTGGCGCTTGGCGCCATCCACGAGCTGACGCGGCCGGAGGATATCCAGCGGGTCTGCGACCTTGCCGGCACGGCCAGTGAAGACAGCCCTCGCTACTACGGTGGCCTGGCGTTCGACCCGGATCTGCCCGGCTGGCAGGGGTTTGGCCCCTGCCGCTTCGTGCTGCCCCGTATCGAGCTGGTACGCCGGGGGGAGTGCACCAGCCTCTGCCTCAATCTCTGGCTGCCTGCCCGGGAAGAGGGTCACGCATTCGAAGCCGAACTCTGCGCCGCCGAGGCGGCGCTCGATGCCCTGCAACCCGAGGCCCCCCTGCCCGTCCTGCAAAAGCGGCCATGGCAGCGCCAGGACCTGCCGGGCCCTGCC
Organism: Aeromonas sp. R7-5; assembly: GCF_040908015.1. NCBI lineage: Bacteria > Pseudomonadati > Pseudomonadota > Gammaproteobacteria > Aeromonadales > Aeromonadaceae > Aeromonas > Aeromonas sp. R7-5. The sequence goes on along the minus strand of NZ_JBFOCZ010000006.1, from coordinate 70,633 downwards.
CAGTGGCAGACCCTGGTGGAGCAGGTCACGGCCCCCGACTTCCAGGCCCGCACCCCCAAGGTGGTGCTGTCGCGGGAGAGCCTGCTCCAGAGCGAGGCGCACGATGCGCCACTCTGCCCCTGGTCCCTGCTGACACAGTGGGCTCGCCACGCCCAGGAGTGCTTCCACTTCGGCTTCCAGTTCTCCCCCGAGCAGAGCTTCATCTCCTGCTCCCCCGAGCGCCTCTACCGCCGGGAGAAGGGCCACCTCTTTACCGAGGCGCTGGCAGGCACCATTCGCCGTTCCGGGGATGAGGCGACCGACGCGGCCCTGGCCGCCGAGCTGCTGGCCGACAGCAAGAACCGGCTGGAGAACCGGCTGGTTCACGCCGACATTCTCAGCCGCCTGGCCCCCCTCACGACCGATGCCACCCTGACCGAGCCGCGCATTCTGAAATTGCGGCTGCTGCAACACCTCAAATGCGACATCGAGGCCGAGCTCAAACCCGGCGTCTGCGACTGGCAACTGCTGGCTGCCCTGCACCCCACTCCCGCCGTGGGGGGCGCCCCCCGCGAGGCTGCGCTCGCCTTCATCCGTGAATGCGAGCCCCATGATCGCGGCTGGTATGCCGGTGCCTGCGGCATGCTGAGCCGGGAGACCTCGGAGTTCTCCGTCGCCATTCGCAGCGCCCGGATCAGGGGCCAGCGCATCAGCCTGTTCGCCGGTGCCGGCATAGTGGCGGGATCGGAGCCCGCCGCCGAGTGGGCTGAACTCGACAACAAGATCGCCAACGTGCTCTCCCTGCTGGGATAGCGTTTCTCACCGACTCCTCACTGCGAGAGCTTCATGTCCGCCAGCCACGTGTCCGCGCATCACGCCTTTGCCAGCCATCACGCCACCTTCAACCATGTCTGGTCCTCCCTCTTGCTGGAAGAGCTCTTTCGCCTCGGCGTGCGCGACATCGCCCTGGCCTCCGGCTCCCGCTCGGCGCCGCTCACCATGGCCGCCGCAGCCCACCCGGGCTTTCGCCGCCATCTGCACTTCGACGAGCGGGGTCTGGGCTTCATGGCGTTGGGGCTGGCCAAGGGGAGCGGCCGCCCGGTGGCGGTGATCATGACCTCGGGCACCGCGGTGGCCAACCTCTGGCCCGCGGTGGCGGAAGCCCAGCTCACCGGGGTCCCGCTCATCATTCTCTCTGCCGACAGGCCACCCGAGCTCATCGACAACGGGGCCAACCAGGCCATCGATCAGCCGGGGATCTTCGGTCGCTACCCCGTCTATCAGCAAAATCTGCCGAGCCCCACTCCCACCATTCCGGCGGCCTTCGTGTTGAGCTCGGTGGATCAGGCCCTGGCACGACAGGCGCACACCCCGGGGCCGGTGCACTTCAACTGCATGTACCCTGAGCCCCTCTACCCCGGCGACCACTATCTGGACTTTTCCGATTACCTGGCGCCCCTCGGCGACTGGCTGCACTCGGCCAAGCCCTGGAGCCCCTGGCTGGTGGGCGAGCCGGGCTGCCCCGCCCAGCCGGACTGGGAGGAGCTGAAGGGCAAGCGCGGTGTCATCGTCGCCGGGCGCATCCAGGATCCGGTGCAAGGCAAGGCGGTGGCCGAGCTGGCAGACAGCCTCGGCTGGCCCCTGCTGGCGGATCTGCAAAGCCAGATCCGCTTTGATGATCGCAACCTCGTCCACACGGATCTCGCCCTGCAACACAGCGACTTCGTGGCCGAGCTGGCCCGCGCCGAGGTACTGCTGCAATTCGGCGCCCGCCTCATCTCCAAGCGCCTCGGCCAGTTCATCAAACAACACCCCTGGCAGGATTACTGGCTGGTGGACCCGCAGCCGGCACGCCTCGACCCCGACTACCGGCTGCGCCGTCGCCTGGTGTGCGACCCCGCCGCCTTTGCGGCTGCCCATCCAATCCCCCATTCGCAGCAGCCCTGGCACCAGTTGGCCGCGCGCCAGCAGGCCATCAGCCAGCAGATCCGCACCGCCTGTGATCGCTTCTCGGAGCTCGGGGTGTGCCACCGCCTGAATCAGCTCATCCAGGGTCAGTTGTTCGTCGGCAACAGCATGCCGGCCCGGCTGATGGACATGCTGGGCGAGGTGGGCAAGGGCCCCAGCCGGGTGATGACCAACCGCGGCGCCTCCGGCATCGATGGCCTTATCGCCACCGCATACGGCTTCGCACAGTCGGTCCCGCCTGACAGTCGCGAGCCCACCACCCTGCTGCTCGGGGATCTCAGCGCCCTGCACGATCTCAACAGCCTGGCGCTGCTCGGCAAGGGGAGCCGCCCCCTGGTGGTGATCCTGCTCAACAACGACGGCGGCAGCATCTTTCGCATGCTGCCTGTGCCCACCCAGGACGCCCTGCTGGAGACCTACTACTGCCTGCCCCACGGCCTGCACTTCGAGCACGCCGCCGCCATGTTCGGCCTGCACTACCGGGCCCCCACCACCCTCGACGCATTTGAGCGGGACTATACCGCAGCCCTGAAAAACGGGGTAACCCTGATTGAAATCAAGGTACCGAGCAGTGAAGTCGCCGAGGATCTCAAGGCACTGGGAGCCGCTATCCGTGGTCTCTGATCCCGCCGTGCCGCTGGTGCTGCTGCACGGCCTGCTGGGGGACGCCGACGACTGGCGACCTGTCATCCAGGCCCTGCCCGGCGTCCCGTGCCATGCCCTGGATCTGCCGGGCCACGGCCGCAACCGGACACTGCGGGTGAGCGGCTTTGACGAGGCCCATCGCTGGCTCTGCGACGAGCTGGCCGCACGGGATATCGCCCACTACCGGCTGGTGGGGTATTCGCTGGGGGGGCGGCTCGCGCTTCATCACGCCAGCCACTCCCCGGCGGGGTTGCAGGCCCTGCTGCTGGAGAACTGCCACCCCGGGCTGCCTGCCGGTGAACGTCCGGCCCGCATCGCTCACGATGAAGCCTGGGCCCGGCGTTTCGAGTGCGAGCCCCTGGCCCGGGTGCTTGCCGACTGGTACCGCCAAGGCGTCTTCGCCGACCTGGACGACGATGCCCGCACCCGCCAGGCCGCACGCCGCCTTGGCAACGACGGCAAGGCCGTGGCCGCCATGCTGAGGGCCACGTCCCTGGGACGGCAGCCGGATCTCGCCCCCTGGCTTCGGGATACCCGGCTGCCGGTGCAGTGGATCTCCGGCAACCGGGATCACAAATTCCATGCCCTCGCTTGCCAGTTGGTAAAGCAAGGCTGCAATATCAAACACTTGGCTCTGGATGGCGGACACAATCTGCACACAAGCCAGCCCGATACCTTTGCCCGGCTCCTGCGGGAGTGGGCTCATCAACCAGAAGAGAAGATCCATGATTGAAGCAATGACGGAAGCCGAGCTCTATGCCCCTGTCGAGTGGCACGACTGCTCCGCCGGTTACGAGGACATCCTCTATCACAAGTCCCCAGAGGGCATTGCCAAGATCACCATCAACCGTCCCCAGGTGCGCAACGCCTTCCGCCCCCGTACCGTGAAAGAGATGCTGCAAGCCCTGGCCGATGCCCGCTACGACGACAAGGTCGGCTCCATCATCCTCACCGGCTTCGGCGAGAAGGCCTTCTGCGCCGGCGGCGACCAGAAGATCCGCGGCGACTACGGTGGCTACAAGGACGATGAAGGCACCCATCACCTCAACGTGCTCGACTTCCAACGTGACATCCGTACCTGCCCCAAACCCGTGGTGGCCATGGTGGCTGGCTACGCCGTCGGTGGCGGCCACGTGCTGCACATGATGTGCGACCTGACCATCGCCGCCGACAACGCCCAGTTCGGCCAGACCGGCCCCAAGGTGGGCTCCTTCGACGGCGGCTGGGGCGCCTCCTACATGGCCCGCATCGTCGGTCAGAAGAAGGCTCGGGAGATCTGGTTCCTCTGCCGCCTCTACGACGCCAAACAGGCCCTCGACATGGGGCTGGTCAACACCGTCGTGCCCCTGGCCGAGCTGGAGCGTGAAACCGTGCGCTGGTGCCGCGAGATGCTGCAACACAGCCCCATGGCCCTGCGCTGCCTGAAGGCGGCCCTCAACGCCGACTGCGACGGCCAGGCCGGTTTGCAGGAGCTGGCAGGCAATGCCACCATGCTGTTCTACATGACCGAAGAGGGTCAGGAAGGGCGCAACGCATTCAACGAGAAACGCCGTCCCGACTTCTCCAAATACAAGCGGAATCCCTGATGACACTCGCCCTCTACCGCTACCAACTGCCCTTTACCCAGCCCCTGGCCTTTCATCGTCAGTTGCAGGTAGCGCGCGAGGGCCTGCTGGTACGCATCGATGATGGCTGGGGGGAGATAGCCCCCCTGCCAGGATTTTCCAAAGAGACCCTGGCCGACGCCCAGGCCGAGGCCCTCGACTGTCTGGCGCAACTGGCGCGGGGACAGACCCCGACACCACAGCTGCCCTCGGTGCAGTTCGGGCTCGACTGCGCCCGTCGTAGCTGGCCCGAGCAGGGTGCCCCCCTGCCCGAGCCCTATCCGCTGATCCAGGGCTCCCCCCAGGAGCTGCTCAAGAACTGGAAACAGTGGCTGCACGAGACCCCCCTCAAGGCCAAGCTGAAGGTAGCCCGCTACCCCATGCGCGACGAGCTGGCGCTGATCCGGCTGCTGCTCGATCGGCGCCCCAACCTCAAGCTGGTCCTGGACGCCAACCAGGGCTGGACCCGCGAGGAGGCCTGGGCCTTCTGCGGCCACCTGGATCCGAATCGCATCGAATACCTCGAAGATCTGTGCGCCGACTTCGAGGACATCGCCTTCGTCGCCAGCCGCACCGGCATGCCGGTGGCGCTGGACGAACTGCTGGCCCAGGGCAAGCCCTGGGAGCCCATCCCGCAACTGCGTGCCCTGGTGCTCAAGCCGACCCTGCTCGGCGCTCTGGCCAACAGCGAGGCCCTGGTAGCCCGCGCTCGCGAACTAAAGCTCAAGGTGATCGTCTCCTCCTGTTTCGAGTCCGGTCTCGGCCTCGGTCAGCTCGCCCGCCTCGCGGGGGAGTGGGCGCCGGATCAGGCCCCTGGCCTCGATACCCGCCGCTGGCTGGCCAGGGATCTGCTGGACAAGCAGGGGCAACCCGATCCGGGCAGGATGGACCCCCTGTTTCACCGTGACTGATCCATGGTGACCCGTCAGATCCCACGGCAGGAAACCTGCCCGGTACGACGCTGGGCGACACTGGCCCCTCATCGCATTGCCATCCACAGCGGGGAGCCTCTTAGCTACCAGCGCCTCGACCTGCGCCTCAACAGCCTGTGCAATCAGCTCGCCCGGGCCGGGCTGGAACGGGGAGATCATCTCGCCGCCGTGGTGCGCGGCGCCCTGGAGGATGTGTTGCTGGCCTGGGCCTGCGTGCGCAGCGGCATCGTCTTCTGCCCCCTCAATCCCGCCTTTCCGGCAACCAGACACCGCGAACTGGCGAGCCAGCTCGAGGCCCGGGCATTCTGGTCGGCAGGCGAGATCCCGGCGGGCGACTGGCAAGCCCTCAGCCTCGACTTCACGGGCGAGCTGGCCGCAGATGGGGAGTCCCCGCTGGTACCCGACCAGCCGAACAACATGATCCTCACCTCGGGATCCAGCGGTACCCCCAAGGCGGTGGTCCACCGCCTCGCCAACCACCTCGCCTCGGCCCGGGGTTCCGCCACCCTGATCCCCCTGGACGAAGCCTGCGGCTGGCTGCTCTCCCTGCCACTATTTCACGTCGGCGGTTACGCCATCCTGTTCCGGGTCTTCCTGGTGGGAGCCGCCCTGGTGCTGGACGATCGCACCCGGCCCCTCAAGGCGCGGCTCGAGGATCAGCCCATCACCCACCTCTCGCTGGTGCCGACCCAGCTCTGGCGCCTGCTGGCACAGGGCTTCGACCCATCCCGCACCCGGGTGCGAGAGCTGCTGCTCGGGGGCACCGCCATCCCGGCGCCCCTGGTCAACCGGCTGACCGCTCTGGGGCTGGAGCCCAAGGTGAGCTATGGCCTCTCCGAGATGGGCAGCCAGGTCTGTACCGGGCAACCCTGCGCCGCCGGCGTGGTGGGTCGCCCGCTGCCGGGGCGGGAGGTCTGCATCCGCCAGGGGGAGATCTGCGTGCGCGGTGAGACCCTGTTTGCCGGCTATTTCAGGGAGGGCGAGCTGGTGCGCCCCCTCGATGAAGAGGGCTGGTTCCACACCCGGGACAAGGGCCGCCTCACTCCGGGGGGCGATCTGGTGGTGGAGGGGCGGCTCGACAACCTCTTCATCTCGGGAGGGGAGAACATCCAGCCCGAGACCATAGAGCAGCGGCTGGTGGATCACCCCGCCGTGGCCCAGGCCCTGGTGGTGCCGGTGCCAAGCGACGAGTGGGGGCATAGGCCCGCCGCCTTCATCGACTGGCACGGCGAACCGGCCCCCCCTGCCGAGCTGGCCGCCTGGATCAGGCTGTCGTTACCCGGCTTCATGGTGCCGGACCAGTGGCATCCCTGGCCGGATCTCGGCGGCAATCTGAAACCCTCCCGCACCCTGCTCGCCCGCAGTTTGCGACAAGAGGAGTGACGCCTCCCCCATATGGGGCGGAGTCCTTGCTATCAACACAGCCCCCTTTGGGGCTGTTTTTATGTTGTTTGCTCCCGAATGCATCATTTCACTGCGCCATCTGGCCAATTGATATTCCTTTGGAGCCCAATAGCCTCTCTGGTCCCCACGCCTCTCCATCCACCAAAGGGATCATGATGAAGCACCTCTCTACCCGGCTGCTGCTCCTGGCAGCCTCCTGCCTGCTCGACACCTCGGCGCTGGCTGACTACTCCCCCTCCGACTGGCAACAGTATCAACTCAAAGGCGAATCCAGCCGTCAGCTGGGGGATCGTCTCACCGAAGTGACCTTTGAACTGAGCGCCCGCAGTGGCGACGCCCCTTATCAGCAGTTGAGGGTGTATCGCCGCTTCGACTGGCGCGATGCCAACCTGGCCGCGCTGGCAGAGCAGCAGTGCGGCGAGCCGCAACTCAAGATCGAGCAGGGCTGGCAGATCCGCTACCTCAGCTGTGAAGAGGTGGTACCGGCCGGCAAGGCCGTCCCGGCCAGCAGCTATGACTATGGCTACGGCATGAAGCAGGGCCGCTGGGAGCCGCTGGCGGGCACCCCGACCGCGCCCCGTCAGGATCGTCTGCCGCTGGCGGAGCGGGTCATCCTGGGTCACAGCGAGCAGGAGCTGGATCGCTGTGAGCTCAACGCCGAAGGTCGCTGCGCCGAGCAGGCATGGCAGTACCAGCCGCAAAACTGGCAGCAATTGAAGGTGCTGGAAGAGACCCCCAACGAACGGGATGGTCGCCTCGAGCAGATCTTCTTCCGCCTGCAGCCCATCGCGGGCAGCCAGGCCGCCCGTCAGGTGAGCGAGCTGCACGTCTGGCGCCAGTACAGCTGGCAACTGGACGAGATCAAGGCCCAGCAGGAGTGCGATGAACCCCAGACCCGTCAGGAAGGGGACAAGACCATCAGCTACCGGGTGTGCCGTCAAACCCTGCCCGCCGGCAGCGAAGTGCAGGTGGTCTTGAAGGACACCGGCTATCAATACCCGGTGGGGGGCAGCGAATGGCAGACCCTGCCGGAAACAACCGAGTGGCAGGAGAGCCGGGTGCTCAACCGCCCCATCGTGCTGGCCAGCAAGGAGGAGCAGCTCGACTGTCGCCGTACCGACGGCCGCGCCTGTTCCGAGCCGGATCTGCCGGGCACCGAGCTGCTGGACGCCGAAGCGGCCAAGATAGTAAAGGATGCCAGTGGCCAGCCTGCGCCGGTCTGGCAGGAGAACTATGGTCACGATGACACCAAGCTGCTGGCCGTGTCGCGCGGCATCCAGAGCCTGCTGGCGGCCAATCAGCCGGCCCATCCGGCCATGAAGCTGCTGCTGGAATACGTGCGAGCCCACAACTACCACAACTACGGCAAGCACAAGGAAGACGGCCCGGCTGCCGCCGAGGCGCTGGCCGAGGCATTGACCGCGCTGGGCGCCCATCCGCTGCTCTTCCCGGAGCAGGCCAGCGACGAGGTAGGTGCCGTCATGGGTGCCTGGAGCATCGCCCTGCACGGTCAGTTCAAGAGCCCGGCAGTGCAGAGCCGCTTTGGCACCCTGCTCGGCGAATTCAACCAGATGCTGGCCTACAGCACCCGCCATGCCAGCGAGATCAACGGCCAGCACGCCTGGGCGACCGGTCTGTTCGATCTGCTCAACTTCCTCGACTTCGCCAGCGACTACAGCGACCCCTTCGCCAACGACTTCCGCCAGCAGGATGGCGAGCTGCGCAAGCAGCTGCACGCCCTCGCCATGAGCGAGCTCGCGTTGTGGCAAGGAAGGGATGGCGCCGATCTGTTCCTGCTCAACAACGTGCTGGATGCCTACACCCGCCTCTACCGGGTCGCCCGCTACACCCGACAGGACGAGCTCGACGGCTATCGCACCCTGCTGGATGACTCCGTCATCGCACTGGTTCGCCACCACGACCTGATCCCCGGTGGCCAGCAGAGCCAGGACCTGCTGGAAGACATGTCGCTGACCCTCTCCACCTACTACCTGACCTACACGGACCGCACCAGCGAAGCCTGCATCAGCGGTGACTTCGCCGGGCTCTGCACCCCTGTCCTGGTGGAGGACGTGCTGCCCTTCGAGCACACCTGCTCGCCGACCCTGCGCCTGCGGGCCCAGGACCTGACCATGAGCCAGGCCGAGGGCATCTGTCGTGAGCTGGGTGCCAAAGAGCAGCAGTTCCACCAGCAGATGGAGACCGGCTGGCAGCCGGTGGCGGATGATCACAACGAGGCGCTGGAACTGGTGCTCTTCAACTCCTCTGCCGACTGGAAACGCTACGGCAGTGCTCTGTTCGGCGGCGTCTCCACCGACAACGGCGGCATCTACCTCGAAGGGGATCCGGCGCGCCCCGGCAACCAGGCCCGCTTCTTCGCCTACGAGGCGGAGTGGAAGCGCCCAGCGTTCCAGGTGTGGAACCTGCGCCACGAGTACGTGCACTACCTGGACGGCCGCTTCAACCAGTACGGCAGCTTCGGCCACTACCCGCTCAACCGCACCACCTGGTGGTCGGAAGGGCTGGCGGAATTCATCGCCCACGGCCAGTGCTTCACCCGTGGTCTGGACAACGTCGCCGGCCGCCCGGCCAGCGATCGTCCGGCCCTGGCCGACATCCTGCATCTGGATTACGACAAGGGCGGCGAGATGGTCTACTCCTGGTCCTACACCGTGCACCGCTTCCTGAACGAGACCGGTCGCAGCGCCAGCTGGCTGGCCATGGCCCGGGCCCTGCGAGGCCCGGATCGAGAGCAGGCCATGAGCGCCTTCGAAGCAGAGCTGGACCAGCTGATTGCCAATGACAGCGAGGCCTACCAGCAGTGGCTCGGCCGCGAGCTGCTGCCCTGGTGGGAAGCCAACAAGGACTCCGACGAGTGCAAGGCCAACGACTCTTCCCACTGAGAACGAGACGGCTATGACAAGGGGCGGCCATGGCCGCCCCTTGTTTATGGCGCCGTTTGATAAGCCCGGGATCCTGGCGCGCGCTGCGACAACCTCTGCCCGAGTGAGCCCCTGCGCCGCCATCAAACCTGACGCGCCACAACAACTTGTAATAGAATGGCCCCCTGTCTTCTCTTACTTCAGACCCGAACCGCACCGCGCATGAAGAAGTTTGCCAAGATCCTGCTCGCCTGCCTCTGCCTGTTGCTGGCCTCCATCGCCGCCCTGCTTGGCTACAGCGAGTGGACCGTCTCGGACGCCCGTCACTACACCTATGACGACGTCAACGCGGTGCCCTACAACCGGGTCGCCCTGGTGCTCGGCACCTCCAAATACCTGATTGGCGGCAGCCCGAACCACTACTTCAAATACCGGATAAAGGCCGCCGCCGAGCTCTACAACAACGGCAAGGTGGACTACATCCTGGTCTCCGGCGACAACGCCACCGTGCAGTACAACGAACCGCGCCAGATGCGGCGGGCCCTGATCCAGGCCGGCATTCCGGCCAGCGCCATCTACAGCGACTACGCAGGGTTTCGGACCCTGGATTCCATCGTGCGTGCCAAGGAGGTGTTCGGTCAGGCCCACTTCACCGTGGTCTCCCAGGCCTTTCACAACGAGCGCGCCATCTTCATCGCCCGCCATTTCGGCATCGAGGCGGTCGGCTTCAACGCCGTGGATCCCAGCGCCTATCAGGGCATCAAGACCCGGGTGCGCGAGGTGTTCGCCCGCCTGATGGGGCTGCTGGACCTCTACGTGCTGGACAAGGGGCCCAAGTTCCTCGGCGAGCCCATCGTCATCGGCGGCCCGGTCCCCTGCCAGGCGTTGAGCACCATAGGGGCGAGCCAGCCCTGCCTGCCCATTGCACCGCCCCCTCATCAGCCGAAAGCCAAGCAGGCAGCGGCCGTGAGCGCGGCAATCGCCACCAGTGCAGCGGCTGCAACCAGCAGTGCCTTGGCCACCAGCGCAGCCGTGCCGAACGAGGTTGCCGCTTCGGACAAACCAGCCATCACCAGCGCAGCGGCAGCACACTGACTCCTCAATAAAAGAGACCCGCCAACAGGCGGGTCTCTTTTATTGGGCTCGGTATTTCCGGCGATCAGGCCCTTGCCGCCACGTAACGCCGTGCCACCTCATCCCAGTCGATCACGTTGTAAAACGCGGCTATGTAGTCGGGACGCTTGTTCTGGTACTTGAGGTAGTAGGCGTGCTCCCACACATCCAGCCCGAGTATGGGGGTGAGCCCCTCCATCAGGGGGCTGTCCTGGTTCGCGCTGCTCACCACCTGCAACTTGCCGCGCCCATCGACCACCAGCCAGGCCCAGCCGCTGCCAAAACGGCTCAGCGCCGCCTGGGTAAAGGCCTGTCTGAAGGATTCCAGCCCACCCAGATCCCGCTCCATCGCTGCGGCCAGCTCGCCGCCCGGCTCACCACCCCCTGCTGGGCTCATCACCTGCCAGAACAGGCTGTGGTTGGCGTGACCGCCGCCGTGATTGCGCACCGCCCCCTGAACCTGGGCCGGCAGGCTGTCGATACGGGCAAGCAATGCCTCCAGCGGCAGGGCAGCCAGCTCCGGCAGATCGGCCAGGGCGGCATTGAGGTTGGTGACATAGGTCTGATGGTGACGGCTGTGATGGATCTCCATGGTCTTTGCATCGATATGGGGTTCCAGCGCGTCATAGGCGTAAGGAAGGGCTGGCAGGGTATGGCTCATGTTCATTGTCTCTCCTGTTGGGCTCAATGCAGTTGATGGGCAGAGCCGGTCTGACACAGACATTGACCCAGGCTGCGCTGGATGCCGTCGTGATGACCGTGTTTGCCCAGAAAGGCGAGCAGCTCGGTACGGGTGCTGCGGACGTGGCGAACAGCCGCCTCCCGCAGGGCAGCGGAACTGGTGGGGGACTGGCTGGTGGCCAGCAGGCAATCATGGATGTGACACAGCAGGTCGGCGGCCCGATCCGGCAGGGTCATGGCCACCAGCAGATCCGCCAGGTTGTGATGGGCCACCACCAGGGCCGCCACCGCTTCGTCGGCATCGTGCCAGTCGGCAAACTGCTGGCGGGCAAGCCACAGCGCCTGCTGATAGCAGTCGAGCGCCCTGGCGTACTCCCCCGCATCGAAATGGCGGTTGCCACTCAGGGTCTGCGCCTTCCAGTGCGCCATGCTGCTGTCCGCTCCGGTGGTACCGATCCACCCTTTCACCCAGGTTCCCGTCATGACTCGACCACTCAAATGATAATAGTTATTATTTAACTTATTTGATGGGCAGACACAAGGAATAGTTGGTGCAGCCTTTTTTGCCCATATGGGTAGGGTTTTTCTGCAATCCCCGGTTTAGTGATCCCACCCACAGATACATTTGAGTTCAGCCACCATGCTGCCGGTACTGGCATGAGGCCGGTGGCTGCCCGGTGACGACCCCCGGTGACGACCAGAGTGCAGCCGGTTTTTTCACAAGGACGGTGAAGATGAAAAGATGGCTATTGATGCTGTTGTGCGCCCTGCCCATGCTGGGTCAGGGGGCCGGTTATGCCCAGACCCGCTACCCCATAGTGCTGGTGCACGGTCTGTTCGGTTTCGACAAGCTGCTCGGAGTCGATTACTTCTACGGCATCCCCCAGGCCCTGACCCGGGATGGCGCCAAGGTTTACGTGGCCCAGGTCTCCGCCACCCAGAGCTCGGAGCTGCGCGGTGAACAGCTGCTCAAGCAGGTGCAGCAGGTGCTCGCCATCACGGGGGCGGAGAAGGTGAACCTCATCGGCCACTCTCACGGTGGCCCCACCATTCGCTACGTCGCTTCGGTCGCCCCCGAGCTGGTCGCCTCCGCCACCAGCGTGGGCGGGGTCAACCATGGCTCTGAGATTGCCGACCTGGTGCGGGCCAAGGTGACGCCGGGCTCGGCGGCCGAAGGTCTGGCGGTGGCCGCCGCCTCGGCCCTGTCCGGGGTCATCTCGCTGCTCTCCGGGGGCAGCCAGCTGCCGCAGGATCCCCTCGCCGCCCTCGACGCCCTCACCAGCACCGGCGCCCAGCGCTTCAACCAGCGCTATCCGGAAGGGCTGCCTAGCCAGCATTGCGGTGAAGGGCCCATGCAGGCCGCCAACGGGGTCTACTACTTCTCCTGGAGCGGACGCGGCACCATGACCAACATCCTGGATCCGGTGGATCCGGCACTGGCGCTGACCGGCAGCTTCTTCAAGGAGCCCAGTGACGGCCTGGTCGGGGTGTGCAGCAGCCACCTCGGCAAGGTGATCGGCACCCACTACCGCATGAACCATCTGGACGAGGTGAACCAGTCGTTCGGCATTCGCCACCTGTTCGAGACCGACCCGGTCAACCTCTATCGCCAGCACGCCAACCGCCTGCAGAGGCTGGGACTATGAACAGGGCATGGCTGATGGCTGCTCCGCTGGCGGCGGCCCTGCTGCTGGGGGGCTGGCAGTATTGGCCCTCCGCTGACGCAACCGCCCCTTCGCCGCAACATGCCGGGCCCGCTTCCCCTCTGGTCAGGCAGGCCGCACCGCCGTCGGATAAGTCCTCGCTGCAGGCCCGCCATGAAGCCTTTCTCGCGGCTGAGGGCAGCCTGACTGTGCCGGCGGATCCGGGCCTCGCCAGCTTGCAGAAGCTGTTCGACGAGCGCGAGCAGTTGCGCAGGCAGCGCTTCACCCCGGCCGAGCAGGAGCAGCTGTTTGCCGAGGACAGGCTGATGGAGCAGTGGACCCTGCGCCGCAAGGCGCTGGCGGAGGCCAGCGATGCCGACAAGCCGCTGCTGGCGAGCGAGCTGGAACTCTGGCTGGCGGAGCAGCCCCAGTGGTTTCGGGAGGCGGAGGCCAACAGCCGCCTGCTCGGCGATCTGCAGGATCTGGAACAACTCCCCGCAGCCGGGCGTGACGCCGCACTGCGCGAACAGTTGGGACCGGAGGCGGCAGACCGATTGCACCAGCTGGCAGAGAGCCAGCAGGGGTTCGCGCAGCAGCTGGCCGGCTATCTGGCCGAGATCAGGCCCCTGCCTGCCGAGGCCCGTGCCAGCCAGCAGCCGGAGATCCTGGCACGCTGGTTCGAGCCCGGTCAGTGGCGACGGGTGGAGGCCCTCACCCGGCTCACCCTGGGCGAGCAGTAACCGGCATGAAAAAGGGGCCCGCAAGTGGGCCCCCATTCTTTGACGCTGCCGCCCTTACTGCGGCTTGTTGGCACCCGGCAGCGGCTGCCAGGTGAGGCGAGTCACCCGGTTGCCCTGCACCTCGCAGGTGAGGCAGAGATCCTGCCACCCCTTCTCCTGGCGCAGGGAGACCTCTCCCTTGATGCCCTCTGCACTCCTCTTGAGTTTGGCCGGCTCGAAGGTCACCTTGTCACCTCCGGCGAGCGCCATCAGCTTGCCATTGCAGAGCCACTGGGCGAGCTCCGCCCCCTTGAGCTTGACGCCCCCCTTGTCAGCCTTCTCCTCGGCGGTGCTCGGTGCAAACAACCCGCCCAGCTCGGCCGCCCGTCTGGTCAGCCAGGCTTCCCGCTGCTGCATGCTCATCTTGCTGACAAACTCCGCAGGCTGCCCCTTGTCGTCCAGCCATTGGGTCAGCTTGCCACTGTCATCGAAGGCGAACTGGGCGGCGGGCTCCTTCACCCCGAACAGCTTGCCGCCCTTGAAGTAGTAACGGCTCTCCCCTTCCTGTTTGCCCTGCTCGTTCAGGATGGGCACGGCGATGATGACAGGCGTGCCGTCGACCCAGGCCTTGATGTCAACGCCATCGTGGCTGAACAAGCGGGTATCGAGGGCGCTGTCGGCCCCCTTCTCCATCAGGGTGAACTGCTCGGCCAGGGAGGCGGCAAATGAAGGCAGGGAGCAGAGTCCCAGTCCCAAGCCGAGGCTCAGGGCGATCGCGGTTGTGCGCATAAGTGTCCTGTGGTGGGCCCGAAGGCCGGATTAACTCTCTACCAGCCAGACCCTCAGTCCCTCCCGGTGAGCCTCGCTCAAAGGGATGGACTGCCGGGTCCGGTAGTCAAAATGGATCAGGGTCGTCTCGGCGGTCACCGCCAGCTCGCCGCCCTGCCAGGCTTCCTGCCAGAGCGTGAAGGAGCTGGTACCGATACGCCGCACGCCGGTCTTGATCGACACCATCTGGCCATAGAACAGCTCCCGTTTGAATTGCACCGTGTAGCCCGCGATGATCAGATGCCAGTCATGCACATCCAGCTCGGGCGAGAAGAGGCGAAACAGGGGATCACGGGCCGATTCAAACCAGACCGCCGGCACCGTGTTGTTGATGTGGCCGAGGGCGTCCGTCTCTTGAAAACGGGGTTGGATCTGCATTTCCAGCATGGATGTCGACTCCTTGTCGTAGGACCGCGCACAGGCTAGCGCGCCAACCCGTCCGACTCAAGCGTCCCTGCCTGGGGGTGAGAGCCACCGCCGGTTTCCGGCTCCTGCGCCACCTGCTCGGGCTTTAACCAGGCGCTGCGAAAATCGAACCAGCCAAGGGCCGTCATGCGCACACCGTGCACGCCGACCCGGCTCTCCAGCTCCAGCCAGTGGTGAAACAGCGGCACGAACCAGCTCTGGCGCTGCACCTCGGCCAGCAGGGCGCGGGGGCCGGGCTCTTCACCATGGGCGCGCCACTGCGTCAATCCCTGCCACAGGGCCTGCTGGCCGCCCCACACCCGGCGCAGCAAGGGGGTGCCCTGAAGCCAGGCGTAAGGGGCGAAGGCGTGCTCATGCTCCAGGTTGAGGGTGCCGAACCAGAGATCCACATCTT
The DNA here is from genome assembly GCF_040908015.1 of Aeromonas sp. R7-5. Taxonomy (NCBI): domain Bacteria; kingdom Pseudomonadati; phylum Pseudomonadota; class Gammaproteobacteria; order Aeromonadales; family Aeromonadaceae; genus Aeromonas; species Aeromonas sp. R7-5. The sequence continues at coordinate 55,415 of NZ_JBFOCZ010000006.1, read as the reverse complement.
CATCCTCCCCGCTCACCCAGCGCCCGTAGTCCAGGGTACGCACCTCGAGCTGGATCCCCTGCTCTGCCAGCAGGCTGCTCATGGCGCTGGCACACTCGTTGAACTCCAGATGCTGGTTGAAGCAGGCCAGTACCAGCCGCGCTGGCAGGCTGACCGGGCCGGGCTCGGGAAGAGGCAGGCTCTCGCGCCAGTGGGGCAGGAGGCCCAGTGCGCTGGTCCAGCCCCGCTGCAGCTCGGGGGCCACCCGGGCCATCAGGGCGATGGGGTTGAGCAGCCGGGTCAGCCACTGGCGCAGGGCCGGGTCCTGCAGGGGGGCCGATCTGTCGTCCTGCAGCAGGAAGTAGCAGCCGGATTCCAGTTCTGACTCCCCGCGCATGGAGCCAAGCTCCGGGGTGTCGCTGCCCAGCCTGACGTGGCTCTCCAGCCGTTCCGCCAGCTCCGGCAGCATCCAGATGTCGATCTCGTCGAGCAGGGCCCGCAGCCCGAAGTAGTCGTCGAATGCTTCGAGGCACAGGTGCAGGGGATCGTTGGCACTCACCCGATAGGGGCCGGTGCCCACCGGCTCCAGGGCGAAATTCGCCTCCCCCTTGAGCTCCCGCGGCAGGATGGCCGCCACCGGCTCGGCCAGCAGGTGCGGCAGCAGAGGGTCCGGGCTGTCGAGATGGATGTCCAGGGTACGCGGCCAGCGGCTCTCCAGCCGTGCCAGATGAGCGAACAGCGGGCGATCCCGCAAGGCCTGCAGGCTCTCCATCACATCCTCCACCACCAGTTCGCGGCCATGGTGAAAGCGCACCACGGGGCGCAGATAGAAGCGCCAGTGACAGGGGGCCAGACACTCCCAGTGATGGGCGAGATCCCCCTCGATTTCCCCATTTTCCTCGTTTCGCCGGGTCAGACCGTTGAAGATCTGGCGGCTCAGGTGAATTTCGGAGCGGCGCAAGGGCGCGGTGGGCAACAGACCGGGCAGGGGCCGGTAGTAGGGCACCCGCAGGATCTGGCGCCCCTCCCGGGTGGCCTGGCCGAGCTGCTCGATAAGCAGCGGGGTGAGCAGATCCAGGCGATCTTCGGCCAGCCGCACCGCCTGCGCCAGCTGGCCCTGACTCAGCAGATCCCGCAATCGGCGCCGGGTCAGGCTCTCCTGGTTGTCGAGCAGGGTGAGGCGGGAGCGCCGCCCCCGCCCTGCCTCTGCCGTCCAGCAAAGCCAGCCCTGCCCTTCCATGCGGCGCAGCAGCAGGCGTGCATTGCGCGTGGTGCAGCAGAGCAGGTCCGCCACCTCGGCGAGGCTGATTTCCCGCTCGTCGCAGCCAAGCTGCTGGGCGAGCCGTTGAAATTGCTGATAAAGGCGGCTAGTAGGCATAAAAGAGGAAATCCATTGGCTGAAAGTCATCAGTTTTTACTTCCGCATTTTAGCTCAATACTGCTGGCGAACGTGAGAACCACTGCACAGGAGCACCATCATGAGCCACGCCAACCCCCTCAAACCGAACCGGATCCAGCAAACCCTCCGTCGCTACTTCCTGAGGATCCTGCCCCGCCCTCTGACGCTGGTCGAAGATCCCATGGCGCAGCTCAACCGCCTGATGCAGTGGGATATGCACCAGATAGACGACAGGGAGTATCGCCGCCGTCTCTGAGGTCGCCGTCACAAACGCCATCCGGTCACCGCCATCCCCCGGCATTGCTTTGCCGGAATGGGTGGTTTACATCGGCGCTGGGCCTGATAGATTGGACGTCTATCCATCCATAATGGTGACATCCAACAAGGAGTGTGTGATGAAAGATGCGACCCTGGCCCTGCACCACGGCTTTGCCAACGACCCCACCACCAAGGCCGTTGCCGTGCCCATCTACCAGACGGTGGCCTACGAGTTCGAGAGCGCCCAGCACGGGGCGGATCTGTTCAATCTGGCGGTGCCAGGCAACATCTACACCCGCATCATGAACCCCACCAACGATGTGCTGGAACAACGGATGGCCGCCCTTGAAGGGGGGATCGCCGCCCTGGTGGTCTCGGCAGGTTCCGCCGCCATCACCTACGCCATCCAGGCGCTGACCGCCGCCGGTGACAACATCGTCTCCACCCCCCAGCTCTATGGCGGCACCTACACCCTGTTCGCCCACATGCTGCCAAGTTTCGGGGTCGAGGTGCGCTTCGCCAAGGATGACAGCGCCGAGGCCATCGCCGCCCTCATCGATGACAAGACCAAGGCGGTCTATTGCGAGAGCATCGGCAACCCGGCGGGCAACATCGTCGACATCGCCGCCCTGGCCAAGGCCGCCCACGCCCGCGGCGTGCCGCTCATCGTCGACAACACGGTCGCCACCCCGGTGCTGTGCAAACCCATCGAACACGGCGCCGACATCGTGGTGCACAGCCTGACCAAATATGTCGGCGGCCACGGCAACTCCCTGGGGGGCGTCATCGTCGACTCGGGCAAGTTCCCCTGGGCGGATCACGCCGAGCGCTTCCCTCAGCTGACCCAACCCGAACCTTCATATCACGGGGTGGTATACACCGAGGCCTTTGGCCCGGCCGCCTTCATCGGGCGGGTGCGCACCGTGCCGCTGCGCAATACCGGCGCGGCGCTGGCGCCGATGAACGCCTTCCTGCTGCTGCAAGGGCTGGAAACCCTGAGCCTGCGTATGGAGCGCCACGTGGACAACGCTCTGCGGGTGGCCCACCACCTCAAGCACCACCCCAAGGTGGCCTGGGTCAGCTACGCCGGTCTGCCGGGTCACCCCCACTACCCGCTGGCGGAGAAGTACATGGCCGGTCGCCCCTCGGCCATCCTCTCCTTCGGTCTGAAGGAGGGCTACGAGGCGGGCGTGCGCTTCTACGATGCCCTCAAGATCTTCAAGCGGCTGGTCAACATCGGCGACGCCAAGTCCCTGGCCTGCCACCCCGCCTCCACCACCCATCGCCAGTTGAGCGAAGAGGAGCAGGCCAAGGCGGGAGTGAAACCTGAGATGATCCGGCTGTCGGTGGGGATCGAAGCCATCGAGGACATACTGGCGGATCTGGATCAGGCGCTGGAGGCCTGAGTCAATCGACGAAGGAGCGGGCACCACGCCCGCTCTTTTTCATCCATCAGTGAACCTGCTGCCGGGGCGCTGCGTATCACCGCCTTCCGTCACTGCGTCGAGGTTTCCATGATAGTCCTGCACCACCTGAACAAATCCCGCTCCCAGCGCATCATCTGGCTGCTTGAAGAGCTGGGCCTGCCCTACCAGATCAAGCCCTACCAGCGCAATGCCGCCACCTTTCTGGCGCCGCCCGAGCTCAAGGCCGTCCACCCTCTCGGCAAGTCGCCGGTCATCGAGTTTGACGGGCGGGTGCTGGCGGAATCCGGTGCCATCACAGAGTACCTGATCGCCCGCCACGCCCCGGACCGGCTCGCACCGGCCGCCGACAGCCCGGAGTATCCCGAATACCTGCAGTGGCTCCACTTCGCCGAGAGCTCCGGCATTCTGCCGCTGCTGCTCGACATGTTCGTGCGCAAGGACGGCAGCCCGATGCGCTTCCTGCCGGACTACGCCAAAGCCGAGTGCGCCAAGGTGCTGGGCTATCTCGATGAGGTGCTGGCAAACCGCCGCTATCTGGTGGCCGATCGCCTCACCGGCGCCGACATCCTGAACTCCTTCCTGGTGGATCTGCTGGCCCAGAGCGGCCAGCTGGCCCAGTTCCCGCACCTTGAGGCCTACTGGCAACGACTCAACACCTATCCGGCTCGCCAGAAGGCGGCGGCGCTGGAGCGCGAGCTGGACCGCAGCGCCGGATAAACGGCTGTGCGCCCGGCGACACCCTGCAAAACGCCCCGATGATCGGGGCGTTCTCTTTTCCGTTGGTCAGCCGGTGATCAGAGGGCGAGGGAAAGGATCCGCGCCACTATGGTTGCCAGGATGACTTACAGCGCGTGGGACAGGATCCTGGCTACCTTGTCGGGATCAATGTCCTGCTGCTCCCCGAGGGCGGTCAGCCCGAAACGCTTGAGGTTGGAGCAGATGCCAGGGATGCAGCTCTCGCTCAGCCCGTAGTCGGCAAGCCGGGTGCCCACCCCCATCTGCTGGAAGAACTGCTCGGTGCGGATGATGGCCTCTTCGATGCGCAGCGCCTTGTCCTCCCGGCTGGAGTGCCACACCCGGGCGGCGAACTGGGCCAGCTTCTCCTGCTTCTGGGCCGCTTGCTCCCGTAGCAGGGAGGGCAGCACCACCGCCAGACTCTGGGCATGATCCAGCCCATGCAGGGCGGTGAGCTGGTGACCGATGGCGTGGGTGGACCAGTCCTGGGGCACACCGCGACCGATGAGGCCGTTGAGGGCCAGGCTGGCAGCCCACATCAGGTTGGCACGCACCTGGTAGTTGGTGGGCTCCGCCAGCGCCCGCGGGCCGTTGTCCACCAGCACCTGCAACAGCCCTTCCGCCAGCCGGTCCTGTACCTCTCCCCCCACCGGGAAGGTGAGGTACTGCTCGAGGATGTGGACGAAAGCATCCACCACCCCGTTGCCCACCTGGCGCGGCGGAAGGCTGTAGGTGGTGGCGGGATCCAGCACCGCAAACACCGGTTGCACCAGCGGATTGTAGAAGGAGAGCTTGGCCTCCCCCCGGCTCACCACGGCGGCGGGGTTGCTCTCCGAACCGGTGGCCGGCAGGGTCAGCACACAACCGAGCGGCAGCGCCCCCTTGATGGGGGCCTTGTCCCGCAGGATCTCCCAGGGATCGTCCCCCTCGAAGCAGGCAGCGGCGGCCACGAACTTGGTGCCATCCACCACGGAACCGCCACCCACCGCCAGCAGGAAGTCGATGCGCTCGCGCTTGACCAGAGCCACCGCCTCCATCAGCTGATCGTACTGGGGGTTGGCGCCGATGCCGGGAAACTCCAGCCACTCCCGGCCCGCCAGCGCCTGGGTCAACTGCTCATAGACCCCGTTCTGCTTGATGCTGCCACCCCCGTAGAGCACCAGCAGACGGCTGCCGGCCGGGATCAGCTCGGGCAGCCTGGCGATCTGGCCTTCACCAAAGCAGATGCGGGTGGGATTGGCATATTGGAAGTTGTACACGGCAGAGCCCTCGGTTGATTGCATGCCGGGGAATTGTGCGCCTGCCGTGCCATCAGGTCAAAAACGGGAGCCTGTCGTCAAAAATACGATGCCAGCCTGCCGATGCCGGGCGCTCCTGCCCGGCTTTGCTATGGTCATAGCGGGAAGACGCGCTCGTCGCCCCCTCAAGCCCCTCCCGGGGTCCCTTTTCCACTCACAGGGTCTCTATCATGAAACTGAAGCACGCCTGGATTGCGGGTGCCCTCACCCTCTGTGCCCCTCCCCTGCTCTATGCCGCCGAGGTCACCACCCATGTGGCCGTGGCCCCCGGACAAGCCAGTCTGGCCGAAGAACTGACGGCCAGGGCAACCGTCACCGCCATCGACCTGGCCACCCGCAAGGTCAGCCTGAAAAATGCCGAAGGGCAGACCCTGGATCTGATCGCCGGGGAGGAGGTGACCAACCTTCCCCAGCTCAAGGTGGGAGATGTCGTGGCCTTGAGATATCTGCAACTGCTGGACCTGACCCTGCTCAAGGGTACCGCCGGGGTGAGAAAACGGGTGGTGGAAGTGGAAGGGGGCAAGGCGGCCGCCGGGGAGAAACCCGCAGCCGGCGCCGGCATGCAGGTAACCATCTATGCCGATGTCATCGACGTGGACAAGGCGCACCAGACCATCCGGGTCAAGGGGGTTGACCATACCCTGACCCTCAAGGTGCAGGATCCGGCCCAGTTCGCCCTCATCGCCAAGGGGGACCAGATCAAGGCCGTACAGACCACCGCCATCGCCATCGGCATCGCCCCCCAGAGTCCCTGAGCCCTGACCACGGCCTGCCAGCCCCGTGGCAAGGGGGCAACCCCTTGCCTTTAACGCCCAAGGATTGCCGTTTGAATCACATCATGCCTGGGAGGCGGATTTGCCGGTGAGGCGATCCATGGCCTCCTTGAGCATGGCATCGCGCTGCGCGGCCAGGTCCTTGCTCTGCGTTTCGCGCTCCTCGGCAGAGAGCGTCTTGTCATCCGCTATCCCCTTGAGCTGACGCTCGAGATCGTCAAATTTTTTGCGATCAAAGCCCAGGGCCTTGTCCACCATCTGCTGCACCCGCGCATCCTTGACGCCACCGGTCAGGACTGTGTTCTTGCCGTTCCTGGCCAGATGCTCGTAGGTCAACGCCTGCTGCGCCTTGCCGGTCAGCAACTGGCTGGAGAGGCTGACCTGCTGAGACCAGCCGCTCTGCTTGTCATCGCTGTCGCTGAGGGTCGCCAGGGCACGGTTCTGGGACGCGCTCTGGGCGAGTTGATGACCATAGGGTTTGATATCCATGAAGGCTCCACGCTCACTGCCGGCCTCGCCGGCTCCGGGGATGGGTTCCCCGCCATGGGCCGGAGACAGCAAAATGCAGGCCAACTTGAGTACCCCCCTCTTCCGATGGTTCAGCACGGGTCACAGCACGCCTCCTTCTGCTGCACTCCATGACGAGTGCGACCAGAACCATCAAAAAAGGCGCCCGAAGGCGCCTCTTGTGGACAGAAGTCGGCTCGTCATGACATCAGCGACGGCTGATGTGGAGCGGACCGAAGGTCTGGGCCACCGGCATGATCTCGATGCTGTTGATGTTGACGTGGGCGGGCTGCTCGCTGATCCAGAGTACGGTATTGGCGATGTCTTCCGGCAGGATGGCCTGCACCCCCTGATAGACGGTGGCCGCCTTGGCGTCGTCGCCGTAGAAGCGCACGTTGGAGAACTCGGTGCCGCCACACAGGCCGGGCTCCACGTTGGTGACACGCACCGCCGTGCCCGCCAGATCGGCACGCAGGTTGAGGCTGAACTGCTTCACGAACGCCTTGGTCGCGCCGTAGACGTTGCCGCCCGGATAGGGGTAGGTCCCTGCGATGGAGCCGATGTTGATGACGTGGCCGCGGTTGCGCGCCACCATGCCCGGCAACAGCAACCGGGTGATCAGAGTCAGGCCGCTGATGTTGGTGGCGATCATCTGCTCCCAGTCTTCCAGATCCGCCTTGTGGGCAGGCTCCAGCCCCAGTGCTAGGCCGGCGTTGTTGACCAGCAGGTCCACCTGTTGCCATTCGGTCGGCAGCCCCTCGATGGCGGCGCGGGTGGCAGCCTTGTCCTGGACGTCGAACACCAGGGGCAGGAACTGCTCGCCCAGCTCCTCGGCCAGGGCGGCCAGCCGTTCGGCGCGACGCCCGGTGCCGATCACCCGGTGGCCTGCGCTCACCAGCAGGCGGCTGATGGCCTCGCCAAAGCCGGACGAGGCGCCCGTTACCATTGCAATCATGTGAACCTCCATTGTTATTTGTCTTCTTGAAAAATCAGCACGTTATATGTCGCGTTTGCCCAGCTTTCGCCATGCGAACACCGCCAGATGCAGCAGGAAGAGACCCGAGCCCCCCAGCGCAAACAGCAGGCCGGTCAGGGCGTTGACCGAGGTATCGGCGCCGCACCACCACCAGATCAGCCAGCCGACGACCCCGATGAGAAAGGTCTGGGCGGCGCAGACCGCGCAGCGCCCGAGCTTGGCCCTGATGGCCGTGGCCAGGCAATCCTCGCAACTCATGATGGCTCCTGCCGCTCATCCCCCAGCGCCAGCACCAGGCGGTGGGCATGCTGGCCGGGCCCGTAATAATCGGGCAGCCGTACCCCGGGGCGAAACCCCAGCCCCTGATAGAGGGTCCTGGCTTCTGGGTTGGCGTCGGCGACCTCGAGGCGAATCGCCCCCCAGCCGGCCTCGCGCCCTTCCCGGATCACCTGCTCCAGCAGGCGGCGTGCCCACCCCTGACGGCGGACGGTCCAGCGGATGGCAAGGGTCTGGATGATGAGACGATCCCAGCCTTTGTGCTCCAGCACGCTCAAATAGCCCATCACCTGCGCCTTCTCGTCTTGCAGCAGCAGGGTGCGCCCCTTGGCCTGATTGAGCAGATAGTGCCAGCGGCTGCGGCCGAAGGCGACCTCGGGGGGAAAACAGTAGCGTTCCAGCTTCACGATGGCGCCCAAATCATCGGCTCGGGCGGCGCGCACGGTCAACACGGGGAGTCCTTGTTCGGTTATTTATCCTCAGCACCAGAAATGCGACTTGTATCACAAGTTACCAAGGCAGAATATTAGGCACTGTAACCTCTTGTTTCCCCTCGCGCCATTGTCGTGCTTGTCGGTGCATCGAAGCCCACTGGGGATCCTGCCGTTTCTGGCAGTCCTTTCTGTGGAGCCTGAAAATATGAGTACCTATGTCATCGTCGAGGAGCCGGGCGACTGGCCCTGCCATGCCGACTATCTGCTGACCGCCCGCACCTACCTGCAACACGGTCTGCCCACCACAGGGGGGCGTCCGCGCATCATCAACCTCTGCCGCAGCCTGGAACACCTGGGGGCCGGTTATTACTGCTCCCTGCTGGCCCAGGCCCGCGGCCACCACTGCCTGCCGGGATTGCAGGCCATCAGCAGGCTGCAACCCCAGCAGCCTCCCGCCAAGCTGTGGCGCAAATTGCAGGGCTGGCTGGCCCAGCAGAGCGAGGACAGGATCCGGGTGCGCGCCATCTTCGGCCAGTGCGAACAGAGCGAGCTGGCGGGGCTCGCCCGCTATTACTACGGCCTGAGCCAGTTGCCGCTGCAGGAGCTGACCCTCAAGCGCGGTCGCCACGGCTGGTCGGTGCGTCAGCAGGAGAGCCTGTCACCGCTGGCGCTGAGCCCGAGCGAGCAGGCGCTGATGGTGCAGCACGCCCAGGCGCTGGTGGGCACGGGGGACGAGGAGCAGACGGCGCCACGCTACCAGCTCGCCATCCTGGTCGACCCCAACGACGGCCGCGCCAGCAGCGATGCCCTGGCGCTGGAGCGTTTCATCAAAGCGGCCGCTGCCCAGGGGATCCAGGCCGAGATCCTGCCTCCCTCGGCCATCGAGCGGTTGCCGGAGTTCGACACCCTCTGGCTGCGCGCCGAGACCGCGGTCGGCCACTACACCTTCGAGTTTGCCCGCCGTGCCGAGCAGCTCAAGATGCCGGTCATCGACAGCTCCCGTGCCATCCTCGCCTGCAGCAACAAGCTCTATCTCTACGAGCTGATGGTGCGCAGCGGCGTGCCCATGCCCCCCACCACCGTCGTGACCCGCCGCGGCCGCCAGCATGTGGACGAACTGGTGCAGCGCCTCGGTCTGCCGCTGATGGTGAAGATCCCCGACGGCGCCCAGGGGCGCGACCTCGCCATGGCCAGCGATGACATCCAGCTCGCCCGCCTGCTGGACGAGGGGCTGGCCCGCTCCGCCCTGCTGCTGGTCCAGAGCCGGATCCCTGCCGAGTTCGACTGGCGCATCGGCTTTCTCGACGGCTCGCCGCTGTTCGCCTGCCGCCGCTACCGACCCGAACCCGGCAACCGCATCCGTCGCCGCAAACACCCCCTCGACATGAGCCGCATCGAGGCGCTGCCCCTCAGTGAAGTGCCGGAGCGGGTGCTGCAAACCGCCCGCCGCGCCGTGCACCAGCTCGGCAACGGCCTGTTCGGGGTGGATCTGCGCCAGCAGGGTCAGGGCTGCGTGTTGCTGGAAATCATCGACAACCCCTGGATACGTGGCGATATTGAAGACAGGGAGGCAAAGGACCTCTACGAGCGCCTCGCCCGGGCCTTCCGCCAGCGGCTGGAGAACCGGGGGCAGAGCGCGACAGGATAACAAGCATCGCGAGCAGAGGTGGATATGATGACAATGCAGTGGTGGGACATCGCGCCCCTTGGCTGGGAGAACATCCTGGTCTGTCTGGTGTGTGGCACCCTGGTGGGGCTGGAGCGGCAGCTTCGCGGCAAGCCGGTGGGGATCCGCACCTCTTCCCTCATCGTGCTCGGCACTTACTGTTTTCTCGCCATCGGCGCCGCCGTCAGTCCTCAGGGCGCCGATCAGGCGCGGGTGCTGGGTCAGCTCATCACCGGGGTCGGCTTTCTCGGGGCCGGGGTCATGATGACCCGGGATGGTCAGGTGCTGGGGGTGACCTCCGCCGCCGCCATCTGGATGCTGGCCGCCCTCGGCGCCCTCATCGGCATGGACATGCTGCATCAGGCGCTGCTGATCACCGTCGTCACCCTCTCCATCCTGGTGGGAGTGGACTATCTGGAAGCCAGCTTCAAGAGCCTGCGCCGCGGGGTGCACAATCGGCTGGAACACTGGCGCCACGGGGCCGAGCCCTCGGTCTCTTCCCGCCGGGACGATCTGGGCAGCGGCATCGAGAAGTAAGCCGCCACCATGAAAAAGGGCTCCATGCTGGAGCCCTTTTTTGTTGCCTCCCTCAGCGCACCAGCAGGAAGCGGCCGGTGAGGGGTGGCAAGTCCACAGTCACGCTGCTGCCACCGATGGCCAGGTTCTCGCCGCTCTGCAGATCCACCAGGGCGCTGCCGCTGCGCAGCTTGCCGACCGGCACCGCGTAGCTCTGAGGCGTGGTGGAGACGTTGAGCAGGTAGACTACTTGCTCGCCCGCCGTCTGCTTGATGTCGCCATAGACGCTCCCCTCGGCCACCAGCTTGACCCGCTCCCCCTGATAGAGGGCGGGGTGGGCGGCGCGCAGGGCCAGCAGATCGCTCAGCCACTGCTTGAGCTCGGCCTGCTCGCTGCTCGGCACGAAGCCGGTGACACCGGGAACCTTGCCATCGCTGCGAGCCACGTGATCATCGCAGAGCCCCTGGGCCGCACAGTCGCCCCCCACCTGACTGGCAAAGCCAGGCACCTCGTCGCCAAACTCCTCGCCATAGTAGAAGGTAATGGGACCTGAGCGGGCGGCCATGAAGCTGAAGGCCGCCTTGTGGCGCTGCCAGTAGTCCGCCCCATTGAAGTTGCCCCGCTCCAGCAGATCGCCGAAGCGCACCAGATCGTGGTTGCCCAGCATCAGGTTGGGCATGGCGTGATTCGGGTAGTTCTCCACCTTGTTCCAGCTGGCGTCGAGCACGCTGGCCCCCTGTCCGCCCTTGCCGGACTCTTCCACCGCCAGCGCCTGTACCAGGCCGTAGCGCAGGGGGAAGTCGAACGCCGAAGAGAGCGCCGGGTTGTCGCTCGGGCCATAGGCCTGGGCGCGGATCTCGTCGGCGCCCTTCCACACTTCCCCCACCATGTAGCCGAGGGTGCCCCACTGCTGGCCGGCGGCCTTGCGCGCCGCGCTGGCCTGGGCCACCTCGCTGCGAATGGCGCGCCAGTCATCCAGCCCCAACTGATAAGCCTGATCGAGGCGCCAGCCGTCGATGCCGTACTGCTCGACCCAGTAACGGGCCACCTCCTTGAAGTAGGCCAGACTCTCGGGCTGGCCGTAATCCACCAGCTGACCCGGGTAGCCTGCGCCGCCGCTCTTGAGGGCAGGCAGCCGCCCCTCTGGTGAAGGCTTGCTCACTCCCACCTTGTTGACGTGGCCGAACACCCCGTCGAGGAAGACATAGAGCCCGCGCTGGTGCGCCCCGTCCACCAGTTTTTTAAGCTGGGCGTTGCTGCCGAAGTTGGGATCCACGTTGAAGAAGTCGCAGGCGAAGTAGCCGGTGGCATCCAGCCGGTCGTCCCCGGCCTGGCCGGCGCAGGAGTCAAACACCGGCGTGAGCCAGATGGCGTTGACGTTGAGGCTCTTGATGTGGTCGAGGCTGTCGATGATCCCCTGCAGATCGCCGTTGTGCCGGGAGGGGCCGTAACCGACGCCGTAGTTGGCACTGCCGTCGCCGTCGACGAAGGACTCCACCATCACCTGGTAGGTGCGCAGGTTGCAGGCTGGCTGATCATTGCCGTAGCAGGCGCGGCTGGCCGACGCGGGGGGCGGATTGACCACCGGGGGCTGGGGGTCACTGCTGCCACCGCCTCCCCCGCTGCCGCAAGCCGTCAGTAACAGGGCGGCCCCGATGAGGCCGCCACGACGCAACGTTCCTTGTTTCATTGTTATGTTCCCGCTGTGGTGGATGGGCGCCCAAAGCGCCGCACTGGGGTCATGATAACGACCTGACCGACGCGGGTCTGTGACTGAAAACGTTACCTGACTCAACGAGTTAGCATGTCAGAAGCGATGCATGTTGCGATCGGGGAAGGCGGCGCGCTCGTCGATGGGCAGGATCAGGTGGTAGACCTCGTGGGCCGCCAGGATGAAGCCCGAGGGCCACGCCAGTTGATGGCGATCATCGATGAAGACACGGGCGAAGCGACGCTCGGTCTCCATGGCCGCAAACAGCGGCTGGCCGCGCCAGGGGGTGAGATCCAGCACGCCTGTGGTGCCGTCGGAGAGCACCACGAACAGAGACCAGCCCTGCATATATTCCACATCGATGAAGACCGGCATCCCTTCGGCTCCGATTGAGAAATCCGGCGCCATTATAGGCACGACCATTGTCTCGATGTGCCAGCAGGATCACAGTTTCCCCAGCGTTTTATGCTCTCTTCGAACCCTGCATCCCGTCACAAAAAATCATAAAACGTGCCAGCTTCTCCATTTATACCTCACCCCCATGCAACCTTTGCCAGGCGCCACTGTCATACTCCTGCACCATAACAACAATGCGCCCGGGGACTGGGCGCAAACAGGTTTGCAGGAACAATATGACCACCATCAGACAATGGCTGGGACCGGTTTGGCCCATCGCCGTCTTTTCATTGATCGCGCTCATCTCCCTGACCGTCAGCCGCCTTGGCCTGGGGCTCTGGCAACTGGAACGGGTGGATGCCGTCTCTGGCTGGCAGGAGATGCTGCTGCAAGGCATTCGCGTCGACGTCGCCACCCTCTGCTGGGTCTGGGGCGTACCCGCCGTCTTGACCCAGTTGCTGGCCGGGCCCCACGCGCCGGGGCGGCTCTGGATGCAGCTTATCCGGATCTGGCTCACCCTGGGGCTCTGGCTGATGCTCTTTCTCGAGATCTCCACTCCCGCCTTCGTCACCGAATACGGGGTGCGCCCCAACCGCCTCTATGTGGAGTACCTCATCTATCCGAAGGAGGTGCTCTCCATGCTGTGGGCTGGCCGCAAGGGCGAGCTGCTGCTGGCCGTGATCTTCAGCGGCGCCGTGCTGGGCGGTGGCTGGTGGCTGAGCGGCCGCCTGGTGCGTGACCTAAGCTTTCCCCGCTGGTACTGGCGCCCCGCCTTCGCCCTGCTGATCCTCGCCGTCGGCTTCCTCGGCGCCCGCTCCAGTCTCGGCCATCGCGCCCTGAATCCGGCCATGGTGGCCTTTGCCGACGATCCCCTGGTCAACGCTCTCACCGTCAACTCCGCCTACTCCCTCTTCTTTGCCATCAAGCAGATGGGGGCCGAGGAGGACGCCAGCCAGTTTTACGGCAAGATGGCTGACCATCAGGTACTCGACATAGTCCGCGAGGAGAGCGGTCGTCCTCTCGGCGATTTCACCTCTGCCGATCTGCCGAGCCAGACCTTCAACACGGCCAGCTACCAGGGCAAGCCCAAAAACCTGGTGATCCTGCTGCAGGAGAGCCTGGGGGCCCAGTTCGTCGGCTCCCTCGGCGGCCTGCCGCTCACCCCGAACATCGATGCCTTGTCGAAAGAGGGTTGGGCGTTCGAGCAGCTCTACGCCACCGGTACCCGGTCGGTACGCGGCATCGAGGCGGTGCTCACCGGCTTCACGCCGACCCCGGCCCAGGCCGTGGTCAAGCTCGGCAAGAGCCAGACCAACTTCTTCACCATCGCCGACCTGCTCAAGCAGCGAGGCTATGACACCAGCTTCATCTATGGCGGCGAGAGCCACTTCGACAACATGCGCAGCTTCTTCCTCGGCAACGGCTTCACCACCATCGTCGAGCAGAAGGACTTCAAGAACCCGGTGTTCGAGGGATCCTGGGGCGCCTCGGATGAAGATCTGATGGCCAAGGCCAACGAGACCTTCGCGGCGCTGCACAAGGAGGGCAAACCCTTCTTCAGCCTGGTGTTCAGCTCCAGCAACCACGATCCCTTCGAGTTCCCCGACAACCGCATCGCCCTGTACGAGCAGCCCAAGCAGACCCGCAACAACGCCGCCAAGTACGCGGACTACGCCGTCGGCGAGTTCTTCAAGAAGGCCAGGGCATCGGACTACTGGAAGGACACCCTGTTCCTGGTCATCGCCGATCACGACAGCCGGGTCGGGGGAGCCAGCCTGGTGCCCATCCCCCGCTTCCACATCCCGGGGGTCATCCTGGGGGACGGCATAGCACCGAGAAAGGACCCCCGCATCGTCAGCCAGATCGACATGGCCCCGACCCTGCTCTCCCTCATGGGCATCAGTGCCGACTACCCCATGCTGGGCAAGGATCTCACCCGCATGCCCGCCGACTGGCCGGGACGCGCCATTATGCAGTACGACAAGAACTTCGCCCTGATGCGTGGCAGGGATGTGGTGATCCTGCAGCCCGAGCGGGCGCCGGAAGGCTTCATCTACGAGGATGCGACCGAAACGCTCACCCCGGCGCAGCAGCCGGACACCATGAAGGATGCCGCCCTGGGGCTGGTCCTGTGGGGCAGCCTGGCCTATCAGCAGGGGCTCTACCGGACGGCGCAGGACAGCCGGCTGGCTCTCAACTGAGGGACCGCCCACAAAAAAACCGCCCTCGGGCGGTTTTTTCTTGCGGCTAGCCCCGTCAGGGGTGGGGGAAGCAGGGAAGCGAGCGGCTGAACCTGTGCTCGAACACCAGGGAGGTCTCGAGGTGCACCACCTCTTCCCGGGAGGTAAAGTGATCGAAGACGAAATTGCGCAGGTGTTCGGTATCGGAGACGCACAGGTGCACTAGGAAATCATCCTTGCCGCCCATGTGGAACAGGCTGATCACCTCGGGCAGGGCCAGGATGGCGTCGCGAAACGCATCAATGATCTGGCGGCTGTGACGGGCCAGTTGCAAGGAGACCATGGCCTGGATGTGACCGCCCAGGGCCTGGTAATCCACCTCGCAGTGCGCCCCCTTGAGCACGCCATCCTGCTGCAGCTTGCGCACCCGCTCCAGACAGGTGGACGGCGCCACCCCGACCAGGGCCGCCAAATCCTTGTTGGTCATGCCCGCATCGCGAAACAGATGGGCCAGGATGTCCAAGTCCAGTTGATCCAGGTTTCTCATCTTTACTCCTTGCATCGCTCGATTTTTTTAGACTCTGCCCGTAAACCGGGCCGAACACAACGCAGATTGACATCGCCTCCGGCCCCTCTATGCTGTGCCGCACCCGCGGGATGCCGATCCCGTTGACCCCGACCACCACGAGGAACCCCATGCTCAGTGCCCATCCCTTCTGGAGCCTGGACGTTCCACGGCTCGACGGCCAGCTCCTGCTCACCCCCTGCCCCGGCAGCCAGCAGGTCCCCATGGCCGACGCCCTTGCCCAGTTGCAGCTGGCCGGTGCCGGCGGGGTGCTGACCCTGATGACGGTGGAGGAGCTGGCCCTGTGCGGGCCCCTCTCTCTCGGGCAGCTGGTGCAGGCCAGAGGCATGAGCTGGTTCCATCTGCCCATTGCGGATGACGAGGCACCGGATGCCGCCTTCGAACAGGCCTGGCCCGGGGTGCAACCCCGACTGCTCGCCCTGCTGCGCGAGGGACGGCACCTTGCCATTCACTGCCACGGAGGAAGCGGGCGTACCGGGCTGGCGGCCGCCCTGCTGCTGATGACCCAGGGGCTGCCCCAGCAGGAGGCCATGACCCTCATCCGGGCCAGACGGCCACGCGCCTTCACCCTGGCCTGCCACCGTCACTGGCTCGATACCCGTGGGCGGCGGCTGGCCGGAGCGGACTGATGGGCTCTATCCCTTGGGCTGCTGGTAGGTAAACACCTTGCCGATGTCTTCCACCTTGTAGCTGGTCAACTGGTAGACGTAATAGTTGAGCCAGTTGGAAAACAGCAGGTGACCGTGGCTGCGCCAGGTGGCGCGCGGGGTCTGGCTTGGGTCGTTGTTCGGGTAATAGTTGACCGGAATGACGGGGGTGAGCCCGGCCGCCAGATCCCGCCGGTATTCCCCATCCAGGGTCAGGGCGTCATATTCCGGATGGCCGGTGACGAACACCTGGCGACAATCCTTGGTGGCGGCCAGATAGACGCCCGCCTCTTCCGACTCGGCGAAGATCTGCAGATCGGTGTGGGCGCGGATGAGATCCCCGTCGAAGGCCGCATAGCGGGAGTGGGGCGCCACGAATTCATCATCGAAGCCGCGCAGCAGCGCCTCGTGCTCGTCGAGGCGGTGGTGGCGATAGACCCCGGAGAGCTTCTCGCCGTGGGTCTGCTTTTCCATGCCGTACAAGGCTTTCAGCGCCGCCTGCACCGCCCAGCAGAGGAAGAGGGTGGAGGTGACATGCTGATGGGACCACTCGATGATCTCGACGATGCGGGGCCAATAGACCACCTCCTCGAACTCCACCAGCCCGAGCGGCGCCCCCGTGATGATCATGCCGTCGTAGTTGTTGCCTCTCACCTGCTCAAAATCGTGATAGAAGTTCTCCAGGTGCGCCTGGGGCGTGTTTTTCGACTCCCGATCGTCGATGCGCAACAGATCCACGTCCACCTGCAAGGGCGAGTTGGAGAGCATCCGCATCAGCTGGATCTCGGTTTCTATCTTCTTGGGCATCAGATTGAGGATGAGCACCCGCAGCGGGCGGATGTTCTGGGTGACGGCCCGGGATTCCGTCATCACGAAGATGTTCTCCTGCCCCAGCACTTCGGCGGCGGGCAACTGGTCCGGGATCTTGATCGGCATGCTGACTCCCTGTACTGCATCGGTAAATATGTCTGGACATCTAGAAGCCTATAATAAAGCGCTCCCGCTGTCATCAGATACCTTTTGTATTCACCCCGCCCTTTGACTAGCATACGGCTCAGTGTGTCCCTCGTGCCCAACCCCATGACAGGAATCAAGATCTCCGTAGAACGGCTGCAAGTCGGCAATTATGTCTCCCTGCCTTTGGGATGGCGTGAGCACCCGTTTCTGTTCTCCAGCTTCAAGCTCAAGAGCGAGGAGGAGATCGAGCTCATTCGTCGCCTTGGCCTCAAGCTGGTGACCATCATTCCTGACAAGAGCGACACGCCGCCCAAGCCCCTCGGCCAGACCCAGCCCCAGGCGGATGAGGTTGAGGGAGAGGGTCTCGTCGCCCGCCAGGAGGAGATGCAGCAGGAGAAACTGCGGCGCATCGAGCAGTTGCAGCGCTATCGCCGCGACCTGCAGCAGTGCGAGAAACAGTTCCGCCAATCCCTGGCCCAGGTGCGCAACCTCATGGGCAAGATCCAGTCCCGCCCCCTCAACGCCATCAGCGAGGCCCAGGAGCTGATCAACGCCATGACGGAGCAGCTCCTCTCGGTGGACGAGATGGTGCTGCACCTGGTCTCTGACAGTGATGATGGCAACAGCCTGCAGTTTCACTCCCTCAACGTCAGCGTGCTCAGCATGCTGCTCGCCCGGGAGTGCAAGTTGCCGGCCGAGGCAATCCGCCAGGTCGGCATGGGGGCCCTGTTCCACGACATCGGCAAGCTGAGGATCCCGAGCCAGATCCTGCGCAAGACGGAGCCGCTGACCAAGCCGGAGCAGAACCTGATGGCCCAGCATCCCCGCTACGGCCTGGAACTGCTGGGGCTGGTCAGCGATTTTCCGGAAGCGGCCAAGCAGATAGTGCAGAACCACCACGAGTACCTGGACGGCACCGGCCCCCAGGGGCTCAAGGGCGATCAGCTCGATCCCCTCACCCAGATCGTCTCCCTCATCAACGAGTACGACAACCTCTGCCACCTGGAGGCCAAGGTGCCCTACGCGGCCCTCGGCAGCCTCTACAAGCAGCGCAAGTCCCAGTTCAACGCCGATCACCTCGGCATGCTGATCCGGCTGATGGGGGTCTACCCCCCGGGCAGCGTGGTGCAGCTTTCCAACGGTCAGGTGGGGCTGGTGATGTCGGTCAACGCCTCCCGCCTGCTCTACCCCGCCGTGCTGGTATACGACCCCCGCATTCCGCGCCAGGAGGCGGCCATCATCGACCTCGACGCGGCCGGGCTGACCATCGCCAAGGTGATCCAGCCCAAACGCCTGCCCCCGGCGGTGTTCGAATACCTCAACCCCCGCACCCGGATCAGCTACTACTTCGAACACGGCAAGCCCTGAGAGGGCTGGCCCCACCCAAGGAGTCCCCATGCGCATCGAGATCATCAGCACAGGCGACGAGATAGTGACCGGCCTGGTGGTGGATACCAATGCCGCCTGGCTCAGCGCCCTCTTGCTGGAGCAGGGCTGGCAGGTGCGCCGCCGCGCCACCGTGGGGGACAACCTCGCGGATCTGACGGCCGTGCTGCAGGAGAGCGCCAACCGCGCCGAGGTGGTACTGGTGTGCGGGGGGCTCGGCCCCACGGCGGACGACCTCACCGCCCAGGCCGCGGCCGAGGCGTTTGACCAGCCCCTGACCCTGTTCCCGGACTGGCTCGCCACCATGGCCGAACGCTATGCCAGCCGGGGCCGCACCATGGCCCGGAGCAACACCAAGCAGGCCTGGCTGCCCCGGGACTGCGAGATCCTCGACAACCCGGTGGGCACCGCCTGCGGCTTTGTGGTCCGCCACCCGGCCAGCCATGGCCACAGCCGCCTCTTCTTCACCCCGGGCGTGCCGTTCGAGTTCAAGCAGATGGTGCGCGAACAGATCATGCCCCGCCTCAAGGCACTGGCCGGGGAAGAGACCGACACCGAGCTGCGCCGTTTCTACACCTTCGGCGTCTCGGAGTCCGCCCTCAGCGACATGCTGGATGCGGCCCCCTGGCCTGCCGGCATCGAGCTGGGCTACCGCTCCTCCATGCCTCTCATCGAGCTCAAGCTCATCGGCCACGGTGCCAGCACCGCCGACATGGACGCCGCCGAGGCGAGGCTGCTTGCGGCCATCGCCCCCTGGCTGGTGGGGCGTGGCAACGAGGCGCCTGCCAGCCAGATCCTGGCCCTGCTGGGGGAGCGGCCGCTGCACCTGCAAGAAGGAGAGAGCCGGGGCGCCCTGCTGGCCATGTGTCACGGGCACCCGGCCCTGACCGCCGGCTTCAGCCACACCCTGAGCGACGATCTGACTCAACTGGCGGTGCCCGCCGCCCCCCTGAGCCTCACCATAGGCCGTGCCGGGCCGGACGGCGTGCCGCTGCTGCTCTGCGCCGACGGGCAACTGCACGGCCAGACGCTCAAGGTCAGCCACCCGGATCCCGCGAGCGGTCGCCGGATCCTCGCCTTCGCCGCCCTCGACATGCTGCGCCGCCACCTGCTGGGGCTGCCGGTGTTCGCCGACTACCTCACCCTGACCCGAACGGCCACATGCCAGGAGGGCGCCCGGGGCTAGAAGTGAGCCAAGCCTGCACCGCCATGGACCCAGTACCCGGCGAGCGCCAGGGTCAGCAGGCAGAAGGCCCTCTCGTAACCCCCGCCGCTCTTGAGGGGCAGGCCGGGCAGGCGAAAGCGCCGACGCCAGGGCCAGAGCAGGGGAATGCCCATGGGGGTGAGCCAGTCCCCCAGCAGATGGCTGAGATAGCCCACGATGAGGGCATCCTTCACCGCCCCCGACAGTAACCAGGGGGCTTCCACCTGGGCCAGCCCCCAGACCCCCATCCCCACCGCCAGCAGGCTGTGGGTGAAGCCGCGATGGCCGAACAGCCGGGAGAGCGGCCCCGAGATCCAGGGCAGTTGCCGCCCGAGCAGGGAACGGGGGTGATCGAGATCCGGCAGCAGGGCGCTCGCCAGGGCCATGGGGACGATGTGCCACAGGCTGGCATCGGCCAGGGCCGGAGTCAGTTCGACTTTGTGGGCAAGCAGGACGCAGGTGACGGAAAACAGCAGGTGGCCTTGGGCGGTCATGGGGCTCGTTCGGTTGGACAGAAAAAGGGGCTGATCGATGGCGACCAGGGTCCTCGCCCTGGGGCGGCGGCAGATTAAAATCCTTCTCTTCCTGCCTGGCAAGGTGATTTGCATCGCCACTTTAAACGTGATGGACACTCTGGATAGCGAAAGAATAAAAAGTCAGCATATTGCGCTAAAAAACTGCAATGGAGCCCATGACATGGCCGGCTCCGCCCCTCTCCCGTCAG
Organism: Aeromonas sp. R7-5; assembly: GCF_040908015.1. Taxonomy (NCBI): domain Bacteria; kingdom Pseudomonadati; phylum Pseudomonadota; class Gammaproteobacteria; order Aeromonadales; family Aeromonadaceae; genus Aeromonas; species Aeromonas sp. R7-5. The sequence goes on along the minus strand of NZ_JBFOCZ010000006.1, from coordinate 35,380 downwards.
CCGATATTTCCTCAACCCGGCTCACCCATTTGCATTCAGATCGTTGACCCGGAAGGAAAAATACCCGAATACTGCGCGTTGGATCCGCCCCGGCGGCATTGGATGCCGGCAAGGAGAGGCCCCGGCATGGGGCAAACAGGACAGGGACAACGAAGGAGGGCCCGGTGTTAAGCAAAGCGTGGTTTCAGCTGTCGGCCGACATGAGCTATGTCTGCCTGCGCATCACCCCGGGCCTCACCGAGCCCATCCAGGAAAGCGACGTCCTGGCCCTGCTGCGACTCTCCAACTGTCGGCGCTACGAACCCCTCGGCGAGGGGATCCGCGAAGCCGTCACCCTGCTCAACGCCCTCATCGCAGAGCCGGATGCCCCCGCACATCCGCCAGTCCCCATTGCCCGGCGCCAGGATGCCAGGCTGCTCATCCAGGTGGACAAGGACCAGATGAGCGCCAGGGCGCAGATCACCGCGGACTGGGGCGGCCAGCCCCTGACCCTGGCCCGGTTGCAGGAGGCCCTGGCGGCCAGCACGGTCAAGCAGGGGGTGAGCGAGCGGCTGCTTGCCGCCGCCATCCAGGCAGCGGGTGAGGCGGCACCCGGTGCCCAGCTCAATCCCGTCATCGCCCTCGGCAAGGCCGCCAGACACGGCCTGGATACCCGCCTGGAGCGGCTGGTGGAGACCGCAGCCGAGCGGATCCTCAAACCCCAGGAGCGGGATCACGGCAAGGTGGACATGCGCGACCTCGGCACCCTGCTCACCGTCAAGGCGGGGGCGTTGCTGATGCGCAGGCACCCCGCCACCCAGGGCATCGACGGCTTCACCGTGACGGGCCAGACCCTGACCGCCCGCCACGGCAAGGAGAGCGCCATGACGCCGGGTGACGGCACCTGCCTCTCCCCCGAGGATCCGGACCTGCTGCTGGCGACCCGCCCGGGGCTCCCCTGTCAGGAGCGTGCCGGGATGCGGGTCGACGAGGTACTCAACGTCAAGCAGGTCGACATCCGCCACGGCCACGTCGAGTTCGAGGGATCGCTGCTGGTCACCGGGGACGTCATGCCCGGCATGCGCGTCAAGACCAGCGGGGACGTGGTGATCGGCGGCTTCGTCGAGGGCGGCTACATCGAATCCGGCGGCACCATCACGGTGCGCAACGGCATCATAGGGCGCAAGCTGGCGGACGACGAATACCTATGCCACCTCAACGCCGGGGGGGAGATCCACGCCAGCTATGCCCAGTACGCCAGGCTGGAGGCCGATGGCGACATCCATATCCTGAGCCAGCTCAGTCACTGCTATTGCCGCAGCGGCCAGGATCTCAAGGTGGGGGACAGCGCCATGCGCAAGGGGCACCTCATCGGCGGCATCAACATCGCCAATCGGCTCATCATGGCCCCGGTGCTCGGAGCCTCGGCGGCCAACCGGACCCGGTTGCAGATCCTCGGTGGCTATTTCAGCCAGAAGGAGCAGGAGCTGGCGCTGCGCCAGCGCAAACAGACCTGCGCCGAGCAGATAGACAAGCTGCAGGATCTCATCCTGCGTCTGCTGCAACTGCCCCGTGACAAGCGCAATCCCGAGACCCTGCAGAAGATCAAGGCGCTGCGCACCCGCCAGTTCGACGAGAGCAAGAGCCTGGACGAGCAGCTCGCCGAGGCGCAGCGGGAGCTGCAGGCGCTCATGGCCAACATGGACATCATCGCCACCCAGCGCCTCTTCCCCGGCGTCGAGGTGGAGATGGCCCACCACCACAACAGGGTCGACATCGAGCACGGCCCCATCCACTTCGCCATCCGGGAAGATCAGCTGCAACTGACCCCCTACCAGGGCCAGCGCTGAGGGGCAACGTGCCCCCGCGTCGGCAGGCGGCGTGATCCCGGCGGCGATTTTCGCTACACTCGGCCTCCCCATGGCCCCATCGGGCGGGCCGGCCAGACTCAGGTAGTGAGAAGATGTACAAGCTGATCGCATTGGATATGGATGGCACCCTGCTGACCCCAGAGGGCCGAATCTCCCCCCGCACCCAGGCCGCCATCGCGGCAGCCCGCGCCAGGGGCGCGACCGTGGTGCTGGCCTCCGGCCGCCCGCTGGAAGGCATGACCGCCGCCCTGACCGAGCTGGGCCTCACCGGCCAGGATGACTACGTCATCTGCTACAACGGCGCCCTGGTGCAGCAGGTATCCGAGCAACGCATCATCCGCAGCCAGTTGCTGACCGGCAGCGATGCCCGTGCCATCGCCCACCTGGCCTGTGAGCTGGGGGTGAACATCCACGGCTTCTCCGTCCGCCAGGGGCTCATCAGCCCAAAGATCAGCCCCTACACCGAGCACGAATCCCGCCTCATCGGTCAACCCATCAACCTGGTGGACTTCGCCACCCTGCCCGACGACGAGCAGATCATGAAGGTGATGATGATTGACCCAGAGCCCCTGCTCTCCCGTGCCATCGCCCAGCTGCCCGCCGAACTCCACGAGCGCTATACCGTGGTGCGCAGCGCCCCCTACTTCCTCGAGTTCATGAACAAGCGCAGCAACAAGGGCACCGGCGTCGCCGCCCTGGCCGAGCACCTGGGGCTGGATGCCTCCCAGGTGATCGCGGTGGGAGATGCGGGCAACGATCACCACATGATCGCCTACGCCGGACTCGGGGTCGCCATGGGCAACGCCACCGACGAGATCAAGGCGCTGGCACAGCACACCACGGGGCGCAACGATGAAGACGGGGTCGCCCAGGTGATCGAGCGTTTCATCCTGAACGCCTGAGTCGACAAGGGGCCCTGTGGGCCCCTTCTGCTATCCGGCCACCCGGCCAGATGTTTAATATATCCACCATCAAATCTCTCGCCGCACCAGACATCCCCCCTCAAGCCCCTTTAAATGGGACTCATAGCCGTATCCCGGCATCAATTGTTAACATAACCGCATCATTTTGTTTGACATATTGAACGGCCTTGGCAGACTGGAGGCAGGATCCAGGCTGTCGTTGCCAAGGCTGACCGACGATTCTGGCACGCTGGCGCGACCCTGATCCCACGACCATGCCTTGAGGCATGCCCTTGCGAGCCGAGGCGGCAAGGGCCTTCCCAAGGCGCAGGATGAGACCGCCAAGGATAGCCAAGGTGACCTATGCCCAACCCCAGTGCCCATAACAAACCCGTCGTGCTGATGACCATGGGGGCCCAGGCCCGCAGTGGCCACGCCTACCAGGTCATGACCCACAAATACATCAAGCCTCTGGTGGAGATCAGCGGCTGCGTGCCGCTGCTGGTGCCCACCTGCTGTGGCACCGAGGATCTGGAGCAGTATCTGGACCTCGCCGACGGGGTCTATCTAAGCGGTGCCGGATCCAACATCGATCCTGCCCTCTATGGCCAGGAGAACCTCACCCCGGAGAAGCCCCAGGACAGGGACAGGGATCTGTTCGATATTCCCCTGGTGCGCGCCGCCCTCGACCGTGGCCTGCCGATCCTCGGGATCTGCCGCGGCATGCAGGAGATCAACGTGGCCCTGGGGGGCGACATTCACCAGAAGGTCTATTGCGAGCCGGGTTATGACGATCATCGGGAGGATGCGGATGACCCGGTGGACGAGCAGTATGGCGAGAGCCATCAGGTCGAGCTGGTGCCCGGTACCTGGCTGGCCGAGCTGATGGGGCAGCCGTCGATTCCGGTCAACTCCCTCCATGGGCAGGGGATCAAGACGCTGGCCAAGGGGCTGGCCCCCCTGGCCCATGCCGAAGACGGGCTGATCGAGGCGATCCACGCTCCCGCCCTCTCCCCCTTCCTGCTGGCGGTGCAGTGGCACCCGGAGTGGAAGGCCAGCGAGAACCCCCACTCCATCAAGCTCTTCACCGCCTTTGGCGACGCCTGCCGCCGGTTCAGGCAGCAGGTCGGCTAGTCGCCGACCCCTTGCCCTTGAGCCTGGGCAGGGCCCCGTGCATCGGGGGCTGCCCGGAGTCATCCGACGTGACGGGCCTGTGACCCCCCCACGCCATCAAGCTGTCCACTGCCTTCGGAGACGCCTCCTGCCCATTCAGGCAGCAGACGGGCTAGTCGCCGAATCCCTTGCCCTTGAGCTTGGGCAGGGCTCCGCGATCAGGGCGCAGGGTTCGGCAGACATCCAGCCCCTTGAGGCCCCGCTGGATATGGTCCGGGGCCTGCCCGAGCACCATGCCGTTGCCGCGATAGAGACGGGTATCCTCCAGCTCGAACAGCTCGCCGCCGATGAGCAGTTGCTCCCGGCCATTCACCACCTTGCCCCGTTTCAGGGGCAGGGTCATGTCCACCTGGATTTCGCCGGTGGCACACCCCTCGCGCCAGCGCGCCTCGTCGGAAAACGGGGAGATGGCGATCTCCCGCCAGGATCCGTCCCTGAACTCCATCCGGTAACGGTCTTGCACCAGATCGCATCCCGCCAGCATCATGGGGATCGCCAGCCAGATGACACCCTTCATTCCCTTCACGCCCTTGCTCCCTTGTTGTTATTGCCAGATATAGATCACGGAATCTGTCCCTCATCCCCAGCTCAGAGCAGCAGGGTGGCCAGATCCTGCAGCTGTCCCAGCTCCACATCCGGCAGCAGCGACAGCGACTGCCAGGACTGACCGCTCTCGTTGAGCCAGGCGGCCCGAAAGCCGTGCAGCCTGGCCCCCAGCACGTCGGTCACCGGGTGATCCCCCACATGAAGGATGCGGCCGGGGGCCAGCCCCAGGGCCTCTTGCACCTGCACGAACATGTCGGGTGCCGGTTTCATTCTGGCTCCCGCTCCCGCCTTGCAGACCAGGGTGAAGTAGCCAGCCAGACCCGCCTGCTCCAGATCCAGGTTGCCGTTGGTGATCACCGCCAGCGGGTAGCGCGCCGCCAGACGAGCCAGCAGGGCGTGAGTCGCCTCGCTCACCTCTATCTTCGAGCGCTCGGTCATGAAGCCGGTGAACACCGCCCGGGCCTGCTGCTCCGCCAGCCCGGGCTCCATGCCCCCCTGCACCAGGGCCTCGCGAATGCCCCGCTGGCGCGCGAGGCTGACGTCGTGGCTCAGCGCCGGGTGGTCCAGCAGCAACTGGCGCTTGAGCGCGAGCCAGCGCGGCTTGTCCAGCATGGCGGTAGCCAGGTATTCGCTGCGCAGGTGGTCCAGCATCCACTGTTCCGCCCGCGCGATGGCGGGGCCGTTGTCATAGAGGGTGTCGTCCAGATCGAACGAGATGGCGGCCACCGGCTGCCAGCGACGGTAAAACTGCATGGCTGTTCCTCTTTACTCCTCATCCTCTGGCGTTGCGGGCTCCCGCCTGACCCAGGCGACGTGGAGATTGTCATCCCCGCAGATCGCACACCACATCACTCATCCTCCGGCGTTTCCGGATCCCGCTTCGCCCGCGGGTGGGCACTGTCATATACCTTGGCCAGATGCTGGAAGTCGAGGTGGGTATAAATCTGGGTGGTGGAGAGATCCGCATGCCCCAGCAGCTCCTGCACCGCCCGCAGATCGCCGGAGGATTCCAGCATGTGGGTGGCGAAGCTGTGGCGCAGCTTGTGGGGGTGCACGTGGGCATTGAGCGCCTGCTTGTTGCCCCAGCCGTCGAGCCGCTCCTGTACCGAGCGGGCCGAGAGCCGCTGCCTGCGCTTGGAGACGAACAATGCTTCCCCCTCGTCACCGGCCAGCAGGGGGCGTACCTTGAGCCACTTGTGCAACCACTCCACCGCCATCCGCCCGATGGGCAGCACCCGCTCCCGCGAGCCCTTGCCGATCACCCTGAGCTGGCGCTCCTCGAGCTTCACGTCCGCGAGGTTGAGCCCCACCAGCTCGGCAAGACGCAGGCCGGAGGAGTACATCAGCTCCATGATGGCGCGATCCCGCACCGCCAGCGGATCCTGCTCGTCGGTGATGTTGAGCAGCTGGTACATCTCGTCCACGTCCAGGTTCTTGGGCAGGGGCCGCCCCTGCTTGGGGGTGACGATGCCCCGCGCCGGGTTGGCGGTGAGCCGCCCCTGGCGCACCTGCCAGTCGCAGAAGCTGCGCAGGGCCGACACCTTGGTGGCAAGGGAACGGGGCGCCAACCCCCCCTTGTGCATCCGGGTCACCAGGCTGCGCACCTGGCTCGCCTCGAGCCGGGCCCAGTCGTCGACCCCGAGCTTCACCAGCTCGGCGGTCATGGCTTCCAGGTGGGCCTGATAGTTGCTGCGGGTGTGGGGGCTGAGCTGGCGCTCGACCCTCAGGTATTCGATAAAGGCGTCCAGCTCCCCCGCCAGTGCGACCGGCAGAGGGTCGGCGGCAGGAAGCACCTTGGTAGGGGATCGGGTCGTTGCCTTAGCCACAGGCCAGCTCGGGCAGACGCAGCTGCAGCAGACGCCCCAGCTGACCCAGCAGCAGGGTGTCGTTGTGAGGGGTGAAGTGGCTGGGATCCGAGCTCGCGAAGGCCAGCACGCCGAGCTCCCCGAGCCGCATCAGGGCCACCGAGTTGACCAGCACATCATTGCCAAACAGCGCCTGCTTCTCGCTCTGGTTGAGGCGACCGAAATAGTAGTCCGTGCCGGGCAGGCGCTGCCCCAGCAGTTGTTCGAGCTGTTTGCCCTGCGCCAGGAAACGCTGCTCGGGGCCGCTCAGCTGGAAATGCCTGGGATTGAGCCAGAGCCGCAGGCCGGTGAGTCGCAGCCGCTGGACGAAGGCCTTGCCCATCACGGCGCTCAGCTCGAACAGGGTCTGGCAACCGTAGATCTCCCCGTAGAGATCCGCATAGACCCGGAAGATCCGCTCGTTCTCGCTGGCGACCCCCATCAGTTCGGTGATCTCCTGCTCCAGCTGCTCGATGCGCTCCCGCTGTCTGTCCAGCTGGCGCTCCACCAGGGAGATGGTGCCCTTTTGCGCATGGGGAATGCGGATCTTGTCCAGCATGGCCCCGTGACGCAGGAAAAACTCGGGATAACGGGCCAGGTACTCCAGCACTGTGGCTTCATCCACCAGTGATTCCTGCCGTTTGAGTTCGCTCATAACTTGGTTGATCCATCCGAAAAAGGGGCCAAGGGCCCCGATATGATCCGTTGATGGAGCGGGATCACCCGCTCCTTGTCTACAACTCTATCTGGCCGTCAAAGACGTGCTCGGCCGGCCCCGTCATGTAGACGGGCTGACCCGGTCCCTTCCAGGCGATGGTCAGCTTGCCACCCGGCAGGGTGACGGTGACCCGTTCCTTGAGCTTGCCCTGGCTGATGCCTATCACCACGGCCGCACAGGCCCCGGTCCCGCAGGCCAGGGTCTCCCCCACCCCGCGCTCGAAGACCCGCAGCTTGATCTCGCTGGCGTTGACCATCTCCATGAAGCCGACGTTGACCCGCTCGGGGAAGCGCTCGTGGCGCTCCATGATGGGTCCCAGGGTCTCCACCGGCGCATCGGCCACCGAGGGCACCTCGATGACGCAGTGAGGGTTGCCCATGGAGACGGCACCGCACATCACGGTGTGATCCTGGGCCCGCAGCAGATACGTCTTCTCCGCCTTCTGGGCACGGAACGGGATCTTGCCCGGCTCGAACTGGGGCACCCCCATGTTGACCGTGACCTGGTTCTCCCCTTCCAGCTGCAGAGTGATGCGGCCCCGGGCGGTGCTGACCGCGATGCGATCCCGGTTGACCAGCCCCTTGAGACGCACGAAACGGGCGAAGCAACGGGCCCCGTTGCCGCACTGTTCCACCTCGCTGCCGTCGGCATTGAAGATGCGGTAGTGGAAGTCGAGCTCGGGGTCATAGGGCGGCTCCACCAGCAACAGCTGGTCGAAGCCGATACCGAAGTGACGATCCGCCAGCTTCTTGATGATGTCGTTGCTGAAGAACACCTTCTGGGTGACGCCATCCACCACCATGAAGTCGTTACCGAGGCCGTGCATTTTGGAAAACTCAATCAACATCGCGCGTTCCTGTCTCACCGTTAATCACGCTCTCACATGGAGGAACGCTGAAAATCCATCCATCACGGCAGCAGGTGCTCGCCACGCCAGAGATCCGCCAACTGCTCCCGCTCACGGATGAGGTGCGCCTGGTCACCGTCCACCAGCACCTCGGCCGCACGGGGTCGGGTGTTGTAGTTGGAGGACATGGTAAAGCCGTAGGCGCCAGCGGAACGCACCGCCAGCAGGGAGCCCTCGGCAATCGCCAGGGTACGCTCCTTGCCGAGGAAGTCGCCGGTCTCGCACACCGGGCCCACCACGTCATAGAGTGCCTTCTCGTGGGTCGCCCGGCTGTCCACCTCGATGATGTTCATCCAGGCGCCGTAGAGGGAGGGGCGCAGCAGATCGTTCATGCCGGCGTCGATCAGGGCGAAGTTGCGGGTCTCGCCGGGTTTGAGGAACTCGACCCGGGTCAACAGCACACCTGCGTTGGCGACGATGGCGCGGCCCGGTTCGAACAAGAGGGTCAGATCCCGGCCCGCCAGCTTCTGCTTGAGCGCCTCGGCATACTCGGTGGGGTGCGGCGGCTGCTCGGCGCCGTAGTTGACCCCCAGACCGCCGCCCACGTCCAGGTGATGGATGTGGATGCCTTCCGCCGCCAGCTCGTCGATGAGCTTCAGCAGCTTGTCCGCCGCCTCCATAAAGGGATTCAATTCAGTGAGTTGCGAGCCGATGTGGCAATCCACCCCCTTGATCTCGATGTGGGCCATGGCCGCTGCCTTGCGGTAGATGGCGGGCGCCTGTTCGATGGGGATGCCGAATTTGTTCTGCTTGAGGCCGGTGGAGATATAGGGGTGCGTGCCTGCGTCGATGTCCGGGTTGACCCGCACCGAGACCCGCGCCTTCTTGCCCATGCTGCCTGCGACCCGGTTCAGGCGCTCCAGCTCGGCTTCGGACTCCAGGTTGAAGCAGAGGATCTCTTTTTCCAGCGCAAGGCGCATCTCGGCTTCGCTCTTGGCGACGCCGGAGAAGACCACCTTGGCCGGATCACCGCCCGCCGCCAGCACCCGGGACAGCTCGCCGCCGGAGACGATGTCAAAGCCCGAACCGAGGCGTGCCAGCAGATTGAGCAGGGCCAGGTTGGAGTTGGCCTTGACCGCATAGCAGATCAGGTGGGGAATGTCGCCAGCCGCCTGGTCGAAGGCATGCCAGTGGCGTTCCAGGGTGGCGCGGGAGTAGACATAGAGCGGAGTGCCGTACTGGTCGGCAAGCTGTTGCAGGGGAAGCTGTTCGGCCTGAAGCTGACCGTCTGCGTCGTAGTTAAAGTGATCCAAGGGGGCGGTTCCTTCCTAGATTATTGCGGCGCGGCCTCTGAGGCCGGTGTAGCGGTCGCAGGCGAGGCGGCTTGCGGTGTACTCTCTGTCTTGGGCTGTGTCTGCTCTGCAGGTGCGGGCTGTTCGGCCGGCGGCATGTAGAGCGGCCCCGTCAGGCCACAGGCGGCCAACCCGAGCGACAGCGACGCGGCAAACAGGCACTTGGTGAACTGGGTAATCATAATGGTTCGCTGCGAAAAAATTTTTGGCCCTCTATAATCGCACTCACATTGTTAAAAGCAACAGGATAAACCGATGAAGGATCACGAGTATCACGCCCTGACCGACGCCTTTTTCCAGTATGTGGAAGACACCATCGACGAGGGGTATCCGGATATCGACTGCGAACGCGCCGGCGGGGTGCTGACCTTGAGCTTCGAGAACAAGACCAAGGTCATCATCAACAAGCAGGAGCCCCTGCACCAGATCTGGGTCGCCACCCGGGAGAACGGCTTCCACTTCGAGCTGCGCGGTGACAGCTGGATCGACAACCGCTTCGGCGACGAGCTCAAGGCACTGCTGACCCGGGCCTGCACCACCCAGGCCGGCGAGCCCGTGGTCTTCTCATGACGGATCTGCATCCCGAAGGTGCCCGCCATGCGGTGATCTGGCTGCACGGGCTGGGGGACTCCGGCGCCGGCCTCGCCCCCCTGGTGGAGGCGCTGGCCCTGCCCGCCGACCTGCCCGTCCGCCATCTGCTGCCGGATGCGCCCGAGCGCCCCATCACCATCAACATGGGCTACCGGATGCGCGGCTGGTACGACATCAAGAGCTTCGAGGATCCGGCGGATCGCGCCGTGGAGTCCCATGTCAGGGAGTCAGCGGCCCGTATCGCCTCGCTGATTGAACAGTTGGTGGCCGAGGGTTTCGCCCCCGAGCGCATCGTGCTGGCCGGCTTCTCCCAGGGGGGCGTCATCGCCTCCTTCACCGCCCTGCGCCATCCGGTGCCACTGGCAGGCCTGCTCTGCATGTCCACCTATCTAGCGGTACCCGATGCCCTGCCCGGCGAGATGAGCGAGGCGGCCCGCGCCCTGCCCATCTGCTACATGCACGGCATCTATGACGACGTGGTGAACCTCTCCATGGGCTGGGACGCCAAGAACCGGCTGGAAACGGCGGGACTCAGCCCCGAGTGGCACGAATACCCCATGCGCCACGAGATCTGCCGCCCCCAGCTGGGCGACATTCGCAGCTGGTTGCTGGCCCGCCTCGGCGCCTGATTGTCGGATAACGGGTAAGACAACGGCCTGCATCAGCAGGCCGTTTGCTTTCATCCCTGACGGCGATGCTCGGCGGCATCCCCCACTGGCCGCGGCCCCCTCCACACCAGATTCCCGCACCACGGATACGACAAAGGCCTGCATCATGCAGGCCGTTTGCCATCTTGCCGGTGCTGTTATCAGCGCATCATCCTACTTCCCGCGCCGCTCCTGGGGTGTCCCGCTGCGGGCTCTGGCTGCGGTAGGGGATCACATCGAGTTTGTCACCCACCTGCACGATTTCGTAGTACTGGGGCAGGTTGAAGTTGCTGAACTGACCCGCATTGCTGAATCGCTCGTGACCCGAGGTGTAGAACCGGTTCACCCCCTGTACCAGTTCGTCCTTGTTGCCGGCAAAGTGCTGGTAGATCTCCACCCGGTTCGCCTCGTCCAGGATATAGATGTTGGTGCCTGCATCCCGGGTATCGAAGAAGAACTGCACCAGCCCTTCGCTGGCGTAGGCGTCGACGATGCCGGGCAGGTGCTGGCTGTGAGTCTTGTCGAGGCGCAGCGGCAGGTGATCCAGCTTGTTGTGGGAGATGTGGCGGTAGAAGTCGATGGCGTTTTCCAGCTTCTTGACCGACACCCCGCGCCGCTCGAAGAAGATGCCGTACTTTTCCTTGCCGAGCGCCAGCGTCTTGACCAGCTGCTGCTTGTCCCGGGCCAGGCGCAGCTCGATGCATTCAGCCACAAGCTGCTGGAAGCGGGTGCGCACCAGGGAGCGGAAGTGCTGGCTGTAGCAGAACACCTCGATCATCTCGGGGGCCGCGGCGTCCTGGTGCATCTTGCCGAGGATGGTGGTGAGGGCGTCCACCACGGCTTCCTCCCCTTCGAAGTGCAGGGTGCGGATCTCGCTCCAGGAGTTGCGATAGACGAGATCCACGGATCCCACCAGACACTCCTGGTTGCGACCGAACGAGAAGACATCGGCGGCGTTGGCATCGAACTCGATCACCTGCCCCACCCAGTGGCTGGACGGGTCCGTCTCCAGGTTCAGGAAGATGGAGAGCTGGCGGATCTCGCACGGCCGGCTCAGGGCCAGGTTGGTCGCGCGGGGATACTTGACCGGGAAGGTGCCGGAGAGATCGCGACAGAACTGATGCAGGTTGTCGATGTGCAGATCCGAGCCCTGGTTGAACAGGTGCACCCGGGACTGGGGCGTCAGCAGGCCGTTGAAATAGGCCCAGGCCACCAGCTTGCTGATGTAGCCGTTATATTCGAGCGGCGCCCGGCCGATGATGTCGGCGGGTTCGAGGGAATGCTTGTAGAGATACCAGCCGGCGCGATTCAGGCGGCCGTGGGGTACCTGTACCAGGCTGAGATCCGGCTCGCCGAGATCCGGCGCAATCTTGAGGTTGATTCGCTGTACCTTGCCCGGCAGGCTCTCGAATGCGGCATAGAGCTTGCGCGACAGGATGCCGATGTCTTCCGGGTTGATGGACTCGCTGATGTTGTTGCGCCGGGCGAACTGGATGAGGTTGCGGTAGCTCTGCATCAGGGCCTCCAGCAACTCGGCGTAGGCCACCTTGACGTCCTCGACCTTCCACTCCTGGCGGTGATCAAGGTGGTAAAGGCGCTCCGGACTCCAGCCCCAGTAGGCCACCAGCTGGGCCATCTGCTCCCGGCGCCAGTCCGGGGAGTGATCTTCCTTGGGATGGCTCAGCCCGTCGCACACCTTCAGATAGAAGCAGCGACGCACCAGATCGAGGCGCTGCATGTCGCCGATGGACTTGAGGTAGTTGGTCACCTTGTCCAGCATCAGGCAGTAGTTGTCGAGGCGGTAGTGCATCCCCTCGTTGTGCTGGAACCAGTCGCGACTGGTCACCGACAGCAGCCGGGTGTTGGGATACTCGTGGGAGTAGGCCTCCATCAGCACCGACTTGAGTACCGCCTTGTAGGGGGAGTCGATCCCCTTGTAGAGCTGCCACAGGGCGGACCCGAAATACTCCTCGGCAGGAATGCGATCAAAGCCCCCCAGATCGAGCCAGTCATCCTGGCTCAACTTGCCGTGGGCAAACAGGCCATTGACGTAGTCGTCGTAGTGATCGTCATATTCGGCCGGCACCAGATACCAGAGCAGCCGCTTGCCGGCGATGTGCATGGCGCTGCGGTAGAACTCGTCGAGCAGCAGCAGGTGCTGGGCGCTGCCGCAGCTCTCCCCCTGCATCTGGGCATCGTTGCGCTGACGGAACTTGTCTTCGGGGATCAGGAAGAAGTTGAGATCGACCCCCCGCTGCTCGGCCCACATGGAGAGGTGCTGGCACTTCTGTTCCAGCAGGGCGAGGCGCTCGCTCGACAGACCGGCCACGTGACAGACCCAGATGTCGAGATCCGAGTGGCAGCACTGACCGATGGAGGAGGTGCTCCCCATGGAGTAGAGGCCCTGAATGGACTTGTCGTGGGTACTGAGACCGCCCTGGCAGTTGGCGTTCTGGCAGAGATCCTGGATGAAGGCCTGCTGGGCCTCGTTGGCGACAAAACTCCAGATACCATGAGGCACATCCCCTGCCACATAACCGGGCAACAGGGGGTGATTGAAGTGCAGCATGACAGGCAGCAAGTGGAAAACCTGCTGCCCGTAGCGACTCATGAGATCCAGCGCTCGTTGCGTCTTGAGACGATTGAGTTCGTCGTAGCGCGCCACCAGCGTGTCGAGTTTAACCAGCAATGCCCTACCTATGGGGAAGAGAAATGACGCACCAAAACGGGGAGACGTCAAAAAAGTGTGATCATGTTAACAATGCAAACAGCAGTGGTAAACAAGCCCGCACACAATCACCGGATTATTTCTGACCCCGTTCGTAACGGTATCAGCGGAAAGCAATAAAATTGCTTACTTTCAATAACTTAAAATCAATTATTGGCTGAATGAAAATAATTTTCAGCCCCCGTTTTTGAGCTTGGCCCCGCTTTTGCGGGCTGCGCCATGAAAGCCCCTGCAAAGGGTGGTAAGATCGTTTTCCTCTCAAAAGATGAAACAACTGATTGATATGGCAGCCCGAACCCTGAGAATTGCCACTCGAAAGAGCCCACTGGCCCTGTGGCAGGCCAATTTTGTGAAAGATCGGCTGGAGGCACTCCATCCGGATCTGCAGGTCGAACTGGTGCCCATGAGCACCCAGGGTGACAAGATCCTCGACACCCCCCTCGCCAAGGTCGGCGGCAAGGGGTTGTTCGTCAAGGAGCTGGAGACTGCCATGCTGGAAGGGCGTGCCGACATCGCCGTTCACTCCATGAAAGACGTACCAGTGGAGTTCCCCGACGGACTCGGCCTGCACACCATCTGTGAGCGCGAAGACCCGCGCGATGCCTTTGTTTCGAACCATTTCAACCAGATAGACGAGCTGCCTCAAGGGGCCGTGGTCGGCACCTCCAGCCTGCGTCGCCAATGCCAGCTGCGCGCTGCCCGCCCTGATCTCGTGATCCGCGACCTGCGGGGCAACGTCAACACCCGCCTCGCCAAGCTGGATGCCGGTGAATATGACGCCATCATCCTGGCCGCCGCCGGCCTGAAACGGCTGGAGATGGCCCATCGCATCGCCGCCTTTATCGAGCCCGAGCAGAGCCTGCCCGCCAACGGCCAGGGGGCGGTCGGCATCGAATGCCGCCTCGACGATCACGAGCTGCACGCCCTGCTGGCGCCGCTCGAACACCCCGAGACCCGCGCCCGGGTGCTGACCGAGCGCGCCATGAACCGCGCCCTGCAAGGGGGCTGTCAGGTGCCCATCGGGGCCTATGCCCTGGTACAGGGAGAAGAAGTATGGCTGCGTGGCCTGGTGGGCAGCCCGGACGGTGCCCGCGTCATTCGCGACGAGATCCGCGGCCCCCTGGCAGAGGGCGAGGCACTGGGCCACACCCTGGCCCAGCGCCTGCTGGCCGCCGGCGCCGACGTCATCCTGGCCGAGGTCTACCGGGCATGAGTGCAGTACGGACCGGTTCGCGGTCATCTGCCCGGAGCGCCCCCTGATGGTCCCCCTGGTGGTGCGCCCGGCCGCCCAGGCCAACCAGCTGGTGCAGATGCTGCACCAGTTGGGTCATGCACCGCTCTGCTGTCCGTTGCTGGAAACCCGGCCGGGATGCGACCTCCCTCACCTGGGTGACATGCTGCGGGAGGCGGACCTCGTTATCGCCGTCAGCATGCATGCCGTTCATTTTGCACATCATTTTCTGTTGCAAACTGGTCAGACCTGGCCACATATTGATTACTTTGCAGTCGGCCAGGCGAGTGCGGATGCCTTTGCCGAAGTGGGCGTGCGGGCGATCTGCCCGGACGACCCGCGCAGCGAGGGACTGCTGGCCCTGCCCGAACTGCAGCAAGTGAGCGGCAAGCGGGTGGTGATCCTGCGCGGCAACGACGGGCGGGATCTCATCGCCCGGACGCTGGCCTCACGGGGCGCACTGGTGCACTATTGTGCCACCTACGAGCGCCACTACCCCGATCTTGACGGGGATGCATTGACCCGCCACTGGCAGGCAGCCGGGCTCGACAGCCTGCTCATTACCAGTGGCGAACTGTTGCAGCGGTTGCTGGCCCTGGTGCCCGGCCCGCAGCACCCCTGGCTTTATGACCGCCTGCTGGTGGTGCCCAGTCCCCGGGTGGCCGAGATGGCAGAAGGGGCTGGTTTTACCCGTATCGTGATTGCCCAAGGTGCATCCAACCAGGCTCTGGTGGCCGCCCTGGAACTGAGGAAGATGGAATGACTGAACAGCAAGAAGTCCAGCCGAGTGCCGCGGCCACCGTGGCCGACAACAACAAGCCCGCGCCCGGAACGACAGGGAGCAAGAAGGGCAGCTCTGGCACCGTGCTTGGCGGCATCGCCATCCTGCTGGCCCTGGGGCTGGCCGGTGGTCTCTATGTGCACGGACACCAGAACGCCGTTGCCCAGCAGGCCGAACTGGTAGCCCTCAAGCAGCAACTGGCCGACGCCATGACCAGGATTGATCAGGGCAGCAGCAAGGATGCCGAACAGATCGGTGCCCTCGGCAGGAGCCAGCAGCAGTTGCAGGAGGCGCTGGACGCCTTGCAGACCAAGGTGCTGGATCTGGACGACAAGCGCCCCAATGACTGGATGCTGGCGGAATCCGAATACCTGGTGCGCATGGCGGGCCGCAAGCTGTGGCTCGAACACGACATCGTCTCCGCCATCACATTGCTCGGCAACGCCGACGAGCGCATCAAGGCGCTCAACGACCCCAGCCTGATGCCCATTCGCAAGGTGCTGGCGGAAGACATCGCCAAGCTCAAGGGGATGCCGCGGGTCGATCGCGAGGGGTTGACCCTGAAGCTGGCCGCCCTCTCGGACCAGATCGAGCTGCTGCCCCTCTCCACCGTCAGCATGCCGGAAGCCAAGAGCGAGCCCGACCAGACCGTCAGCACCAACCCGGACGAGTGGCAGAGCAACCTGAAGAAGAACTGGGTCAAGTTCACCGAAAACTTCATCACCATCCGTCGCCGCGATGGCGCCGTGGAAGCCCTGCTCTCGCCACAGCAGGAGATCTTCCTGCGGGAGAACCTCAAGACCAAGCTGCTGCAGGCCCAGCTCGCCGTCTATCGTGAACAGCAGTCCCTCTATGTCGACAGCCTGGAGAAGGCCCAGCGCTGGCTGACCCAGTATTTCGATGCCGACAACAGCGCCACCCAGTACATGCAGTCCGAGCTCGACAAGCTCAAAGGCGAGCAGATCCAGTTTGACTACCCGGATCAGTTCAAGACCCAGACCATGCTGGAACAGGTGCTGACCGAACGCCTGCAACGCATCCTGGCCGGCAACTGAGGAGGAGACCATGATTCGTCTGATCGTCATAGTCGCCGTGATGGTGGCGGGCCTCATCTTCGGGCCCGAAGCCTCCGGCAACAAGGGCTATGTACTCATCTCGCTGGGCAACTACACGGTGGAATCCTCGGTCACCAGCGCGGTGATCCTGGCGGTGCTGTTCTACGGCGCCCTGCTCATCGTGGAATGGGTGCTGGCCCGCCTGTTCGGCCTGCGTCGCAAGACCCAGGGCTGGTTCGGTTCCCGCCGCCGCCGCAAGGCCAACCTGCAAACCGTCAATGCCACCCTGGCCATGGCCGAGGGGCACTACAACCAGGCCGAAAAGCTGCTGATCAAAGGGGCCGACAACAGCGACACCCCGCTGCTCAACTACCTGAGCGCCGCCCGGGTGGCCCAGGCCCGGGGCGATGATGTGCGCCGGGATCACTACCTGCAGAAAGCTCAGGAAGAGAACCCCAAGGCAGAGCTGGCACTGACCCTGATCCAGACCCAGTTGCAGATTGAGCAGGGCCAGTACGACAGCGCCCTCGGTCGCCTCGAGTCCATCTATGCCCTCAACCCGCGCCACCCCATGGTGCTGGATCAGCTGCGTCAGGTGTATCTGGCCCGTGAAGACTGGGCGGCCCTCATCGATCTCGCCCCTGCCCTGCGCAAGGTGGGCAAGCTGACCGCCCAGCAGGAAGAGACCCTGCTGCACCAGGCGTGGTGCGGTCGTCTGGAGGCCGCCAGCGGCTCCCTCGACACCCTGCGCACGGTCTGGCAGGGACTGCCCCGCAAACAGCGCCAGGATCCCGTGTTGCTGGCCAGTTACGGGGATCGCCTGCGCCGATTGGGGGCCGATGCCGAAGCCGCCGATCTCTGGCTGGAGGCCCTGCGCAAGGATCCCTCCCCCGAGCTGTTCGCCCGCCTGCCCAAGCTCAAACTGGACGACTACCAGCCCATGCTGACCCTGCTCAGAAAGATCCAGGATCAGCCTGGCGCCGAAGCCGCGCTGGCCCGGGTCTGCCTGCTGGCCGGTCAGCTGGACGACGCCCAGCGCCTGCTGGAGCAGGAAGTGGCGAAGGCGCCGGATGCCGCCCTCTACCACGCCCTCGGCCAGGTGATGGACAAGCGCCGCCTGACCAACAAGGCCAACGAGTACTACCGCCAGGCATTGCAGCTGGCCGACGTCTGACGCCAGTTCGTCACGAAACAGGAAGAGGCCGCAATTGCGGCCTCTTTTTATTGGTATTGTTTATTGCCATTGTTCCGAATGGCGGCTCTCTTCTCCCCTTGCGGGAGAAGGGGGCGGGGACGAGGAGGACAAGCAGACACCCTTTCCCCGAGGGAGAGGGTCAAGGGTTCAGGCGGTCAGCCGCTCCAGCTCGCCGATAAGCCAGATGGCCTCCTGGCGATGGGAGCCGCACACGTCCGCCATGGGGCGAAAGCCGCCGCACACCGCCGGGCGCTCCGGCTGGCCGAAGATCTTGCACCCCAGGTGCGCATCGAGCTGCACACAGGGCACACCGGCGGGCTTGCCGTCCGGCATGCCAGGAATGGCACTGCTGATGCTGGGGGCGATGCAGCAGGCACCGCATCCCTGACGACATTCCATGTGATTTTTCCTCTGTGGGGCACCGCAGTGTAGCAAGGAGTCCGGTTTCTCCTAAGCCTTATCCCTGCCCGGGCACCCTGGCGCCCTGCAGAGCGCAAAAAGCCCGGCAGTGCCGGGCTTTTTGCTGCGGGAGTCAGCACATCACAGGATGATGTCGCGTACCACGCTGTCCTTGCGATCCAGGAAGTGGATCGACTTGATGCGACGGATGGTGCGCGATTTACCGCGGATCAGCAGGGTCTCGGTGGTCGCCATGACGCCGTCGCTGGTGATCCCTTCCAGCAGATCACCCTTGGTGAT
The DNA here is from genome assembly GCF_040908015.1 of Aeromonas sp. R7-5. NCBI lineage: Bacteria > Pseudomonadati > Pseudomonadota > Gammaproteobacteria > Aeromonadales > Aeromonadaceae > Aeromonas > Aeromonas sp. R7-5. The sequence continues at coordinate 17,221 of NZ_JBFOCZ010000006.1, read as the reverse complement.
GCCGGTGGCCGAGAAGATGACGTTGTCATTCTTGGCCAGATCTTCGAGCTTGAGCACCTTGTTGACGTCGATGCCCAGCTCCTCGCAGCGCGCGATCTCCTGTTCACCCAGGGCGCGAACCTCTGGGCTGTCACCCTTGACCTGGTGGCGGGGGATCAGGCGAGCCTGCATGTCGCCGTCCAGGGCGCGGATCACCGCGGCGGAGATCACCCCTTCCGGTGCGCCACCGATGCCGTAGAGCATGTCCACTTCGCTGTCCGGCAGACAGGTGAGGATGGAGGCGGCCACGTCACCGTCGGGGATGGCGAACACCCGCACCCCCAGGCCTTGCATCTCCTTGATCGCCTTGTCATGACGCGGCTTGGCCAGGGTGATGACGGTCAGACGGGAGAGGGGCTTGCCGAGCGCCTTGGCCACGGCCTTGAGGTTCAGCTCCAGGGCCTGATCGAGATCGATGGCGCCTCTCGCCTTGGGGCCCACGATCAGCTTTTCCATGTACATGTCGGGGGCCTTGAGGAAGGATCCCTTGTCGCCCACCGCCAGCACGGCCAGGGCATTGGCCTGACCCATGGCGGTCATGCGGGTCCCTTCGATGGGGTCGACCGCGATGTCCACGGCGTCGCCCTGACCCGTGCCCACCTTCTCGCCGATGTAAAGCATGGGGGCTTCGTCGATCTCCCCTTCGCCGATCACAATCTCGCCATCGATCTGGATCTGATTGAGGATGTGGCGCATGGCCGCCACGGCCGCGCCATCGGCGATATTCTTGTCACCACGTCCGAGCCACTTGTAGCCAGCCAGTGCAGCCGCTTCCGTCACTCGGGAAAATTCGATTGCCAGTTCACGTCTCATCGCATATCCAACCTTAGGAGCTCGAAAACGGGCGGCATTCTACCACAAGGGCAAACCTTTGCGCGTAAAAGTGGCAACCAGCCACATAAATCCCGGTTTTCATCCCGCTGACATGGAACCGACACGGTTTGTTCATTGCACGGTCACCCGACTGTCATCTGTCACTTCTAGCATGGCCCCGTCTTTTAAAACAAAAGCTTGCAACACAAGGGATCATGATGAAAAAGCTGACAGTAGTAGCATTGGCTCTTACCGCCGCCTTCCAGGCTCAAGCCGTCGAAGTGTACAAAAACGAGAGCACCCTGCTCGACCTCTACGGCCGCATCTACGCCGGCCAGTTCTTCGGCGAGAAGAAAGAGCTGGACGCCAACGGTGACATCAAGAACGAATACAGCGACAAGCAGGGGGCCAACCAGTTTGTCCGTCTGGGCGCCAAGGTAGAGAGCGAGATCAACCCGGGTCTCAAGGCGCTGGCCCAGTACGAACTGCAGATGTACATCAACGACAGCGAGAAGACCGTCAGCGAGAACTCCGACAACCTGCGTACCCGTCTGGCGTTCGCCGGTGTCGGCGCCAACTGGGGAACCGTCACCTTCGGTCGCCAGAAGGGGGCTCCTGGCTTCCTGGCGGACTGGACTGATGTCTCTCTCTCCGACGGTTACGGCAACGAGGCTCTGGGCGCCAAGACCGACACCTTCGCCACCAACCGCGCCGGCTCCGTGCTGAAGTACTCCGGCCTGTTCAACGGTTTCCAGGTCGATACCAGCTACAAGTTCGATGGCGGTGACACCGAAGAGACCTCCAGCAAGGACAGCGATGCCGCCTACGGTGCCGCCGTGGCCTACACTTTCCCGTTCAACCTCTCCCTGGGGACCGCCTACAACGTGGGCATCCGCGACAAGAGCGGTGAAGAGGATGCCAAGCTGTGGCTGCTCTCCGCCAAGTACGACAACAAGGCCCTCTACGCCGCCCTGAGCTATGCCGACGGCAGCGACTTCCTGGCCACCGGCAAGGATCACACCGGCTGGGAAGGGGCACTGGGTTACAACTTCGAGAGCGGCTTCGGCCTGATGGCCCTGTGGAACAAGCAGAAGGTGGAGCAGGCTGGCAAGTCTGACTACGACTCCATCGACTACTACACCCTGGGTGCCCAGTACAAGTTCAACAAGAACCTGCGCGTCATCGGCGAGTACCGCATCAACAACCTCGACAGCCATGACAGCGGCAAGCTCAACACCAAGGATGACTTCCAGCTGGCGGCCCGCTACGACTTCTAAGTCGGCAACCACCTGACGACACGGCGCGCAGAGCACTCTGCGCGCCGTTTTTCATTTGGGATGATCGCGTTGTCACTGAGGCTCAGAGCTTCTTCTGCCAGAACATGGCCCGGCCCACCTCAGGATCGAGCTCATAACCCGCAAAGCCGCTGGCACGATAGGCAGCCTGGGCCACCTTGTTCCCCTCCAGCACCTCCAGGGTCAGCTTGCAGCAACCGAGCTCCCGGGCGAGCCGCTCCGCCTCCGCCAACAGCTGCTTGCCGATGCCCTGGCCGCGATGGGCAGGGTGCACCGCCACGTCGTGGATATTGAGCAGCGGCTGACAGGCGAAGGTCGAGAAGCCCTCGAAGCAGGTGGCAACGCCAGCGGGCTCCCCATCGATCCAGGCCAGCAGCACATGGGCACCGGGTCGCGCGGCCAGGGCGTCGGCCAGATTCGCCTTCACCTCGTCCGCCAGCGCACTGCCGCCCCCCATCTCGTCCCTGGCGTATTCATCCAGCATCGCGATCAGCGCCTCGCCGTGGCGAGGGTTGTGCAGATCCGCCCTGATGATCTCGACCATGTTTCTCTCCCTGTGTGTGCCGGATGGTGCGCCAAGGCGCGAGGCCACCATGGTAGCGTCCCCTCCGAACCGAACCAAGGTTCCCCCGGCCTTTTCCCCGAGATTCCAGCCCCCTCAGTGCCTGCCCGCCAATGATCTCTTTTTCTTGCATCTTCTCCTTGCAAGGCAAATGAAAATCAATATCATTAGCAACCTCTCGCGATGAGAGAAATCAATAATTACAAATAAATCAACAAGTTCAGGCCGATTGGTCGACAAAGAGTCACACCCAGATGAACCATTCCACCCCCCCGCGCGCCTTGCTGGGCGTCGCCTTGCTGGCGGTTTGCACCAGCCCCCGTGCCGAAGACGAAACCCTGACCGTGGTCGGCAAACGCAGCCAACATGAAGAGGTCGCCACCGCGACCCGCACCGCCACACCGGCCAAGCTGGTGCCCCAGAGCATCGAGAGCGTCAAGGCAAGCGAGCTGACCGCCTTCGGCCAGCCCACCCTGAGTGAAGCCCTGACCGGCATCCCTGGCGTCAACGCCAGCGGCGACACCCGTTTTGACGGCGTCACCATCCGCGGTTTCAGCGCCAGCAACGACTTCTACCTCGACGGCCTGCGCGACGACATGCAATACACCCGCGACCTTGGCAACATCGAGCGGGTCGAAGTGCTCAAGGGCCCCGCCGCCGTGCTCTACGGCCGTGGCAGCACCGGCGGCATCGTCAACCGGGTCAGCAAGGTTCCCCAGAAGGGGCAGGCCTCCAGCGTCAGCGCCCAGGTCGGCAGCTTCGACAGCCGACGCTTCGCCGCCGACCTCAACGGCGAGGCAGGAGAGCGGGTACAGGTGCGCCTGAACCTGGCCCAGGAAGACAAAGACAGCTTTCGCGACGACGTGACCAGCAAGCGCACCCTGCTGGCCCCCTCCGTCAACTGGGAGATCACCGACACCCTGAACTGGCTGGTGCAATATGAGCGCAACGAGCACGATCGCACCCCGGATCGCGGCATTCCCGGCGTCGATGGTCGCCCGGCGGATGTCCCCATCGAGAGCGTCTACAGCGACACCCGCCGCGACTTCATCGACGATGTGGCCCAGTCCACCCGCTCCCGCTTCACCTGGGACATCAACGATCAGTGGCAACTGCGCCAGCAGCTCGGCTACACCACCCTCGACAGCCAGTTCGACAATACCTATGTCACCAGCGTCAAGGGTGACAAGGTGACCCGCGCCCGCTGGCAGCAGGATCTCAAGGCCAGCAGCCTCACCAGCAACACCGAGGCGGAAGGCCAGCTGCAAACCGGCCCCATCGCCCATCGTCTGCTGGTGGGCCTGGAGCAAGGCTGGCAGGATCGCACCCCCAAGCTCTACCAGAACGCCAACCCGATCCCGGCAGGCAACCTCTATGATCCGGGCTCCCTGCCCACCTACGACGGCGCCATGAAACTCTCCAGCGACGCCCATCACAGGGTGCGCGGTGTCGGCCTCTATGTGCAGGATCAGCTCAGCCTGGGCGACTGGCACCTGCTGGCAGGCCTGCGCCGCGACGACTTCACCGTCACCAGCCGCCGCAACGACCTCGACAAGGAAGAGACCCTCTCGGTCACCAGCCTGAGTCCGCGCCTGGGCCTGGTGTGGAACCCCATCGAGGAGCATGCCTTCTACACCTCCTACAGCAAGACCTTCACCCCGGTGGGCGGTGAGCTTATCGGCATCACCCCGGGGGACAAGAACAACAACCTGGATCCCCAGCACACCCGGCTCTATGAAGGGGGCGTGAAGAGCGACTGGCTGAACGGCCGCCTCGCCACCACCCTCTCCCTCTACCGGCTGGAGATGTACAACAAACGCAGCAAGGATCCGCTGGATCCCACTAAGGTGATCCTCACCGGTCTGCAGCGCACCGACGGCATCGAGCTGAGCGCCCGTGCCCAGCTGACCGACGAGATCTATCTGCGCGGCGGCGTCGCCATCCAGGATGCCGAGCAGGTCAAGGCTGATGCGGACCTGCAAGGCAAGCGGCCGATGAACGTCTCCCGCCAGAACGGCCAGCTGTTCGCCGGCTACCAGAGCGGCAAGCAGGGCTGGTTCGGCGAGACCGGGATGACGGCGGTGGGGGATCGCTTCGCCGACAACGCCAACACCACCACCTTGCCCGGTTACGCCCGCTTCGACGCCCGTGCCGGCTACCGCTGGCCCCAGTGGGAAGCCCAGCTGAGCGTGGAGAACCTGACCGATCACGACTACTTCGTCAGCGCCACCAGCGCGGCCCAGATCATGCCGGGCACGCCCCGTCAGCTGCACCTGACCGCCGCCTACCGCTTCTGATCCTCCCTGTTTACCGACCCCTCTGGCCAGCGTTCGCTGGCCAGATTGTTATGAAGCACCGAACGATGACACGCAGAAAACTCCCCCTGCACAACAACAAGTGGGTGCGCCGCATCCACGCCTGGGCCGGCTTTGCCACCCTCACCCTGATGCTGCTCTACGGCCTCACCGGCCTCTGGCTGCAACACAGGGCCGTGCTGCCCCTGCCCGGTCCCCACACCGCCAAATCGAGCGAAGAGATAGTACTGAGCACGCCGCTGGCCAGCCCGGATGAATTGAAAGCCCTGCTGCAACAGCGTTATGCAGACATGTTCGAGGAGGGGCGACCCCAGATCACCCCGCCCCAGACCCTGCCCACACCATCCGGCGCCCTCACCCTGCCGGCCCGCTGGGAGCTGCGCGGCGTCACCCTCAGCCAGAGCGTGGCCGCCAGCTATGTGGAAGGCACTCTGCTGGTGCGCACCGAGCTGCAGCAGGCAAACTTCGCTGCCAGCCTCAACCGGCTGCACCGTGGCATGGGCACCGGCCTGCCCTGGCAACTGGTGGGAGATCTGGCGGCCCTGGCCATGCTGCTGCTGGCCCTCACCAGCCTGCTGATGTGGAACAAGCTGCACGGCCCCGCCGGTCGCGGCATCACCCTGCTGCTGCTGGGCGCCCTGGTCACCGTGCTGGTGGCCCTGCTCTAGCCCTTTTACCGACACCAAAACGGGATCCCGCTCCCGGCGGCGGTAACCTTGCCCGCACCTCGGGTAACAAAGGGTAACCGGCCGCCGATGGGGGTCACAGTTGACGACCAGGCGGCTGGATAGGGAACGCCTGCGGCTGATAGGGTGCGCCCAGCTCCCGAACGCCACGAGGAATCATGCGCATCTCCAGCATCGAATGCGGGCGAGTGGTGGCCATCCTGGCCGTGATGACCATCCATCTCTCCCCTTTCAGCAACCCCTTCGACCCCGCCCTGTGGGACGGCACGCCCTACCCTCTGGTCGGGGCCGTCATCAACCAGCTCTGCCGCTTCGCGGTGCCGCTGTTCTTCCTGTGCGCCGGTTACTTCTTGCAACCCGCCCTCGCCGCGGGCCACCCGCTGACGGTCGCACTGCGTTACTGCCGACCCCTGCTGGGGCTCTGGCTGGCGTGGAGCCTCCTCTACGTGCTGATACCCTTCAACCCGCTCGCGGCGGTGAGCGAGGGCTACCTACCCGCCATGGCGGGCCAGTGGCAGATGCAGCTCGGGGATCATCTCAACGTCTGGTGGGTGGGCGGCATGATCCACCTCTGGTTCCTGCCCGCCCTGATGGTGGCGGTGCTGATCCTGGGGCTCTGCCAGCAGGTCCGCCTGCCGAGGCTGGCCCTGCTGCTGGGGGCCCTGCTCTACGCCCTGGCCCTGATAGGCGGCTCTTATGGCCCGCTGCTGCCGGGGGGCGAGTGGGCCCTGCTGACCCGCAACGGCCCCTTCTTCTCCCTGCTGTTCGTGGCGCTTGGCGCCGAGCTGCGCCTGCGTGCCTGGCAGCCGGACGCCAGGCGCTGCGCCCTGATGATGATGGCGGGGATGGGGCTCTACGCCCTGGAGGCCGCAGGGCTGCTGCGCGTTGCCGCCGTCCCCCTCGCTCGTCACGATTTCCTGCTGGGTTCGCTCCCCTGGGCGCTGGGGCTGTTCGGCCTGCTGCTGGCCAACCCGGCATGGGGCAAAGGCAGCTGGCTGGAGCGCCAGGCCCCCAAGGTGCTCGGCCTCTACTGTCTGCACATGATGCTGGTGGTGTGGCTGATGATCTTCGGCCCCCAGGGCAAACAGGTGTGGTGGGAACTCCTCAAGGTACCCGCGCTGCTGGCGCTCACTCTGCTCGGCTACCGACTGCTGGCGGCCACCGCCCTCAGCCGCTGGTTGCTGCGGGCTCGCTAGAAACAGGACCCTGACCAGCCAGCAGATCAACGTGGTTCAGCGCAAAATCGTGCATCTGCTGGAGCAGGGGGATCAGGGCGACGCCAAGCGGGCTCAGGCTGTACTCCACCCTGGGCGGTACGTCGGGGTAGAGGGTGCGAATGATGACACCGTCGCTCTCCAGCTCCTTGAGCTGGGCGGTGAGCACCTTCTGGCTCACCTCGGGCAGGCAGCGGCGCAAGTCGCCAAAGCGCAGGGTCTGTTCGCGCAGATGAAACAGAATGGCCGGCTTCCATTTGCCGGTCAGCAGGCGCAATACCTGATAGGCGGGACAGGGCAGTGAGGGCACGGTATGGCTCGCGAGTGGTTACTTTGCGGTAACTATGCCACGAAAATGTGCCTTCTTGCAGCCAAGATGCCGGCTTCCTATGATGCGGATTCCGTCAATCAACGCCCACGAGAGGTTTATCATGCCCAGCCTGCTGCAGATCCATTTCAACTTCCCCGCCGAGATGATGGGACCGGCCCTCACTGCTGCGGCCATGCCGCTGGCCGACTCCATCACCCGGGAGCCGGGCTTCATCTCCAAGATCTGGACCGAGAACCCGCGCACCGGCGAGGCAGGCGGCATCTATCTGTTCGAGGATGAGGGGAGCGCCCTCGCCTACGCCACCATGCACGAGCAGCGGGTGCTCGCCATGGGCGCCAGCGCGGTGCAGTACAAGGTGTTCGACGTCAACGAGCCCCTCAGCCGCGTCACGCGCGGTCTGGTGTGATCTCCTCGCCCAGCAGCAACCGGTAGCAAGTATCCTGCTGCCAGATGAAGCCCAGCCGCTCAAATAGCCGCTGGCTGGGCAGATTGTCCGGTTCGATATCCGCAAGCAGGGTGACGATGCCAAGCTGGCGGGCATAGGCGATCAGGGCGCTCAGCGCCTCCCCCATCAGACCTTGTCCCCAGTGGCTGCGGGCCAGCATGCAGCCCACCTCCGCCTGGCGCAGGCTGGCGCCGGCCGCAAAGCTGTGCAAGCCGCAGGTGCCCACCAGGCGGCCGCTGCCGCGTAACACCAGCCCCCACTCCAGCGACTCGCCGCCAGCCAGCAACCGCTCGACGCTAACCAGCATCTGCGACACGGTGGCAAGGGAGGCAAACGGCGGTTCCCCGACGAAGCGCATCACCAGGGGATCCCCGTAGATGGCGAAGAGATCGGCAGCATCCCGCGCATCGAAGGGGCGCAGTCGCCCCCTTGGGGTCAGCAGTACGGGCAGTTCACGGGGCAGGGATGGCACGGAGTCGTATCGCCTTGTCTGGTCAAAGGAGTCCCATCATGAGGCTCAGAACCTCAGGGTCAAGCCGATATTGGCCTGCCACTGGGTGATCAGCTCCCCTCGCACCCGAAAGGCGCAGATCTCGGGGTTGCAGAGAAACTGGCTGTCGTCGTTGACCAGGGCACCATAACCGCGCACCTCGGCCCGCACAGCCAGATGTTCGGTCAGGCGCGGCTGCACCCCGAGGGCCAGGGACATGGAAGGGGCCGTCTCGCTGTCGTAGGCATCGAAGCGGGTGACCCCGATCCCGGCGCCGATATAGGGGGCCATCAGGTTGTCCGAGAGAGTCAGGGCCCCGGCAAACTGCAGGGTGTCCACCGTCAGCCTGTCGGGCAGTTCGGGGGACACCCGGGTCGACTGGTGGCTGTAGAGCAGCTCCACCATGCCGGGGTCATCCACCTCCCTGCTGATGAAGAGCCCCCAGCTGCCGGAGCGCTCCCCTTGCAGGGTGTCGATGTCGCTCCCGTGCGGCGTGGGAGCCGGCTCGTCCATGGCCCGAAAGTCGATGGCCGAGCTGTATCCCGCAAAGGGAGTCAGCTGCCAGCCCGTCGCCGGGGGCTCGGCTGCCCAGCCCGCCAGGGGCAGCAGCAGCCCAGGCACCATCCCCATCGCTCCTCTCATGTGCTCATCCTTTGGTGAAAAGACCTGCGCAAAGCATATCAGAGCGCCCGTCTCCCACACTGGACGGGGGCTGTACCAGCCCCATTGCCCCGCTCCCGATGGAAAAATCTGTGCTCCCCGGGGTTATTCATCCGGGATTAACCTCGCCCCCGTAAGCTGGCGGCGCCACAGCGGTGGCATCAACAGACGAGGATCTCAGGAATGGTTGCCGCGCAACTCAACGACCCCCAAAGCACGCTCTCCGATACCCTGAGGGCCACCGCCCACGCCATCGAGGAGAGCCACATCAGCTTGCGCCAGATGCTGGCCCTGGTGGGCGAGCAGGGCATGCTGCTGTTTTGCGTGCTGCTCACGGTTCCCTTCCTGCTGCCGGTTTCCATTCCCGGCGTCAGCACCCCCTTTGGCCTGCTGATCCTCTTCATCGGCATCGGCATCACCCTCAACCGGGTGCCCTGGCTGCCCGCCTTCCTGATGGAGCGCCGCTTCGCCGCCGAGCACCTCAAGCCGACCCTGCACAAGGGGGCGGATCTGCTGGCCCGCATCGACCGCTTCATCCGCCCGCGCCTGCTCATCCTGACCGGCAGCGTGACCATCAACCGCTGCAACGGCCTGCTCATCATGCTGGCCGCCCTGCTGCTGATGCTGCCGCTGGGCGCCATTCCCTTCACCAACGCCATGCCCGCCTGGGCCATCCTGCTGCTGGCCATCGGCATGTTGCAGCGGGACGGACTCTTCGTCGCCCTCGGCTATGCCCTGGTCGCCGCTACCCTGGTCTGGTTCAGCGCCCTGGCCATCGGCCTGCTGATGGCGGGACAGAATATCTCGACCCTGTTCGGCTGATCTGACCCGGCCAAATGAAAGAGGGCGACCCCGGGTCGCCCTCTTTCCTGTTCACTGCGCCCCTCAGGGCGCCCCATCGTGGGCCACCCGGTTGCGCCCGCCCCGCTTGGCCCGATAGAGCCACTCGTCCGCCCGGGCCAGCACGGTGCCAAGATCCTCTCCCGGCCGGATCAGGGTGGTGCCCAGGCTCACGGTCACCGGGGCGGGATCCGGCGCCATGGCCGCCACTGCGGCGCGGATCCGCTCCGCCACCTTCAGCAATATCCCCTCGTCTATCTGCGGCAGCAGGATCAGAAACTCCTCGCCACCGCTGCGCACGAAGAGATCCTCCCCCCGCAACTGGGCAGAGACGCACTCGCAGACCCGGCACAGGACCTTGTCACCGGTCTGGTGGCCGAAGCGATCGTTGATCTGCTTGAAGTGATCGAGATCCAGCATGATGAGGCCGGTGAGATGCTGCCCCTGCACCTTATGGTGATACTGGTCGAAGAAGAAGTGGCGGTTGTAGAGGCCGGTGAGCTGATCCGTCTCCCCGAGCCGCTTGAGCCGCTGTTGCAGCTCGTGCTGGCGGGTGATGCTGCGGGTCATCCAGGCCACCGCCCGCTTCCCCTCATATAAAGAGGGTAAGGGCGCTATCTTGCCCTCGAAACGCTGCATTCCCTGGGGCCCGGCGTCGGCGTCGATGCCGTCCACCTCGGCGGGGGAGAGGTCATACTCCACCACCTGCACCTGGCCGCTGGCGAGGGCCTGAGCCACCTGCGCCATCACCCACTGCGCCTTGTCCTCGGGCAACACGTCCAGCAGTTGTCTGCCGATCAGCGGGTTGCCGTTCTGGTAGGACTGCTGCTCCATCCCGCCGATGTACTCGATGTAGTAGCCATCTTCGCTGAGGATGAAAACGGGATCCGGCAACTGGGCCATCACTTCGTAGAGTTGTGCCACTGAGAGCGCCATCCGAGCTCCTTGCTATCCGTGGGAGTGGGTCCCTGTACTCCTGTTATACAAGACTCATGGAGTATCGCACAGGGGCAGAAAGCTGCCTGCCGGGCGGGAAGGATGCGGTCGGTGACGTGCTCACCGGACAAGCCTCCGGCAAAGTGAATGGTAGCAATCGGGGATGCTGTCAGAACCAGAGCTGTCAGACAGTCAGGAAGGTTTTTTGCCTTCAGGCAGTGCGACATGCCAACCCCTGTGACACCAGGGGCGCCATAGGGGTATTCCCGCCCCCGGACAAGGGGGGCAAGGCCGGATCCCGGTCAAGAGGGATCCGGCGAGCCGGCATCAGCGGGCAGCGGATCGACTGGCGTTCCAGAGCAGTTCGCCGCTCTTGAGATCCATCAGGCTCATGGCGAGCCGGTAGCGGCCCCCTTCAGAGAGGAGATCCCCGTAGAGCATGTAACCCGCCCCGGTCTGGCGACCCAGACGCACCAGGGAGGCGGGGTTCATGCCCCCCTGCTGGTATTCGAGCTGACCCGTGATGGCCGCCACCTGGCCCGGGTCTGCGAAACGAAAGCCGCTATTGGCCTGAATGCGCTGGATCATGGCCACCGCCAGGGGCTGAGTGCTGAAGGGCTCACCTGTGCCGTTCTGGGGCGCCATCAGCAGCAGTACCGGGCTGCTGCCCGCCAGTGCCTGCACATCGGCGGCCTTCAGGAAGTCATCGGCCAGGGCAACCGCCAGCCCCGTCGGTGCCACGGGTTTGGGAGCAGGCACCGGCTCGGCCTTGTCAGGCTCGGCCACGGGTTTCTCTGGTTTGGTCACCGGCTTGTCCGGCTCGCCGACCGGCGCAGGCGTCCCCCCATAGGGATTGACCGCACATCCGCCCAGCAGCAGGGCACCCACCATCAACAAGGAACGCAGCTTCATCTTTTCTCTCCGCCAGAAGTGTGCAAGGCGCACTTCGTCCATCATCCATTTTGACGGAGCCAGACTCCGCCGCCCCTCCATGCTAGAGACAAACCCGCCCCGGGTCGATGCGCACATGGGCAGGGGGCGACAGAGACTGGCGAAGCGGAGGGCACAAAAGGGTGGCAAGGCTCCACCCGATTCCGTTAGGGTAGCCAGAGCCCAGACCCCAGAGGAGCCCCCCATGCACGGACCCGATCCCGCCAACCCCCACCCCATGAACGGCTTCCCCCAGGTGTGCTTTATCAAGAACACCATCAAGGGACCCAATATCGAGGTGGGTGACTACACCTATTACGACGACCCGGAGGATGCGGCGGGCTTCGAGCGCAACGTCCTCTACCACTTTCCCTTCATCGGCGACAAGCTCATCATCGGCAAGTTCTGCGCCATCGCCCGCGGGGTCAAGTTCATCATGAACGGTGCCAACCACCAGACCTCCGGCTTCTCCACCTACCCCTTCTTTATCTTCGGCAACGGCTGGGAGAGCGCCGCCCCTGCCCCGGGCAGCCTCCCCTACAAGGGCGATACCGTCATCGGCAACGATGTCTGGATAGGCTATGACGCCCTGCTTATGCCAGGGGTCAAAGTCGGCAACGGCGCCATCATCGCCGCCCGCTCAGTGGTCACCACGGACGTGCCCGACTACGCCGTGGTCGGCGGCAACCCCGCCAAGGTGATCCGCTATCGCTTCGACGACGACACCATCGCCCGTTTGGGCGCCCTCGCCTGGTGGGACTGGCCGGTGGAGCGGATCAGCCGGAATTTGAACTTGATCGGCGGCGGGGAAATGGACGAGTTGGAGAGGGCGGAGTGATGGCTGCCCACCTGAAGGCATCGGGAGAACCTCCCCCTACAGCCCTGGAGAGCACGGATCCATCACCAGATCAGTGCGTTACATGGGAAGTTAAAACAATCAGGTCCCACTGGAGTTATCAACATGACCACACCCGCTTTCACTGTCGTCCACTCAACACCGCCCGTCGAAACCTATCGCTATCTTCGAACCGCAGCCGGGCTCAGCCCAAAGACGCTTGAAGCCGCAGAGCGTGGTCTGCCCAATACGCTGTTTGCCGTCCAGGTGTTTTGCGGCCAGACCGCCATCGGCATGGGCCGCATCATCGGAGATGGCGGGACATTTTATCAAGTGGTTGATATTGCAGTGCTGCCTGAATATCAGGGTCAAGGGGTAGGCAAAAAGATCATGACGGAGATCGCCGACTATATCGCCCGCGAGGTACCGGAGTCAGGCTATGTCAGCTTGCTGGCTGATGGGGAGGCGTACCGACTCTATCAACAATTCGGTTTCTCGCTCACGGCGCCTGCCAGTCTTGGTATGGGGCTTAAGCGGATTGCCGCCGAAAAGTCCTGACCAATCATTCACCTCCATACCCAGGACAGCCATGTTGGGATATCCCCCTTCTTGTCTGCCTGGTGAAACAGGTCAGCCCGCACAGGCGGCACTGAACAGCCGCGGGCAGATGCCGCGCTGGAAGCGGCAACCCCATAGAGACAACCACCATCAAGCAGGAAGCACTATGCAATTAACCAGACCACAGCCCCCTCAGGACGATGAGATCGAAGCGCTGAGAGATGGCCTCTCCGGCTACAACGTAAGCCAGGCCGGCCCTCAACTGTACGAGCTTAGGCGCGAGCGGATCGCCAGCTTTATCAAGGATGAAGAGGGCAAGGTACACGGCGGCATCATCGCCGACATCAAGTGGGGCTGGCTGCATGTCGACTGGCTCTGGATCGATGAAAGCATCCGCCGCGATGGCTGGGGCGGCCGCCTGCTCGGCGCCATGGAGCAATACGCCCAAAGCAAGGGCATCACCAACTACCATCTGGAAACCACCAGTTTTCAGGCCCTCCCCTTCTACCAGAAGCAGGGTTACGAGGTCTTTGGCCAGCTGCCCGATATGCCGCCGGGGCATATCAGTTACTTTCTGAAAAAGCAGGACAAGTGACGACACTCCCGCGCCTTGCCAACGCCAATATCGTGATCCGCCCGTTCGAATCTGGCGATGCCGACGAGTTTGTCCGCGCAGCCCACGAATCCATCGAGACAGTCGGCAGCTGGATCAGCTGGTGCTCCCGTTCATTTACTCGGGACAGCGCACTGGAGTGGTTTGCCAACTGCGAGCAGGAGCGCGCGGCAGGACGCGCCTTTGACATGGGCATTTTCTGCGCCACCACCGGCCAGCTCTTGGGTGGCGCAGGTATCAACCAACTGTCGCCCCATCATCGCTACGGCAATATCGGTTACTGGGTACGCCAATCCCACCAAGGCTGCGGCATCGCCCGACAGGCGGTCGCCCTGCTCCGCGACTTTGGTTTTCAACAGCTGGGTCTATTTCGGCTAGAGATCGTGATGGGGGTTGGCAACAGTGCCAGCGAAGCTGTTGCTATTGCCGCCGGGGCAACCTTTGAGTGCCGGGCAAGGGACAGCATCTTTCTTTATGGTCAGCCTATTGATGCACATATCTATGCCCTTGGTCCCGCAGGCTGACCTCTGTAGCACGACGTATCCTACAGACTGATTTGACGTGAACGAGCGACGGTCATGGCAAGTTATCTCTTATGGCTGTCTCTTCAGCCAAGCAGACCACGCTGCGCCCCTGTCAAAATGGTGGGTGTCCCAGTATTGGCCTCGCTCATATGGGGGGATGGCTAAGGGTGCAGGCAGCTCACATTCTCTGATTCAAATACTTCATATAAGCCACTGACAGCTGTACACTAGCCCACATGTTACGATTGGCTTTTCAATAAATTCTCGTGATTTTTTATCTTATAGGGCTTTACGGATGGGTTATGTAGAAGTAGGTTTGCCTTTGCTGCTACTAGTTCTCGCTTTCACTTTGAAGTTATTTGTAGAACGATCTACGACCGCTCCAGTTTTGGTCCAATCGTTACTTGAACTTCCTGTTGATATAATTTTCCTTGCAATGTCTTTTGTAACAGCCTTTATCTTAGGGGCGACAGGAAAGGCCGCCGAAGGACTGTTAACTTTTATTGTTTATGTAGTGGTGGCTATATTGCTTGTCGCTTTATCGAGAAAAAGTATTACTAACTTCGAAAAAGACTCATATTATAAAGCTGGCTTTTTATCTTTTTTAAATTATGCGATGGCACTTTCTTGCGTCATATACTCAATATCCCTGTTAAAGGAGATTTCGGCATGACTTTCGAGATTTTGAGTCTTCTTAGCAGCCTCCTTTTAGCGATGGTCTCAGTTGTTGTTGCGCTTATTTATTACAAATCGAGTAAAGATCGCCAGTACAATGAGGAAAGGAATAGAGTTGAGCTCCATGCCCTAAGAGACTCTTACGAATCAAAGGTGTACGACTTAATGAGCCGCTTAATCTCTAATGAGTCCAGATGGAAAGATGTAAATCACCTTGTTGTCTCAGCCCAGAAAAATAATATAAGCTCAAAGAATAGCTCATTTCTTTCCATAAATGGAGTATCAGACAACCTTACTGTAGACAAAAATTTGGTATTTGTACTCACACCATATCATGAGAGTTTTAGCAGTACTTACGACGAAATTAAAAAAACGTGCCAATCAGTAGGTTTGATTGCAAAGCGTGGCGATGAGGAGCATATTTCTGGTGATATACTCTCCCATACTTTAAAGCTCATGAGCACTGCGCGCCTTATAATAGCTAACATTGACGGGCGTAACCCTAATGTGTTTTATGAACTAGGCATTGCTCATGCTTTAAATAAGGATGTCATTATTATATCAAGCTCTCTTGAAGACATTCCTGTTGACATAAAGTCGAACAGAATTGTTATGCATGGTAAAAACCATCCATTAGAATCAATGTTAAAAGACGCGATAACTAAAGCTCTCGTATAGATATACAGAACAAACAGTTTATAGAAATTCGTCTCGTACGCTGGAATTCGTAATCCCTGCACCTATCTGATGTGGGGTATGGTTGGTTGTCTTTTGATAATCCCTCAGGTCAGCACTGTCTAGAGTGCTTGGCACGGTATTGGTTCCCCCTCCAATCCGCCGAGGGGACGGGGCAAGGTCAGGAGCGCCATCAGGGATGATGGCGCAGCCGCAGCCGGCACAGGGATGTGCCGTCTGCGGCGGTCCGTCCGACCTTGTTCCTGACCCGAGGGAAACCGCGTAGCGGTCGGATTGGCGGGGGAGAAGACCTTTGGTGCATTTTTTGAAAAGAGCGGGTCTTTCCAAAGTCACTCGCCCATGCCCGAAGGGCGGGCGAAACCCCTTCGAGGCCAGCGGCCTCGCGTCCTGCACGGCAAAGCCGTGCCATCGACTATCCCCCGGACGATTACGCCTGACGGCTCATCGACCCTACGATGGCAATGAAACATCGCATCAAGACCCCTCCCCAGCCCTCCCCTTCGCAGGGGAGGGAGCCAAAGGGTCGCCACCAGCAAGGTGTGTGGCCAAACACCGCCCAACCATGCCGGATGCCACCGACAAAGAGGGGCGTGGCCACCCCTATCGGCCCAAAAACGGTTCCCAGTCCTTGAACACCGGCTGCAACCCCGCCTGTCGCACGGCGGCGGCCACTTCCCCCACCGGGCGGTCGTCGTGGATGGCGAACTGCTCCAGCTCCTCTTTATCCCCCTCGGCATAGCCACCCGGCTGGGTGCGCGACTCGGCGGACATCTGGGTGATGCCAAGACGCACCGCGCCGTTGCGAAAGGTGGCTGACTCTCGGGTGGAGAGGGACAAATCCAGCGTGGGCGAGAAGAGGCGCCAGGCACAGATAAGCTGGGCCAGCTGGCGATCCGACATGATGACGGCAGGCTCCAGCCCACCGGTGCAGGGGCGCAGGCGCGGGAACGAAAGTGAATAGCGGCTCTGCCAGTGGTGGCGCTCAAGCCAGGCGAGGTGCTCGGCGACAAAGTAGCTGTCGGCGCGCCAGTCCGATGAGAGACCGATGAGCGCCCCCAGCCCGATTTTATCGATCCCGGCGCGGCCCAGCCGATCCGGCGTGGCGAGGCGCCATGCGATGTCCCGCTTGTTGCCGCGCAGGTGGTGGCGGGCGTAGGTGGGAGCGTGGTAGGTCTCCTGATAGACCATGACCGAATCGAGGCCGAGGGTCTTGAGCTCGGCGTATTCATCCTGCGAGAGGGGCTGCACCTCCATCCCCACCGTGCTGAAGTGGCGGCGAATGATGGGCATCACTTCGCGAAAATAGGCGAGCCCCACCTTGTGCTCGTGCTCGCCGGTCACCAGCAGCACGCTGTCAAAACCGCGCGCCTTGATGGCCAGACACTCGCGCTCTATCTCCTCTGCATTCAGGGTCTTGCGCTTGAGGCGATTGCTCATGGAGAAGCCGCAGTAGGTGCAGTCGTTGGCGCACAGGTTCGACAGATAGAGGGGCACATAGAAGCCGATGGTGTTGCCAAAGCGCTGGCGGGTCAGGCGCTCGGCCTCGGCTGCCATCTGCGGCAAATACGCCTCGGCGGCCGGGGAGATCAGCGCCATAAAATCGCTCAGGGTGCGGCGGGAGGTAGTCAGCGCCCGCTCTACATCGGCGGCGGTCTTGGCGCGGATCTGCATGCCGATATCGTCCCACTCCAGCTCCTGCCATCTATCGAGAAAACTCTCCGACTTTCTCTCAACCCCCTCCCGGCCTCCCCCTTCACAAGGGGG
>NZ_JBFOCZ010000005.1:0-34746 GCF_040908015.1 Aeromonas sp. R7-5 | reverse complement strand
TCGATACGTTGCCGTATACACACTTTCCAGGCGTGCTCCTTCAGCCACTCGGACACCTCACCAAATTTTTACTGCTTGAAGTGGCTTTCGGAGCATGCTGCGCGTGCATCCTTTTGCCGACTTCGTCGGTGGGCAGCCTCTCGGATGCCTCACCAAATTTCGGTCTGTGATTTAACGTGTTCAGCCAACACGGTGTTCGCTGCGCCGTTGCGCTGGAACGGGGCGTAATTTAGGGGAAAGGGCTGCCTGGGTCAACCACTTTTCCCCTTATTTTTCATAATCTTTATCGAGTGCCTATCCCTTGAACAGAATGCCGGTTTTTTAAGCCCGTTCAAGGCTTGTCGAGAATGATCAGGCTGTCAGGCAACTCGTTCTGATCCCGGGTTGCGGGGAAGGCGTCGGTCAGAATGGCGCTGGTGCGCTCCACGCACTCCAGGAACCCCTGCTCGACCTCCTTGTTGCGTACCCGAACCACGAAGTCGTCGATGATCTGCTGCCACAGGGTGTTGTCGATGTGCTGGGCGATCCCGTCGTCTACCAGGATCTCCACATAGTGCTCCGCCACCGAGACGAAGATGAGCACACCGAGCCGGTCCCGGGTGCGGTGAAGTCCCTGCTCGACAAACTGCAGGCGGGCCATCAGGGCGGCCCGGTGACGGCGTACCTTGTTGGGAATGAGCCGCATCTTGATGGGCGTCCAGTGGAACAGCAGGCTCAGCAGCAACCAGACCGACCACTGCACCAGCAGGATCTCGTACCAGCCAAGCCAGAAGCCGAGCTGGAAGACCAGCAGGGGGGTGAGCATGGCCAGCAGGGCGGCCCACAGGGTCGGGATATAGCGATAGCCATCGCTGGCCGGGGCCAGCACGGTGACCAGTTCGGCATCCGTGGCCTGCTCGGCCTGTCGAACCCTGGCCTGCAAGGTGTGGAAAAACTGTTTCGAAATCATCTTGTTGTCTCTTTTTCCCTGATTACCAACCGCCAGATGCACCGCCGCCGCCAAAGCTGCCGCCGCCACCACTGAAACCGCCACCACCACCGCCAGTGCGGCCGCCAAAAGAGCCGGCACCGAATCCACCGGCCATGTAGGCGGCCCGGCGACGTCCTCCCGGCCCACCGCCGCCGCCGCGTAGGTTGTGCAGCACGATCATCGCAATCACCACCAGGATGAAGAGCCAGGGACCTCCCTGCTTGTCGGCCTTGCTGGCGTGGTCCACGGGCTGATACTCCCCGGCCAGGGCCTGCATGATGCCCTGGCTGCCGGCGAGGATGCCGGCCACCATGTCACCGCGCTTGAAGGCGGGCAGGATCCGGGTCTGGATGATATTGGCGGCGATGGCGTCGGGCAGGGCACCTTCCAGGCCATAACCCACCTCGATGCGCACCTTGCGCTCGTCCTGGGCGATGATCAGCAGAACGCCGTTGTTCTTGCCTTTTTGGCCGATGCCCCAGTGGCGACCGAGCTGGTAGCCGTACTCTTCGATGGTATCCCCCGCCAGCGTGTCGATGGAGACCACCACCAGCTGGACGCCGCTGCGCTTTTCGAAGACGGCCAGTTGCTGTGCGAGTTGGTGGGCCTGCTTGCGGGACATCAGATTGGCCTCGTCCACCACCCGCCCGGTCAGGGCCGGGAAATCGGGGGCGGCATGCAGTGCCGTGGCACAGAGCAGCAGACAGAGCGCCAGCCAGTGTCTCATCACGTTCATTGGAAGCTGACCTTGGGCGCCTCATCGGCACCGGGTTTGGCGCTGAAGGTGGGTTTGGCTTCCAGATCGGAGTAAAGCAGCTTGGACCAGATGACCCCGGGGAAGGTACGGATCTCGGTATTGAACTGGCGTACTGCCTCGATGTAATCCCGTCTGGCCACCGCGATGCGATTCTCGGTGCCTTCCAGCTGGGCCTGCAGGGTCAGGAACTGTTGATCGGCCTTCAGATCCGGGTAGCGCTCGACCACTACCATCAGCCGGGAGAGGGCGCTGGAGAGCTGCTCCTGAGCCGCCTCGAACGCCTTGAGCTGGGAGGGGTCACTCACCTGCACGCTGCCGACTCGGGCACGGGCATCGGTGACCGCCTTGAGGGTCTCCTGTTCGTGGCTGGCGTACCCCTTGACGGTGGCCACCAGGTTGGGAATGAGATCGGCCCTGCGCTGGTACTGGTTCTCGACCTGTCCCCAGCTCGCTTTGACCTGCTCATCCAGGGTCGGAATGGTGTTCATGCCGCAGCCGGTCAAACCCAGCAGCAGGGTCAGGGTCAGCAGGGCACGGGTACCACGCTGCCAGAGTGAAGTGGCCATCTTGTTGTTCTCCATTGATATTTCTCTCGGAAATAGGTTCACCATAACAGCTTGTGGTCAGCCCTCACAACGCCTGGGTAACAGGGGCGCGCGGTAGCTCATCGACACTTTGGGCAGCTGGGGTTTGTCCTTGAGCCAGGAGGCCAGTTCCTCCCCACAGCCATTGCCGGGGGGAATGGGAGCCTGGGGCTGGCAGTCCGGACTGTTTGCCGGGCAGCGCAGGCGCACGTGAAAGTGGCTGAAGTGGCCGACCCAGGGGCGCAGCTTGCCGACCCAGGCTTCACCGGGTGCCTGTTTGCACACCTCGGCTTTGATGACGGGGTTGACGAAGATACGCGCCACCTCGGGGCGATCAGCCGCAAGGCGCAGCAGATTGAGCTGCCTGGGGCCGAATCGGCCGGGCAGCATCCGGTAGCTGGGTTCGTCGATCAGCGCCCACTCCCTGGGGGCATCCTGCTCCCAGCGGCTGATGGGTCTGTCAGCCATCCTGAACCAGATGTCGGCATCCAGGCCGGTCTGGTGGCTGCGATGACCTGAGGTAAAGGACCCCCCGTGCATCATGGCGAGGTCGGCGATATAGAGATCCGGCATGCCGGCCAGTCTGGTCTGGTTGGCCAGATGCTGCAGGTAATGGATGAGGTCGGGGTGACCGTAATAGCGCAGCCGTTTGGTGCGGATCACCTGATAACCAGGGCCTTCGAGGGGCAGGGCCACGGCATTTTTCAGGCAGCCGGCGGAGTAGCCGCCGATGGCCTCGGCATAGAGTGTGCTCGCGGACAAGAGCAGGGCGGTGGCGAACATGGGACTCCCGGGATGGCGCCCAGTGCGGGCTCAGACAGCCCCAAGCATACCAAGAGTGGCGGCTGGCCGTCATCCGTGTCGCGGTGGCGGTGGCGGTTGCATCGCGGCGCGTCGCTCGCGCACAATGCGCGGCAACGCAGCGACGGCAAGGCCGTTCGCATCACAGAAGGAGAAGAGAAGATGAGAGTCAGTGAGCTGGCAGCGCAAGAGAACGTGAGCTGGCTGATGCCCCCGGCCCGGCGGTTTTACGGGGTCATGATCTGCCTGTTGCTGGCGAGTCTCGCCACTGTGGTGGCCGCCCTCTGGCTGGGATATCCCGACATGGGCCTGCTGCCCTGGGTCGGGGTGGTCTTTGGCGGTATCGTGCTGGTGATGATGGTGTTGCCGCGCAACTGGCAGCGCTGGCGTCTGGCGGAGCTTGCCTGGGATGAACGCCATCTCTATCTGCTCAATGGCGGCGAAGACCGGGCCTTGGCGCTGCCCAGAGCCGTGCTGGTGGGCATGGAGCGGGATCGCAAGGTGGGACACGATGGCCAGTGGCTCGATTTCAGCCTGGATCTCGGGCTGGATGAGGTGACCCTGGCGACGGCCACCAGCCTGCTCGGGTTGTCCCGGGAAGGGACTCACGAAGTGGCCCCCGGGGTCTATCGATTCGGGTTCAAACGTGCCTGGCATGGGCGTCGTGCCCTCGGCACATTACTGGCCGAGCTGCACCCGGCCTGACTATTTTCTCGACAATTCATCCCAATGCTCAGATACTGCCTCTGATTCGATTTGATCTTTCCTGCTCCGATAGCCCAAGAGATCAAGGACTTGGGATACGAAGCTGGAAGTGCCATGGCATGATGCCGTGGCTGGTCCGGCAGGGGGGTTGTGCCCTTACTCCCAGGTCGGTGGATGCATAGATAAGGCACCTTGAATCGAGAGTGGATGGCATGAAGATTTACGTAGGTAATCTGTCGTACCGGATGACGGCCGACGAACTGACAACCGTGTTCAGCCAATTTGGGCAGGTAGACAAGGTCGATATCATCATCGACCGCGATACCGGTCAGTCCAAGGGGTTTGGTTTCATTGAAATGCCGGTCAATGGTGAGGCCGAGAAGGCCATCGCCGAGTTGCACGGCACCGAGGTCGGCGGCCGCACCATCACGGTCAATCAGGCCAAACCGAAGACGGATGCACCCCGTGGTCGCCCCCAGCGCCATCGTTGAATCGTCTCGATAACGGAAAACGGCATGGAATCCTCCATGCCGTTTTTGTTTTCAGGGTCTAGCGCAGACTCAGGGAACGTCATAACCCAGAGCGGCCTTGCGGATGCGGAACCACTGCTGGCGAGTGAGCTCAATGGACTCGGCTGCCACGGCGGCGGCGATCCGCTCCCGTTTGCCGGAGCCGATGAGGGGCAGCGGCTGACTCGGCAGCATCATCACCCAGGCGTAGACCACCTGCTCCAGACAGTCGGCGCCCACCTCCTGGCGGATCTGCTCGAGTTCCGACCGCAGCGGGGCATAGTCGGGGGCATGGAACAGCCGCCCGCCGCCAAGGCAGGACCAGGCCATGGGCTTGATGCGCAGTTGCTGGCATTGATCCAGGGCACCATCCAGCGTCCCCTCCTGATGGAGCGGGGAGATCTCCAGCTGGTTGGTGACCAGGGGGAAGGGCAGGCGGGATTGCAGCAGGGCGAACTGATGGGGCGTGAAGTTGGAGACCCCGGCGTGCTGGATCTTGCCTGCCTGCTTGAGGGTGATGAAGGCGTCGGCCACCTCGTCGGCGTTCATCAAGGGGTCGGGGCGATGGATCAGCAACAGATCCAGATGATCGGTGCCGAGCTTTTGCAAGGAGGCTTCGGCACTGGCGACGATGTGTCCCTTGCCGGTGTTGTAGTGATTCAGGGCGTGGGCCGGATTGGCGGTGAGGGCGATGCCGCACTTGCTGACGATCTCCATGCGATCGCGTAGGGAGGGTTCCAGGCGCAGGGCATGGCCGAAGGCCTCCTCGCACTGGTAGCCACCGTAGATGTCGGCGTGATCGATGGTGGTGACCCCGAGATCAAGGTGATATTTCATCAGGTCCAGCAGGGCGGCGGGGGAAAGCTGCCACTCCATCAGGCGCCAGTAGCCCATGATGAGGCGGGAGAAGGTGGGGCCTTGCTCATGCAGGGCCAGACGGGATACGGACATGGTGACTCCTCTGGAGATAAAAATGCGAAAAGAAAGGGGCAAAATCATGTGCCAGCATCTTGGTCTCTTCCGGCGGACAAGGCAATAATGCCCCCTTCGCGAATTCGAACTATGGTTCTGACTCCAACGGGTCAAGATCCCGGCGTCAGTGAGAGGAGAAGGGGTGATGGAAGGATTTGCCGCCAGGCTGCAAAGCCTGATCGGGGAGGGGAGCGTGAGCGCTTTTGCCCGCAAGGTGGGGTTGAGTGAAGCCCTGATCCGCAAGTATCTGAAAGGGGCCGAGCCCGGCCTTGGCAAGGCGAACCAGATTGCCATGGGGGCCAACTGCTCGCTGGAGTGGCTCGCCACCGGTTGCGGGTATCTCTATCGTCAGGCCGAGGTGGTGGACAGGGACGCTCTGGCGGCGGCGGGGGCGCTGGTGCAGGAGACCCGTCCGGGAAAGCCCATGCCGGACGAGGAGCAACTGGTGACCCTGCTCGCCTATTACCAGTTCCTGCGCAGCCACAAGCAGGCGGACGGTTTTCTGGACCTGGCCCGAGCGCGGGAGTTTGGGCGCCATCTGGCCGAGGCCTGAGCCTGACGGGTGCCCCCGGCAGTCCGCCATTCTTCTGATACCCTCTAAGCAGTGATCAAATCCAAGGACACGCAGATGAGCTATCTGATCCTGGGCAGTGGCGGGTTGGGCAGTGTGCTGGCACGGGAGCTGGCCAGAAGGGGCGAAGAGTGGTTGCTGGCGGGCAGGCAACTGCCCAGGGGGCTGGATCCCGCCTGCTACTTTCCGCTGCAGGAGGTGGACCCGCTCTCCTTCGAGGCCCTCTTCACCCTCTATGACAGCACCACCCTGCCGACGGTGGTGATCAACACCATAGGCCTGCTCCATGATCTTGCCCACATGCCGGAGCGGCGGGTGGAGGAGGTGACCCCCCAATGGCTCGAAGAGAGTCTGCTGGCCAATGCCTGGCCCCACCTGGCCCTTGGTGCCAACCTCAGCCGGCGCATGATGCCCCAGAGCACGCTCTGGCTCTGCACCCTCTCGGATCGGGCGGGATGCCTGGAGGAGGGGGGCGAGGAGGCCATGTGCCACTACAGCTACCGCATGAGCAAGGCCGCCCTCAACATGGGGTCCCGGATCCTGGCGGGTGAGTGGGCCGGACGTTTTCCAGGCGCCGGTGTCATCACCGTGCATCCCGGCCTCATGAATACCCCCATGCAGCAACCTTTTCTTCAGGAGATGGATCCCGCCCTGCTGCAGGATCCCGCCGAGGTCGCCGTCCGCCTGCTGGATCTGATGGCCACACTGACGCCCGCGCACTCGGGCCGTTTCGTGGACCTGCACGGTCAGTCGCTGCCCTGGTGAGCCGCCGGGCTCACATTCCCGCTTGCCGTTTCTTGCCAGCCGGGTTCCGGCTGGTTAATGTCATCGTCCTGCATCAGGAGGATGACATGCGCTATATCGATTTACGAAGTGATACCGTGACCCAACCCACGGAAGCCATGCGCCAGAGCATGCTGCATGCCGAGGTGGGAGACGATGTCTATGGGGAAGATCCCAGCATCAATGCGCTGGAGCGCCGCGGCGCCGAACTGCTTGGCAAGGAGGCGGCCCTGTTCGTGCCCTCCGGCACCATGTCCAACCTGCTGGCCATGATGAGTCACTGCCAGCGTGGGGAAGGGGCCGTGCTGGGGGCGGCTTCCCACATCTATCGCTACGAGGCCCAGGGCTCTGCCGTGCTGGGCTCGGTGGCCCTGCAATCCGTCCCCATGCAGGCGGACGGCACCCTGGCCCTCGAGGATGTGCGGGGGGCCATCGCTCCCGATGATCCCCATTTCGTCCAGACGCGCCTCGTCTGCCTGGAAAATACCCATAATGGCAAGGTGCTGCCATTGACCTACCTGCGCGCTATGCGCGAATTCGTCGACGAGAAGGGGCTGAAGCTTCACCTGGACGGGGCTCGCCTCTTCAATGCGGTGGTGGCAAGCGGGGAGCCGGTGGCCGCCATCGCGGCGCCTTTTGACAGCATCTCCGTCTGCCTCTCCAAGGGACTGGGAGCACCGGTGGGTTCCCTGCTGGTGGGATCGGCTGCGTTCATCGCCCGCGCCAGACGGCTGCGCAAGATGCTGGGGGGCGGCATGCGCCAGGGAGGGATCCTGGCCCAGGCCGCCCTGTTCGCGCTGGATCAGCACGTTGCCCGGCTGGCGGATGATCATCGCCGCGCCAGGCGTCTGGCAGAGGGGCTGGCCGCGTTGCCAGGCATCACACTCAACATGGGTGAGGTGCAGACCAACATGGTATTCCTGCGTCTGACTCAGAGGGATCCCGCCACCTTGCTGGGTTTCATGAAGGAGCGCGGTATTCTCTTCTCCGGCTACGGGGAGCTCAGGCTGGTGACCCACCTGCAGATCACCGATGATGACATTGACGAGGTGATCGACGCCTTCACCGAGTACCTGAGTGGTTGACGCCATTCCCCATCGCAACAACAAGGGCGCCATCGGGCGCCCTTGTTGTCATGGCAGGGTCGGTCATCCCTGGCGCTGGCCGGTGATCAGCATGGCCTCGTCGGTGGCGTCATAGATCATGATGGCCAGGTGGGTGACCTCTCCGGCGAAGTCGGCCAGCGGCACCAGGGTCAGGTTCTGGTACATGTAGGGGGCCGATCCCGTGATGGGGCGGTAGTTGGAGAAGCGCAACAGGTAGGGGCGCTGCTCCCAGGTGCTGAAGGCACGGTTGTTGAGCTTGAACACCATGTTGGCCTTGCGCTCGAACCAGGCCTTGTCCACATCGGGGAAGAGCGAGAACAGCCCTTGATCGCGCACCTCGCCTGCCAACCGGCCGCTGTGACTCTCCATGAAGCCGTTCCACACCTGGATCCGGTACTCCCTGTCGAGCACGACCAGCCCCACGTCCAGATTCTGGACGATGTTCATCAGCCAATGAAATTCCCGAATGTCCATGGTCACTCCTGGTGGTTGCTGCCGCGGGACGGTCACAGCATGTGCATGATCTTGTTGTTCATGGTGGCGATGGAATCTTCGGTAAACAGCAGCAAGAGATCGCACTGCACCGCATAGCCCTGCACCCGATAGTTGATCTCGATGGCCAGAGTGCGGCGCCAGCGGCTCTGGTTGGTCCGAATGAGATCCTGAATGGGCCTGTGCTGGCCCAGCACCACGGGGTGACCCTGGCTAAAAGGGGTGTCGAGCTGGTTGGCGTAGCCGCGCAAGAAGGCGCCAATCAGCACGTTGGCGGTGTCCATCAGCAGTTCCAGCTCGGCGCCGTGATCCAGCTCCCCCTGATGATTCATCAGGCGTGCCAGGTCCTGGAAGCTGGCATCGTGGAACAGCAGCAGGGCCTCCCCGGCGATCCCGGCCCCGATGAAGCCCTGGCAGACCGCAGAGAGCGTCTCCGACTCGGCGGCGGCCGAGAGCGCCATGTGCAGCTCGGAGACCTCCAGCACGTTGACGTTGGGGATGGGGAGCAGCACGAAGGCGCCGAGCAGGCGGGCCAGCAGATCCGCCCCCTGGCCCATGGCGACGTTGGCCAGCTCCTGATAGACATCCCGCAGCTCGGGGGTGAACTGGATGCTGCTCTGGGCAGCCTGGTGGCTGGCGACGGGCTGGGGCTGGATGGCCGTCACCTGGGTGGCCGATTGCCACAGACCGTGGCGCTTGAGCAGGGCAAGGAGGGTGTCCGGGGAGGCCGGCTTCTTGATGAAATCGAGGGCGCCAAGGGCCATGACACGCTCATGGGCTTCCGGCTGGATGTCGCCGGAGACCACGATCACCTTGCTGCGCACCCCCTCTCGCTTGAGGGTCTCGAGAACCCCATATCCGTCCATCTCCGGCATGGTGAGATCGAGAAAGATCAGGTCCCCGTGCCCCATCAGGATCTGCTCGACCCCTTCCAGTCCGTCCGCGGCCTGGTGCAAGGTGACACCCCAATCGGCGGGCAGGGCGCGCACCAGCTGTTTGCGCGCGAACCCGGAGTCATCACATATCAATACATTCATAGTGTTAGCCGACCTGTGCAACGAGGATTGCGCTAAGTGTGGGTCATCAGCCGTCAGATGCAACGGGCAGCGGCTGCGCCGGTGAAAATTGATCGTTCTGCTGGCGGGTACGATAGCGCTCGGAGTGCTTCTCGACGAAATCGGCGAACATCTTAACACGCAACGGGGTGAACCGGGGCTGGCAATGGAGCATGTAGAAGGGACGTTTTCCCGACTGCCAGTCCGGCAGGACGGGGACGAGCTGACCATCTTGCAGGAAGGGGTGCACATAGTGCTGCGGGGCGTTGACGATACCGAGGTGGCGCTGGGCTGCCCGCACGGCGGCCTGGGTCTGGTCGATGCAAAGGCGGGGTGTGCGCTTGATGCAGACCGTCTGTTCGTCCCGCCCGCTCAGTTGCCAGTGCTGGTGGGGCCAGCAGTAGATGAGATCGTGTTCTTCCAGCTGGGTCGGGTGGGAGGGCACCCCCATCTTCTCCAGATAGAGGGGGGAGGCGAACAGACCGTACTGGATGTGACCCAGACAGAGGGCGTTGGGCAGGGTCTGGGGAAGTTCGCCGTTGAAAAAGACCAGGTCCCTGTCCTGATCCGCCTGGAGGGCATGATCGTTGGATTGGCGGATGTCGAATTGTACCCCGGGATAGCGCAGGCCGAAGTCCACCAGCATGTCGACCAGGATGGTGTTGGAGAGGGCGATGGGGGCCGCGAGGCGGATGAGGCCGCTGATGTCCGTCTCCTCACCCCGAATTTCGCCGGTGGCCTGCTCTATTTCCGCAAGGGGGGTACAGAGGCGCTCGTAATAGCGCAGTCCTTCGTCCGTGAGACGCAGCTTGCGGGTGGATCTGTGCAGCAGGCTGCATCCGAGCTGCTCTTCCAGTTGGGAGATACGTCGACTGATGGTGCCGGTCGGCATGCCCAGCGCAGCGGCGGCGTGGGAGAAACCGCCCTCTTGCACCACCTTGACGAACAGATAGAACTCTTCGATGTACTTCATAAGCGGTTTTAGGGGGTGTTCTGGCTGTAACAAGCCAGTGACCTTATGAAGAGTCACCGGGCTTGGCAAGCGCAATCCGGCGTTTAATTGATCTGGATTAGATTCGACTCGCGCTGGTATTGCTGGAGCAGATGGACGAAATCTTCCGGGGATCTGTCCAGGCTGTTGTCGGGCACCAGCAGATCGTACCCCAGCAGATCACGCAGCCGTGCCATGCGGTTGCCGAGCATGGCGATCACCCCCTCATAGCGCTGGCCGGAGGGTGAGCAGAAGCGGCTCTCCTCCAGCAGTCCCTCTCCCAGGAGCCCACTGCCGCACCCTCCGGTCGGGCAGTTGGAGCGCTCGCTTCGCATGGCCTGCATCAGCACGGCGCGCTGCTCG
The DNA here is from genome assembly GCF_040908015.1 of Aeromonas sp. R7-5. Taxonomy (NCBI): domain Bacteria; kingdom Pseudomonadati; phylum Pseudomonadota; class Gammaproteobacteria; order Aeromonadales; family Aeromonadaceae; genus Aeromonas; species Aeromonas sp. R7-5. The sequence continues at coordinate 24,087 of NZ_JBFOCZ010000005.1, read as the reverse complement.
GTGAGCAGACGGACGGCGAGCCGGGGTGTGATCAGCGTCAAAAAAGCGTCGTAATCCTTTATTTTCAAGCCGATGTAGGGCAGCTCCACTAGATCCCACCCCAAATGGATACGTGGTTGGTCAATTCGCTGAATATTTCTCCATTTCAGGATCCAGCCGCCGTACTTGTGATGGTATTGCAGGCAGTCCTGACACAAAGAGAGACTAAAATGAGGCTCGCCCAGTTTCCAAACCCCGACAAGAATTGTCATTAGGCCCGCCAGGAGGAGGGAAATGGCGGGGATTAGTAGTTGTTCACGAAGAAAAAAAAGTATAAAAATCATAGCAATGGTTATCACCATGCCCAACAATACCAGTGTGAGTCCATTTCTTCGTACCATGGGGATCACATGTAGCGTTTTCATATGATTTCGGCCTTTTTTCATCCGTTTGTTATCCGATTATGGGCCGGAACGGATTTTGTACCAGCGTGAATACTCCTGTCAGGGGGCGCAAGCGACTGGTTCGACCATGAGCTTTCAGCATGAATCATCACTCAACATGAATACGCTAGACGAACGCCTGCTCACCGTGATGGATGTCCTCCACACGCCGGTCTGGGTCTATGACATCCAGCGTCATCATATTTACTGGGCCAACGATGCTGCCCTCGGGCTCTGGGAGGCGAGCTCCCTGGCCGAGCTGAAGTCCCGGGATTTCTCCGCCGACATGGCCGCCGCCATCGATCTGCTACTGCAGCGCTATCTCGGTGATTTCCAGCAGGAGCGCAGTTACAACGAGTGGTGGACCCTCTCGCCCAAGGGGGTCAAGAAGCAGGTCTATCTGCGTCTTTCCGGGATCCAGCTTGCCGGAAGGCAGATGATGATGGCGGAAGCGGTCATCGATGCCGACACCCTCTATCAGGAGTCCTCCCTCGCCACCGGCGACACCCTGGCCTGTCTCTTTGACAACGAGGGGCGCCTAGAGAGCGGCAACCATCACTTCGACATGTGCTTTGGCACCGGCATTCTGACGCTGCCCCAGATCTTCTCCGGTGCGGACGAGGCCTTCTATCGTCGCCTCTCCCGTCTGGACGAAGTGGTGGCCGAAGGGGAGTGTCGCACCCAGAAGGGGATGCGCTGGTTCCAGTACCAGTTTCGCCATATCCAGCAGGGGGCACGGATCCTGCTGACCATGCGGGACATCACGGATCGCAAGCTCGAAGAGCTGGAGCATCGACACCTGGCCTGGCACGACTCCCTCACCGGGTTGCTCAATCGCTACGGCCTGATGAAATCCCTGGAAGCCTATTGCGGCCTCGGGGGGCGCTTTGCCCTGGTGTTCATGGATCTGGACAACTTCAAGCTGGTCAATGACAACTACGGCCACAAGGCCGGGGATCGCCTGCTGGAGCGGGTCGCCGGACGGCTCAAGCAGATCTGCCCGCGGGACGTGGAGCTGGCGCGCCTTGGCGGGGATGAGTTCACCGCCCTGGTGCCCCTCAACCAGGCGAGCGATCGGGCCCAGGAGGTGGCGGATCTCATGCTCTCCCAGATGAGCAAGCCACTGCAGCTGAGCGGTGTCCCCGAGGTCACCATCGGCGGCAGCATCGGCATCGCCATCTACCCGGACGACGCGGATGATGGCGACAACCTCATCACCCGTGCCGACATGGCCATGTACCAGGCCAAGCAGATGGGGCGGCTTCGCTGGCAGCGCTTCACCCCCAGCATGCAGCAGAGCCTGCATCGCAAGCTGACCCTCAAGCAGTTTCTGGCCAAGGCCGTCGGTCGGGGGGAGCTCAGCCTGCGCTATCAGCCCCAGGTGGATGTGGCGCAAGGTCGGGTCATCGGTTTCGAGGCCCTGGTACGCTGGTACAATCCCGTGCTTGGCCATGTGTCGCCGGCGGAGTTCATTCCGCTGGCCGAAGAGATGGGGCTCATCCGGGAAATCGGAAGCTGGGTACTTTCCACCGCATTGGCCCAGATGGGGGAGTGGCAGCGACAGGATGGGGTGAGGGTGCCGGTGTCGGTCAATCTCTCGGGCTTCCAGCTCTCTGCCAGTTTGCCGGAGCTGGTGGCCCAACTGCTCGAGGCATTCTCGGTGGAGGCGGCGCTGCTGACCCTGGAGCTGACCGAGACGGTGCTGATGCTCGACATGAAGGGGTGCATCGAGATCCTCGACGCCCTGAGCGAGCAGGGGATCAAGATCGCCATCGACGACTTCGGGACGGGCTACTCCTCCCTGGCCTACCTCAACCGGTTGCCGATCGACACCATCAAGCTGGACCGCTCCTTCGTGGTGGGGCTCAACCTGCCGGTGATCCGGGCGACGGTGGCCATGGCCACCAGTCTGGGGCTCGGGATCCTGGCGGAAGGGGTGGAGGAGGAGCACGAGCTTGCGGCCCTGCAGACCCAGGGTTGCCATGTCTTCCAGGGATTTCTGTTCAGCCGTCCCATGACCCCGGAAGAGGTGGCGGCGGCGGGGTTCGCAGTACAGTGTCGGCTGGGTCGCTATCCCCTCGCAAACCATTGAGCAAGTTGTCGATAAATGTGCGGCATCTCCCATTTATGAAGTGCGAGATGCCAAATTAAACATAATTAATCGAATTTTTGTCTCATATCATGGGATCCATTAGACGTTATCGCTAGTATGCGCGCTCATTCCTTGGTAATGGAGTATCACCATAATGAGTCAAGCTGCAGTGAACGAGCGTCCGGCCCCTCCCAACGGCTGGTTGAACCGCTTTCTGAACGGGGTCGAGAAGGCGGGCAACAAGCTGCCGGATCCCGCCATGCTCTTCCTCTATGCCTTGCTGATCGTCTGGGTCGGCTCCTGGATAGGCTCCCAGTTCTCCTTCGATCTGGTCAATCCCCGCACCGGAGAGGCCGTGGTCATCAACAACCTGTTGACCGGGGCAGGGCTGGCGGACTTTCTCGCCAGCATGGTCACCACGTTCACCGGGTTTGCTCCCCTTGGCATCGTGCTGGTGGCCATGCTGGGGGTCGGGGTGGCTGAACAGTCCGGTTTCATCAACACCGGGCTCAAGAAGCTGCTCAAGGTGACGCCGGCGCGCTTTCTGACCCCCATGCTGATCCTGGTGGCCATCGTCAGCCATACCGCCGCCGATGCGGGCTATGTGCTGGTGATCCCCATTGGCGGCATCATCTTCCATGCGGCGGGTCGCCACCCGCTGGCGGGGATTGCTGCGGCCTTTGCCGGGGTTTCCGGCGGGTTTGCCGCCAACTTCCTGCCCTCCGGCGGGGATGCGCTGCTTCAGGGGTTCACCCAGTCCGCAGCCCAGTTGTTCGACCCTGACTACATGGTCAACACCCTGTGCAATATCATCTTCACCGGCGCTTCTTCCTTGCTGATCATCTGCGTGGGCTGGTTTGTCACCGAGAAGATTGTCGAGCCGCGCCTCAAGCAAGTGCCCCTCAACGAGGATCTGGAGAGCGCCGACGAGATGGGTCGTTACAGCGCCCAGGAGAGCCGGGCCTTCAACTGGGCCGGGTTCGCCATGCTGGCGGCCGTGGTGCTGCTGGGGCTGGCGCTGGCCCCCGGCGACTCGCCGATGCGGGCACCGGACGGTTCCCTCACCACCTTCGCCGCGCCGGTGATGAAGTCCATCGTGCCCCTCATTTTCCTGCTCTTCATCCTGCCCGGGATCGTCTATGGCTTTGTCGCTGGCAGCTTCAAGAGCGGTAAGGATGTGATCGACGCCATGTCCGCCACCATGAACAAGATGGGCTCCTACATGGTGATGGCCTTCTTCTGCGCCCTCTTCATCAAGGCGTTCGGGGATTCCAACCTCGGTACCCTGCTGGCGCTCTCCGGTGCCGAGGTGCTTCACGCCCTGGCGTTGCCGGGAGAGGTGACCATCGTCGGCATCATACTGCTGACGGCCACCGTCAACCTGGTGGTGGGCTCGGCCTCCGCCAAGTGGGCCCTCATCAGCCCCATCCTGGTGCCCATGCTGATGGCGGTGGGGATCTCGCCCGAGCTGACTCAGGCCGCGTATCGGGTGGGTGATTCCGCCTCCAACATCATCACCCCGCTGATGGTCTTCTTCCCCCTGGTGGTGGTCTATTGCCAGCAGTATGTGAAGAGCACAGGCATCGGCACCCTGGTCTCCATGATGCTGCCTTACTCCCTGGCCTTCCTGGTGAGCTGGACGGGTTTCCTGCTGCTCTACTGGGCGCTGGGGTTCCCGCTTGGGCTGCAGGCCCCCTATGTCTATCCTGCCCCTTGAGGGTGACGGGGGGCCTTGGGCCCCCCGCTTTTTTTGGGTAGAGTGTGACCTTCATCCCGGAGGTACCATGAACCCGACCATCGATCTCATTCTTTCCCATCGCTCCATTCGCCAGTTCACCCCAGAGCCCGTCAGCGCAGAGCAGCTGGATCAGATCCTGAGCGCCGCTCAGAGCGCCGCGAGCTCCAGCTTCCTCCAGGCCAACAGCATCATCCGGGTCACCGACAAGGGGCTGCGGGCCACCCTGGCGGAGCTGGCCGGCCATCAGGCCTATGTGGTCGAGGCGGCGGAGTTTCTGGTGTTTTGCGCCGACTACCATCGTCACAGCCAGATAGTGCCGGAGGCCCGCACCGGCTTCGTGGAGCAACTCATGATCGGGGCCATCGACGGCGCCCTGATGGCGCAAAATGCCTTGCTGGCGGCCCAGTCACTTGGGCTGGGTGGGGTCTATATCGGCGGCATTCGCAACAATCCGGCCGAGGTGAGCGAGGTGCTGGGTCTGCCCCATCAGGTGATCCCGCTGTTTGGCCTCTGCCTGGGTCATCCCGCCCAGCGGCCGGAGCAAAAACCGCGGCTGCCCCGGGCGCTGGTGGTGCACGAGAACCGCTATCCTGCCACCCTGGACCGCGCCCTGCTGGCCCGGTACGACGGGCAGATCCACGACTACTACCAGGCCCGCAGCAGCAACAACAAGGATCAGACCTGGAGCGGGCAGATCAGGGGGATCCTGGGCAAGGAGGCGAGGCCCTTCATGCTGGGATTCCTGCAGTCGAAGGGTTTTTGTCTCAAGTAATGGGGGCGGCGGGCGATATGGAGCATGACGCACCGGATGCGGTCACCGCCTGCGAGCGTTCTTGTGAGGCAATACGGGATCTGGGCGCTACCCTATGAGGCTAAGCTGTTGTAGGATCTCGCAATTGGATTGGGACTGGAGTGTGAACACCCTATGATTTTAACCCTGATATTGCTGTCAATCGGCGCACTCCTATTTCTGGTCATCGCCTATAACGTGGTGCAGCAATACAAGCAGAAGGCCGAATCGGACAAGCGCCAGGCCATTGCCCGTCACAAGGCGGTGGCAGACGAGACCGAAGAGGTGTTGCTGAACGTCAACCTGGTGCCCTTTTCCAAAAACATGGTGCTGCTGTTGCAACACCGGATCCTGGATGCCTACCGCGCCATCGCGCTGGTGATGCCCAATGCGCAGGTCAAGCAGCGTATCGCCGACGTCCAGCTCCAGATCAAGAACGTGCAGGAGAACTACAGCAGCCAGGACGAGGGACATTTCAAGACGCCGGAGTCCGACCGCCAGGCCATCCAGATGCTGCAACTGGCCAAGAAGATGCGGGCCGTGCTGCGGGTCGAGCACAACAAGGGCAAGATAGATCCCCAGGGCTTTGCCCAGGAGGATCGCCGCCTCGAGCTGATGCAGCTCAAGATCAACATCGCCAACCTGCTCAAGCGGGCCATGGATGCCCAGATCCAGGGGCAGTACGGCACCTGCCGCCAGCTCTACACCAAGGGGCTGGGGGCGCTGGCCAATGTCACCGACAAGGATCCCTACCTGCTGGCGCGGGAAGAGGACATGCGTCAGGGGATGCGCCAGCTGGAAGAACACCTGCAGCAGCACAGCGAGAAGGAGCTGCAAAACATCAAGGACAAAGAGACGGACGAACTGGACGTCCTGTTCCAACCCAAGAAGAAATGGTGATCATGTCACATCCACTGGATTCCACACTGGGGCCCATGGCCCCATTTGTTTGCCAACTGCTCACGGAAATGCGTGCCGTCATGGGAGTCAATGACTCCCCCGTGGTGGATCACCTCTGCTACCGCGCCGCCACCCTGCCGGAATATCTGGAGTTGAAAGCGGTGCTGGCCGCCCACGGAGTCTTGCTGGTGGAGGGGATGATAGGCGGTCGTCCCATCGCCACCTATCGCCTGCACCAGCCCGTCTGCTGGGAGCAGGTGACCGTCCCCTGCATCGAACTGGCCGCCCCCAAGGCGGGCCGAAGCCATCAGGCCGGGCTCGAACATATCGAGCTGGTGGTGCCCTCGCTCACGGCCTTGGTGGCGACGCATCCCGATGTCCCCTTCAAGACCGGCAACATCGATGACGGACGCAATCCGGATATAGGATTGATGCTGCCCTCTGGGCAGATCAAGTTTCATCTGCGCCCGCTTGAGGAGGTGATAGACGAAGAGCTCTGTACCGGCGCCGTGGTGCCGGTACCGGCGGACTATTATGACGGTCTGTGAGGGGAGGGCCCGTTGACGGGAGCCTGACCCTGTGGCGTCAACGTACAAGCGGGCGCCACACGTCCTTTCAAGTGACCGAGCCAGAGGCTCAACCCCGCGGTGATCATCAACACCAGCTCGATGCCGAGCACCAGACCCCAGAGCCCCCCCTGCTCCCAGAAGGGATGCAGATAAAGCCCGCCCAGACTGGCTCCCAGGTAGTACCCCACCAGATAGAGCGACGAGGCGAGCGCCCGGTTGTGCTCCACGTGCTGGCCGACCCAGGCGCTGGCACAGGCGTGGGCGAGGAAGAAGCCGAAGCTCGAGACAAGCAATCCCCCGATGATGGCGACAAGGCTCCCCTGCAACAGGGCCAGGCTGCCGAGTGCCATCAAGGTTATTCCCGCCAGCAGCAGACGATGTGCTCCCCAGCGATGGGCCCCGCGGCCGCTCAGTGAAGAGGCGACGGTGCCGGTGAGGTAGGTCAGAAACAGCATGCCGAGCCACTGGGTCGGCAGGGAGAAGGGGGCCTTGGCCAGCAGGAAGGTGAGATAGCTGTACTGGTTCAGGAAGACCATGAAGTTGAGGCCGCCGATGAGATAGGCCCCCACCAGCAAGGGGTTGCCAAGGTGGCTCTGGATGGCGCGGCGCAGTTGCCCAGGCGCTGCCTCCACGGCCACGAAGCAGCGCTGGGCGGGCAGCAGCCAGATAACCAGTGGCAGCAGGGCGAGGCTGATGATCCCGATACCGAGGAAGGTGTGCTGCCAGTCACCAAACCAGCCAGCCAGCAGACCGCCGACCACCCGGCCCGCGATGCCCCCCAGGGAGTTGGCCGCGATATAGACGCCGACGGCTACGATGAGGGCACGTTTGCTGAACTCTTCCCCCATGTAGGCAATGGCGGTGGCGGGCAACCCTGCCAGCAGGACGCCTTGCAGGATGCGCAGGCTCACCAGCACATCAAAGTGGGTGACCCAGGGGATGCACAGGGAGAGCAGGATGGCGGCCGCCAGGGTCCACAGCATGATCCGCCGCCGTCCGAACCGATCAGCCAGACGGGCACAGACGAGCAGGGAGCCTGCAAGCCCTGCGGTGCAGCCTGCAAGCGTCCAGCTGGCGGACAGGGCGCTGACCGAGAAAACCTCTGCCAGGAGCGGCAGCAGAGGATGGGTCTGGTAGAGATTGAGGAATACCAGGAAGGAGCCCAGGCTGAGAGCCAGGGTGGCGCGTATCCATTCGCGACTGCCTACTTCGATCATATGGAGTTGTCCCGACGACTTTTGTGCAGGGTAGTGCGACGAAACGTATAAATATAATATATTTAAGTTATTACCCTGATAAATGAAATTGATATGGATCTGAAACAGCTCGGATACCTGCTGGCGGTGCGCGATGCCGGTTCCTTCACCAGGGCGGCCCAGGGGCTGAACGTGGCCCAGCCTGCTGTCAGCATGGCCATCGCCAAGCTGGAGCAGCAGCTCGATCTGCGGCTGTTTGACCGACAGGATCGCAGCGTGCGTCTCACCCCGGAGGGAGAGGTCCTCTGTCGCCACGCCGAACGGCTGCTGCGCCAGATGCACCAGGCCGAGGCCGAGATGGCCGAGCTCAAGGGGCTGGAGCGGGGGGAGGTGCGCATCGGCATCCCCTACATGATGGGATCCTATTACTTCCCGCCAATCCTGATGGCGTTCAAGCATCGCTACCCCGGTTTGAAGATCCGGGTGGAGGAGGCGGGCACCCGGGAGCTGCTCAGCCGCATGGTGGATGGCAGTCTGGATCTCGCCATCCTCATCACCAGCGATCTGCCACCGGCCCTCGAGGGGGCGCAGCTGCTGCGGGAAGAGATGCTGATGGTGGTGGGGGAGGAGCACCCCCTGCGTGGCGCTGAGGCGGTCTCGCTGCCACAGTTCTTCGGCCAGGAGCTCGCCATGTTCCGGCGAGGCTTCTACCACAGGGAACACATGGAGGTGTTGGCGCAGGGGCTGGGGGTAGAGCCTGACATCGCGTTCGAAAGCAATCTCATCCCGCTGCTCAAGGCGGTGGTGCGTCAGGGATTCGCCGTGACCACCTTCCTGCGCATGGCGCTGGAAGAGGAGCCGGGCCTCACCGGCATCCCTTTTTCACCCCCCATCTTCCTGGATCTCTGCGTAGCCTGGCGACGGGGGGATCCGCTCTCCATGGCGAACCGGGCATTGCGGGATTTTTTGCTGTCACAAAGGGATATTTCTCACCATTGCGCTACAAATACTGAATGATTGAGTGGTATCACCAATAAAAACGCCTCCAATCTGGAGGCGTATGCTGACATGGTGGATGCAGCCTTATTTCTTGAACAGGTGATCCAGCTTGTTTGCCTTGGTGGAGAGATAAAACTCGTTGTGGGGATTGCGACCTTCCTGAAGGGGCACGCGCTCCGCCACCGGGATGCCAAAGGATTCCATCGCCTTCAACTTGCGCGGGTTGTTGGTCATCAGGCGCAGGGACTTGACCTTGAGCGCCTTGAGCATGTCGGCACAGATGGTGTAGTCGCGCATGTCGGCGGCAAAGCCAAGCGCCACGTTGGCCTCCACGGTATCGGCCCCCTGATCCTGCAGATGATAGGCCCGGATCTTGTTGAGCAAGCCGATGCCTCGCCCTTCCTGACGGACATACAGCAGGACGCCGCGGCCCGCCTTGGCGATGTTTTCCAGCGCGGCCTGCAATTGGAAGCCGCAGTCACAACGCAGACTGAACAGGGCATCCCCGGTCAGACACTCGGAATGAATGCGTCCCAGCACGGGTTCGCCGTCTGCGATATCGCCCATCACCAGCGCGGCATGATCCTTGCCCGTGCCGGTTTCCTGAAAACCAACCAGCGTGAAAGTGCCCCAGGGGGTCGGCAACTTGGATTTGGCCACGAGGGTAACGCTGCTCATATGGTTGCTCCTGACTACAGCTGCTTAAAAAAGGGCGGCCAGTTTAGCGCGCATTGTTCGGAACAACCATCAGAACAAAACCTTGCGTGAGAAGTGGGTTAACCCGATTGGTCAGAATAGGTGCAATCACGACGACTTTTGCGCAATTGTGTGCCCTGACAACTGCCAGCGACGGCGCATTCGGGTATAATCGGCGCCCATTAACCCATCCCGACAGGGATGTGTGCAACCAGTCAAGATGCCGAGTGCGCAGGAGAAACGTTATGGCTCAGATGGCCCCCGTGATGACTATTGATGGCCCAAGTGGAGCAGGAAAAGGCACCTTGTGCCAGTTGCTGGCTGAAAAACTGGGCTGGCACCTGCTCGATTCCGGTGCCATCTACCGGGTGCTCTCCCTGGCAGCCCTGCATCACGATGTGGAGCTCGATTCCGAAGCCGCATTGGTTCCCCTGGCCGCCAATCTGGATGTGCAATTCCAGGTAGAAGGGGAGCTGGTCAAGGTGATCCTCGAAGGGGAGGATGTTTCCCGCACCATTCGTACTGAAGAAGTGGGCAACGCGGCCAGCAAAATCGCGGCGTTTCCCCGGGTACGTGAAGCCCTGCTGCGCCGTCAGCGAGCTTTTCGCCAAGCCCCCGGTCTCATCGCCGACGGTCGCGACATGGGCACAGTGGTTTTCCCCGAGGCGGATGTGAAGATTTTCCTCGACGCCAGCGCCGAGGAGCGGGCCCAGCGCCGCTATAAGCAGTTGCAAGATAAGGGCTTTGATGTTAACTTTGAGCGTCTTTTAACCGAGATTCGGGAACGTGACGATCGCGACAGAAATCGCGCCGTCGCTCCCCTGAAACCCGCGGAAGATGCTCTTGTTGTAGACTCAACGTCCATGACCATAGATGAAGTGCTGGCAACGGTGCTTGCCTATGCAGAGCAACAACTTGGTGATGTCAGCGCAAACTGATGTCAGTCGTCTGCACCAAGGATGGCGCAGATAATTTAAAACAACCCCGCTTGTGCCGGATTGCAAGTGGATGTTTCATTTGTGACATAAACAATGATCGAATCTTTTGCTCAACTCTTTGAAGAGTCCCTGAACGCCGTTGAAACCCGTCAAGGTTCCATCGTCAAGGGCACTGTCGTTGCTATCGAGAACGGTTTCGTACTGGTTGATGCCGGTCTGAAATCCGAGTCTGCTATCCCGGCTGAAGAATTCAAGAACGCCATGGGCGAGCTGGAAATCAACGTAGGTGACTCCGTTGACGTGGCTCTGGACTCTATCGAAGATGGTTTCGGCGAAACCAAGCTGTCCCGCGAAAAAGCCAAGCGCCACGAAGCCTGGCTGCAGCTTGAAAAAGCTTACGAAGAGCAAGCTACCGTTATCGGTATCATCAACGGCAAGGTCAAGGGTGGTTTCACCGTTGAGCTGAACGGCATCCGTGCCTTCCTGCCGGGTTCTCTGGTTGACGTGCGTCCGATCCGTGACACCGCTCACCTGGAAAACAAAGAACTCGAGTTCAAAGTCATCAAGCTGGACCAGAAGCGCAACAACGTTGTGGTTTCCCGTCGTGCCGTGATCGAGACCGAGAACACCTCCGAGCGTGAAAGCCTGCTGGCCAACCTGCAAGAAGGTCAAGAAGTTAAGGGTATCGTCAAGAACCTGACCGACTACGGTGCATTCGTAGATCTGGGCGGTGTTGACGGCCTGCTGCACATCACCGACATGGCGTGGAAGCGCGTTAAGCATCCTTCCGAAATCGTCAACGTTGGCGACGAGATCGCTGTCAAGGTTCTGAAGTTCGACCGCGAGCGTACCCGTGTATCCCTGGGCCTGAAGCAGCTGGGCGAAGATCCCTGGGTTGCTATCGCCAAGCGTTACCCGGAGACCACCCGTCTGTCTGGCCGCGTGACCAACCTGACTGACTACGGCTGCTTCGTTGAAATCGAAGAAGGCGTGGAAGGCCTGGTACACGTATCCGAGATGGATTGGACCAACAAGAACATCCACCCGTCCAAGGTTGTCAACGTTGGCGACGTGGTTGACGTGATGGTTCTGGACATCGACGAAGAGCGTCGTCGTATCTCCCTGGGTCTGAAGCAGTGCAAATCCAACCCGTGGCAGCTGTTTGCCGAAACTCACGCCAAGGGCGACCGTGTTTCCGGCAAGATCAAGTCCATCACTGACTTCGGTATCTTCATCGGTCTGGATGGCGGCATCGACGGCCTGGTTCACCTGTCTGACATCTCCTGGAACAACCAGGGCGAAGAAGCCGTGCGTGAATTCAAGAAGGGCGACGAAATCGAAGCCGTTGTTCTGCAAGTGGACCCGGAGCGTGAGCGCATCTCCCTGGGCGTCAAGCAGATCGAAGAAGACCCGTTCAATAAGTACCTGTCTGACAACAAGAAAGGTGCTATTGTGAAGGGCAAGGTTACCGAGGTTGATGCCAAGGGTGCCGTGATCGAACTGGCTGACGGCGTAGAAGGCTACCTGCGTGCCTCCGACGCTGCTCGTGACCGCGTAGAAGACGCCACTCTGGTGCTGTCTGTTGGTGACGAAGTTGAAGCCAAATTCATGGGCGTTGATCGCAAGAACCGCACCGTGAGCCTGTCTGTCCGTGCCAAGGACGAGGCTGACGAGCGTGTTGCCATCGACAGCCTGAACCAACAAGAAGAAGTTGTGTTCAGCAATGCCATGATGGAAGCGTTCAAAGCCGCCAAGGGTGAGTAATCCTTGATGCAAGAAAAGGGCGGCATTGCGCCGCCCTTTTTTATCTTGGCAAAATGATTATTGCATGTGATCGGGGAAGGAGATTTAACCTTATGACCAAATCAGATCTCATCGAACAACTGGCAGCCAGCCGCATGCATATGCCGGCCAAGGATGTCGAAGCCGCTATCAAGGAGATCCTTGAGCAGATGGCATCGACCTTGCAAAACGGCGACCGGATTGAAATCCGAGGATTTGGCAGTTTCTCGCTGCACTATCGTGCGCCCCGCGTGGGTCGCAACCCCAAGACCGGGGACAAGGTTGAACTGACCGGGAAATATGTCCCGCACTTCAAACCTGGCAAAGAGTTGCGCGAACGCGTCAACATCATCGAATAATGCAGAAAACGGCATACCTGAGTATGCCTTTTTCATTTTTATGTTCTGGAGTCTGCCCGTTGTCGGGTTTCTCACACTCTTTTCCCATTCGCGCTAGAGTCTGCCTGTGATTTTAAGGATAATCAGTCACTCATTCGCTACAGACAGGGAGCTCCCATGAAGCGTATCTTGGCCCTCATTCCACTGGTGCTGGTGTTTGTCCTGACCCTTGCCATCGGTTCTCAAAATGGTCAGCTGGTGCAGTTCAACTACTTGATCGCCCAGGGGGAGTTCTCGCTCTCCATGTTGCTGGGGTTCTTCTTCGCCGGCGGCTTTCTGCTGGGCTGGCTGGTGTTTGGCCTGCTGTTCCTGCGTCTCAAACTGCAAAATCGCACCCTGAACCGAACCATGCGTCGTCAATCTCGCGAGTTGGAGCTTGCCCGGTCGACAACCAAGGAATAATGTCCCTCGATGCTTGAACTGCTTTTCCTGCTGTTGCCCATCGCCGCCGGTTATGGCTGGTACATGGGCCGCAGGAGTGTTCGCCAGGACACCCAGCAACAGAGTAACCAGTTTTCCCGCCAGTACGTGGCGGGCCTCAACTATTTGCTCTCTGACGAGTCGGACAAGGCGGTGGATCTCTTTATCCAGCTGCTGGAAGTCGACAGCGAAACCATCGAAACCCACCTCTCCCTCGGCAACCTGTTCCGTCAACGGGGCGAGGTCGATCGCGCCATCAAGATCCACCAGAACCTGGTCGCCCGTCAGCTGACCCGTGAGCAGCGTCAGCTTGCCTTGCAGGAGCTGGCCCGTGACTTTCTGGCTGCCGGCTTGCTCGATCGGGCCGAAGCACTCTGGAAAGAGCTGTGTGATGACAGCGATTTCGAAGAGACGGCTCTGGCACAGCTCCTGATCATTCATCAGCAGTTGCGTGACTGGGACAATGCCATCGCCGTGGCGGTGCGTCTGCAGAAATTCCAGGGCAAGAAGCTGGCCGAACCCATTTCCCACTTCTATTGCGAGCAGGCGGAGAGTGCCTTGCGCGATGGTGACAAGCCTGCGGGCATCGCCAAGCTCAAGCGTGCGCTCGGTGCCCACCCGGCCTGTGCCCGCGCCAGCTTGCGGCTGGCCGATCTGGCGATGGAGGAGGGCAGGTTCGAGGATGCGGCCAAGGAGCTCCTGCGGGTGTTCGAGCAGGACATCGACTTTGCCTCCGAAGCCATGCCAAAACTGCTCGAATGCTATCGCCAGCTTGGTCGCAGCCAGGAGCTGATCCCGCTGCTTGAAAAAGCGGTAGAGGATCATGCGGGGGTCAGCGTGACCCTGGCGCTGGCCAATCTGGTGGAGGCCCGCGATGGGTTGAGTCAGGCCCGGGCCCTGGTGCTGCGCCAACTGCGTCGCCACCCCTCCATGAAGGGCTTTTATCAGCTGGTCGGTTTCCAGTTGGCCAGTGCCGAGGAGGGGCCTGCCAAGGAGAGCCTGGAGCTGCTGCAACAGCTGGTCGGCGAGCAGATCAAGATCAAGTCGACCCACAAGTGCCGTCAGTGCGGTTTTGCCACCCATTCGCTGTTCTGGCAATGCCCTTCCTGCCGGCAGTGGGGCACCATCAAGCCGATCCGAGGGCTGGATGGGGAGTAAACGCCAGCGAGGCCAACACGCCCGGGCGAGCACGGATACCCAAGAATTTCAGATGCCAGCGTGCAACCGGGCCCCGGCTCTGCTGCGCCTGGCTGTGGCATAACAATCCATAGGAAGTGACATGCAAGACCCCAAAGTACTGGTCGCGCTGGATTATCAGCACGAAGCCGACGCCTTTGCCTTCATTGAGCAGATCTCACCGGCCCAGTGCCGCCTCAAGGTAGGCAAGGAGATGTTTACCCTGTTTGGTCCCCAGTTCGTTCGCCAACTGGTGGCCAAGGGGTTCGACGTCTTCCTGGATCTGAAATTTCACGATATTCCCAACACCGTCGCAAAGGCGGTGGCGGCCAGTGCGGAGCTGGGCGTCTGGATGGTGAATGTCCATGCCAGCGGTGGCGAACGCATGATGCGTGCCGCCAGAGAGGCGTTGCTGCCATACGGCGACAAGGCGCCCCTGCTCATCGGGGTAACCGTGCTGACCAGCATGGAGCAGTCCGACATGGTGCCCCTGGGTCTGGATGTGACGCCGGCAGAACAGGTGATCCGCCTGGCCACCCTTGCCAAGACGGCCGGGCTGGATGGTGTGGTCTGCTCCGCGGAAGAGGCGAGTGTGCTGAAGGGGCTGCTGGGAGCCGAATTCAAGCTGGTGACGCCGGGCATTCGTCCGAGCGGATCGGCTGCCGGTGATCAGCGCCGCGTCATGACGCCGCTGGCAGCGGTGGAGGCGGGGGCGGATTATCTGGTGATCGGCCGTCCTATCACCCAGTCCTCGGATCCCGCCGCCGTGCTTGGGGCGATCAATGCCGAGCTTTGCCGGTAACGGCGTCATGGGCGAATGAGCGCAGGCCGGATCCCAGATCCGGCCTGCTGCATTTTGGCCGTGGGCTGGCCTTGCCTATGGGGAGCTCAGGAGTGGACGGCCTGGGCGTCCAGACGAATGGGGAAGAAACCGAGCAGCAGGCCGGCGAGAGCGCCGATGAAGTGTGACTCGATGTGTACCCTGGCACCGATCAAGGCGGAGACAGGGCTCTCGCCGGCACTGTAAAAGTCCACACCGAGCTTGATGGCGACGCCCGCCAGCATCAGCCAGCCGGAGTGACGGCGAAAGCGGATGTCCTGCATGGCACCCCATACGAACAAGCCGTGCAGCAGGCCGGAGAGTCCCATGTACCACTGGGTTTGCGGGCAGCCCCACCAGATGCCGAGTCCGACCGCCGTTCCCAGCAGCAGCAACAGCACGGGCAGGCGCCATCCCGTCAGGTACTCCTGAAACAGGCTGTAGAGCACGGCCAGACCGCTCAGGTTGAGCAGCAGGTGCCATCCATTGGTGTGTGCCAGATTGCCTGTTATGATGCGCCACCCTTCGCCCTGGGCGATCAGGTCGCGATCGAAGGCGAGCTGATGATTTGGCACGGTGAAAAAGAGCAAGGCAGTGACGAGCGAAAGCGCGATGACCCAGAGCAGACCCGATTTTCCTGACAACATGAAGCAGCCCAACGACAAAGAGAGCCGATACTGTACACGCTGTACCCGGGCCCTCAAAGCGTGCCTGTGCGATTATATTCAGCGGGTGCCGAACCTGGCTGCGCTTCATATCCTGCAACACCCTGCCGAAGTAGGTCACCCCAAGGGGACGGCGGCGTTGCTGGCGGCGTCCCTGACCGATGTGCGCATCCATGTGGGGGAGGACTTTTCCGACGACGAAGGGCTCAATGCCCTGCTTGCCGACCCCGCTGTCCAGTGCTACGTGCTGTGGCCCGATGAGGAGGCCCTGACCCTGATAGAGGCAAGGGAGCATCTCCTGAGGCGTGGGCGCACCGTGCGAGCACACTTCATCCTCCTCGATGGCACCTGGCGCAAAGCCTATCGCATGTTGCACAGCTCGCCTGCACTGCTCGGGTTGCCGCGGATCACCCTCGGCGCCATTGCCGGGCAATATTCCATTCGCAAGAAGCCCTTTGAGGAGGCACTGTCCACCCTGGAAGCGGGCTACCATCTGTTGTCCCGGTGGGAAGGAGAGCCTGAGCGCTTCGCCCCGCTGATGACCCTGTTTACCCATTTGAACCGGCAGTGGCATGACTTTGCACAAGGCCGCCGCCGTTGAGTTGCCCAGAGGAGTGAAAAACATGAAAAAAGCCGTCGTGGTCTTCAGTGGCGGGCAGGACAGCACCACCTGTCTGGTGCAGGCACAGGCCCGCTATGACGAAGTGCATGCCATCACCTTCGATTACGGCCAGCGCCACCGGGCGGAGATTGACACCGCCCGCCATCTGGCGACGGCGCTCGGGATCGCCGCCCACAAGGTAATGGATGTGACCATGCTCGGGGAGCTGGCCATCTCTGCGTTGACCCGGGACGAGATCCCGGTGAGCTTCGAGCTTCAGGAGAACGGCCTGCCCAACACCTTCGTGCCGGGACGCAACATCCTGTTCCTGACCCTGGCGGCCATCTATGCCTATCAGGTGGGCGCTGAAGCGGTGATCACCGGGGTGTGCGAGACTGACTTTTCAGGCTATCCCGATTGCCGCGACGACTTCGTCAAGGCGCTCAATCAGGCGGTCTCCCTGGGGCTGGATCGCCCCATCCGCTTCGAAACCCCCCTGATGTGGCTCGACAAGGCCGAAACCTGGGCGCTGGCGGATTATTACGGTCACCTCGATACCGTGCGTCACCAGACGCTCACTTGCTACAACGGTGTCCAGGGAGATGGTTGCGGGGCCTGTCCGGCCTGCGAGCTGCGTCGCCGTGGCCTGGATCACTTTCTGGCTGACAAGACCGGCATCCGTGCCAGACTTTACGAGAAGAGCGGACTGGGCGAGAAAAGCGGATCCTGAGCCTGTGCCTAGCCCGGGTTTGGGGTATAATCCGCCCCTTTTGCAGCAAGTCGTGACCAAGATGCACTACCCAATCAACGAGATCTTCCAGACCATCCAGGGGGAGGGGGTATTTACCGGCCTGCCCGCCATCTTCGTTCGCCTTCAGGGCTGCCCGGTGGGCTGCCCCTGGTGCGATACCCGCCACACCTGGGTGGTGGACCCCGAGCGTGAGGTGGCCCCTGGCGAGGTGCTCGATCGTTCCAATGAGTCCGACGGCTGGAGCAAGATGAGCACGGAAGATATCCTGGCCAGCTTTACCCGGCTAGGTTACCGAGCCCGTCACGTGGTGTTGACCGGTGGTGAGCCCTGCCTCTACGACTTGCGCGAGCTCTCTTCGGCCCTGGTGGCATCGGGTTATCAGGTGCAGATCGAAACCAGCGGGACCAGCGAGGTGCTGACCCATGAGCAGACCTGGGTGACTGTTTCCCCCAAGATCGGCATGAAGGGTGGGTTGCCGGTGCTGGTCTCTGCCCTCGAGCGGGCCAACGAGATCAAGCATCCGGTGGCCACCGAGCATCATATCGAGGAGCTGGATGCCCTGCTGGCCACCGCCCGGCTGCGCCCCGATGTGATGATTGCGCTGCAACCCATCAGCCAGAAAGCCAGGGCCACGGAGCTGGCCATGGCGACCTGCATCGCCCGCAACTGGCGACTCTCCATCCAGACCCATAAATACCTGAATATCGATTGATATGGATGGACTCAGTGATGAGCGCATCTTGCTGACGCTGGCCAGCAAGATGCCTTACGGAAAATACAAGGGGCGGCGCATCATCGATATTCCCGAACCCTATCTGGTATGGATGGCGCGAAGCGGTTTTCCGGCCGGTATCCTGGGCCAGTCTCTGGCACTGGCCTACGAGATAAAGCTCAATGGACTCGAGTCCATGATTATTCCCATTATTAACAGGATGTCAGAATGAGAATATATACAAGGCAAGGGGACAAGGGGCTCACGCGACTGGCCGATGGCACTTCCCTGGCCAAAGACGATAAACGTGTCGAGACCTATGGCGCCATCGACGAGCTGAATTCCCAAATAGGCTTGTTGATGGCTGAAATACCCGCCGGGGAGAGTACACTTCTGGCCGATCTCATATTGTTGCAGCAGGAGCTGTTTGATCTGGGCGGGGAGCTGGCATTTTCCAGTGAATCGCAAACGGATGCGCTGTGGCAGGTGAACGAGGCTTGGACGAACAGGCTCGAGCAACAGATCGATGCCTACAGTGCCGGGTTGCCGGTGCTGCGCAATTTTATTTTGCCGAGCGGTTCGCGGGCGGCGGCCCAGGCACATGTGGTGCGTACCCTGACCCGTCGCTGCGAGCGCCTGCTGCTTGGGTTGAGCCGCGTAGAGCGGGTAAATCCGGCCGTTTTGCCCTATCTCAACCGGCTGAGCGACTGGTTTTTCACCATCGCCCGATACTTGCTGGTATCGTCAGGCACCCCGGAGATCCTTTGGGTCAAGGCGGCTGACAGAGGCTGACAACCGCTCGAAGCGGCAATAAAAAAACCTCGCCTTGCGAGGTTTTTTTATTGCTGTGGAAAGGGGCCTGATATTGCAGTCAGATGGCAAAGGCTTCCACGGATTTGCCTTCGGCAACGGCCTTGGCAATGACCGAGGGCATGCGGCCCTGACCGGTCCAGGTTTTTTCCACGCCATTGTCCAGATAACGATATTTGGCGGGGCGGGGCGCACGTTTGCTGACCTTGGTATTCTCGGGCACCACGGTGTTGACCAATTCGGCGGGATCGATCCCTGCGGCCTTCAGCATTTCGGCATATTCGGCAATTTTCTTTTGATGCTCTTCACGGGCCTGGCGTTCGGCGGATTCATCTTGCCGACGTTCATCGACGATGGCGGAGAGCTTTTCCAAGCCTTCTTCCAGTTGTTCCAGCGTCAAATCGCGGCAAGCTGCACGCAGGCTACGGATATTCAACAGCACTTTCAGAAATTCGTTCATATTGGCTACCACGCGAGCAAAATATTAAGGGAAAAACTGGTTTTTCGATAATTTATAGGGGTATTTGGCACCAAGTCAAGCCTGCCAAAATAATTAATTAGGCTGATAAATTAAGTCTTGAAATAGATATGAAGGATATTTTTATCCGTTTGACGGGCCAACATCTTCGAATGGGTTCATGTCAGATGAAAATATCGCCAGCGGAGTCTTTGATGAACCATTTGACTACCTTTACAGATATGGGGGCCACAGAAACCTTGAAATTTAATCAAAAAACTTGCTATCACCCGGCGGCTCGATAAAATGTGCCGCGAATACCTTTAAGTAGAGGCGCGCTGCCTATGAGTAACCGAGCGGAGGGTGATGCCTGCGATGCTCGATGAAAGGAGTCGGCGCCGAAGTGACCAGGCCATCATACCGGGTTGCTGGTTCTGCATCTAATAGGTGCAGGACTGCCATAGTCATCCACTATGGAGCGCTACCTGAAGGGGCTGAGGAGTATACCCTCCCCATGGGTTTTGTTTCTTTGATCCTCTCGGTAGATCTCCACCTGTTGTCTTTAGGTGCAAAGAGATCATGGACATCGTTCATTACGCCGACTCCGGTTGGTCCGTCGTTCCCCCCCTGCTGGCCGTTGCGCTGGCGATCATCACCCGCCGCGTCCTGGTGTCGCTGGGGGTGGGCATAGTCGCAGGCAGCCTGCTGCTCAACCAGTTCTCTCCCCTTGCGTCCCTGCATTACATGCTCGATACCGTGCTCAGGATCTTCTGGGTCGACGGTGCGCTCAATCGTGACAACGTCAACATGATCCTCTTCATGTTGCTGCTGGGCGGCCTCATCAGTCTGATGAGCGTCTCCGGTGCGACCCGGGCGTTTGCCGAGTGGGCGGAGCGCCGCGCCAAGACCCGCAAGGGTGCCAAGTCCCTGACCGGTCTGATGGTGTTCGCCTTCTTCATCGACGACTTCTTCCACAGCTTGTCGGTGGGGGCCATCTGCCGTCCGGTGACCGATCGCTTCCAGATCTCCCGCGCCAAGCTGGCCTATCTGCTGGACTCCACCGCCGCGCCGGTCTGCGTGCTGATGCCGATCTCCTCCTGGGGGGCCTACATCATCGCCCTCGTCGGCGGCATCATGGCGGCTCATGGTCTGACCGACCAGAGCCCCATCTCCGCCTTCGTCGAAATGATCCCCATGAACCTCTATGCGGTGTTCACCCTGATCATGGTGCTGGTGGTGATCGCCTTCCAGCTCGACATCGGCCCCATGCGCCAGCATGAGCAGTGGGCACTGGAGGGCAAGCTGTGGGACGAGTCCAAGGGGCGCCCCATCGGGCTCGACATGGAGAGCCCGGAGGAGAGCAATGGCGGCATGATTGACATGGTGCTGCCCATCCTGACCCTGACCCTGGCCACCGTCTATTTCATGATTGACTCCGGGGCTGCGGTGCTGGCCGACAAGGGGCTGCCGTTCAGCGTGCTCGGCTCCTTCGAGAACACCAATGTCGGCTCCTCCCTGGTCTATGGTGCCCTGTGCAGCCTGGTGGTCTCCATCGGTCTGGCCATGCGCCTCAAGCTCGGGGCAAGCAACTGGATGAAAGCGGCTCCGCAGGGGATCATGGCCATGCTGCCCGCCATCAACATCCTGCTGTTCGCCTGGACCATCGGCGCCGTGGTGCGCGATGTGGAAACCGGCAAATACTTGGCCTCCCTGGCCAATGGCAATCTACCGGTGGAAGTGCTGCCCGCCGTGGTCTTCGTGCTCTCCTGCGCCATGGCGTTTGCCACCGGCACCAGCTGGGGTACCTTCGGCATCATGCTGCCGCTGGCCGGCGACATGGCGGCCGCCAGCGACATCAGTCTGATGCTGCCCATGCTGGCCGCCGTACTGGCAGGGTCCGTGTTCGGGGATCACAGCTCCCCCATCTCCAGCACCAGCATCCTGTCTGCCACCGGGGCCGGTTGCCATCACATTGATCACGTGATGACCCAGCTGCCCTATGCCCTGGCCATCGCCTTTGGCGCTGCGCTCGGCTACCTGGTGATGGGGCTGATGCACTCCGCGCTGGCCGGTTTCACCGTGAGCGGGCTCTGGTTCCTGATCTTCTCCGGTTACCATTTGCGCAAAGCCCGGGCGTATAGCGCCGTGGCAGTTGCATAAGAGAACAAGGGGCCTGCGGGCCCCTTGGTTTTGGCAGGGGCTTTGGTTAGCATGCGCCCCATCACTCCCGTTTCGGAACCCCATCATGGCTTCACTGCACTACAAATTTGCCACCATGAACTCAGGCAAATCGACCCAGCTCATCCAGGCCCACTTCAACTATCTGGAGCGTGGCATGTATCCGCTGGCCATGACGCCCGCCATCGACGATCGCTTCGGTGCCGGCGTCATCAGTGCCAGGGTCGGTCTTGAGCTGAAAGTGGAGGTGTTCAGCGACAGCTGCGATCTCTTCGAGATGGTCAAGGCGCGCCACGCAAAGCGGCACATCGATGTCTTCATCGTTGACGAGGCGCAGTTCCTGACCCGTGAGCAGGTCTACCAGCTCGCCCGCATCGTCGACGAGCAGGACATTCCGGTGATTGCCTATGGTCTCAAGACCGATTTTCGCGGCGAACTGTTTCCCGGCTCCTACCACCTGCTCTGTCTGGCGGACAAGTTCGAGGAGCTAAAAAGCATCTGCTGGTGCGGCAACAAGGCCCACATGAACTCGCGGGTCAACGAGGCGGGGCAGGTGATGCGCGACGGTGAGCAGGTGGAGATCGGCGGCAACGATCGCTATGTGTCGCTCTGCCGCAAGCACTATCTGGAAGGGCGGGCCTTCAAGTAACCCGTGGCTGGCTCGTGCAGCCTGGACACCAAAGAGGGCGCCCATCTGGCGTCCTCTTTGTCTATGGGAGTCAGTCGATCTCGATGTCGACAGGGGCGATGATGGGGTCGGCCGCCGGCAGGCGGTGGAAGAGCTGGCGAAAATGCTGTTGTACCCGGCCTATGTCCACCAGGGACATGCCGGAGGCGAAGCCGAACCAGACGTAGAGCCCGGTGAGGTCGCGAAACATGGGAGGGAGGTAGCGGGGGGCGTCGATGAGCCCCTCCAGATAGTGCTGATAGAGCACGGGGATGTCGTCCAGGGTCACCTTGCCGACGAACAGCATGGGCAGGATCTCCGGCACCCCCTCCAGCACGGCGCTGCGAATGAAGTTCACCGTCTCCACATAGCCCTTCACATAGGAGAGATCCTTGGTAAAGCAGGCGCCCCCCTCGACCATGCCTCCGCGAAACACCCGCTGGGTGATCTTGTAGGCGTCGTGCTCGCTGGCCCCCTTGGCCACGAAGTGGCGGAACACCTCGATGAAATCGGCGCCACGCTCCGCCATGTCGATGGCCATGACCCGATCCGAGATGCGCTTGGCCCTGTCCGGGAAGGAGCTGAACGTGAGGGTCTCGATGAGTACTGCCAACCCCTCCTGACAGGCGGTGATGCGGGGCGAGCCGGCGCCGAGCCAGGTGGCGTAAGATTGCTGGCGGCCGTTGAGGGTGGTGCCGACGTGAACCCAGCCTTCGTGTACCTCCAGCACCTGCAGATCGAGCTCCGAGAAACGGGCGTGGGAGTTGAGCTTGATGTAATCCCCCCCGGCGGCGGCATCGGAGACAATGCCATCGCTGAGCTTGACCTGGACTGTGCCGTCGCTGAAGTAGCTCGACAGCTTGCCTTGCAACCTCGCCACCGCGGCTTCCCCCTCGAACTCCTTGGGGTAGGGGCGCACCAGGTGGCTGGCGCCGGGCAGGGAGAAGATGTCGCACAATCTGGCCCCCAGCTCCTTCAGGGTCTTGCGATCCCCGCGCAGGTGATCGCTTGCCGAGCCGTAGAGCCGCTGGCTGTAGCGCTGAAAGTCCGGCTGTCCGCGCTGGCGCAGCATCTCGATGACCACCATGTACTGATCCACCGTCTCTTGCAGGATCCGGCCGAGATCGTCCTGGGGGCCGAGGCGCCGGCGGATCCTGTCCCTCAGCTCCTTGAGCTCAAGGTACTTGTTGCGGGGATCGAACCCCAGAGGGAGGGATTCATAGAAGTGCCTGTCGATGGCGGGCAGTGCCTTGCCGCCACTTGCCAGAAAGTCGCTTTGCAGGTGACGGGGCCATTTGATGGCATCCAGGATGCGGATGGGTTTTTGCAGGGCGAGCAGTTCATCCGAGAGGGATTTGAGGTGCAGGCGATACTTTTCTTGGATGGTCATCGGGCTCTTTGGAGGCGAGTGCGCTACGAGAATGGCTGAGTATAGGCACAGGGCCTGTCAAAAAGAAGCGAGACGACGGGGATCCGGCCTGTGTGCTTTTGGTTGTCTGAAAATTGGTTTAGACTGCGCCCCTTGATCTCTACCGTGTCGTGAAAATGATGAATATCCCCAGCTCTGAAATGATAATGCGTTGGTTGCAACAGGCCCGGATCGAGCACTATGTGTGCGATCAGTGTCATGGCATCCACATGGTCTCCCTGCAGTCCGTCGAGGGCATCCAGGAGAGCCGGATCTTCGTGGAAGAGGAAGGGCTGCTGTTCTCATCCGAGCTGGAGGTGCGCCCCTCATCGCTACTGCCCCTGGTGGCCGAACTGGGTCGTCTCAACATGCAATATCCGTCCCTCAAGGTGTTCCTCGACATCATCGATGACAACCTGCCACGCCTCGTTGTGGGTCACACCGTCTTTACCAAGGCGGGTCTCACCGTCGAGCAGTTCCTGCTGTTCGTTGAAAGTACCACGGCAGCCACCCATGAAGTGGTTTCCGAATGTGAACGCCTTGGCTTCCTCAATCTGCCGGAAATCCAGGTCTCACCGGAATCCGTTCACTGACCTCAGCACCTGAACTGTGCGTTTAATGTGCGAACGGTTCGCTGCGGCTAAAAAGCCGTTGACGGCGGCGGGGCTTTCCCCTAAATTACGCCCCGTTCCAGCGCAACGGCGCAGCGAACACCGTGTTGGCTGAACACGTTAAACCACAGACAAAATTTGGTGCGGTATCCGAGAGGCTGCCCACCGACGAAGTCGGCAAGATGCAGGCGCAGTGTGCTCCGAAAGCCACTTCAAGCAGTAAAAATTTGGTGAGGTGTCCGAGTGGCTGAAGGAGCACGCCTGGAAAGTGTGTATACGGCAACGTATCGA
>NZ_JBFOCZ010000004.1:0-114202 GCF_040908015.1 Aeromonas sp. R7-5 | reverse complement strand
GCGGTAGTTCAGTCGGTTAGAATACCGGCCTGTCACGCCGGGGGTCGCGGGTTCGAGTCCCGTCCGCTCCGCCACTAAATTGAAAGGCCTTCCCTATCGGGAAGGCCTTTTTGCTATCTGAGATTTACCCAGTCTCTCATCTTCAGTAGCAGGTAGCTTGGTTGGATTATCACCCCTCCTACGACAATCTCCGCCCTATAGAATGGCATTCATGCTTCATTCGTGGTCACACACATAGACAGTTCAGGGATGACTCAACAATCTGCCTGGCTGAGCAGATGCCAGTGGCCATCGTTACCTGGAGTTAGTCGCCAGGAAATACCCTGGCTGGTTGGTTGCGGCTGATCTGCTGTGCTCTGAGGGCCTAGTGGATGTCGCTGAGCATTGACGAGGGAGGGCGGAGGAAAGGCAAGGAGCGCTACTGTGGCTGCCTCTGGTGGGTATACAAACAGGTTATCAGTGATGCAGATGGCGTGATGTGGGCAGGATCGCTCAGGCTGATACCATTTTCTGTTGTGTGGCGAGCATGGGGTGCACAAAGAAAAGGGGACAGCAGATGCTGTCCCCTCAAGTCATTTCGTCCATTCCCTGAACTGCCATGCTCCCTGCAATCCTTGACGCTATCCTTTCCTTTGGAAATTCCCCTTCCCAATCCGTTGGGGTGTCCTGTGGCCTTCCTAGCCTGGCAATCTGTCCTGATTGCTTCACCCTCTCCTTCCTGGAGGTGTCCATTACCAAATCCCGTGGTGTTCCTGCGTCATCCTGACTGATAACCATCCTGGCTATCACGCTTCATCTTGAAGCTGTTCCTGACCGCGTCTTGCGGTGTCCTTTCATCCTTGATGAGCGACAATCCGTGCCACTCAACCTCATCCCGAGGTATCCAACTACCGCATCCTGCGGTTGTCCTGTCGTTCCTTGTGATAACCATCCTGGCTATCAACCCCATCCCGAGGTGTTCCTTGCCCACATCCTGCAGGCTCTTCCTTGTTTATGCGCTGTTTCTGCATCCTGCCGAATCAGCTCGTCCTTGTGAGACCCATACTAAGGCAATTGCAGGCTCGAACAAGGTGTGCAATCGGATTGAGCTCCGTGACATATGGTACAGAAATGGGCTGGCGTGGAATATTATCTATGTTTATCAGTTGTTTAGATAGTTTCCATGGAAAGTATACCCAGTGTGGGATGGCTTCACGTACGGTTCAACACTGAGGGGTCTTACAGGGGGAATGGCAGATCTCTTACAAGCAGAAATCGGTAGGAAAACGATGGTACAGCCGCTTCAATCAGGGGTGTAAGAGTTCAAAATTAATTGAATACTTATGCTTTAAAAGTAGACAAAAGCCGAGATAAATCTCGGCTTTGTATTGTCTGCTGGTTTCTTTAGCTGACCCTTGTCCCTGGAGTCGGGTAGGCCTTGCGCAGTGATTCGGGTGCAAGCACCTCCAGGTTGCCGCTCATGTTGTTCAGCCAGGAGCGGAACTCGGGCGTATCCTGCACTTCGGTCTCCACCACCACGCTGCGCTTGTCGTAACGGGTCATACGCGGGTTATGTCCCGGGATTTGTCCATCGATCAGGGTCGGGCAGTTGGCATCGATGCGCCCGACGAAGCGGATCGGACCGCTGACGTCCTGATAACCCTGGTCGCGGATCAGCTTCTGGATATTGAAGTCCTTCGGCTGGGTCGCGCTGAAGTTGGTCAACTCCACGTTCTTGATGTGATCGAACGGAATGCCGTAGACCTTGGGATCCAGCTCGGACAGGGTACAGAGCAGGATGGGGCCATCGGGCTGGTTCAGGATGCCGAGGGGATTGATGCGGTCATAGCAGAGCCAGACAGTACGCTCCTTGATGACACGCTGGATCTCGGCGCTGAATTTGCGGCCACGCCAGAGGGCGTCGCGGATCAGGGTGCTGCGGCGGATCTCCGGATTGCCAGCGAAGGGGCGAGGTGACTGGTGCACGCTCTCCAGCCAGCGCTCGGCCAGTTCGCTCTGGCTGTCGCGGATCACCTGGCCAGCCTTGTCGATCAGCGGGTTCAATTCGGTCAGCACGCTTGCCGGCAACAGTTGGCTCGCCTGGTCGCTCCAGGTTTTCAGGGCCACTGCCAGCGAGAGCGGCATGATGTTGGCAAAGTCATTGAGACCATGGCGCTCGAAGCACCAGCCATGAGGCTTGCTGCGCTCATCGGAGGTGAGGTCGAACAGTCCCATGCCGGACATCTCTTCCAGGTCCCGTTGCACGGTACGGAGACTGACGTGAATGCCTTCCTCTTCCAGTTTTACCTGGAGTTGGCTGGCGGTCAGCTTGTAAGGGCGGTGCGGGATGCAACGCGCCAAGGTCAGTTGTCGTAACAGCTTCTTACTCATGGTGCATGCCTTCACTGGTTTAGCGTTGAGTGTATCCTAGCCATGGCCTGCGACAGTCTATGTCGCAAGTTTTGCTGCGACAACTGTCGCCATTTTCATACATGAAGAAACAAAGCATTGATAAATAAAACAAAATAACAAGTAAAAGGGGTTGTTTGAGCCCTTTTTTTATTGAAAACAAGCCTTGCGAGAATGCTCGCGACCAGGGTGACTGGAAGGAAATGGAAGCAGTATGGAGGGGGAGGTGGGAAGGAGGTGAGGGACGGGCCCCCACCTCGACACGTCGTTATGCCAGCCAGGACCAGGCTGATTTGGTGATGGCTGCGCCCACCATGTAGCCGAATACTGCGAGAGCGGCCACTCCGGCCACCAGCTTCTGACCGCGGGCAGGACGCTTGAGCGCCATGACGCCCAGGCCGATGTAGATCACCAGGGCAATCAGCTTGGCCATCAACCAGGGCTGCTGGCCAGGGCTCATCTGCAGGGTCACCGCCAGCAGCACGCCAAACAGCAGCAGGAAGGTGTCGTTGATGTGGGGCAGCACCTTCAGCCATTTATGTTGCAGCCGCCCGCTGCCCGCCAGCGCCAGGCTCCAGCGGTAGAGGAAGAGCAGCAGGCTGACCAGGGCCAGGGTCATGTGAAGGTGTTTGAGCATGGGGTAATAGGCAATCATGTTGCTTCCTTGTCGTTGTCGGGCAGACCGCTGTTCCATTGATGGGCGTGGGTACGCTCCTGTCCTTCCTGATCGTCTTGCAGCAGGTCGGAGAGGATGTCGCGGTATTGCAGGCTCTTGTTGATATAGGTGTGCTCGTCGTCCAGGTAGTTGACCTGTTCCCGCAGCAGCCGGTTGTCATACTGCTTGAACATCTGCCCCGCACGCCAGGCCTGATTGGCCCTGAATCCCAAGAGGGTGAGTGCTTCTACCCCAAGATCCACGGCCGACCCCAGGGTTTCGCGGTGCACGCTGTCTATCCCGTGGCGCAGGATCTCGTGGGCATGGGGTCTGTCCTGGGCACGGGCCAGTATTCTGAGGTGCGGGAAGTGCTTTTTCACCATCTCGATCACTTCGAGGGAGGTGGCCGGGTCATTGAGGGAGAGCACCAGGAGTTTGGCCTTGTGGGCGCCGGCCGCGTGCAGCAGGTCGAGTCGGCTGGCATCCCCATAAAACACCTGGTAGCCGTACTTTCTCAGCATCTCTATCTGGCTGGCATCCTGCTCCAGGATGGTGGTGCCAATACCGTGGCCGTGGAGCAGGCGCCCCACTATCTGACCGAAGCGACCGAAGCCGGCGATGATGACCGGGTGTTCCACCAGCTCGGGCTGTTCGTGTTCGGGGGTGTCGCTCTGGTTGCGGTAGTCGAACCAGGGCTGGATCACCCGATCGTTGAGGATAAGCAGCAGCGGTGTCAGTGCCATGGAGAGGGCGACGACCAGAGTCAGCAGTGAGATGGTGCTGCCCGGCAGTACCTTGTTCTGGGCGGCGAACGAGAATAGCACGAAGGCGAACTCCCCGCCCTGGGCCAGGGCCAGGGCGAAGGTCCAGCGCTGGTTCGGGGAGAGGCGAATGACAAAGCCGAGCCCCATCAGCACCAGCCACTTGAGCACCATCAGACCGATCACCAGTGCCGGGATCAACAGGGGATGGGCGGCAAAGAGGCTGAAGTCGATGCCGGCACCCACCGACATGAAGAAGAGGCCGAGCAGCAGCCCCTTGAACGGCTCTATGTCTGCTTCCAGCTCGTGGCGGTATTCGCTGTCCGCCAGCACCACGCCGGCGAGGAAGGAGCCGAGGGCGGGGGAGAGGCCGACGGATTCCATCAGCACGGCGATGGCGATCACCAGCAGCAGGGCGGCAGCGACGAAGATCTCCCGCATGTGGGACTGGGCGATGGCGCGAAACACCGGCCGCATCAGGTAATGACCACCCAGCACGATGCCGGCGATGGCGGCCACCACCAGCAGGCCGTGCTGCCAGCCTGCCAGCTCTGAGCTGCCGCTGCTGGCGACCGGTGCGATGGCCAGCAGCGGCAGGATCGCCAGGATGGGGATGACGGCGATGTCCTGGAACAGCAGCACGGCGAAAGCGGAGCGGCCGCTCTCGCTCTGCATCAGTTTGCGCTCCTGCAGGCTCTGCAGCACGATGGCGGTGGAGGAGAGCGCAAGAATGAGACCGATGGCGAGCCCCTGCTGCCAGGGCAGACCCAAAAGATAACCCACCCCGGTCAGGGCGACACCGGTGAGCAGCACCTGCAGACCACCGGTGCCGAGGATGGGCCCTTTCAGTTGCCACAACAGGGCCGGGCGCAGCTCCAGACCGACCAGAAACAGCATCAGCACCACCCCGAACTCGGCGAAGTGCATCACGTCTTTCTGCTCGCCCACCAGACCAAGCAGGAAGGGACCTATGATGATCCCCGCCAGCAGGTAGCCAAGGACAGAGCCCAGCCCCCACCGCTTGGCCAGCGGGACGGCGATCACCGCCGCCGAGAGGTAGATCAGGGCATCAAACAGCAATCCATGTCCCATCAGCGGCTCCTCCTTAACATGATGAATGCCGGTGAGGGCTGGCCGGGCCTGCGCCCGGATCGAGTGTGTGTCATGGGAGTACCCCCAGCAGATCGCGCAGATAGGGGCTCTCGGCCAGCTGGGCCGGGGTCAGCTGCTCGTCACGCAGGGCGCACAGCAGTTGGCGATAGTCCTGGCCGCAGCGGCGCAGCGCCTCGGGATCCTCGAGTTTGTGGAAGGAGTGCAGCACGAAAGGGGGCAGCCAGCGCATGCCGCACAGCTGTGCGGTCTGCTGGAAGGGGAGCAGGAAGTCGAGCAGCGGGCGCTGGTTGTAGCCGGCGCGGCAGTAGGATTCGGGGCCGCCCCCCGTGGTGATGGCGCTGAGCCACTGCTTGCCGCTGAGGGCGTGGGCCTCGGGGCCGTAGGCATAGCCGTACTCCAGCACCAGATCCATCCACTCTTTCATGATGGCCGGGCAGGAGTACCAGTAGAAGGGGTGCTGGAAGACGATGATGTCGTGCTCCGCCAGCAGGGCCTGTTCCCGTTTCACGTTGATGAACATGTCCGGATAGCGCTGGCAGAGATCGTGCAGGGTGATCCCCTCCAGCCCCTCGATGGCGTGCAGCAGTTGCTTGTTGGCCCGGGAACTCTGCAGCGCCGGGTGTGAAAAGATGACCAGAATGCGTTTCATGGGATTCCTGAAGAGGGTCTGCTGCCGGCACATGCGACAGATTGTGAGCTGAAACGTTATCAAGAAGCTCCCTGGCCCGCCAGTTCCGGGATCAGTGCGCGCAGCGCCGGATTCAGGGTCTGGTGGGCGGGGTAGCAGAGGCCGATGCGGCGGAACATCCGGGGGCCGCTCACGGGCAGGGTGCACAGGCCCGCTTCGTCCTCCACCAGCCCGTCGGGCAGGAAGCTGATACCCACCCCGGCCAGCACCAGCGCCATCACCAGCCCCTTGCTCTCGGCCTTGGCCACCAGATTGAGGGTGAGCCGGTCACAGGCCAGCAGGCCTATGGTTTGCTGATGGGCTTCGCAGGGTGGGCACTCAATAAAATCATAATGTTGCAACTCAGCCAGCTCGATACGCGCCCTGCCCGCAAGAGGGTGTCCCCTGGGAACGCACAGCACGTACTCCTCTTCCCAGAGCGGCAGGAAGATTTCGTCCTCCCGGCGCAGGGCATCCAGGGTCAGTCGGCAGTCGGCCGGGGTGCCGTAATCGGAGAGGGTGAGATCCAGCTCGGGCAGTACCCCCTGCACCCGCCGAAGCAATCCCGCCAGCCGACGGCGGCTGAGGTCGGGCATGATGGCCATGTTGAGTCTCGCACGCGTCGCCTTCTGGCGAAACAGGGTCGGCAGGCGACGCGCCTCTTCCACCAGCTTGACGGCGTGGGGATAGAGATAGTGGGCCGGATCCTTCGCTTCCACCCCCTTCTTGCCCCGGATGAAGAGGCTGTCCCCCAGGCTCTCTTCGAGCTGGCGAAGGCCGGCGGAGAGGGAGGGTTGGCTCACGTGGCAGCGGGCTGCCGCCGCCGTGATGTTCTTCTCTTCATAGATGGCGATGAAGAAGCGCAGCAATCTCAGGTCCAGCATGGGGATACCATAGTTAATTCAGATGATAACCAGCGGAAAACTATATTTATCGCCGATGGATGTAGCGACTATAGTGACTGGGTCCCGTGCTGGCCAGCCCTTGTTTGACGCCCATTTCAACGCATCAGAAGGAAAACTCCATGTCCAAGTCCCTCGTGGTGATCACCGGCGCGTCCGCCGGGATCGGTGCCGCCATTGCCCGCGCCTTCTCCGCCGCCGGCCATCCGCTGCTGTTGCTGGCCCGCCGGGTCGAGCCCATGCAGGCGCTGAACCTGCCCGATACCCTCTGCATCGGGGTCGATGTCACCGACACCGCCGCCATGAAGGCCGCCGTGGCGCAGGCGGAGGCGCAATTCGGCCCGGTGGGATGTCTGGTCAACAATGCCGGCGTCATGCTGCTGGGACAGGCCGACGTGCAGGATCCCGCCGAGTGGCAGCAGATGCTCAACATCAACGTGATGGGGGTTTTGAATGGCGTGCATGCGGTACTGGCCGGCATGAAGGCCCGCCGCAGCGGCACCATCATCAACATCAGCTCCATCGCCGGTCGCAAGACCTTCCCGAACCATGCCGCTTACTGCGCCACCAAGTTCGCCGTCCACGCCCTGACCGAAAATATCCGGGAAGAGGTGGCCGATGTGGGCGTGCGGATGGTGACCATCGCTCCGGGCGCGGTGGAGACCGAGCTGCTCAGCCACACCACGGACGAGAGCATCAAGGCGGGCTATCACGACTGGAAGGATCAGATGGGAGGCGTCATTGCACCCGAGGTGATCGCCGACGCCGTGCTCTACGCCTGGCACCAGCCGGCCAACGTCTGCGTGCGGGAGATCGTGCTGGCGGCCACCCGCCAGCAACCCTGATGCAGACGGGGGAGGGGTTGACCCTCCCCCTGGGCCAAGGGTTACCATAGGCCCTCTTTCGTCATTGAGTCGTCTCATGGTCCTGACCCGTCGCCAACTCGCTCGCGCCCGCCGCTGGCTCCCCCTGTGGAGTCTGGTGCTGGTGCTGATGTCGTTTGGCAGCCGTGCGGCCACCGATCTCTGTACCCTGACGCCCCATTGCAGCCAGAGCGAGCGTACCCTGGAAAAAGCCATGCCCTGCGGCAGCTTCACCTCGGCGCTCGCCATGACGGTGCTCACCAGCGACAGCCTGACGGTTGCCCGGCTTGAGCCCGACAGGCCGACATACCTCTCTCCCTCTCTGTTCATGCCGGAGGCGCCCCTGGAGCGTCTCGAGCGTCCGCCCCGTCACCACGGCTGAGTCGAGTTTCCCTTTCCGGGCATTTCTTCTTAACCGAGGTGAGATATGTACAAGTCCCTGTTACTGGCCGTGCTGGCCGGTACCGTCAGTTTTTCTGCTCTGGCAACCGGGCAGATGACCGTCTACAAGTCCCAGTATTGCGGTTGCTGCAAGACCTGGATCAAGCACATGGAAGAGAACGGCTTTGAGGTCAAGGTCGTGGAAACCGAGCAGCTTGACCCGATCAAGCAGCAGCATGGCATCACCCCGCAGCTGGCCTCCTGCCACACCGGGGTGGTGAACGGCTATGTGGTGGAGGGGCATGTGCCCGCTGCCGACGTGCAGAAGCTGCTCAAGGAAAAACCGGCGATCCGCGGTCTGACCATTCCGGGGATGCCCCAGAGTGCGCCGGGCATGGATATTCCGGGTCAGCCCTATCAGGTGCTGAGCATCAGTGACGAGGGCGCGACCAAAGTCTGGTCGAGCTACCCCGGCTGATGGATGCTGACCGTGAGCAGACACACTTCCATCATGTGAGGCACACCTGAGCGAACCCGTGTCGCCCACGGTCAGGGAGGAGGGCCGCCATCGCGAGATGGCGGCCCTTTTTCGTCGATTTGGGGGGGAATGTCCGGGGAGCCCTTGCAACCCCGGGCGACAAGGGGCAGATTGATCGCCAATTTTTATTTTCTCAGGGACGCTTTTCCCGCTGCCTGCCGGTGTGCCGTCTGGATGCGTGCAGCACCAGCGGGAGGGGCTGCCCTGTGACAGCGCAAAGGATGCGACATGTTCACCTTTTCCCGGGGGTTGCTGCTGGCTTGCCTGCTTGCTGCGCCCTGTTCCCATGCCAACGAAGAGTCCGCCATGCCTACAAGCGATACTTCCACCCAGCCTGTCATTGTCCCCCCGGTGGCTGCCAAGCACCCCCATACCCTGAAAAAACACGGGGACACGCGCGTCGACAACTACTACTGGCTGCGTGACGACGAGCGGCAGAAGCCCGAGGTGCTGGACTATCTCAAGGCCGAGAATGCCTACACCGAGGCCATGCTTGCACCGATCAAGCCGCTGCGCGAGCAGCTCTACAAGGAGATGGTGGCCCGTATTCCCCAGCAGGACGAGTCTGTCCCCTATGTGAAGAACGGCTACCGCTATCAGACCCGTTACGAGCCGGGCAAGGAGTACGCCATCTACTCCCGCAGCAAGGTGGAAGGGGACGGGGCGCCCGCCCTGCTGCTGGATGGCAACCAGCGCGCCGAAGGCCACGAGTTCTATGCCCTGGGGGCGCTCGAGGTGAGCCGCAACAACCGCTGGCTGGCGGTGGCGGAAGATTATCTCTCCCGCCGTCAATACAGGATCCAGTTCCTCGATCTGGAGAGCGGCGCCTGGGCCGCCGACACCCTCGAGAACACCTCTGGCAACCTGGTGTGGGCCAACGACAGCAAGACGGTCTTCTACGTGCGCAAGCACCCCAAGACCCTGCTGCCCTACCAGGTCTATCGCCACGAGCTGGGCACGGACCCCGCGAAGGATACCCTGGTCTACGAGGAGAAGGACGACTCCTTCTATGTGAGCCTCTACGCCACCACCTCGGAAGATTTCATCGTCATCTCCCTCTCCAGCACCACCACCAGCGAGGCGCGCCTCATCGATGCCAATGTGCCGGGTCAGACGCCACGCCTGTTCCTGCCCCGCCAGGTGGATCACGAATACAGCCTGGATCACTACCGCGGTCGCTTCTATGTGCGCTCCAACAAGGACGGCAAGAACTTCGGCCTCTATGAGACCAAGGAGAGCCCGGTGGATCGCTGGAAGGCGGTGATCGCCCCCAATCCGGACGTGCTGCTGGAGAGCTATGCCCTGTTCAGGGACTGGCTGGTGCTGGAGGAGCGCAGCCAGGGGTTGACCCGGTTGCGTCAGGTCAACTGGCAGAGCGGCGAGCAGAAGGAGATCGCCTTCGACGATCCCGCCTATGTCACCTGGCTTGCCTACAACCCGGAGCCGGACACCAGCGCCCTGCGCTATGGCTACTCCTCCATGACCACGCCGTCCTCCACCTACGAGCTGGACATGGACAGCGGCAAGCGGACTCTGCTCAAGCAGCAGCCGGTGGCGGGCTTCGTGCCTGCGCAATATGCCAGCGAGCGACTCTGGATCACCGCCCGTGACGGCGTAGCCGTGCCGGTGTCGCTGGTCTATCGCAAGGACAAGTTCAAGAAGGCAGGGGGTGGTGCAGGCACCAATCCCCTGCTGGTCTACGGCTATGGCTCCTACGGCGCCAGCATGGACCCGGACTTCAGCAGCTCACGCCTGAGCCTGCTGGACCGGGGTTTCGTCTACGCCATCGCCCATATCCGGGGTGGCGAGGAGCTGGGCCGCACCTGGTATGAAGAGGGCAAGCTGCTCAAGAAGCAGAACACCTTCAACGACTTCATCGACGTGACCGAGGCGCTGGTGGCGCAAGGCTACGGCGCCAGGGATCAGGTCTATGCCATGGGAGGCAGCGCCGGCGGCCTGCTGATGGGGGCCGTCATCAACCAGGCGCCCCAGCTCTATCGCGGCGTGGTGGCTCAGGTGCCCTTCGTCGACGTGGTCACCACCATGCTGGACGAGTCCATTCCCCTCACCACAGGGGAGTATGACGAGTGGGGCAACCCGAACAAGAA
The DNA here is from genome assembly GCF_040908015.1 of Aeromonas sp. R7-5. Taxonomy (NCBI): domain Bacteria; kingdom Pseudomonadati; phylum Pseudomonadota; class Gammaproteobacteria; order Aeromonadales; family Aeromonadaceae; genus Aeromonas; species Aeromonas sp. R7-5. The sequence continues at coordinate 103,826 of NZ_JBFOCZ010000004.1, read as the reverse complement.
GCGCTACTACGACTACATGAAGGCCTACAGCCCCTACGATCAGGTCAAGGCCCAGGCTTACCCGAATCTGCTGGTGACCACGGGGCTGCACGACTCCCAGGTGCAATACTGGGAGCCGGCCAAGTGGGTGGCCAAGCTGCGTGAGCTGAAGACGGACGACAACCAGTTGCTGCTCAGCACCGACATGGAGGCCGGTCATGGCGGCAAGTCGGGCCGTTTCAAGGCCTATGAGGACATCGCCCTGGAGTTCGCCTTCATTCTGGAGCTGGCTGGCAGCAAGGCGTGATGGCCGGGCCCAAATGAAATCAGCTTGTTACCAAACCCCGTTCCGGCAGCCCCGGATCGGGGTTTTTGCATCTTGGCGACAAAAGCGTCATTAACGTCGTGTTTATGCTGTTCAGTAAGCACTTCGCAATATAACGGACCAGGTTTCTAATCCTTGCCAGTCAAGGGTTGCGAAAGAATCTGGGCGTGCTTTTTATTGCTTCCCTTTGATAGTTCATGTAATTAATCTGCCCTTGAGAAATGAATGATCCGCTTCAAACTTCTCGCTATTTAAATCCGCCATTTTGCTGTTTTGTTTGATTTATGTTGGTGTTATGTGCTTAATCGGAGCGTTAATGCTTTTGAACTGACCCGTTTCTGGTCAGATCACCTCCGATCGGCATGACGCTGATTATCTCACCGCAGGATGATGGTGGCTTCTGGAAGGGCGCGTGCCGCTCGACCATTTCCTCGTACGAGGTCGTATAGGCGAACCCAGTCTTGATGCGGGTCTGTCTCATATTCTCCCGGGAAACGGGTGAAATAAATCAATGAAAAGGATGAAGAACATGAAAGGATTATCCTTGGCGTGCGCCTTGTCGGCGGCTCTGGTCGGTGTGTCGTTTGGTGGTCCGGTGCAAGCGCAGGAGCGCTTCGTGACCATAGGCACCGGCGGTCAGACCGGCGTCTACTACGTGGCGGGCCAGTCCATCTGCCGCTTCCTCAACCGCGGCGCCGCCGATCACCAGATCAAGTGCAACGCCCCGGCCAGTGGCGGCGGTGTTGCCAACGTCAACGGCATCCGCTCCGGCGAATTCAACTTCGGCATCATGCAGTCCGACCACCAGTACAAGGCGATGAAGGGCGTCGAGCCGTTCAAGGCTGAAGGTCCGATGGATGACATCCGCGCCGTCTTCTCCCTGCAGAGCGAAGTGTTCACCATCCTGGCCCGCAAGGACGCCAAGGTAGCCAGCTTCGACGACCTGAAGGGCAAGCGCGTCAACATCGGCAACCCGGGTTCCGGTCAGCGTGACACCTTTGAAGAGATCATGACCGTGAAGGGCTGGGACAAATCCGCCTTCAGCCTGGTTTCCGAACTGAAACCCGCCGAGCAGGCCTCTGCCCTGGGTGACAACAACATCGATGCCATGAGCTACTTCGTCGGCCACCCGAACGGCGCCATCCAGGAAGCCTCTACCACCACGGACACCGTGCTGGTGCCGGTCACCGGCCCCGAGATCGACAAGCTGCTGGCCGAGAAGAGCTACTACAGCAAGGCCGAGATCCCGGGTGGTCTCTACAAGGGCAGCCCGAACCCGACCCCGTCCATCGGTGGCAAGGCGGTGCTCTCCACCAGCGCCAAGGCTGACCCTGAAGTGGTCTACCAGCTGGTCAAGTCCGTGTTCGACAACCTGGACCGCTTCAAGCGCCTGCACCCGGCCTTCGCGGATCTGAAGGAAGCCGACATGATCAAGGTGGGTCTCTCCGCTCCGCTGCATGAAGGCGCTGTGCGTTACTACAAGGAACGTGGCTGGATGTAATCCGGCTGCGTCTTCGGATGTGCCCCGGACTCGCTCCTCCTTCGGGGGAGCGAGTCTCATTTATTGCAGTACCTACAGAGTCACACTATGCAGCAAACACAACAACAAGAGGCGTTCTCGGCCGAGGAGCTGATCGCCCAGGACGTCGGCGCCAGGCTGCCCGTCGGCCCCATGAGCTGGATCATCGCGGGTCTTGCGCTGATCTGGTCCCTGTTCCAGCTCTGGATTGCCTCGCCGCTGCCCTTCTCCCTTGGCATCGGCGTCCTCAACGACACTGAAACACGCTCGATTCACCTGGCCTTCGCCATCCTGCTCGCCTACCTGGTGTTCCCCGCCATGCGCAGCTCACCGCGAGACAGGGTTCCCCTTGCCGACATCGCCCTCGGCCTCGTCGGTGCCGCCGTCGCCAGCTATCTGTTCGTGATGTACCAGGAGCTTGCCCAGCGTCCCGGCAACCTGACCACCATGGACTTCGCGGTGGCCTGCGTCGGCATTCCGCTCCTGCTGGAAGCGGCCCGCCGCGCCCTGGGCCCGGCCCTGGCGGTCATCGCCATCGTCTTCCTGGCCTACAGCCTGGCCGGTCCCTGGATGCCTTCCCTGCTGGCCCACCGCGGGGTGAGCCTGCATGCGCTGGCCAACCACCAGTGGATCACCACCGAAGGGGTGTTCGGCATCGCCCTTGGGGTCTCCACCAGCTTCGTCTTCCTGTTCGTGCTGTTTGGCGCCCTGCTCGAGCGCGCCGGTGCGGGCCATTACTTCATCCAGCTCGCCTTCAGCCTGCTGGGTCACCTGCGCGGCGGCCCGGCCAAGGCGGCCGTGGTCGCCTCGGCCCTGACCGGCGTCATCTCCGGCTCCTCCATCGCCAACGTGGTGACCACGGGCACCTTCACCATCCCCATGATGAAACGGGTCGGTTTCTCCAAGGAGAAGGCCGGCGCGGTGGAAGTGGCCTCTTCGGTCAACGGCCAGATCATGCCGCCGGTCATGGGGGCTGCGGCCTTCCTGATGGTGGAGTACGTGGGCATTCCCTATGTGGAGATCATCAAGCACGCCTTCCTGCCGGCGGCCATCTCCTACATCGCCCTGCTCTACATCGTGCACCTCGAAGCGCTCAAGCTCGGGATGCAGCCCATCGGCAACCGTCAGCCGCGCCCCTGGCTGCGTCGCTTGACCGGCTTCGCCTTCGGTGCCGCCCTCATCAGCGGCCTCTCCATGGCGGTCTACTACGGTCTGGGCTGGCTCAAGCCGGTACTGGGTGACTATGCCCTGCCGGGGATCAGCGTGCTGCTGGCCGTCGCCTACCTGGGACTGCTGAAGATCGCCGCGAGCAACGCGCCGCTGCCGGCGGAAGACCCGGACAAGCCACTGGACGAGTTGCCCGAGACCCGCGCCGTGCTGCTCTCCGGCCTGCACTTCCTGCTGCCCGTGGTGGTGCTGGTGTGGTGTCTGATGGTGGAGCGCCTCTCCCCCGGCCTGTCGGCCTTCTGGGGTTCGGTGATGCTCATCATCATCCTGCTGACCCAGCGACCGCTGCTGAACTGGCTGCGCACCGACGGCAAGCATGACTACGGCTCCTTCACCGATGGCGTGGTGGACCTGCGCGAGGGGCTGATTGCCGGTGCCCGCAACATGATCGGCATCGGCATTGCCACCGCCACTGCCGGCATCATCGTCGGGGCCGTCTCCCAGACCGGCGTCGGCCTGGTGCTGGCGGATCTGGTGGAGTTCCTCTCCATGGGCAACCTGCTGCTCATGCTGATCCTCACCGCGCTGCTGAGCCTCATCCTCGGCATGGGGCTGCCGACCACTGCCAACTACATCGTGGTATCGAGCCTGCTGGCGCCGGTGATCGTCACCCTGGGTCAGCAGAACGGCCTCATCGTGCCGCTCATCGCAGTTCACCTGTTTGTCTTCTACTTCGGCATCATGGCGGACGTGACCCCGCCGGTGGGGCTGGCCTCGTTCGCCGCGGCCGCCGTCTCCAAGGGCGACCCCATCAAGACCGGGATCACGGCGTTCTACTACAGCCTGCGTACCGCGGCGCTGCCGTTCCTGTTCATCTTCAACACCGATCTGCTGCTCATCAACGTGGACTTCGCCCACGGCGTGCTGATCTTCTTCGTGGCCACCATCGCCATGCTGATCTTCGCTGCCGCCACCCAGGGCTTCTTCCTGGTGAAGAGCCGCTGGTACGAGAGCGTGCTGCTGCTGCTGGTGGCCTTCACCCTGTTCCGTCCAGGCTTCTGGATGGATCTGCTGCACGACCCGTATCGCGACACCGCCCCGGCCGAGCTGGCCCAGACCATGGGTCAGGTGGAGGCCGAGAGCACCCTGCGCCTGCGCATGGAAGGGGAAGATGCGGTGGGCAAGTTGCGCCGCTTCACCGTGCTGCTACCGGTGCCGGATGGTGCGAGCGGTGAGGATCGTCTGACCAAGCTGGGGATCCAGACCTATGAGCAGGGCGGCAAGATCCTGATCGACACCGTCACCTTCGGCAGCCAGGCGGCCGATCTGGGGCTGGAGATGGATCAGCAGATCCTGAGCGTCAAGGCGCCCACCGAGCGCTGGCCCAAGGAGCTGATGTGGCTGCCGGGCTTCCTGCTGTTCGGGGCCGTGGTCTGGCTGCAACGCCGCCGGGTCGCTCGACCCTGATCATCACCCAATAAAAAACGGCGCCTTCGGGCGCCGTTTTTTATGGTGGGCTGTGATGCCGGCCGCTTCGGGCCATCAGTCCAGGGCATCAGTTGGACTGGGTCTGCTTCTGTTTTTGCAGTTGGTCGAGGGTCTGCTGCTCCTGCGGGCTGAGGCCAAGCTGCTCGCAGGCCTGTTCAAAGCTGATGCCAAGATGGCACATCATGATATCGATAGCGGGCAGGTAGTTGGTCATAGCGTCTTCCATGGTGATCCTCCAGAACTGTCTCTTATGCCCGAGGGCGGGGATGGGGGCAATTAGACTTTAGGTGTAGGGTGCCATCTGCTTCAGCCTCTGCCACTGGCCGGGGGAATTTGCTACTCTTGCGGGCACTAAAGAGGTTGCCGCCCCAGGGTGAGCAGCCGGTGAGGAGCAGGGCATGTTATTGAGTTTCTTGATCATCGCATCGGGCTGGTGGCACATCCGCGCGGCTTACGGCTCAGACTCCCGTCAGTTCTACATCAGCAAACCCCTGACCATGCTGTTCATCATCGCCCTGGCGTTTGGCTACCAGAGCGACGATCACAACGGCTCCCACGCCTGGATCCTGCTCGGTCTCTGCCTGTCGCTGGCGGGGGACGTGCTGCTGATGCTGCCACGGGATCGCTTCATCCAAGGGCTGGCGGCATTTTTTGTCGCTCACCTCTGCTACATCGTCGGTTTCGCCCAGGGGCCCCTGGTGCTCAAGCTGGTGGACGGCCTGCTGCTGTTGCTGGTGGCCGGCATGGTGTTCGGGCTCCTGTGGGGCCAGCTCGGCGAGATGAGGATCCCCGTCTTCTGCTACATGCTGGTGATCATCGCCATGGCCTGGGTGGCCGCCGGTGCCTGGCATGCCTCTCTCACTGCCGGCAGCGCCGCCGCCCTGGTGGGGGCGCTGATGTTCCTCTTCTCCGACAGCATGCTGGCGCTGGACAGATTCCGCCGCCCCTTCCCCCATGCCACGGCCTGGATCATGAGCAGCTACTTCGCGGCACAGTTCCTGATCGCCGCCTCCCTGGCGGGCTGACTGGCGGGCAGCCATGAAAAACGGGCCTTCTGGCCCGTTTTGCTATGTGATCCCCACCTTTCACGCCTCGACCGGTTCTGCGTCAGGGGCCCTCGGGGCCGGCTGCTTGAGCAGCAGCATCAGGGCGCTGGCGATCAGCAGGAAGATACCCATCACGTAGAACACCTGGTTGTAGGCCATGATGGCCGCCTCGCGGCTGATGGTGTTCGACAGCATGGCCCGGGCCTGCAACTGGGCCTGCTCCGGCCCGGCTCCCTGGGCCATCATGTTCTGGGCCAGCTGCATCAGATAGGCCTGCCCCTCGATGCTGGTGGCGGCCAGGGTGCTGCCGATCTGGCTGACATGAGTCCGGGTGTCGTTGTCGATCAGGGTGGCGATGATGGCGATGCCGAAGGCGCCCCCCAGGTTGCGCAGCACGTTGAGCAGGGTCGAGGAGGAGGGGATCTCGTCCGGCGTCAGGCTGGCGGTCGCCACCAGGGAGAGGGGCACCATGATGAAGGGCTGCCCCAGGGCCCGCACGATGAGGGACTGGATCAGCTGGGGCCCGGCGTAGTCGGCATTCATGTTCACGTTCATGAAGCAGCTGATGGCGAAGACCAGAAAGCCGAAGCTCACCAGATAGCGCGGATCTATCTTGTGGGTCAGCTTGGGCACCAGGGGGAGCACCAGCAACTGGGGCAACCCCATCCACATCAGCACCTCACCGATTTCCAGGGCGTTGTAATTGTGGATCTGGGTCATGTAGAGGGGCAGCACATAGATGGAGCCCATCAACCCCATACCGAGCACCAGGTAGGCGAAGCAGGCCAGGGCGAAGCGCGGGTTGTGCAGCAGCCGCAGGTTGACCAGGGGGTGGCGGCGCAGCAACTGGCTGATGACGAAGAACACCAGGGCCACCACCGAGATGACGGTGAGCCGCACGATGAAGCTCGAGCCGAACCAGTCCTCCCGGTTGCCCTCTTCCAGCACCACCTCCAGGAGTCCGAGACCCACCGCCATGGTGAGGATGCCGATGAGATCCACCCGCTTGATCACCTCCCAGTCCACCGGCTTCCTGTCCAGTCCGTGGGCCAGCATGGCCATCACCAGCAAGCCGGGCGGCACGTTCAGATAGAAGATGTAGTGCCAGGACATCTGCTCCGTCAGCCAGCCCCCCAGGGTCGGACCGATGGCGGGGGCGAAGGTGGCGCACAGGCCGAATAGCGCCATGCCGGTGGCTCGCTTGTGCAGCGGCAGCAGGCTGACGATGAGGGAGAAGGCCATGGGGATCAGGGCCCCGCCGGTAAAGCCCTGCAGCGCCCGAAAGACGATCATGCTGGTGAGGTTCCAGCTGAACGAGCAGAGCACGGAGGCGACGATGAAGGCGCCCGTGGTCCACAGCAGGTAGCGCCGCACGCTCAGTCCCCGGCTCAGCCAGCCGCTCAGCGGAATGGCGATCATCTCCGCCACCAGATAGGAGGTGGAGATCCAGGAGCTCTCGCTCAGGGTGGCCGAGAGCGCCCCCTGAATGTCTTTCAGGGAGGCGTTGGTGATCTGGATGTCGAGGATGGCCATGAAGGCGCCGATGAGGCCCCCCATGACCGCGATCCAGTTGCGGCGTGGTATGGCGTCCATCAGTGGGCGGCCACCACGGGATCAGGGGTGCGGGTGTCGACGATCACCTCGGTGGAGAGGCCGGGCAGCAGCTTGCCCGCCAGGGCGCCCGGATCCGGGATGCGGATCTTGACCGGCACCCGCTGCACGATTTTGGTGAAGTTGCCGGTGGCGTTCTCCGGCGGCAGCAGGGCGAACTTGGCGCCGGTGGCCGGAGAGAGGCTGTCGATGATCCCCTCGACCGGTTGATCCGGATAGGCATCCAGGATCACCTCCACCTTCTGGCCCGGCTGCATGTGCTGCAACTGGGTCTCTTTGAAGTTGGCCTCGACCCACACCTGGCTCAGGGGCACCAGGCTGGCCACCTGCATACCGGACTGGACGTAGAGCCCTTCCCGCAGGCTGCGCTTGCCGATGATGCCATCAGCGGGGGCTCGCAGCTCGGTGTAGCCGAGTTCCAGCCTGGCTTGTTCAAGCTGGGCCTCGCTCAATGCCAGCCTGGCCTGGTTCTGCTTGGCTTCGGCATCCAGCACCAGCAGCCGCTCGCGGGCGGCCTGCAAGGCGGCTTTGGCCTCCAGTGCCTGGGCCTGGTTGACCTGCAAGCCGGCACGTACCTCGTCCAGGCTGTCCTGGGAGCTGTAGTGACGCTCATTGAGCTGGCTGACCCGGCGCACCTGCTGCTGGGCCCGGACCTGCTCGGCGTTGGCCGAGCTGACTTTTGCCTCGGCCTGGCGGATGAGACTCAGCTGCTGGATACGGGTGGCGGCGAGGTTATCCGCCGTCGCCTGGTTGAGGTGCTGATCGGCCTCGGCCTCCGCCACCTTGGTCCTGTATTCGCGGTCGTCGAGCCGGGCGATGAGCTGGCCGGCCTTCACCGCCTGGTTGTCGGTCACCAGTACTTCGCTGATGTAGCCGGAGAGCTTGGAACCGATGCCGGTCACCTCGCTTTGCAGGTAGGCGTTGTCGGTGCTCTCGAAGTAGCGGCCATGCAGATACCAGTAACCGGCAAACAGCAGGCCGAGCAGGGCCAGCACCAGGGCGGCCAGCAGGGGGATCTTCTTGTGTTGACTCATGATATTGGTTTTCCTGAACTGTGGCGGGCAGGCTAACATCGTGCAACTGTTTCGATTAGTATCCATTCATGAGATATACAGTTTCACTGGTGAAACAATGGACCTGAATGCTGCCTTAATCCTCGTTCGTATCGTTGACAAGGGCTCCTTTACCGCCGCAGCCCAGGAGCTGGGCATGACCAAGGCGACGGTGAGCCGCCGCATTGCCGAGCTGGAGCTGCGTCTCGGCGCGCGGTTGCTCTATCGCTCCACCCGGCAGCTCACCCTGACGGAAGCCGGTGAACAATATTATCTACGCTGCAGCAAGGCGGTGGAGGAGCTGGCCCAGGCCGAACTGATGCTCAGTGCCAGCCAGCAGGAGGTGACGGGGACCCTCAAGCTGGCGGTGCCCATCGAGACGGGACAGCTGGTGGTGGGCAGGCTGGTGGCGAACTTCCTGCAAGCCTATCCGGGCATGAAGGTGGAGCTGGAGCTGACCAACCGCATCGTGGATCCCATCAGCGAGGGGCTGGATGCCATCGTGCGGGTCGGCGACATGAGCGACTCCAACCTGGCGGCGCGGCGTCTCTGGAGCACCGAGCGGCTGCTGTGCGCCAGCCCGGACTATCTGGCGCGCCACCCGGTGATCCAGAGGCCCGCCGATCTGGTGCATCACGAACGGATCGCGGTCAGCACGGGGTTCCTCGCCTCACACTGGTGTTTCGAGCTGGATGATCGCGAAGTGCTGGTGGATCCCCCATCCCGCTTCCAGGTCAACAACATCACCTGTGCCAGGGAGGCGGCGAAGGCGGGGCTGGGGCTGGCTTCCCTGCCCGCCATGCTGTGCCATGATGAGCTGGCGAACGGGACGCTGGTCTCCTTGCTGCCGGAGTGGCAGCAACCCAGGGTGCCCATCTACCTGCTGTTTCCCGAGCGGCGCCTGATGCCGCGCAAGCTGAGGGCATTCATCGATTTTCTGGTGGCCAACGGCCCGGCTTACGGCATCGACAAGCTGCTGTGAAGAGCCCGATGCGGCGATGATTGAACTGGCAAGGGTTTCGAGGACAACGTATGGAGCGGTGGATGAACCTGTATCGGGCATCTCACTCCCGGAAGATGCTCGCCCTGGAATGATGGTAGTGCTGGTGATGACGGCACTGGCAAGGGTTTCGAGGACAACGTATGGATCAGTGGATGAATCTGTATCGGGCATCTCACTCCCGGAAGATGCTCGCCCTGGAATGATGGTAGTGCTGGTGATGATGGCACTGGCAAGGGTTTCGAGGACAACGTATGGATCAGTGGATTAACTTGTATCGCGCCTCTCACTCCCTGGAGGCGCATGCCCTGAAAGGGGCCTTGGAGGTAGAGGGAGTCAGGGTGCGCCTCAGCGGCGAAGGGCTCTCCGGCGCGCTCGGGGAGCTACCGGTGGATCTGCTGCAAGTGACCCTGATGGTGAACGAGCGGGATCGTCAGCGGGCAGGCCGGATCATCGAGCGCTACCAGCAGCGCCAGGGCAATGGCTGGCTGTGCGGCCAGTGCGGGGAGGAGAACGGCGCCAACTTCGATATCTGCTGGCGCTGCCATCACGATCCCCAGGATCATTGAACGCCCCTCGCGCCCTCAGCGCAGGGTGAAGTCGATGTCATCCCCCGCATGGGCATCGTGGTAGGTAGCGAGATCCAGCTCCTTCTCGCTGCGGGCGATGAGCACGGAGACCAGGATGTCGCCGGAGACGTTGACCGTGGTGCGCGCCATGTCGAGGATCCGGTCTATGCCGGCGATGAGCGCCACCCCTTCCAGCGGCAGTCCCACGGCAGTGAGGGTCAGGGTCAGCAGCATCAGCCCGGTACCGGGTGTGCCCGCCGTGCCGATGCTGGCCAGTGTGACGATGCTGATGATGGTCAGGTAGTCCACCAGATGCAGATCCACCCCGAAGGCCTGGGCCACGAACAGGGCGGTGACCCCCTGATAGAGGGCGGTGCCATCCATGTTGATGGTGGCGCCGATGGGCAGCACCTTGGCGGTGATGGCGGGGGAGACCCCGAGCCTGCGTTCGGCGCAGGCCAGGCTGATGGGCAGGGTGCTGCTGCTTGAACTGCTGGTGAAGGCCACCGCCTGGGCATCGACGATGCTCTTGAAGTAGTGCAACGGGTTGAGGCGCGCCATCAGGAGCAGCAGGCTGCTGTAGACGCCGAGCACGTGGAGCAGGCAGCCGAGGTAGACGGCGCCGATCACCTTGAGCAGCGGCAACAGCAGGCTGACGCCGTACTTGCCGGTCATCCAGGCCATCAGGGCGCAGACGCCATAGGGGGCCAGGGCCATCACCATCTGGGTCAGCTTGAACATGCCCTCCGCCAGAGAGGTAAAGAACAGGATGGCGGGGCGGCCGCGTCGCCCGGTGGCGTTGAGGGCGAGAGCGAGGGCCACGGCGAACACGATCACCTGCAATATCTTGCCATCGCCCATGGCCTGCACCGGGTTGCGCGGCACCAGGTGGCTCAGCACGCTGGCCAGGGTGGGTTGCTGCGCCATGGCGCCCCGTTCATAAGGGCCCATGTTGGCGCCCATGCCCGGTTCCAGCAGCCAGCCCATCATCAGGCCGATGCAGATGGCGACGGCGGTGGAGCAGAGATAGAAGCCGATGGCCTTGCCGGCGATGCGGTCGAGCCGCTTGCCCTTGAGCAGGGCGGTGAGGCCTGCCAGGACGGAACAGAAGATGAGGGGCACCATCAGCATCTGGATGGTGTTGACGAACAGGACGCCGATGGGCTTGAGCAGCAGGGCCTGCTCGCTGAAGCAGAGTCCCAGACCTATCCCGGTCAGCATGCCGAGCAGGGTCTTCAACCAGAGCGGGCGACGGGTCCAGATCCGCCAGGGTTTGAAGACCAATCCATGGAACAGCATGACGCCAATGTCCTTATTTCTGTCTGCGGTGGCAAAAAGGGGCGACAGTGTAGCCATCCCCCCGTCAGGTTGCCACATTATCGACAAAGCGGCGCTCACGACCAGCCCGCTGGCGTTAAAAAAGGCGTTTTGTTGGCCTATATCAAGAACCCTCTCCGGGCTTCGGGCTTTAATTGTCATCTGACATGATGATTAAAGAGGTTCGAGATGTCCCAATCGATACACGGTCACGAAGTGATGGAGATGATGCTGGAGCAGGAGAATCCGTTTACCCGGGCCAGCCTCAGGGCGGCGATCGCCTCGCGCTTCGGTGCCGAGGCCCGGTTCCACACCTGCAGCGCCAGCGAGATGGACGCTGACGCCCTGATCGACTTCCTGGCCAGGCGCGGCAAGTTCATCGACTCGGAGTCAGGGTTCCAGACCCGCGCTGACAAGATCTGCAACCACGGATGATCGCCAGTGGCGAGCGCGGTGGGGCGCTCGCCGAATCCCGCCACCTTTGTTATATTTCGCCCTCCTTCCCCTCTTGTTGAAAGGTTCTGCCCGGGCGCTCTATGGACACATTCTCCGCTGCCGTCATGCTGTTTCTGATCATGGATCCGCTGGGCAACCTGCCGGTCTTCCTCTCCATCCTGCGCCATGTCGACCCCAAGCGTCGACGCAAGGTAATGCTGCGGGAGCTGTTGTTTTCACTGGTGATCATGATGGGCTTCCTGTTCGCCGGTCAGCAGATCCTGAGCTTCCTCAACCTGCGTCAGGAGGCGGTCAGCATCGCGGGGGGCATCATCCTCTTCCTCATCGCCATCAAGATGATCTTCCCGAGCCCCGGTGGCGTGACCGGGCTGGCGGCGGGGGAGGAGCCCTTCCTGGTGCCCATGGCCATCCCCATGATTGCGGGCCCCTCCATCCTGGCTTCCCTGCTGCTTCTGGCCAACCAGGAGCCGACCCGGATGGTGGACTGGTCATTGGCCCTGCTGATGGCCTGGGGGGCCAGCGCCGTGATCCTGATGTTCTACGAGCTGTTCAACAAGCTGCTGGGTGAGCGAGGACTCACCGCGGTGGAGCGGCTGATGGGCATGCTGCTGGTGATGATCTCGGTGCAGATGCTGCTGGACGGGGTACACCACTATCTGGCGGTGACGGGTCAGAACTGACGGGGCGAATGCTGATGTCAACGTGAAACGGGGCTTCTTGAGCCCCGTTTTTTTGCGCGTCAGGCGGCAGCGGCCGGGCCATCCGCCGAGGTTTCCAGCTTGCCCATGATGAGGGCGAGCAGGGTCTCCCGCAGCCAGCGATGGCCCGGATCCTCCTCGTGGCGTTGATGCCAGATGAGCAGGTGGGAGATGCTGTCCAGGGCGATGGGCAGCGGCAGCGGCACCAGGGGATAGACCTGGGTGGCGTGGCGGGCATAGAGCCGGGAGAGGGTCACTATCATGTCAGAGTGCATGCCCATGCGCAGGGCCGCCTCGAAGGAGGGCACGGTCGCCTCGATCCGGCGATAGAGATCCTGCTCCGCCAGCTTGTGATCCAGCATCCAGCGATCCCGCCCCTCGCAGTAGGTCTGTACGTGGGGGTAGGCGAGGTAACGGGCGAGATCCCACTCGGGCTCCTGCAAGGCAGGGTGATCCCGCTGCACCAGGCAGGTGAGATCGTCGATGGTGAGCAACCGCTGACAGATGGCGTTGGGCAGGGTGTCGAGGCGAAAATCCGAATTGATGCAGTTCTCCCGCACCGTGAAGGCGATATCCACCTGGCCCTGGCTCATCTCGGTCAGGCTGTGCTCGGTCCACTCCTCGTAGCGCAGGCGGATGCCAGGAGCCTGACGCTTCAGTTCGCTCAGGTAGAGGGGGGCAAACAGGGTGAAGGCGCTGTCCATGCTGGCAATGACGAACTCCCGCTCCGTGCTGGCGGGATCGAAGTCTGGCGGCTGGATCAGGTTGTCCAGGGAGAGCAGTATGGGTTGTAGCTGCTGCTGGAGATCCAGGGCGCGGGGAGTGGGATCCATCCCGTAGGCCGAGCGCACGAACAAGGGATCGTCAAAGGTCTCCCGCAACCGTCCGAGGGCCTTGCTGACGGCGGACTGGCTCAGGTGCAAACGGCGTGCAGCCCGGCTGCCGTTGCGCTCTTCCAGCAAGACTTGCAGGATTATCAACAAATTAAGGTCTATGCGTGCAAGCTGTTCCAGCAACATGATATGAATCCTCTTCAATTCCTAGATGAATATATACCATTTGTTTTCATATCTTGGCGATCCTATGCTCGACGGGTCTCTCGCCCTGGTGGCGGCTGGTACAGGATGTAGCGGTTGAGGGGACAAGTAGCACCGACTCATACGGCGGCCCATGGTCGCCGTATTTTTTTGCGCCTCGTCGCCGTTTTTGCGCGATTTTTTCGCCAACTTGCACCTGCCTTGATTTTGCCCAACAATCGATACGCTTTCTTTTGATACAACCTCCAGGTATCTAACAGTCAGGAGTCTCCCTATGGGACTGGGTGGCATTCATATCTGGCATCTGCTGATCCTGCTCGTGGTCGTCGTCGTGGTGTTTGGCAGCAAACGCCTGGCTGGCGCCGGTGAGGATCTGGGCACTGCCATCAGGGATTTTCGCAACGCCTTGCGCGACGATGACAATATCCGGAATAAGTAGGAGTAAACGTATGTCTGTAGACGAGAAAGTGGAACTGAACGAGACCTGTGACAGTTGCGGCTGTTTTGCCGAAATTGGCACCATCATCGGCGAAGGTGACGACGTCATGGAGCTGGTGATCGAGGCCGCTGCAGAAGCCGACGCCCGCGAGAAATTTGCAGCTTACGAGGCGCTGGCCAAGCAGGTCACTGCCGACGCCAAAAGCAGCAGCGAGCTGAGCCAGGGCCCGGATGGCGTGATCCTGAAGGCCCGCCTGCAATTCACCTGCACCGCCGAGAAGCTGATCTTCGAGATGCGCGCCCGCTCCCTTTGAGATCGTGATGACACGGCAGGCTTGCCTGCCGTCTTGCTCTGCCCCTCGCTTTTTCCCTCCCTTTGCGTTGTATAGTGAGTTATCCCACGGACGATCCGTTTTCCGTCCGGCATGCGCCGATCGGCAGAAGATCCCGCGACGCCCCATGACTTGGCGCAGGCGCCTTCTCTGACAGACCCGACGGTGCGCACCGGCCCACAGCGAGGTGGTTACATCATGATGCGGCGATGGATCTGGGCCCTGCTGGCTCTCTGCTCTCTCCCTCTGCTGGCGGCGGATCTCAAGCCGCAGTTGCTGCCCCAGGCCGGTGATCTCGAACACATCCTGCAAAAAAAAGAGCTCAGGGCCCTGGTGGTCTATGAGCGGGGGTTTTTCTTTTTCGACAAGGGAGCCCAGTACGGCATCCTGGTCAATCAGCTTCAGGGATTCGAGCGCTGGTTGAACCAGACCTACCTGGCCAAGGAGAAGCTCAAGCTCAAGATCATTTATATCCCGGTGCGCCAGGACAAGCTGCTGGACTACCTGGCCGAGGGGCGCGGGGATCTGGTGGCCGCCAACCTGACGGTCACCCCCACCCGGCGCGAGCAGGTGACCTTCTCCCAGCCGCTGATCGCCCCCATCGAGGAGTGGGTGGTGAGCCAGCGGGATCTCCCTGCCTTCAATCGCATCACCCAGCTGTCCGGCCGGCGGATCTGGGTGCGAGCCAGCTCCAGTTATTTCGAGAGCCTGCACCAGCTCAACTGGCTGTTTCGGGAGCTGGGGTTGCCCCCGGTCTACATCGAGACGGTTCCCGAATACCTGCAGGACGGGGACCTGCTGGAGATGGTGTCAGCCGGGATCATTCCGCTGACGGTCACCGACAGCTTCAAGGGGCGGATCTGGCTCGACATGATTGGCGGCCTCAAGGCCCACAGACTGATACCGCTGCGGGACAAGGGGCGTAGCGCCTGGGCCCTGCGCAACAACAGCCCGGAGCTGCTCAAGGCGGTGAACGCCTACATCTCGGAGTCGAGCAAGCGGACCCTCTACAGTGACATGACATTGCGCCGCCTGCTGGCGCAAAGCGACCGCATGAGCAACATACTGGCGCCGGACCCGCTGGGGCGCCTGTCGACCATTCGCAAGGTACTGGAGGCCCAGGCGGACAAGTATCAGCTGGACTGGCTGATGCTGGCCGCGCTGGCTTACAAGGAGTCGGGGCTCAATCCCAATGTCGGCTCTCACCGGGGGGCCGTCGGCATCATGCAACTGCTGCCGAGTACCGGCAAGGAGGTGGGGATCCGAGGCGCCAGACTCACCAGTCTGGAGGGCAATGTGGAGGCGGCCTGTCGCTACATGCGGCTCATCCTGGACACCTACTTCAATGATCCCGGGATGGACAGGCTCAATCGCCATCTGTTCGCCCTGGCCGCCTACAATGCGGGTCCGAACCGTGTCCAGGCATTGCAGGCCAAGGCGGCCGACAAGGGGCTGGATCCGAACGTCTGGTTCGGCAATGTGGAGCAGCTGGTGGCCAACGACGTGGGCCAGGGGCCCATCAACTACGTTGGCACCATCTACAAATACTACGTGGCCTACCGTTTCAGCCTGCCCCAGCTGGAGGGCAAGTCAGAGGCCATCGAGGCGGTGCAGCCCTGAGCCTGTCAATGCTGGCCGGGGAGGGGATCCTCGTGATGCTGCGCAAGGGGTTCCCAGCCCAGATCCCGGTGCTGCTGGTACCAGGGCATCAACAGCCTGGCCGGGGTGGGATCCGGTTGGCTGGCATGGGGTCTCTGACTGAGGGAGGGGTGGTCGCGCAGTTCCATCATCGGCTCCTTGACACTGGGCTATCGGGGCGGTTGTCTGGGTTATGCCACCATCAGATGACAGGGAGATGACCCTTGATCCCGGCAGACTTTGCCTTGCTCGCCGATCCCGGCGCCGCCCTCAAGGCCCGATGCCAGTTGATCCGCCAGGCTCGCCACCGGATCCTCGCCCAGTATTACAGCTGGGAAGAGGACGGCAGCGGCAAGCTGCTGCTGGCGGAGCTGGTGCGGGCGGCCCGGCGCGGAGTGGTGGTGCAACTGCTCATCGACGATCTCTACGGCGGTGAGAACCGCTTTCTGGAGGCGGTGGCGGCGGAACCGGGCATCG
The DNA here is from genome assembly GCF_040908015.1 of Aeromonas sp. R7-5. NCBI lineage: Bacteria > Pseudomonadati > Pseudomonadota > Gammaproteobacteria > Aeromonadales > Aeromonadaceae > Aeromonas > Aeromonas sp. R7-5. The sequence goes on along the minus strand of NZ_JBFOCZ010000004.1, from coordinate 87,677 downwards.
AGGTGCGCCTGTTCAACCCCTTCTGGCTGCGGGGCTGGCGTCCTCTGACCCTGCTGCTGGAAGGGGTGCTGAGCTTTCGCCGCATCAACCACCGGATGCACAACAAGCTGCTGCTGGTGGATGGCAGCCAGGTGGTGATCGGCGGGCGCAATATTGGTGATCGTTACTTCGGGCTGGGGATGCCGCCTCACTTCATCGACCTGGATCTGCTCTGCCGCGGCCCCCTCTGTCAGCAGGCCGAGCAGGGGTTCGCGCTGTTCTGGCACAGTCGCTGGAGCCACCCGGTCCGTCGTCTGTTGAGACGCCCCTTGCTGCCAGCCGAAACCCGGGCCCTGAATGACTTCCTGCTGACCCTGACCGACCCCGCCATGGCGGCCGCCTATGATCTGCCGGCCACTCTGTTTGATGAGTGCCCCGTTCCCCTTTGCTGGCATCCCGGGCGAGGGCAGTGCTGGTTCGATCGCCCCGGCAAGGGGCTGGTCGCCCGACCGACCACGGCGCCCCTGCTGGGACGCATGCTGGCGAGCAATCAGGGGGCCCTGAGGTTGGTGAGCCCTTACCTGATCCTGACACGGGGGCTGCGTCGCCGGCTCAAGGGGCAGCGACGGCAGGGGGTCGACATCGAGATCCTGACCAACTCCCTGGCCAGCACGGACGTGCCCCTGGTCTATGGCGCCTATCGACGTCACCGCCCCTGGCTCGAGCGTCAGGGGGTCAACCTGTTCGAGCTGACGACGGAGGCGTTCAGTCTGCATGCCAAGCTGATCCTGATGGGGAAGGAGGAGGCGCTGCTCGGCAGTTTCAACCTGGATCCCCGCTCCCTGATGCTCAACACCGAGTTGATGCTGCACCTCCATAGCCCGAGGTTGTGCGACGAGTTGCAGCAACTCATCGATGGCTGGTTGCAGCAGGCCGTGCACCCGGTGGCGGCGTCCCCCTCTGCATGGCGGCGGCTGCTGGCGCAATTGAGCGATTGGTTACCTTTGCACCGTTGGTTGTGAGTGGGATCCGCCTTGTGCGAGATCTCGCAAAGCCTTGTGCGCCTTCGAAGATAACGTTTGCCATCCAAAAACGGGACTGGATTGCATCGTATTGTTTTTAATCGATTTATATTAAGAGCGGAGTAACAATCCAGGTTCCTCGACTGCATAGAGGTGCGTGTAGAACGGTTTTTTATTTTATTTAACTGCGTAGTATCTCGAGTGCAAGGACAAACACGGCGGCTGGTCTGCCGTGTGGGTGACGGCAACAGGGGAAATGGGCCAACCGGATTGCTCCGGCAGGCGAGGCAGATCGGGAGCGGAAACCCGTGATGCCAGACAGACCCCCGTGGTTGCGGGAGCCCAATATGGAACATGCTATTTGCGAGGGGGTGACATGCGAATGTTGCCCCATTTTTTTTATGCCCGCCGTCCACTTGCCCAATCAAAAAGACCGCCTGCTGGCGGTCTTTTGCGTGATGTCTCGGCGATCAGGCGAGGCCCGCCAGCAGACGACTCCAGTTGCGCTTGGCAACGAGGAAACCGTCTCGCAACGTGCGGTACTCCAGTTGCAGCCTGAGCCTGTCGTAGCGTGCGAGGGCTGTGCGCTTGCGCTGCTCCAGCAGTGACTTGCGGCTGGCATAGTAGTGCTGGATCTGCAGGCTCAGCTTGTCGTACTCCTCCTGCAGCAGTGCCTGCCAGCGTTCCCTGTCATCCTGCTGGTGCACTCTGGCCTGGGCGCGCTTGAGTTGCATCTCCAGCCTGGCCTGCTCGATGCGTTCCTCCGGGCAGGATCTCAGGTCTTTGGCGAGCCCGCACCAGGCGGCGGTGCGGATCAGCCACTTGGTGGGATCGAACTGCCACCACTGGATGCCGTTGCGGTAGTCGTTCTCGAACAGGTGATGGAAGTTGTGATAGCCCTCGCCAAAGGTGAAGAAGGCCAGGATGCCGTTGTCCCGGGCGCTGTTGCGATCCGTGAACGGTTGGCTGCCCCAGATGTGGGCCAGGGAGTTGATGAAGAAGGTGGTGTGATGGGTCATCACCATGCGCAGCGCCCCGGCCAGCAGCAACATACCAAGCAGATCCCCGTGCAAGAGGCCGAGCAGCAGCGGAATGCCGATGTTGGTGACCAGAGCCAGGGCCAGATAGTGCCTGTGCTGGAAGGCGACCACGGGGTTGTTTTGCAGGTCGCGCACATTGCTGTAGTCGTGGTAGGTATCGCGCTGGTATTCCCGCAGCATCCAGCCGATGTGGGAGTACCAGAAGCCGCGACCCGCACTGTAGGGATCCTTCTGGTTGTCATCCACGTGGCGGTGGTGGCGGCGATGATCCGAGGACCAGTGCAGCGCCGAGTTCTGCAGGGCTAGCGCGCCTCCGATGGCGAAGATCCATTGCAGGGCCGGGTGCGCCTTGTAGGCCTTGTGGGACCAGAGCCTGTGGTAGCCGGCGGTGATGGAGATGCCGCAATAGCAGAACAGCAGCAGGAAGCAGAGCCACTGCCATAGGTCGTAGCCCTGGCTCAGTCCATACCAGGGGACCGCTATCAGTGCCGTCAGCCCGGAGAGGGCAAACAGCAGGGTGTTGGTCATGATGATCGGGGGGCGGTCCATTTCACTCGGCTCCTTTCAGCGAACAGCTGTTCACTATTCTCCATTGAGCCGGAATGCGGGTCAATGGTAAAAAAGTCGGAGACAAACCTGATCCCGGCCCCGCCTTCGGGTTATCATCTGGCCTCGCTAATCTCAAGGTGACTGTTTTCGTGGGTATTCGCGCGCAACAAAAAGAAAAAACCCGGCGTACGCTGATCGAGGCGGCGTTCAGTCAACTCTGCGCCAACCGCAGTTTCTCCAACCTCAGCCTGCGGGAAGTGGCCAGAGAGGCGGGCATAGCGCCGACCTCCTTCTATCGCCACTTTCGGGACATGGAAGAGCTGGGGCTGACGCTGGTGGACGAGGGAGGGCTGACCCTGCGCCAACTGATGCGCCAGGCGCGCCAGCGCATTGCCGGTGGTGGCAGCGTCATCAGCACCTCGGTGCAGACCTTCATGGAATTCGTCGAAAACAACCCGAACATCTTCCGGCTGCTGCTGCGCGAGCGCTCCGGCACCTCGGCTGCATTCCGTCAGGCGGTGGCCCGGGAGATCCAGCACTTCATCGCCGAGCTGACCGATTATCTGGAAGCCACCACGCAGGCGCCACGGGAAGAGGCCTATATCCAGGCCGAGGCCATGGTGACCATCGTCTTCAGCGCCGGTGCAGACGCCCTCGACATGACCCCGGAAGAGTGCAAGGCACTGTCGGAGCGCACCATCAGCCAGTTGCGGATGATCGCCATGGGCGCCGAGGTGCAGAACCGCAAGCGCCACGAATCTCTCACATAACGCAAGGATGGACAGCCTCATGCATGAACCGAACGCGATTCCGAAGAAGCCCCTGGTGCTGGCCCTGCTGATCGGTATCTGTGGCGATGCCTTCCTGTCGGCCTTGACGGAGTCGGTCGTCCCCTTCTCCTTCTACCCCCTCATCGCCCTGTTGCTGGCGGCCAGCCAGCTCTATCAGCACTATCGCCATGAGCCCATGGTGGGCAACACACCCAGCTGCATTCTGCTCTGCTTCTTTATCGGCGTGTTCGGCCATTCTGCCCTGGTCAAGGTGCAGTACCCCGAGCTTGGCAGCAACTTCTTCTCCCTCATTGCCATGCTGCTGCTGCTTGCCGCCCTCTCCATCAAGCTGGGAATCAGCCTCGGAAAAACGCAGAAGGAGTGACGAATCACTCCTTCTGGTCGGGCCGGGGGTGGCCTAATCGGCCCTAGGGGGGGTCTCTCCCTTCTTCCTGGCGTCTATGATGGCCTGCAGCTTGGTGCGGATATCCATCATGCCGAACACCCCGAAGATCAGCACCTGGGTGAATTCGAGACGAGTGACCGCGAAGTAGGGTTTGCATGCCGCCTTGATCATGCTGGCCTGTACCCAGTGCATCAATATCACGATGACGCCGCACACCGGCAGAAAGCCGTTCAGTTTGCCCGGCAGGGTGCCCAGCAGGGCGAGTGCCACACCGAACCAGAAGAACAGCAGCACCCCCATCGCCAACAGATTAAACACCCGCTTCATCGTTTACCTCCCGTACATAGAGTTGATAGCAGGCCTGATGTGATCGACCTGCTTGTCCTTGAGCCGTTGTCCAAATTGACGGAGAAGGGGACTGTACCCATCTCCCCTTTAAACAGCTGCGTCATGCTTGGTGTCCCGCAGATAGAGCTGATAGCAGACCTGACCAGCCTGCTTGTCCTTGAGTAGTTTCCAGCTGGCGGGCAGCGCCAGATCGGCCATCTCTTTTTCCCGCTCCAGATAGATGAGGGCATCGGATGCCAGCCAGCCGCGCTGCTCGAGCAGCTCGCACACCTGGGGCAGCAGCTCGCGACGAAACGGTGGGTCCAGAAAGACCAGATCGAACGGCGTGGCCGTGCCTTGCAGCCAGCTCACGGCATCAGCCTGGATCACCTGCCCCTGGCTGCTGCCCAGGGTCGTCAGGTTCTTCTTGAGCTGGTCGGCGGCGCCTCTGTCCATCTCGATCAGGGTGACCTGTTCGGCATAGCGGGACAAGGCTTCCAGCCCCAGCCCGCCGCTGCCGGCGAACAGATCCAGGCAGCGGGTACCGCGCACGTGGGGAGCCAGCCAGTTGAAGATGGTCTCCTTGACGCGATCCGTGGTGGGTCTGAGCCCTTCCACATCCCTGACGGGGAGTTTGCGCCCCTTCCATTGGCCGCTGATGATTCGTACCACGCCCGCTCGCCCCTGGGGGGCCGGGCTCTTGCTCGGGCTGTTACGGCTGGATTTCACTCTGGGCATCGCGTTTCGTCGTCAGAAAATAAAGTGATAGTATAAGGCGGTTCATTTTTATGCCGACCCGCCGAGGGACGGCTATCTTAGCAGTCAGCCTTTGATGTGAGTATTTTTAGATGGCAAAAGGTTTGTTTTCCTGGCTGGGTTTCGGCCGCAAGAAAGAAGAGGCTGAGGCCGTTCCATCGCAGGCGCCCGACGCTACCCCGGCGGTAGTCGAGTCGGAGGCCGCCGCTGTTCCCGCGCCTGTCGCCGATGTTGCCCCGGCTGATGCCCCCGCCGCCAAGCCCGAAGCGCCGCTGAGCGGCCCTGACGAAGGCCCCCTGGTTGTGGAAGAGCCGGAGGGCGAGCTTGAGCCCGTCATCGTCAATGAGGCCTTGATCGCCACCGAAGCTCAGGTCGCAGAAGAAGCCATTGTCGCCGCCGAAGCCCGCGCCGCAGAAGAAGCCCGTGTTGCCGCCGAGGCTCGTGCTGCAGAAGAGACCCGTATTGCCGCCGAGGCTCGCGCTGCTGAAGAGGCCCGTGTTGCCGCCGAAGCTCGCGCTGCGGAAGAGGCTCGTATTGCCGCCGAAGCCCGCGCCGCAGAAGAGGTCCGTGTTGCCGCCGAAGCTCGCGCTGCGGAAGAGGCTCGTGTTGCCGCCGAGGCTCGCGCTGCGGAAGAAGCTCGTATTGCTGCCGAGGCTCGCGCTGCGGAAGAGGCTCGTCTTGCCGCCGAGGCCCGTGCCGCGGAAGAAGCTCGTATTGCCGCCGAAGCTCAGGCTGCCGAGGAAGCCCGTGTCGCCAAAGAGGCTCAACGAGCGGAAGATTTGCGTCTGGTCGCCGCGATGGAGGCTGAGGCCGCCGCTCTGGCCGCTCTGCCACTGGCCGCCAAGGTGGACGACGACACTCAGGAGAAGCCGCAGCGGGAGGGCTTCTTTGCCCGCCTCAAGCGCAGCCTGGTGCGTACCAGGGAGAATATCGGTTCCGGTTTCTTCGGCCTGTTCCGTGGCAAGAAGATCGATGACGATCTGTTCGAAGAGCTGGAGACCCAGCTGCTGACCGCCGATCTTGGCGTCGACACCACCACCCGCATCATCGAGGGGCTGGTACAGCACGCGGATCGCAAGCAACTCAAGGACGCCGAGGCGCTCTACGGTCTGCTCAAACAGGACATGGGCGAGATGCTGGCCAAGGTCGAGCAGCCCCTGGTGATCGACACCAGCAAGAAGCCTTACGTCATCCTGATGGTCGGCGTGAACGGCGTCGGCAAGACCACCACCATCGGCAAACTGGCCAAACAGTTCCAGGCCGAGGGCAAGAGCGTGATGCTGGCCGCTGGCGATACCTTCCGTGCCGCGGCGGTCGAGCAGCTGCAGGTGTGGGGTCAGCGCAACAACATTCCGGTGATTGCCCAGCACACCGGTGCCGACTCCGCCTCCGTCATCTATGACGCCATCGAGGCAGCCCGCTCCCGCGGGGCTGACGTGCTGATCGCTGATACCGCCGGCCGCCTGCAGAACAAGAGCAACCTGATGGAGGAGCTCAAGAAGGTGGTGCGGGTGATGAAGAAGCTGGACGATGCGGCGCCCCACGAGATCATGCTGACTCTGGACGCAGGCACCGGCCAGAACGCATTGAGCCAGGCCAAGCTGTTCAGCGAGGCGGTGGGCCTGACCGGCATCACCCTCACCAAGCTGGACGGCACTGCCAAGGGTGGTGTCATCTTCGCGGTGGCCGACAAGTTCCAGATCCCGATCCGCTACATCGGGGTGGGCGAGGGGATCGACGATCTGCGCCCGTTCGTCGCCAACGACTTCATCGAGGCGCTCTTCAGCCGCGAAGAATAAATCCGGCTGACATGAGTCGGCCCGGCCGTGACGAGCATGTGTTCCATACCCCGACTCCGGTCGGGGTATGTCACTATGAGGGCGCAGGCATGGCTCATCCGGGCAAGGATGACATGCAGCATGGTTGCGACCGATGTTGTCATCCAGGTGTTGTGCCGGTACGGGGGAGTGAGCGCCCCATGCTTTATCCCGTTCGGGGTTTGTCAATCTCAGGGAACCGTTATGATTCGTTTTGACAAGGTCAGCAAGGTGTACAGTGGCGGTCATCAAGCGCTGCAAAAGGTCAGTTTTCACCTGCGCAAGGGGGAGATGGCCTTCCTGACCGGCCATTCGGGGGCGGGCAAGAGTACCCTCCTCAAGCTCATCAGCGTGATGGAACGACCGACCGACGGCCGCGTCTTCTTCCACGGCGATGACGTCAGCCACATCCAGCGCAGTCAGATCCCCTACGTGCGCCGCCAGATCGGCATGATCTTCCAGGATCACCGCCTGCTGATGGATCGTACCGTGTTCGACAACGTCGCCCTGCCCCTGGTGATCGATGGCTACAGCCATGGGGACATCAACAAGCGGGTGGCGGCGGCGCTCGACAAGGTCGGGCTGCTCGGCAAGGAGCGCTACCAGCCTCGCATGCTCTCCGGCGGTGAGCAGCAGCGGGTCGGCATCGCCCGCGCCATCGTCAACAAGCCGCCCCTGCTGCTGGCTGACGAGCCGACCGGCAACCTGGATCCCCAGCTTTCCATGGACATCATGCGCCTGTTCGAGGAGTTCAACCGCTTCGGCGTCTCCGTGCTGATTGCCACTCACGATCTGGGGCTGATCGCCCGGATGCGCTACCGCACCCTGACCCTCAAGGCGGGTCGCATGTATTCGTCCGGGGAGGATCGCTGATGGCTATTGTTCGTCATAAACAGCCGCCGTTGCGTCGCTTGATGATGTATGGGGTGGATCATGTGCGTCAGGCCTTTGCCAGCCTGGGTGAGCTGTGGCGCAACCCGCTCGCCTCCCTGATGACCCTGGCAGTGCTTGGCGTGAGTCTGGCGCTGCCTTCCTGTTTCCACGTATTGCTGAAGAATGCCGAAGTGGTAGAGGGGAGCTGGCAGACCAGCTCCCAGATCTCTCTCTATCTGCGCAAAGATCTGCCGGAGCAGAGCATCCTCGACATGAAGCAGCGGATCCTGCTCTATCCGGAGGTGGAGTCTGTCACTTATATGAACCGTGACGAGGCGCTCAGGGAATTTCGGGAGATCTCCGGTTTCGGTGATGCCCTGGATTATCTGGACAGCAACCCGCTGCCGCCGGTGCTGAGCGTGATCCCGGATCCGCGCTGGCAGAATCCCGAAGGGGCCGCCGAGCTGCTCGCCAAGCTGGAGAACGAGCCCGGTATCGAGCAGGGCAAGCTGGATCTGCAGTGGTTGACCCGGTTGCAGGGGATCATGAACCTGCTGCGCCACACCATTACAGGTATCGCGGTGTTGCTGCTCTCCGCCGTGTTGCTGATCGTGGGCAACACCCTGCGCCTGAATATCCTCAACCAGCGTTCCGAGATTGAAGTGCTCAAGCTGGTGGGCGCGACCGATGCCTTCATCCACCGTCCCTTCCTCTATACGGGCATCTGGTTCGGGGTCATCGGCGGCATGCTGGCCTGGTGGCTGACCGAGGTGATGGTGATCTGGAGCGAGGGGGTGGTGAAGGAGCTGGCGGGGCTCTACAACAGCAACTTCCGTCTGGTGGGGATGGGGGCGTTCGACGGTTTCAATCTTATACTGCTGGGCGCCCTGCTAGGGTTGATCGCCTCCTGGTTCTCGGTGCACAGGCACATTCGCGACATAGAACCGTCCTGATTAATTTGTCAGCATTTTAAAGCGCTGGATTTTGCGAACTGGATCAAGTAAAAGAGTGGCCCGTTTCTGGCACGGGCCACTTTCTCAGAGTAATCTGAATGGTGTCTGCGCCGAGGATCATATGTGGATCCTCTGAACCTTTTGATTTATCAATGGTCTATTGACTGCAGCAGAATGAATACGGGTATGGCCCCTATGCCTTGCTCGTCTGACTTGGCAAGCATGTGAAGGTTGCGAGCTCCGCAACAATGGACTTAGCATGCTACTTTTCAGGGGTCCTTTACTGTGACCCCTTTTTTTTGACTGTTCATTTATGATTCATGCCGTCAGCCTAAGATAGGCCGGGTTCATGCTGGGGTGATGTATGATGCAGCACGCAGAATGATACCTGGTCGGTAGACACGTCTTCTCAGGGTGTTAGACTGATTCGATTGAAAAGTAAGAGGTAGAACATGGGAACTTCATTGCAACGCACTATGGCTCTGATTCCGCAAGGTAGTCTGGAAGGCTATATCCAGGCCGTCAACTCGATCCCTGTGCTGAGCGCAGAGGAAGAGCGCGAACTGGCGATGCGTCTGCAGCAGGATGGCGATCTCGAAGCTGCACGCCAGCTCGTTATGTCGCACCTGCGTTTTGTCGTTCACGTGGCCAAGAGCTACTCCGGCTATGGCCTGCCTCAGGCCGATCTGGTGCAGGAAGGCAACATCGGCCTGATGAAAGCCGTCAAACGCTTCGACCCGAGCGTGGGCGTGCGTCTGGTCTCCTTCGCCGTGCACTGGATCAAGGCCGAAATCCACGAATATGTGTTGCGCAACTGGCGCATGGTCAAGGTGGCGACCACCAAGGCCCAGCGCAAGCTGTTCTTCAACCTGCGCAAGTCCAAGAAGCGTCTGGGCTGGCTGAACCACGAAGAGGTGCAGGCCGTGGCTGCCGACCTCGGGGTATCCGCTGCCGACGTCACCGAGATGGAAGCGCGCATGAGCAATTACGATCAGGCCTTCGACCTGGTCGGTGACGATGAAGACGAGGGTGGCTTCGCGCCGGTGCACTATCTGGAAGACAAATCTTCCGATCTCGCCGCGAACATCGAGAACGACAACTGGGACAGCCATGCCACCCGTCGCCTGAGTGCGGCCATGGCGACCCTGGACGAGCGCAGCCAGCACATCATCCGTGCCCGCTGGCTCGATGACGAGAGCAAGACCACCCTGCAGGAGCTGGCCGATACTTACGGCGTCTCGGCCGAGCGGGTGCGCCAGCTTGAGAAAAACGCGCTCAAGAAGCTGAAAGATGCCATGGATGCCTGACGGCCTCCTCCGGTAAGAAGCAGGGCCTGATGGCCCTGTTTTTGTTTTGCGGGGATCTGGTCGGCCTTGCCTTGGTTACCCTTGTGTATGGTATGTTGCCGCCACTGCCACAGTAGGGAGAGCAGAAGTGAAACTGTTGAACGACTTGTTTACCAACAACCGCGAGTGGGCGGAACGGATCAAGGCCGAGGATCCCAATTTCTTCGCTACCCTGTCCGCCCAGCAGGCACCCGAGTACCTCTGGATCGGCTGTTCCGACAGCCGGGTTCCCGCCAACCAGCTGATGGGGCTTTTGCCGGGGGACGTCTTTGTCCACCGCAACGTCGCCAACTTGGTGGTGCACACCGACTTCAACTGCCTCTCGGTGCTGCAATACGCGGTGGAGGTGCTCAAGGTGAAGCACATCATCGTCTGCGGCCACTATGGCTGCGGTGGCGTCAAGGCTGCGATGCAGAACCAGGAGCTGGGTCTCATCGACAACTGGCTGCGCAACATCAAGGACGTCTACTTCAAATACGGCGAACAGCTCGAAGCCATCGAGGATGAGCACGAGCGCTTCGACTACCTGTGCGAGCTGAACGTGGCCGAGCAGGTCGCCAACGTCTGCCACACCACCATCATCCAGAATGCCTGGCGCAAGGGGCAGGAGCTGGCGGTGCACGGCTGGATCTACGGCATCAAGGATGGCCTGCTGCATGATCTCGATCTTTGCATCAGCGGCCCTGACCAGATCCCGGACGTCTATCGCGCCTGGCCGGACATGCGTCCGCCCCACCGTCGTCGCTGAGGACCAGCCGGTGGCTCCTGCGCTCTACCTTCAGATAAAGCAGCACATCCTGGACGGGATCCGCGAACGCCACTATCAGGCGGGCGACCGGATCCCGACCGAGGCCGCCCTGTGCGAGCAGTTTGCCGTGAGCCGCATGACGGTGAACAAGGCGCTGCGTGAGCTGGTGGCCGAAGGCTGGCTGGTGCGCACCGCCGGATCCGGCAGTTTCGTGGCCGACAGGCGTACCGAGTCGCCGCTCCTGGCGATTCGCAATATTGCAGACGAGATCGCCGAGCGGGGCAGCGAGTACAGCGCGCGGGTGATTCGGCTGCAACGTCAGGCCGCCGACGAGAAAGTGGCGGTGCGTCTGGGCCTGCGGGTCGGGGCGCCCACCTTTCACAGCCTCATCGTCCATCAGGCCGATGGGGAGCCGCTGCAACTGGAGGAGCGCTTCGTCGATGCCGAGCGACTGCCCGGCTATGGCGAGCAGGATTTCACCCAGCAGACGCCAAACAGCTATCTGATGGAGATCTGCCCCCTCTCCGAGATGGAGCACGTGGTAGAAGCCGTGTTGCCGAGTGCTGGTGAAGCCGGACTGCTGCAAGTGAGGGTCGACACCCCCTGCCTGCTGCTGCACCGGCGCACCTGGTCAGACGGCTGTCTGGTCTCCTATGCCAGATTGTTGTCGCCGGGTTCCCGCTACAAGCTGAGCTCCAAGACGCGACTCGCATAATTGTATATACAAATTAAGCATTTAAAAGCCTACCTCTCGGTGGGCTTTTTTGTGCTTACACTCTAATAAAGCCGCTGTTATCAAGATGTGAAGTTGATCCTTCCTTTCTTTTCAGAGATCGGCTATAAATTATTGTATATACATTTAGAGGTCGGTATGAACAAGGAACTGTTGAACTGCGAGCGGGTCTGGCTCAACGTGACACCCGCCACCCTGCGCCCCGATCTGGCGGACTACGGCCTGCTGGAGCCCCATGCCCTTGGCGTGCGGGATGGCAAGATCCACGCTCTGGTCCCCATGCAGGATCTCAAGGGCCCCTATGCCGCCTCCTGGCAGGACATGAAGGGGAAGCTGGTCACCCCCGGTCTCATCGATTGCCACACCCACCTCATCTTCGCCGGCAGTCGCGCCGAAGAGTTCGAGCTGCGCCAGAAGGGGGTCCCCTATGCGGAGATCGCCCGCAAGGGGGGCGGTATCATCAGCACGGTGCGCGCCACCCGGGCAGCCAGCGAGGAGCGGCTCTATGAGCTGGCGTTGCCGCGGATCAAGTCCCTGATCCGGGAAGGGGTCACCACAGTCGAAATCAAGTCCGGCTACGGCCTCACCCTGGAAGACGAGCTCAAGATGTTGCGGGTGGCCCGTCGTCTGGGAGAGGAACAACCCATCCGGGTCAAGACCACGCTGCTGGCAGCCCATGCGGTGCCGCCGGAGTATCGCGACGATCCCGACTCCTGGGTCGAGACCATCTGCCAGGAGATCATCCCGGCGGCGGCCGAGGCAGGTCTCGCGGATGCGGTGGATGTCTTCTGCGAGCACATCGGCTTCTCCCTTGCCCAGACCGAGCAGGTCTATCTGGCGGCGGATCAGTACAACCTCGCGGTGAAAGGGCACATGGATCAGCTCTCCAACCTGGGGGGCAGCACGCTCGCCGCCCACTTCGGCGCCCTCTCTGTGGATCACCTGGAGTACCTGGGTCAGGACGGGATCCAGGCGCTGGCCCACCGTGGCGTGGTCGCCACCCTGCTGCCCACCGCTTTCTATTTCCTCAAGGAGACCAAGCTGCCCCCGGTCGCCGCCTTGCGCAAGGCGGGGGTACCCATGGCTGTCTCTTCCGACATCAACCCGGGCACGGCCCCCATCGTCTCCCTGCGCATGGCCATGAACATGGCTTGCACCCTGTTTGGCCTGACCCCGGTGGAGGCCATGGCCGGGGTGACCCGCCACGCCGCCAGGGCGCTTGGCGAGCAGGAACGGCTGGGGCAGCTCAAGGTCGGCATGCTGGCGGATTTCCTTGTCTGGAACTGCGGCCATCCGGCCGAGCTCAGCTACCTCATCGGCGTCGATCAGCTGGTGAGCCGTGTGGTCAACGGGGAGGAAACCCTTCATGGATAAGTTCAACGGGATCGACATGTCGGTCTGGCAGGGGCGTCAGGATCCCGAAGACGGCGAGCTGGCCCTGCGCTGGCACGATAGGGTGCAACCCTGGCAGGGGAATCGCGAACCCGGCGTGGTGCTGCTCGGCTTTGCCTGTGACGAAGGGGTGCGCCGCAACAAGGGGCGGGTCGGCGCGGCCGGTGCACCGCTGGCGGTGCGCAAGCTGCTGGCCAACACGGCCTGGCATCTGGGCGCTCCCGTCTATGACGGCGGGGATCTGGCCTGTGAGGACGGCGATCTCGATGCCGCTCACGGGCGCTTGGCCGAACGGGTCGCGAGTGCGCTGGATCAGGGACACTTCCCCCTGGTGCTGGGAGGCGGCCACGAGGTGGCGTTTGGCAGCTGGAGCGGCCTGAACCGTCATCTTGGCGGCGAAGGGCGGGTCGGGATCATCAATTTCGACGCCCACTTCGATCTGCGCATGAAACAGGAGCAGGCGAGCTCGGGCACCCCCTTCTTCCAGATTGCCGAGCAGTGCGCTGCCCAGAGCACCCCCTTTCACTATGCCTGTCTCGGGGTGGCCGAAACCGCCAATACCGCGGCGCTCTTTGCCCGCGCCGAGGCGCTGGGAGTCTGGCACGTGCTGGACGAAGCGATGACGCAGACCGAGCTGCCAGCCTTGCTAGGCGGGCTGGATGCCTTCATCGCCCGTTGCGACCACCTCTATCTCACCATCGATCTCGACGTGCTGCCGGCGGCAGTGATGCCGGGAGTGAGCGCTCCCGCCGCTCGCGGCGTGGAGCTGGCGGTCATCGAACCGCTCATCGCCCATATCCGGGCCAGCGGCAAGCTCAGGCTCGCCGATCTGGCCGAGTACAACCCGAACCTGGATCAGGACAACCGCAGTGCCCGCGTGGCCGCGCGCCTGGTTCACCAGTTGACCAAGTAGTGGCGCACCGCGCCGCCTGACTGCATCGCTAAACAAGGAGTGTCTATGTCTGTACAACACCAGGATCCCCGCCATGATCCGAGCCGCGTGATCCGTGCTCCCCACGGCACCCAGCTGACCGCCAAGAGCTGGCTCACCGAAGCGCCACTGCGGATGCTGATGAACAACCTGGATCCGGATGTTGCCGAGCATCCCCAGTCCCTGGTGGTGTACGGCGGCATCGGCCGCGCCGCCCGCAACTGGGCCTGCTATGACAAGATCGTCGAGGTGCTGACCCGGCTCGAGGACGATCAGACCCTGCTGGTGCAATCCGGCAAGCCGGTCGGGGTGTTCCAGACCCACAAGGATGCGCCGCGGGTGCTCATCGCCAACTCCAACCTGGTGCCCCACTGGGCCAACTGGGAGCACTTCAACGAGCTCGACAAGAAGGGCTTGATGATGTACGGCCAGATGACCGCCGGCTCCTGGATCTACATCGGCACCCAGGGGATAGTGCAGGGCACCTACGAGACCTTCTTCGCGGTGGCCAACCAGCACTTCAATGGCGAGCCCAAAGGGCGATGGATCCTGACCGGCGGGCTCGGCGGCATGGGCGGCGCCCAGCCTCTGGCCGCCACCATGGCCGGTTTCTCCATGATCGCCGTGGAGTGCGACGAGACCCGTATCGATTTTCGTCTGCGTACCCGCTACGTCGACAAGAAGGCCCACAGCCTGGATGAGGCGCTGGCCATGGTCGAGGAGGCCAAACGCAGCGGCACCGCCGTCTCCGTCGGCCTGCTCGGCAACGCCGCCGACGTCTTCGCCGAGCTGGTGGCTCGCGGCATCACGCCGGACGTGGTGACCGACCAGACCTCCGCCCATGACCCGGTACACGGCTACCTGCCCCAGGGCTGGAGCGTGGCCCAATGGCGCGACCTGCAAAAGAGCGCACCGGACGAGGTCAACGTGGCGGCTCGCCGCTCCATGGCCCGTCAGGTCGAAGCCATGCTGACCCTGCAATCCCGCGGCGCCGCCACGCTCGATTACGGCAACAACATCCGCCAGATGGCGCTGGAAGAGGGGGTCAAGAATGCCTTCGACTTCCCGGGCTTCGTGCCGGCCTACATCCGCCCGCTGTTCTGCGAGGGCATTGGCCCGTTCCGCTGGGTGGCGCTCTCCGGCGACCCGGAAGACATCTACAAGACCGACCAGAAGGTAAAAGAGCTGATCCCGGACGATCCCCACCTGCACAACTGGCTCGACATGGCCCGCGAGCGCATCGCCTTCCAGGGACTGCCGGCGCGGATCTGCTGGGTTGGCGTCAAGGATCGGGTGCGCCTGGGCCTGGCCTTCAACGAGATGGTGAAGAATGGCGAGTTGAAGGCACCGGTCGTCATCGGCCGTGACCACCTTGACTCCGGCTCGGTGGCGAGCCCGAACCGCGAGACCGAGTCGATGATGGATGGCTCCGACGCCGTTTCCGACTGGCCGCTGCTCAACGCCCTGCTCAACACCGCCGGCGGCGCGACCTGGGTCTCCCTGCACCACGGTGGCGGGGTCGGCATGGGCTTCTCCCAGCACTCCGGCGTGGTGATCGTCTGTGACGGCACCGACGATGCCGCCAAGCGGGTCGGCCGCGTGCTGCGCAACGACCCGGCCACCGGGGTGATGCGTCACGCCGACGCCGGCTACGAGATTGCCATCAACTGTGCCGTTGATGCGAAACTGGATCTGCCGATGATCGACTCCACCGGCAAAGGGGTGAAATAAGATGTTCGAACTCAATCTGCAACCGGGCAAACTCTGCCTCGCCACCCTGCGCCGTGTCAGCCGCGAGCCGGTACACGTCAGCCTGGATCCGGCTGCCCTGGCGGGGATCCACGCCTCCGCCGCCGTGGTCACCAAGGTGATCGAGCAAAACCGGGTGGTCTACGGCATCAACACCGGCTTTGGCCTGCTGGCCAACACCCGCATTCCGGTGGAGCAGCTGGACGAGCTGCAGCGTTCCATCGTGCTCTCCCATGCGGCAGGGATTGGCGAGTACATGGAGGACGCCACCGTACGGTTGATGATGGTGCTCAAGGTCAACTCGCTCGCTCGTGGCTTCTCCGGCATCCGGCTGACGGTGCTCGAGGCCCTGATGACCCTTATCAACGCCGAGGTCTACCCCGTGGTGCCGAAGAAGGGCTCCGTCGGCGCTTCCGGCGATCTGGCGCCCCTGGCCCACATGAGCTGCCTGCTGATCGGTGAAGGCAAGGCCCGTCACAAGGGCGAGCTGATCGACGCCGCCACTGCCCTGAAGATTGCCGGGCTGGAGCCCATCGCCCTGGCGCCGAAAGAGGGGCTGGCCCTGCTCAACGGCACCCAGGCGAGCACCGCCTTCGCGCTGGAAGGGCTGTTCCATGCCGAGGATCTCTACGCTGGCGCCATCACCATAGGGGCCATGAGCGTTGAAGCGGCGCTGGGCAGCCGCCGGCCGTTCGATGCCCGCATCCACGAGGTGCGCGGTCAGCGCGGCCAGATCGACGCAGCCGCCTGCTACCGTCACCTGCTGGTGGACGGCAGCGAGATCGGCATGTCCCATCACAACTGCGAGAAGGTGCAGGATCCCTACTCCCTGCGCTGCCAGCCGCAGGTGATGGGTGCCTGCCTGACCCAGATCCGCCAGGCGGCCGAGGTGCTGGTGTGCGAGGCCAACGCCGTCTCCGACAACCCGCTGGTGTTTGCCGAGGATGAAGACATCCTCTCCGGCGGCAACTTCCACGCAGAACCCGTGGCCTTTGCCGCCGACAACCTGGCCCTGGCCATCGCCGAGATCGGGTCGCTGTCCGAGCGGCGCATGGCGCTGCTCATCGACTCGCGCATGTCCGGCCTGCCGGCCTTCCTGGTGAACAACGGCGGGGTGAACTCCGGTTTCATGATCGCCCAGGTCACCTCGGCGGCGCTCGCCTCCGAGAACAAGACGCTGGCCCACCCGGCCTCGGTGGACAGCCTGCCCACCTCGGCCAACCAGGAGGACCACGTCTCCATGGCCACCTTCGCCGGTCGCCGGCTGGCGGACATGGCCGAGAACACCCGCGGCATCCTGGCGGTGGAACTGCTGGCAGCGGCCCAGGGGCTCGACTTCCGTGCTCCCCTGCGCTCCACCGAGCTCATCGAGCTGGCCAAGGGCCGTCTGCGGGAAGAGGTCAGCTTCTATGACAAGGACAGGTACTTTGCACCGGACATCGAGGCGGCGGCCGCCCTGCTGGGCCGTGCCAGCTACAACGACCTGATCCCGGCCGGGACCCTGCCCAGTCTCTGAATTGGAGCCTGAGCAACCATAAAAAAGACCGCCCATGGGGCGGTCTTTTTATTTTCGTCTCTCGCGCCCCGCGTCGGGGCCATCGGAAGCGCGCTGCGCAGAGTGGCAGCAGACAGAGGCGGCGGCTTTATCCGTGTTCAAACATCCGGAACAGATAAACCACGAACAGCACTGGGGTGAGTGCTGGCAGCCTTATCCGTGTTCAAACATCAGGAACAGGTAAACGACAAACAGCACAAGATGGGTGGCGCCGTGCAGGGCGTGGGTGCGGCCGCTGCTGAAGGTCACTTTACAGACCATGAGGGTGGTGATGAGCAGCACCATGTCGGCAGGGGAGAGGCCCAGGCGCACTTCCTGCCCCATCAGGGAGCCGATGAAAAGCACGGAGGGTACCGTGAGGGCGATGGTGGCCAGCACGGAGCCAAAGTAGAGATTCATGGCCCGCTGCAATTGGTTGTTGAAGGCCGCCTTGATGGCGCCGACCGCTTCGGGGGCGAGCACGATACAGGCGACGATGAAACCACCCAGCGCCATCGGGGCTTCCATCACGTGTACCCCGTAGTTGATGGGGATGGCCAGGGTCTTGGCCAGCAGGATCACCACCACCAGGTAGGCGAGCAGCAAGAGGGTGTGATAGACGTTGCTCTGCAGCGGGCCGTGGTGATCCTCGAGATCCTCGTGATCGCTGTCGACGAAGAAGTGGCTGTGGCTGCGGGTCTGGATCAGCAGGAAGACACCATAGAGCAGGATGGAGATGATGATCAGCATCCATGACATGGCCTTGGAGAGGCTCCCCAGGGTGCCGCCCTGGGTGAAGTTCGGCAGAACCAGACAGAGCAGTGCCAGGGGAATGATGGCCACCAGATAGGATTTGACCCCGTCCAGATTGAAGTTCTGGGTGTGATAGCGCCAGCCGCCAAACAGCAGGGTGAAGCCCACCAGACCGTTGGTGACCAGCATCACCACCGCGAACATGGTGTCCCGTGCCATGGTGGGATTGGGATCGCCGGTCAGCATGACGGAGGAGATCATCACCACTTCCAGGGAGATGACCGAGAGGGTCAAGATCAGGGTACCGAAGGGTTCCCCGAGCTTGATGGCAAGGGCGTCAGAGTGACGCACGACGGAGAAGATGGCCCAGGTCACGATGGCAAGCAGGGCCAGCGACACCGGCAGGTAGACCGCAAGGGGGGTTGTCTCTGCCAGCAGGTCGCTCCCCAGGGTTTTGAAGAAGAGCAGGGTCAGCAGACCGGCAGGCAGAGCAATCTCTTGTCGGATAAAAGACTTCATAGGCAGTGGTTCTCATCTCGGGGCGGCCTCGGCCGACGGGGTATGGAGCGACTTGGTGCACCCAGGGGGCACAGACCCATGATAAGGGGAGATGCTCCTCATGCGGAGCATCATTTTGTTGCAAAGGGTGAGAGGCGGGGCAGATACCGCCTCAGTGCGGGTCGGAGGGGCTGGTTGTCTCGCCCTCTTGCCATGCCATCAGCCAGATCTTCAGTTTGCTCAGGGGCATGGGCTTGGCATAGACGTAGCCCTGGATCAGGTGGACTCCGTGGCGATGCAGGTATTCCACCTGCTCCTGGGTTTCGACCCCTTCGGCGATCATCTCCATGCCCGATTTGAGGCCAAAGGCGATGGTGGCATCCAGCACGCTGCGCTTGAGATCGTCCGTGCCTATGGTATCCACGAACATCTTGTCGATCTTGATCTGGCGAATGCCGAGCCGTTGCAGGTAGGCAAAGCCGCCATAACCGGTGCCGAAGTCATCCAGCTTGAAGTGATAGCCCCTCTCCTGCAGAGCGGCGATCTCCGCCATGGCCCCCTGGATGTGCTTGATGGGATCCCGCTCGGTGAGTTCGAAGGTGAGGCGGGCCGGCGAGGGCCAGCCATGGCGCTGCAACTGGGTGCGCAGACGAGGCTGCTCGATATGGCCCGCCACCAGATTGACACTGACCCACTGATGCGGGGCCAGGACGGGGAGATCCGCCAGGATGCGCTCCAGCAGTTGATCCGTCATCGGCAGGATCAGCCCCTGCTCCTCCGCATAGGCGATGAAGGTGCCTGGCGACACCAGATCCCGTCCTCGCTGCCAGCGCAGCAAGGCCTCGAATCCCACCACCCTTCGGTTTCTGCTGTCCACTATGGGCTGATAGAAGGGGATGAACTCCCGCCGAGCCAGCCCTCTTTGCAGCAATCCTTTGAGGGAGCGCCGGTAGTTTCTAAGGCCCCAGTAGAGGGCCGCCAGCAGCGCCCCCAGCGCCCCGGCCGACCAGAGGCCATCGCGGTGTATCTGTGAGCGGGCGTAGCGTTTCAGTGCCTCGCCAGCCCAGAGGGTCTGCTCCACCTGATGCTGGGGGTCGAAACTGAGCAGCCGCATCGGGTGTGCCTCTTCTCGAATGTGCTTGTTGCCACGGGGGAAAAAGAGCCCGGACTGGGTCGGGTGCTTGTGGTTGAACTCCAGGTAGAAACAGTCGTTGCAGGGGGTGCGCAGCAGCTCATGGCTCCAGCTGCTGTCGAGCACCCAATAGGTCAGATTGCCGTTGCGCCTCGCATAGACCAGGGTTTCGCGTTCGGTATCGAACATGGGGGCCGTGCTGGATATATGAAAGTCGGGGGAGACCGGTATGCCGGCGTCGGCAAGCTGGGGCAGGGCGGGGCCCAGGGTGGAGCAGCCGCTCCCGTTGGCAAGCTGCAGGCCGGCCAGGCGAATATGGCGGTTGTAATACTGGGGTGAGCGCAGCAGCGCCATGTCTGTGGGGCCGCAATCGAAGGCAAAGTGGGCGAGTTGAGCGGGGACATCGTGATCCAGGAGCTGGTTGCGCTCCTGCTGGTAGTCGAGCAGAGCCCTTTCCTTTGTCTGCAACAGGTGGTGAGCCAGCTTGTCGCTCAACAGGGGGGTGAGCAACAGCATCAGCAGCGGGGGCAAACAGAAGAGGCCCAGAGGAATCCATAACGGAGATCGTGCAGACATGGTGGGCCCCCTTCTTCCCTGAAATGAAACAACCCGATTGAGACTCAAGCATCATAGCATTAGCTGCATCGATTTGAGCCAAGTTGGTCACACTTGGAACAAAAACTATAATTAATTGATAAATAAAGGATATGGCTACACACCTGAACAAGATTCAATCGCTGACCTGTCATAAATGACAATTGTCCAGCTTATCTGAAGTGGCTAAAGTAGCGGTGCGGTTTGACTCACCGTGTGTTCAATACTCCTGTATCTATTTTTGTCAGTAGCACAGAGTGTTAGTTTTGATATGAGTGTTTCTTTTGGTCCCCGTTGTGGGACCATTTTTCTGTCCGTTCCTCAGCCTGTGTCCCCTCGTTCTCTCCCTTGATGCCTCTTTTGCGGCCCGCACAACGGCGCCGCATGACGCATCCGCCCGCTTATTTGCAGAAGCGGGATCTTCATCCATAGGCGGCGTTTGGTCTGGGCTGATACCATGATGCCCTATGGATGCTGTCGGCTACGGAAAGGCACATGAAACTGACCACTCAACTCGTCTCTTTTATTACGCTGTGCGTGATCTCGGCCATGGCCATGGTGATGCTCGGCGGGGTCTTCAGTTTTCGCCAGATGGGAATGGAGCTGCAGCAGAACCGTGTCGACTCCCTGGTGGAGATCATCGACAAGCAGCTCGGGGTGACCGATGACCAGCAAGCCCTTGCCCGCTGGCTGCCCTCCCTGTTGCGGGCCTCCCATGTGGTGGAGCTGGAGATCCGTCAGGACAAGCAGCGGGTCTACTGGTTTCGCGATGTGCAGCAGCAGACGGACGAGAGCCTGCTGATCGCCTACAGCGAGGCGATCCCCAATCAGGCCGGGATGCGGGCCGACTTCAAGCTGGACAGGCCGTTCAAGGAGTTCGAGTACTCCATGAAGGCGATGTTCGGTATCTCTCTGGGTATCTTCATCGTGGTGTTCGGGCTCTGGTACTCCATCCGCTGGCTGCGTCAGCAGTTGCGCGGTGCCGAGCTGCTGGCGGAGCGTGCCCAGCTGATCCTGGATGGCAAGCTGACCAAGCTGGCCCATGACCCTGCCGAGGAGTGGCCTGTTTCGGCCAGTCAGGCCCTCACCCATCTGCTGACCGAGCTGGCCGACGCCCGCAAGGAGCGCAGCCGCTTCGACAACTTCATCCGCAGCAACGCCTTCGTCGACAAGACGACGGGCATCGGCAACCGCCTCTTCTTCGACAACCGGCTGGAGAGCGCCATCATGGAAGCAAGCGTGATCAGCGGCGGTGTGCTGCTGATCGAGCTGGCCGGTCTGGAGGAGCTGGATCCCGAGCTGAGCGGGCGCCCGAGCCAGGAACTCCTGATGGAGGCGAGCGCCACCATCGCCGCCTTCGTGCGAAAGCACAGCGGAGCCCTGCAGGCGCGCTATGCCGGTCAGGTCTTTGCCGTGCTGCTGCCGAACATGTCTGAGAGCGAGATGGTCGACGGCGCCAGCCAGTTGCTCAAGAGTCTGCAACGACTGCACTGGCCCGAAGCGGTCAATGCCGACACAGCCGTCTATCTCGGTGCGGTCTGCTATCAGGCACAGGATTCCCTGCTCAAGGTGCAGGAAGAGGCGGAGCTGGCGCTCAAGAGCGCGCGCCTGCAAGGACACAGCGGCTGGTTCCTGTTCGAGAAATCCCTCAACGAGGAGGCGAGCAGCAAGGGAACGGTGCGCTGGCGCACCCTGATCAGCCGTCGCATCGAGGAGCAGGGCATCGACTTCTACGTCCAGCCTGTGCAGCAGGAGCGGGATCAGGTGGTGTTGCAGCAGGAGCTGCTCATCCGCCTTCACGACGAGCAGGGCCGGGAGCTGCAGGCGGGGGTCTTCATGCCCATGGCGGAGAAGGCCGGTCTGCTGCTGCCGCTGGACAGGCTGGTGGTGGCCCGAGCCTTGCGACTGCTGCGCCAGCGACCGGCATCGAGCTGCCCTATCAGCCTCTCTCTGTGCGCCCAGAACCTGCTCACCCGCGAGTTCCAGCGCGAGCTCTTCTTCGAGCTGTTCCAGTTGCCGCGCAGTACCAACGAGGGGTTGATCCTGCAGTTGTCGGAGTCTCAGGTGACCCGCCACTACGAAGCCCTCAAGCGGCCGCTTCGGGCGATGCGCATGCTGGGGTGCAGGCTTGCCATCGATCATGCGGGCCAGGACGTGGTGAGCACCCAGTACATCAAGGAGTTCGAGATCCACTTCCTCAAGCTGCACCCCAGCCTGGTGCGGGAGATCCACCTGCGCCAGGTCAACCAGATGGCGGTACGCAGTCTGGTGGGGGGCTGTGCCAATACCCAGGCCCGGGTCATCGCGGTGGGGGTGGAGAGTGGCGACGAGTGGAAGATGCTGCGACACCTGGGCGTGCATGCCGGTCAAGGTCCCTGGTTTGCCGACCCCGAGCCCCTCAACCTGCCTGACTAGCGCCCCGGCCGGGGTGACAGGCGGCCCTGCTCCTGCAGGCCCGCCAGACCCTGCAAGCCACCGGTGTGGATGAAGATGATCTTGCTGCCGCGCGCAATGCGGCCTGCCGCCAGTTCGCGAAACAGCCCCCACATCGCCTTGCCACTGTAGATGGGTTCCAGCGGCAAGCCGGTTTCGGCACTGAATGCCTGCACCCATTGCCAGAGTGCCGGACTGAACCTGGCATAGCCGCCGTCGTGGTGATCCAGCGCGATGCGCCAGCCCGGGGTGGTGGCCGCCGCCGGATGCAACCGGTATACCTCGCCGGTGATGAAGTCGGCCCCCTTGAGCACCGCGATGGCCAGGATCTGCTCCTGCGCCCGCTTGCCCGCGATGAGCCCCGCCAGGGTGCCACCGCTGGCGCAGGGCAGCACCCAGAGATCCGGCGAGAAGGGCACCTCGTCGACCAGCTCGGCCACCCCGGGGATGGCCAGCGGGCTGCTGCCTCCTTCCGGTACCAGCAGGGTGTCGTTATCCTCGAACCGGGCAAGCCATTCGGGATCCTGGCGCCGGCGATAGTCCTGCCGGTCGACAAAAACGAGATCCATGCCCCAGCCTTTCGCCGCTTTCAGGGTGGGATTGCTGACGGTATCCCCTTCACCGCGTATGATGCCCGTGGTGCGCAGTCCCAGTCTGAGTCCTGCTGCGGCCAGGGCGTGGATGTGATTGGAGTAGGCGCCGCCAAAGGAGAGGATGTGGCCCTTGCCCAGCACCTGTGCCTGTTGCAGATGGTATTTGAGCTTTCGCCACTTGTTGCCGGAGAGGGTCGGGTGGATCAGATCATCCCGCTTGCACCAGAGCGTGACGTCATGGGCGGCCAGCAGAGGATGCCGGATCCGGTGCAGGGGGGAGGGGAGCTGAAGGGGGGCCATGGGATCGTCTCCCGTGGGTGCCAGCGTGGCCGTCGATGCATCGTTTGTCATAAAGTTGGAGGCTAATAGCCTGTTTATGTTAAGGTTTAGTCCGTTTTACGCGGCCAGGTGAAGATCCAGATGAAGTCACTGTTCAGGCGTTCTCCCTCCAGCCATCAGGTCGGGATCCTGCTGGCCAGCGATCGCATTCTGCTGGCCTGCGTGGACCCCGTTCCTGTGTTTGCCAGCCAGCCTGTCAACGGCCCCCACGACTGGTCCAAGGCCCTGGCCGAGCTGTTTTCCCGGCACGGTCTGGCCAAGTCTAAGGTGCGGGTGGCCCTCGCGGCCAGCCTTTATCAGCAGATCCAGATCGACAAGCCCGCCGTCCCCGATGCCGAGATGGCGGGGGCCCTGCCCTGGGCCATCAAGGATTTCGTCAACGAGCCGGTGTTGCAGCTCGCCATGGATTATGTGGACCTGCCGACGCCCCCTGCCGGGCGTCCGCGCATCAACGTTATCTGCATGCCCAAGAGCCGGGTGCAGCAGGTGGCGGATGCGGTCAACGGCGCGGCGACCCTGGAGGCCATCGTCAGTGACGAGCTGGCCATGACGGCCCTCTACGAGGCGGACCAGATGGTGCGCATGCTGCTCTGGCAACCCCGGGGGCAGGAGCTGCAACTGCTGGTCTTCCATCGGGGCGGACTCTGTTTCTCCCGCCAGTTGCGTGGATTTGTGAGCCTCACCGGCAGCCATGAGCCAGATGCCGACCAGCTCGACGCGCTGGCGCTGGAGATCCAGCGATCCATCGATTATCTGGCCGGCCATCTCAAGCTGCCCGAGCCCGGCCAGTTGCAACTGGCCATCGCCTCCTCCGCCATGGGGGTATTGGTGCGTCACCTGGAACAGACATTCGGTTTCCCGGTGTCGGCCATGGCAAACAAGGCGGTACTGGCAGGAGTCGAATACCTCAGTGCCTATGGCGCGGCCCTGGGCAGGAGCGACTGATGAAACACCATATCAACCTCTATGGCGCCGAATTCCGGCCAAGACGCCTGTGGGCCAGCCTGCCCCAGATGGCGTTGGTCTGGGGCGGCGTCCTGCTGCTGCTGCTGGGGGCCACCCTCTTCTATGGCTGGCAACAGCAGGGCCTCGATCGTGAATTGGCTGGCGTGCGGGCACAGCTCGACGTGCAGCGCGGCGAGGCCAGGCGTCTCGATGCGGAGCTGGCGCGCCATCTGGCGAATGCAGACTTGCAGCGGCAACTGGCCGACAAGCGGGAAGAGCTGGGGGCCAAACAGGCGCTGATGCAGCAGCTTGGCCACCTCTCCCTGCAAAAATCCCAGGGTTATGCGGGGGTGATGGCGGACCTTGCCCGCCTGCGGGATCCCCGCCTCTCCCTGCAACGGATCGAGATAAGCGACGGGCGCATCAACCTCGCGGGCGTGGCCGAACGCAGTCAGGACGTGCCCGCTTGGGTGAACCGCTTCAAGCAGACCCCCTCCCTGGCGGGCAAGCAGTTTGGCGAGCTCACCCTGAGTCGGGACAAGGAGGGCCAGCTTGCCTTCCAGCTCAGTGGCATAGCGCGGGAGACTCCCTGATGGACATGAAGGCACAATGGCAGGGATGGGCGCAGCAGATCGCAGCCCTCAGCCTGCGTGAGCGGATCCTCATTCTGTTGACCGGGGTCGTGCTGCTCGGGGCCATGGGCATCTATGGCTGGCTGGATGACGCCGACACCCGGCTGGGCCAGGATCGGCAGGCCCTGGCTGCGGCGCAGCGGGATCTGGAGATCCTGACCCTGGAAAACCAGGGCAAGCAGGCCAGGCTGGGGCGGGATCCCGATGCCCAGGTGCGCGATCAGCTCGCCGGCGTCGAGACGTCCCTGCGCCAGATGGATGCCGAGCTGCTGGCTCAGACGGTGGATCTGATCCCCGCCCACGAAATGCCCGCGGTGCTGGAAGCCCTGTTGTCCCGCTCCGCCAACCTGCATATGCTGGCGCTCACCTCCCTCAAGCCCGAGCCGCTGATGGCCGGGGAGCAGAAGGTGAACCTGTTCAGGCACGGCATCCGGCTTCAGCTGGAGGGCGGCTATTTCGATGTCTACCAGTACCTGAAAGCGCTCGAAGCCCTGCCTCGCCACTTCTACTGGAAGGGCTTTGACTACCGGGTGGTCGAGCATCCCAAGGCGGCGGTAGCGATGGAGATCTACACCCTCAGCACCAGCAAGGAGTTCATCCGTGGTTAAGCGGCATGTCGGCGGGACGGGATCCCGCATTTTTGCCTTCCCATCCTGGCGCTGGCTGGCCCTGTGGGGGAGCCTGCTCGCGCTGCAGGCCCAGGCCGAGGTGCTGCAGGATCCCACCATGCCCCTGGCGGGATCCGGCTCTGCGGCGAGTGTCGCCAAGGAGGCCGGTCTGCCCAGGTTGCAGAGCGTCATCCTGGGGAGCGGGCCCGCCCTGGCGGTGCTCGACGGTCAAAGCTACCGGGTCGGCCAGCAGGTCAACGGATTCCGGC
Organism: Aeromonas sp. R7-5; assembly: GCF_040908015.1. Lineage (NCBI taxonomy): Bacteria > Pseudomonadati > Pseudomonadota > Gammaproteobacteria > Aeromonadales > Aeromonadaceae > Aeromonas > Aeromonas sp. R7-5. The sequence continues at coordinate 61,956 of NZ_JBFOCZ010000004.1, read as the reverse complement.
TGGTGGGGATCAGCGCCGACAGCGTGGTGCTGGAAAAAGCGGGCAAACGCCAGACACTGACCCTGTTTGGCAGCAAGATCCGGATGTGAAGTGGGTGTCGCACGGGATGGTGCGGGCCAGGTTTGTCGAGTTTCATAGCGAGTCAGGTGCACGAATAACATGAAAAAACCCCCTTTTTGTCTGCTTCCCCTCGCGCTGGCGGTGGCGGGTTGCACTACCTATCGTCACCCCGAGCCGGTACAGGCCAAAGATGCACTCAAGCAGGCGATGAGCGAGCAGAGCCCGACCGCCCCCCTGACTTCCCTGCCGCCCTCGGTGCAGAGCGAGCTGTTGCAGCTCAATCGTCCCCAGCAGCCGATGACCATTCCCGAGAAGCGGATGCGCATCGCGGCCCATGACGTAGACGCGGTGGAGTTCTTCGGCTCCCTGTTCAAGGGCTCCCGCTACAGCGTGGCGGTCCATCCCGGTGTGGCGGGCGTCATTTCGGTAGAGCTCAAGGACGTGACCCTGCAGGAGGCGCTGGCGACCGTCGGCGACATGTACGGCTTCGACGTACAGCGCAAGGGCAACGTGTTCCACGTCTATCCAGCCGGTCTGCGTACCGAGACCATTCCGGTCAACTACCTGATGATGGCCCGGCGCGGTCTCTCCCGTACCTCGGTGAGCACAGGCGGGGTGACGGCCAACGACAACAACAATGGCAATAACAACTTCGACAACGGCCTGAACAACAGCGGCAACAACAACAGCCAGGGCAACACCGCCAGCGGTGACAACAACACCAACAGCAACGGCACCCGCATCGAGACGGACAGCAACAACGACTACTGGACCGATCTGCGGGATGCCCTGCAGACCCTGATCGGCACAGGGGAAGGGCGGGCCGTCATCACCAGTCCCCAGGCGGGCCTGGTCACGGTGCGTGCCTATCCCAAGGAGCTCAAGGCGGTGCGCGAGTTCCTGGACCAGTCAGGCGAACACCTCAAGCGCCAGGTGGTGCTGGAGGCGCGGATCCTGGAAGTGTCCCTCAACGAGGGTTACGAGCAGGGGGTGGACTGGAGCGGCCTCTCCGCAAGCTGGGACGGCGGCAAGGGCATCACGGGGGGCGGCTCCCTCATGGACAGCCCCATCGCTTCGACCCCCAACCAGATCTTCCGGGCTCTGGGGGGCGGCGCCGGTTTCACCATCTCCGATGGCAACTTCAACGTCGCGGTCAGCCTGCTCAAGACCCAGGGGGACGTGAACACCCTCTCCAGCCCGCGCGTGACGGCCACCAACAACCAGAAAGCGGTGATCAAGGTGGGGACGGACGAATACTTCGTCACCAACGCCTCTACCACCACCACCACCTCGGGGACTTCGGCCCCCATCGTCACCCCGAACGTGGAGCTGACCCCCTTCTTCTCAGGGATAGCCCTGGACGTGACGCCCCAGATCGACGAGCAGGGCAAGGTATTGCTGCATATCCACCCCTCCGTCATCGACACCGAGGAGCAGAGCAAGACCATCAGCGTCGGCACCGCCGATCCCCTGGTGTTGCCGCTGGCCAAGAGCTCCATCCGCGAGTCCGATACCGTGGTGCAGGCCAACAATGGGGACATCATCGTCATCGGTGGTCTGATGAAGACCGACAGGCAGGAGATTGTCAGCAAGGTGCCCCTGCTGGGTGACATCCCCTGGGTCGGCGAGGCCTTCACCAACCGCCGGGAGAGCAACCGCAAGGTGGAGCTGGTGATCCTGCTCAAGCCCACCGTGGTGGAAAAGGACACCTGGCAGAAAGAGCTGCAACGCTCCTCCGAACTGCTCGATAAATGGTATCCCCCCAAGGGCTGATCCGGGATGACGCGCCTGTTGAGCACTCCTTCTCCCATGCGGCGGCGCCTCCCGGCTGCCGCCACTCTGCCCTACCCGACGGCGGTGGCGCCATGTCGCTGATCCGGGGCTGTCTGCGGCTGCGCACCCTGGACTCTGGCCGGGAGGGTACATGTATCTGAGTCACTTCGGACTGCGGGAAGCCCCCTTCGGTCTGACCCCGAACACCGGTTTCTATTACGGCCTGCCCCCCCACGAGGAGGCCATGCAGGTGCTCAACTGGGCGCTCTCCCAGGGGGAGGGGTTCATCAAGGTGACCGGCGAAGTCGGCACCGGCAAGACCCTGCTCTGTCGCAAGCTGCTGAGCGAGCTCGGCTCCGAGGCCTGCCCGGTGCGCCTGGCCTGGCTGCCCAACCCCCATCTCACTCCGGGGGAGCTGCGCACGGCCCTGGCCCTGGAGCTGGGGTTGACGCTGGCGGGGGAGAGCGAGCTGGATCTCACGGATCGTATTCACCGCCATCTGATCTCCCTGCATCGGCAGGGGAGCCGGGTGGTGGTGCTGATCGACGAGGCGCAAGCCCTGCCGGACGAGACCCTGGAGGCGATCCGGCTGTTTGGCAACCTGGAAACCGAATCCAGCAAGCTGCTGCAAATCGTGCTGTTCGGCCAGCCCGAGCTGGATGCCAGGCTCGGGCAGCCCCGTCTTCGCCAGTTGCGCCAGCGCATCGGTTTTTCCTACCGCCTGCGGCCGCTGCGGCTCGACGAGACCCGGGCCTATCTGGAGTACCGACTGCAGGTGTCCGGTTATCGCGGGGCCGCCCTGTTCGATGGCCGCGCCCTGCGCAGGCTGTGGCGCGCATCCCGCGGCATTCCCCGCCTCATCAACATACTGGCGCAGAAGTGCCTGATGCTGGCCTATGGTCGCGGTGTACGGCGGATCGACAGCGCCCTGGTCCGGCTCGCCATCCGGGATACCGATGATGCCCGCCGTGGCCGTCTCACCCTCTGGTGGCCCCTGTTGTTGTTGCTGGGCACCGCCCTGGCGTATGGAGTCTGGTCATGAGCGTGATCAATCAGATGCTGAAAGATCTGGATAGGCGTCAGCAAGAGGCCGAGGGAGCCGCCGTCTATGTGGCGCCGGTGCGCCAGCAAGGCTGGTGGATGCTGGTGCTGACCCTGCTGTGTACCCTGGCCCTGGGGATCCTCGGCTGGCGCACCTGGATCTTCTGGCAGCAGAGCCAGCGAGCCTCCCTGCCAGCGGCGCAGGTCGAGGCCCCCCGCACCGCCCCTGCGGTGGCGCCATCCGCGCCCCTGGCGGTGGTGGCCACCACGCAGGCGGTCTCCTCTGCCGCGCCAGTGGCAAAGGTGCCCGCCGCCAGTGCCGAGTCGACCGCCGCGAGAGTGGCCCCCTCCGCAGCCGAGCAGGCTCCGGCCGATGAGGCCGTGCTCGCCGATGAGGGCAATCCGGAGGAAGCGCTGAGGGACGAGACGATCCCGAGCGACGAGGAGCTGCAGCCGGACCTCTATGCCGAGCTGGCCGCGGAGCAGAGCGCCGAAGAGGCGCCTGCACCCGCCGCGCCGCGCAAACCCGGGATCCTGAAGATCGAGACGGTGGAACTCTCCGACGCCGAGCTGGCCACCCTGGCCGAGCGCAAGGCGACCACGGCCATGGCCAAGGGACGGATGCAGGAGGCGCAGGATGGCTACTACGAAGTGCTGGCCCACGATCCCCACAACCAGGGGGCGCGGGAACAGCTGGCGGGCCTGCTCTATGGCGCCGGACGGCTGACCGAGGCCGCCCAGGTGCTGGAAGAGGGGCTGAGGCTGGATCCCGCGCAGGCGGACCTGCGTCTGCTGCTGGCCCGTGTGGCCATCAGCGGCGGGGATCGGCAGAAGGCGCTGGATTGGCTCACCGGCTATCAGCCCGATATTGCCAGCAATCTGGATTATTACGCCACCTGGGCCGGCCTTGCCCAGGAGCTGGGGCAGCCTGTCCAGGCGTCCGAGATGTACGTCAGGCTGCTGAGCCAGCAGCCGGATCTGGGGCGCTGGTGGCTGGGACTGGGGGTGGCGGAGGATGGTCAGGGACACCGTCAGCGGGCACTGGATGCCTATCGCAATGCCCAGTTGCACGGCAATCTGGGGGAGGCCTCCACCCAATGGCTCGAACAACGAATTGGCCAACTGACCCATTGATAGAACGGCAGTTCGATGAGCCCATGCCATCGGACCAGGCAGCGGGCGTGAAGCAACAGAGATCGGAGCAATAATGGCACAACCCAGACTGAAAATGCGCCTAGGCGACCTGCTGGTACAGGAACAGATCATCTCGGATGATCAGCTGCAGCTCGCCCTGCAGCAGCAGCGCCAGACCGGCCGCAAGCTGGGGACCACCCTCATCGATCTCGGCTTCATCAGCGAGGTGCAACTGCTGACCTTCCTCGCCCGTCAGCTGGATGTGCCCTTCTTCGATCTCAACAACCTCACCATCGACGTCTCGGCCGTGGCGCTGTTGCCCGAGGTGCAGGCGCGCCGCTACCGGGCGCTGGCCGTCAACCTGAGCGACGACAAGGTCACCGTGGTGATGTCGGATCCGGCGGATCTGAGCGCCCTCGACGCCATCGCTGCCCTGCTCAGCCCGCGGGAGCTGGTGCTGGCCGTGGCCCGTGAAGGCCAGCTGCTGGAGTATTTCGACCGCCTCTATCGCCGCACCCGGGAGATAGAGAACTTCGCGGTGCAACTGCACGAAGAGCACCAGGAGACCGGCTTCGAGCTGGGGGCCGGCAGCCTCAATGCCGCAACCGACGAGGGGGAGGCGACGGTGGCCAAGCTGCTGCGCTCCCTGTTCGAGGACGCGGTACAGGTGGGTGCTTCCGACATCCATATCGAACCGGACGAGAAGGTGCTGCGCATTCGCCAGCGTATCGACGGCGTGCTGCATGAGAACATCCTCAACGAGGTGCGCATTGCCCAGGCGCTGGTGCTGCGCCTCAAGCTGGTGGCCGGGCTCGACATCTCGGAGAAGCGTCTGCCCCAGGATGGCCGTTTCAACATGAAGGTGCGCGGCCGCGACGTGGATGTGCGGATGTCCACCATGCCGGTGCAATATGGCGAGTCCGTGGTGATGCGGCTGCTGGATCAATCCTCCGGCATCTTGTCGCTCGCCGAGACCGGGATGCCGCCCGCCATCCTGACCCGCTTTCGTCGTCAGCTCAAACGCCCTCACGGCATGATCCTGGTGACGGGCCCGACCGGCAGCGGCAAGACCACGACGCTCTACGGTGCCCTCTCCGAGCTCAACCAGGCCAGCCACAAGATCATCACGGTGGAAGACCCGGTGGAGTACCGCCTGCCCCGCATCAGCCAGGTGCAGGTCAATCCCAAGATAGGGCTCACGTTCTCCCAGGTGCTGCGCTCCACCCTGCGCCAGGATCCGGACATCCTGCTGGTGGGGGAGATGCGGGACAACGAGACGGTGGAGATCGGCCTGCGCGGCGCCATCACGGGTCACCTGGTGCTGACCACCTTGCACACCAACGACGCCGTGACCAGCGCCCTGCGTCTCATCGACATGGGGGCGCCCGGCTATCTGGTGGCGAGCGCCCTGCGGGCCGTGGTGGCCCAGCGCCTGGTGCGGCGGGTGTGTGAACACTGCGCCTGCGAGACGGCGCCGGACGAGGGGCAGGCCACCTGGCTCTCCGTGCTCTCCGGTGAAGCGCCGGGGCAGCATCGCTATCGCAAGGGGCGGGGTTGCCAGAGCTGCAACTTCACCGGCTATGCGGGCCGGATCGGGGTCTACGAGTTGCTGGAGCTGGATCAATCCATGATGGATGCCCTGCGCCGCAACGATGCCGAGGGGTTTGCCCGGGCGGCGCGGGCGCACGAGCACTACCGCCCCCTGGCCCTGACGGCGCTCGACTATGCCCGCGAGGGGATCACCTCGGTGGACGAGGTGCTCCGGCTGGCCGAGGACCTGGGGTAACGCATGAGGCATCTGGATCGTACTGAATCACTCTGCCGGGGTCGCCCATGAACCGTTTTGCCTACAAGGGGCGTGACAGCCAGGGCCAGGCCGTCAGCGGTGTGGTGGAAGCGGTGAGCGAACTGGCCGCCGCCGAGCAGCTGATGCGCCGCGGGGTGATGCCCACCGAGCTGAAGGCCGGCAAGGCCAGGTCTGCCAGCATCGACTGGTCGCTGCTGCTGGAAGGGAGCGTCAAGCTGGAGGAGCTGGTGGTCTTCAGCCGCCAGATGTATGCCCTGACCCGGGCAGGCATCCCTATCCTGCGCGCCATCGCGGGGCTGGAGGAGAGCGCCCACAGCAAGCCCCTCAAGCGGGCGCTTCACGCCCTTGGGGAGGATCTGGCCAACGGCCGGCCGCTGTCGAGCGCGATGCAGTCGCACCCGAAGGTGTTCAGCAGCCTCTTCGTGGCCATCATCCACGTGGGGGAGAACACGGGGCAGCTGGAGGAGGCCTTCCTGCAGCTCGCCAACTATTTCGATCTGGAGCTGGAGACCCGCAAGCGGATCAAGACCGCCATGCGCTACCCCACCTTCGTGCTGATTGCCATCGCCGTCGCCATGGTGATCCTCAACATCATGGTGATCCCCGTCTTTGCCGGGATGTTTGCCAAGTTCGGGGTGGAGCTGCCGCTGGCGACCCGGATCCTGCTGGCCACCTCCCACTTCTTCGTTCACTACTGGTGGCTGCTGCTCGCCATCCTGGTGGGCGCCGTCGTCGGCTGGCGACGCTGGGTCGCCACCACCAAAGGCAGGCTGACCTGGCACAGATGGCAGCTGCGGCTGCCCATCGTCGGCTCCATCATAGAGCGCTCCCTGCTTGCCCGTTTTGCCCGCAGCTTCTCCATGATGCTCAAGGCCGGCGTGCCGCTCAACACGGCGCTGACCCTGGTGGCCGATGCGGTGGACAACGCCTGGATGGCGGGGCAGATCCGTGACATGCGGGGCGGCATCGAGCGGGGGGAGAGCCTGCTGCGCACCGCCGGGGCCAGCGGCCTTTTCACCCCTCTGGTGATGCAGATGATCGCGGTGGGGGAGGAGACCGGCCAGGTGGACGAGCTGCTGCACGAAGCGGCCGAGTATTACGAGCGTGAGGTGGATTATGACCTCAAGAGCCTCACCGCCCGCATCGAACCCATCCTCATCGGCATAGTGGCTGTCATGGTGCTGGTGCTGGCGCTGGGTATCTTCACTCCCATGTGGGACATGATGAGAGCTGTTCGCGGTCAGTAGGCAGTATCTTCACGGTCATCCGGATGCCGCCCGTGCCGGGCACAGAGAACAGGGTATGAAAGAGCATGAGCAGAGAGTCCGAGCGGGATGAGCACTGGCTGGGGGGATATCGGCGGGTCGTCGTCTTTATCCTGCTGGCGGTCATCGTCACGACCCTGGTCATGAGCTATCGCAATCACAGGGAAGAGGCGCTGGCCATCAGCGCCAGCCTGCTCGGTGAGCAGTTCGCACAGCGGGCCCAGCGCCTGCACGGACGCTGGCTCGACGAGCGGCGTCCGTCGGTGCTCCATGCCGAGGGCACTGCCTGGCAGTTCGATGAGCGGGGCTGGCCTCTGGCGGTGTTGCCGCGCCAGTCGCCATCGGCCGATTGCCGTCAGCTCTGGCTCGCCCTGCTGGGGCACGATGAGGGGCTCTCATCCTGGCAAGCCCTTGCCAGCGAAGGGGGCGGCGGGTGTGAATTTGGCCAGGAAGGGCACTGGCTGCACTACAGCTTCACCGATGGCCGGGTGGTGGCCCGCCCCTGATTGGGTGCTTCAAGTGTTTCATTGACATGATTTTTTTCTATCCGCATGAAATAATGCGGACCATTACGGAGGCAGCATGGCAGCAAAGAGAGTGAGACCCGTTCGGGCGCTTGGCCGGATGGCCGGTTTTTCCCTGATTGAGCTGGTGATCGTCATCGTGATCCTGGGGATCCTGGCCGTCACCGCCTTGCCCCGTTTTCTCGATGTGACCGACGAGGCGAAGAAGGCGAGCGTGGAAGGGGTGTCCGGCGGTTTCGCCACCGGAGTGTCCCTGGTGCGTGCCCAGTGGGAGGCCGAAGGGCGTGCCAGGCAGGATGGGCTCAACACAGTGCTCTATGACGGCTCGCGTTTCTATCTGACCACGCCGACCGACAGCCAGGTCAGCAATGGCGAGCTCTCTCCCGGGTATCCCATGGACACGGCAGCAAGTGGCACGCCCGATGTGGATCCGGCCAGCCTGACGGCGGCCCGCTGCCTCAATATTTGGGAGGGGTTGTTGCAGAATCCTCCCAAGGCTACTGCCCGCTTTGACGAGGTGCGCGGTAGCGGCAATGACCTGAAGTTCTATGCCACGGTGAGCAACAATGGACTGGATTCGGTCTGCCGTTACTATCTGGTCAACAGCCTGAGCAAGGGAAGTGATGGACGTTATCAGGACCCGCAAGGGAGCACGGATGCGTTCATGAGTTTCAGTTATCGCCCGGCCTCCGGCCAGGTGACCACCCATATCAATTGATAAACCGAGGAAAGACGTAATGAAAAAGCAATCGGGCTTTACCCTGATCGAACTGGTCATCGTGATCATCATTCTGGGCATTCTGGCGGTCACCGCCGCACCCAAGTTCCTGAATCTACAGGATGATGCGCGTCTGGCTGCCGCCAATGGCGTGAAGGCCTCCCTGCAAAGCTCTTCACAGCTGGTCTACAGCAAGGCTGCTATTCAGGGTATTGAAAGCTCCTCAGGTGCTGTCTCTGTTGCGGGTACTACCGTGGATACCTCGTTTGGCTATCCGGTGAATGCTGATGCAGGCAAAACAGTGGCACTGGACGGTTGGAGTGGCGCCATGTCAGGCACCATTGCGACCTTCAAGCCAAGCAACGAACCCAATAGCAAATGTGCGGTTACTTACAACAACGCCATCACTGCGGCGGGTGGTGTTCCCTCCATCGCTGTCAGCACCGATTGCGGCAAGTAATTGTCAGACAAGGCGAGGCTTCGGCCTCGCTTTTTCGTTATTCCCGATGAGGGCATGAATGTCGACAGCCAAGGGTTTCACCCTGATTGAACTGGTGATCGTGATCCTGTTGCTCGGGATTCTGGCCGCCTTTGCCGTGCCTAAATGGCTGGGCAAAGGCGGCTTTGAAACCCATACCCTGCGCGATGAGCTGGTGGCCCGGCTGCGGCTGGTGCAGACCATGAACATGCAGGAAGGGGACGCGCGCTGCACCCAGCTGGTGCTGGAGGCGGGGCGTTTTGGCCATCTGACTGGGGCGAGCTGTGCGCCTGCCCCCATTTCGGGCTGGAGTGGGAATGAGCAGAGTCGCGGGCGCCTGGTGCAGGCGTCCGGCAACCTGCAATTCTCCCCCCAGGGGACATTCCATTTCGACAAGCGCAGCGGCAGGCCCCTGTGGCCTGGCTGCATCAACGGCTGCGAACTGGTGGTCAGCAGCGGCCAGGAGAGTGCCCGGCTGCGCATCGAGCCGGAAGGCTATATCCATGCGATCCCCTAAGGCGCGCCGCGGCTTCACCCTGGTCGAGTTCGTGGTCGGCATCGTGCTGCTGGCCGTCGCCCTGACCGGCATCCTGGGGCTGCTTGTCAATCAGGCTCCCCAGGCAGTGGACCCGGTGCAGCAGGTACGCGCCACCCAGCTCGCCCAGCGCATCCTCGGCGAGATGCTGGAGAAGTCTTTCGACGAGCATTCCGATCACAACGGCGGCCGTTTTCGCTGTGGCGAGACGGCCGGTGTGCCCGTATTCACCTATCCCCCCTGCACGGCGAGCGCCGACTATGGCCCCGATGGTGGCGAGACCCGCCCCTACACGTTCAACGACGTGGACGATTTCGACACGGCAGGCCGCTGGGTGGACGCCAGCTACTTTACCCAGGCCTCGGCCGCGAGCAGCGAAGAGGAGTATCGGCGCTACCAGGTGAAGATCGCGGTGGTGCCGGACACCCTCTTTGGCAGCGCGGGGGAGGGGGCCGAGTCCATCGGCAAGCGCATCACCCTGACCGTGCGCCTGCCGGACGGGAGTGAGATGGTCTTCGGCCTCTATCGGGGGAACTACTGATGGGCAAGCCACATTCCCGTGATGCCGCGTGGGAATATCCATGTGCCAGACTCGCCCGTGACCGCGCCCGACTCGGGCGTGAGGGGGGCTTCACCCTGGTAGAGCTGGTGATGGTGATCCTGCTGCTCGGGGTGATGGCGACCTTCTCCAGCCAGTTTATCGGCATCGGCACCCAGATTTACGGAGATGCCAGCCGCCGCGAGCAGCTGATGAGTGATGCCCGCTTCGCCCTGGAGCGGCTCAACCGCGAGGTGCGCGACGCGGTCCCCGGCTCGGTGCGGGTCGAGGACGAAGGGGGCGGCGCCCAGGAGCAGGGGGCTTGTCTGCGGTTCTGGCCCATCGCCACCGCCAGTCGCTATCTGGGCTCTGTGGTCAGCACCGGGCTCAGCATAGTCACGCCATCCGTGCTCCCCAAGAAAAATGAGGATCTTGCCATCGTGTATCCCCTCGCGAGCATGGGCCTCCTGAATCAGGGTTGCCTGCAGGGAAGCTGTACCGCCCGCGTCACCGATGTGGGCAGCGACGTATCGGGCGCACTGCCCTTGACTCTCAGTAACGGTTTCGTCAAGGACTCGCCGGGGCAGCGCATCTATTTTGCGAACCAGCAGGTGCTCTATTGCGTGAGAGGGGGCAGCCTCTGGCGCATGGCCAGGCCCCTGGACGACACCCTGAGCAGCAGCGAGACCACCCAGTTGATGGCGGAGCATATTCGTCCCGCCGCCTATTACTTCTATCGGGAACCCGCCGCCTTCAACCAGAGCGAGGTGGGGCTGCGGCTGGAGTTCGAGCAGCGCGACGAGCGCGTCGTCTTCCACCACAAGCTGGAGACCCTCAATGCGCCCTGACACTCCCTCCATGGTGAGGTCTCAGCGGGGCAGCGCCATCCTGATCGCCCTCTTCGTCATCGTCATCATGGCCCTGCTGGCGGCGGCCATGGGGCGTTTCCTGGTGGACAGCAGTGAGAAGCACACGGTGGAGGTGCGCGGTGTGCGTGCCCTGATGGCGGCCCAGAGCGGGCTGGAAATTGCCCTCTATCGACTCTATCCCAATGGCCAGTGGCAAGGGCAGCAATGCGCCGCCAGCACCAGTCTCAGTTTCACCGATGCGGGACTGACGGGCTGTCAGGCCATCGTCACCTGCAACAAGGTGTCGGTGAGTGCGGCCGGCGGGACCCAAACCGGATACCGATTCAGCAGTGAAGGGCGCTGTGGCCAACCCGATGCCGGCAGCGGCCCGAACCCCGATTTTGCCGTCAGCCGCACCCTGGTGGCGGAAGCTTTTGATGGAGTGACGCCATGAGCCCCCTGCCAAGGAGCCAGACCCCATGAAGTCCAGCCAGCCTCTTCGCGGCGCCCTGTTGTGGATCTTGCTGGGATCCACCTCGGTGCAGGCCGCCAGCCAGTGTACCGAAGCCTTCCTTTTCCCGGTGCAGAGCCACGCCTCCCCCGGCGTGCTGAGCATGAACAATGAAAGCAAGATCATCAGCACCACTGTGGGGGCCAGTTACCCCTTCCTGACCAAAAACATCCAGCCCAACGCCAACTGCAACAACGGTGGTTTCTGGAACAACGGCACCTGGGTCTCCAATTGCAACGTCAGCGGCGCCCTTGCCAGTGTGCTCAAGGATGTGACCTTCATCAGCGATCCCGACGCGTTTCCGGCCAACCCGGGGGGCTTCCCCTCCTACAGCGGGAAAAATGATCTCGCTTGCGACGGGGCCATCTCTCCTGCTGCCGGTGACTACAAGAACGCCTCGTGGGGGGGCAACAGCTGCGTGGCGACCCTGAAATCGGGCCAGACCTATCGCTTCGATACCTTGTCTATCAGCGAAGGGGCGATGCTCAACCTCAACGGTGCGACCGTCTATGCCCAGAAGATGACCATCAAGAATGGTTACAACAGTGGCGTCACCGGGTCGGGAGATCTTCATGTGAACGATCTGACGGTGACGGGTCAGGGCAAGCTCAATGACGCCAGGGTCACCGTCTACAGCACCCTTGAGGTCTCGGGCAATGGCAATACCGGGACTGCCGTCTTCCAGCCGCACTACCTGGACAAGGTCACCATGGAGGTCTCTGCCAGTGGCCAGAGCGTGCTCATGGGGGCAGGAGACTGGTTTATCAAAAGCCTGGGGATGAAGAGCAACAGTGCCATGACCTTCCAGGGGCAGAGCTCCCTCGCCGTCTATGGGCTCAAGATGGAAAACGAGAGCCGGATCTCCGCCGCAGGGAGTCGCAGCGATCTGACGCTTCTGCTTCACCAGACCCTGGAGGTGAGCGGCAACGGCACCCTCAACGGGTATCTGCAGGCCAGCTACCTCAAGACGTTCAAACACCAGAGCACCTCCAACATCAATTTCTACTTCCGTGGCGGCAATCACTGGATAGACAAGATGGAGCTCGGCCAGAACGACAGGCTGATCTTTGACAGCGGCAGTGCCGCGAGGTTGTACATCAAAAGCGATCTGGCCCTGAGCGACCAGATGGAGGTCAATGCGGGGGGCAAGGCCAACGACCTGATGATGTATCACTTCGGCAAGGTCACCATGAGCGGCAATACCAAACTCAACGCCATTCTCTATGTGAACGCCGGGGATCTGGCCATGAGTGGCCAGGCCGTGCTGACCGGTGCCGTGTCGGCGGTGAACGTCTCCATGACCAACAACAGCAAGGTGATCCACGAGCCCTTCAACGGCGACTGGCCGGGTATGTGTGAAGACCCACTGACCTGTTTCAGCGACGACTTCTCCGCCAGCACCCTTGGCAGCGACTGGGTGGTGGCTCAACGCAATGGCAGTACCTTGCCCTCTTTGCAAAACGGTCGCCTGCGGCTGACCCAGAATACGACCAACCAGGCCACCTCTGCGACCTTCCAGCGCCTCTTCCCAGGGGCCAGCAATCTGGTGACTATCGAGTTCGATCAGTATGCCTACAAGACCTCCGGCTCGAGCGGGGCGGACGGGATGGCGGTGGTGCTCTCCGATGCGACGATCACGCCCCAGCCCGGCGCCTTCGGTGGCCCGCTGGGTTATGGCTTCAAGACCGGGATCAGCGGTTTTGCCGGCGGCTGGATGGGGGTCGGTATCGACGAATACGGCAACTATGCCAACGAGGGGGGCTCCTATAATCCCGGGTCTCGTCCTCAGGCCGTTTCCATTCGTGGCTCCGGTGCCAGTTCGGGGACCTCGGGCTATCGGTATCTGGCGGGAACGGCGAGCAACCTGAGCCCGGCAGTGGACAGCGGAACCAATGGCAACCGCCCCCATCGTTACCGCATCACCATTGACTCGCGCACTGCCGGCAGTTCACTTGCGTCGGTTGAGCGGAACACGGGCTCGGGTTACACCATGCTGGTGGGGCCCATCAATATGGTGAACCAGACGGGGCAGGCGGCGGTGCCCGCCAACTTCCTGCTGTCGCTCACCGGCTCCACCGGTTCTGTGACGAACTACCATGAGCTCGACAACGTCCGGATCTGCGCCCTCAAATCCAATCCGGTGGGGACCCAGATCGATCACTTCGAGTTCGATCACTCCGGTCAGGCCCTGACCTGCAACCCCGAGACTCTGACCATTCGGGCCTGCGCCAACGCCAGTTGCAGCCAACTGTTCACGGACCCGGTGAGCGCCATCCTGACCCCCCTCAAGAATGGCAGCAACGGCTGGATAGCCGGCAGCCAGGTGAGCTACAACGGCAACACCGCTACCGTCAATTTCAGCAACGGCACCGCCAAATTGCAGCTGCGCAACAATCTGGCGACGGCCATCACAGTGGGAGTGAGCGGCTCGACGCCGTCCACCAAACCCCTGAGCACCACCCTGTGCCGCGCCGGCAGTGGTGCCCTGAGCGCCGCCGCCTGTACCTTGAGCTTTGCCGACAGCGGCTTCCTGTTCAATGTGCCGGATACCCTGGCCAACAGGCCCCAAGATGTAGTGATCAGTGCCGTCAAAAAGGACAATGCGACCCAGCAGTGTGTCCCCGGTTTTACCGGTGAGCGTTCGGTCGGCTTCTGGGGAACGTATGTCACCCCGAATGACAATTCTGCCGGGAGTCAGATGGCGATTGATGGCAAGACGATTTCGACTTATGCCGCCAATGTAGCCTCGCCAGCGGCGACAACCCTCAATTTGACCTTCGATGGTCAAGGCAAGGCGACGTTGAAGAGTGTTCGCTATCCGGATGCAGGCCAGATGCGGCTTAATGCCCGCCACGATGGCAGCGGTGATACCGCGGGACTGGTGATGACAGGGTCGGATCTCTTCGTCAGCCGCCCGGTCGGGCTCTGCATCACGCCAGCACAAGTGGCCTGCGCAGCAGGGGATGCCAACTGTCCGGTGTTCAAGAAGGCGGGAGAGACATTCCAGGTAGACATCAAGGCGATGGCCTGGGAATCTGCCAATGATGGGGATATTTGTACCGGAAATCTGGCCACCCCCAACTTCGCGCTGGCAAATATCGCACTCGACAGTATCCTTGTGGCGCCCAGCTTAGGCACCAATGCCACGCTTGGCACCACCCGCTATAACCATGGGGTCGCCGCCAACAGTCTCAACAGCATCAATCAGACGGTGAGCGAGGTGGGGGTGTTCCGGATGACGGCGACACCACCGGAGGCAAAGCAGCCAGAGGGGAGCACCGTATCGACGGGCTATTTCGGCTATACCATCCCCGCCACCAGCGTGCCGATGGGGCGTTTCGTGCCCTGGGACTTCTACTTGGTGAGCAGCACTGTCACCCCGGCCTGCGGTGGCTTTAGCTACATGAGTCAGCCGTTTTGGGTGCAGACGACGGTGCAGGCACGGAACAAACAGGGTGAGATCACCCAGAACTACCGGGATGCTTTTGCCAAGGGGGTGATCTCCCTGGTGGCAGCCAATAACCAGGACGGGGTCGACAGATCCAACCGGCTGGTGGATAGCTCCAACCGGCTGGTGGATCCACTGGTTGCCAGCTGGTCGGCTGGAGTGGTCAGGTTCAATGACCAAATCCGCTTTAAACGCCTGCAAGATCTGACTACTCCCGCGACCCTGACCACGCCGGAGGAGCCACTGCGGCTGCTGCGGCTGGGGCTTAAGGTGGGGGACGGCGAAACGCCGGAGACCACTTTCCTCGACGGTCGGAACATGAATCCGTCCGTCAGCGGCACTTGCCAGAGCGGGGTGAACTGCACCGCCAAACAGCTCTCCATTCCGAAGGGATCGGACGATACCATGATCGCCTACTACGGCCGGCTGCTCGCCAGCACCCGTCAGGGGGTCGATAGCGCCCCGCTGGCGCTGCCCCTGCAGGTGCAATATTTCGAAGGGGGCCTGTGGCGAGCCAATTCGCAAGATAGGCGAGCCAATTCGCAAGATATCTGTACCCAGATCTCCCTGGCGGGAGGTGGTATCGTCTTTACCGATGCGGAGCAACGCTATGACTCCGCGACGGGGGATCTGATCCTCAAAGACGGTACCCGCATTCGCCTTGGTCTCGGCAATGTGGCTCCGGGCGGTACTCAGGTCGGTTTCGACGCAGGCGAGACCCGGTTCCACTTCGCGCCGCCCAATCAGGCGGTGCGCATTCCCTACGAGATCCTGCTGGACAAACAGCCCCTCTCCCCCGTTTGGCTGGCGGATCCGGCCACGGCGGATCACCTGCTGGGAGAGGCAATTTTTGGCCGGGATCGGGGTAATGACAGAATTATTTATCGCCGCGAAGTGATGCCCTGACACCCGGGCTGACACGGGGAGATAGACGCATTGCTGTACAGTGGCGTCTTATCTCCTTGTTTCGTAGTGTTTGTCGGCCTGAGCGGGTGAGTGATGACTCGCATTTTTGTCGCGCCGGATTGATTGGCGACAGTTTGAGCGCTTGCCCATTGGGGTGGGCATTGGTAAAGTTAGCCGGTTTTCTGCACCTCCAAAATTCTTAGGATTTCCCGTAGCCATGTTCAAAAAGCTCAGAGGCGTCTTTTCCAACGATCTGTCGATCGACTTGGGAACTGCCAACACCCTGATCTATGTAAAAGATCAAGGGATCGTCCTTAACGAACCCTCAGTTGTCGCCATTCGCCAAGAGCGCGGGAACGCCAAATCGGTCGCTGCTGTCGGTCATGCCGCCAAGCAGATGCTGGGTCGTACCCCGGGTAACATCTCCGCCATTCGCCCGATGAAAGACGGCGTGATCGCCGATTTCTACGTGACCGAGAAGATGCTGCAGCACTTCATCAAACAGGTTCACGACAACAACTATTTCCGCCCCAGCCCGCGCGTGCTGGTATGCGTACCCTGCGGCTCCACCCAGGTGGAACGTCGCGCCATCAAGGAATCCGCTCTGGGCGCCGGCGCCCGCGAGGTTTACCTGATCGATGAACCCATGGCTGCCGCCATCGGTGCCGGCCTGCCGGTCTCCGAAGCGACCGGTTCCATGGTGGTGGACATCGGTGGCGGTACCACCGAAGTGGCCATCATCTCCCTGAACGGCGTGGTCTACTCCCAGTCCGTCCGTATCGGTGGCGACAAGTTCGACGAAGCCATCATCAGCTACGTCCGTCGCAACTACGGCAGCCTGATCGGGGAAGCCACCGCCGAGCGCATCAAGCACGAGATCGGCTCCGCCTATCCGGGCGAAGAGGTGCGCGAGATCGAAGTGCGCGGTCGAAACCTGGCCGAGGGTGTGCCCCGCAGCTTCACCCTGAACTCCAACGAGATCCTGGAAGCGCTGCAAGAGCCGCTCTCCGGCATCGTCTCCGCCGTCATGGTGGCCCTGGAGCAATCCCCGCCCGAGCTGGCGTCCGACATCTCCGAGCGCGGCATGGTGCTGACCGGTGGTGGTGCCCTGCTCAAAGACATCGACCGTCTGCTGATGGAAGAGACCGGCATCCCGGTCGTCGTGGCTGAAGATCCCCTCACCTGTGTCGCCCGTGGCGGTGGCAAGGCGCTGGAGCTGATCGATATGCACGGTGGCGATCTGTTCCACTACGAATAAGACCCAAAGCCGGCCGAGCGCCGGCTCTTTTTTGACGACTCATGAAACCCATCTTCGGTAGAGGCCCTTCGCTTCAGTTACGGTTGTTTCTCGCCGTCATCATCTCCGTCGCTGCCATCGTCGCGGATTCCCGCTTCGGTGTGTTCAGCCATGTCCGCGTTTATCTGAGCTCCCTGGTGAGCCCGCTGCAATACATCGCCAACGCCCCCGGCACCCTGCTCGACACCATGTCGACCCAAGTGCAGACCCGCGCCGATCTCATCGAGCAGACCAAGCAGCAGGAGCAGCAACTGTTCACCCTGCGCTCACGCCTGCTCAAGATGGATCAGCTGGAGCACGAGAACCAGCGTCTGCGCGAGCTGCTGGGGTCGCCGGTACACAAGGAGTCCCGCAAGATGGTGGCCGAGCTGCTGTCGGTGGATTCCGACCCCTTCAGCCATCAGGTGCTGATCAACAAGGGGGCGCTGGATGGCGTCTACAACGGCCAGCCGGTGATCAACGATCAGGGGGTGGTCGGTCAGGTGCTCCACGTGGGCTCCACCACCAGTCGCGTCCTGCTCATCACCGACTCCAGCCACGGCATCCCGGTGCGGGTGCTGCGCAACGACTTGCGCGCCATCGCCTCCGGCAGCGGCGAGCTGGACAAGCTGGAGCTGCGCAACCTGCCCCGCAACACCGACGTCCAGGTCGGCGATCTGCTGGTCACCTCGGGCCTGGGCGGCCGCTTCCCGGAAGGTTATCCGGTGGCGACCGTGACCCGCTCCGACTACGTGGAGGGCAAGCCCTTCGCCCAGATCGAGGCCAAGCCGCTGGTGGCGCTGGACCGTCTGCGCTACCTGCTGCTGCTGTGGACCGACAAGAAACCGGAAGTACACGACAAGGATGCCCTTGAGCCTGCGGCGAGCGCCTCGGCGGCCACGGCAACCTCGGCGGCGGGGGCGACGCGCTGATGCTGCAACCCGCCAGCGGCAGGATCTGGATCTGGTGTTCGATCCTGCTGGCCCTGTGCCTCTCCATCCTGCCGCTTCCCTTTCAATTCGAACCCTTCCGTCCGGACTGGCTCGCCATGGTGCTCATCTACTGGGCGCTGGCGCTGCCGCACCGGACCAACGTCGGCACCGCCTGGGTGGCGGGCCTGCT
The DNA here is from genome assembly GCF_040908015.1 of Aeromonas sp. R7-5. Taxonomy (NCBI): domain Bacteria; kingdom Pseudomonadati; phylum Pseudomonadota; class Gammaproteobacteria; order Aeromonadales; family Aeromonadaceae; genus Aeromonas; species Aeromonas sp. R7-5. The sequence goes on along the minus strand of NZ_JBFOCZ010000004.1, from coordinate 43,972 downwards.
GCTGGACGTGCTGCTCGGCAGCACCCTCGGCGTGCGGGCCATGGCCATGGCCATCACCACCTACCTGGCGGCCTTCCAGTTCCAGAAGATCCGCAACTTCTCCCTCTGGCAGCAGGCGCTGATCATCGGTCTGCTCTCCCTGGTGGGGAAGATCACCGTGTTCTGGGCGGAGCATCTGTTCAGCCGGGCCAGCCTCAACTTCGCCTACTTTTGGTCGACGTTGACGACGATGTTAATATGGCCCTGGATTTTTATGGTCTTGCGCAAGGTGCGGCGTCGCTTCAATATCAAGTGAATGTGAATAAAAACAACGCATTGTAACTGCGCATCGTCTCATTGAGTGAAGTATGAACAAGCACAACGAACTGCAACTCTATCTCGCCTCGGGTTCCCCCCGCCGGCACGAGCTTCTGACCCGCCTGGGCTACCGTTTCGAGGTCCTCAAGCTGGATGTGCCGGAGCTGCGCAACGACGGTGAGAAGCCCCAGGATTACGTCTGCCGGCTGGCCCGCGACAAGGCGATGGCCGGTGTGGCCGCGGCGCCCACGGCGCTGCCTGTGCTGGGGGCCGACACCATAGTGGTGCTGGGGGAGCGGGTGCTGGAGAAACCCTCCGACCTGCTGGACGCCAAGGACATGCTGGAAGCTCTCTCCGGGCGGGTACACCAGGTGATGACGGCGGTGGCCCTGGCCACCCCGGAGCGGTGCGATGTGCGGCTGGTCACCACCAACGTGGCGTTTCGCAAGCTGGACGAGGCCGAGATCGAAGCCTACTGGCGCACCGGCGAGCCGTGCGACAAGGCGGGCGCTTATGCTATCCAGGGCATTGCCGGCAAATTCGTCAGTCGCCTCGAGGGGAGCTACAGTGCCGTGGTCGGCCTGCCCCTGCTGGAGACGGACCTGTTGATCAAGCAGCACCTCGAGCAGACCCGGTAATCCTCTCGTCAGCAGTGCGCTGCTGAGTTACCCGTTGTTCGTCGTGCCAGAATTCAAAACTAGAAAGGCAAGGTAACTTATGTCGGTAGAACTGCTGGTAAACGTCACCCCCTCCGAAACCCGGGTCGCCCTGGTCGAGAACGGTCTGCTGCAGGAAGTACATGTGGAGCGTCAGGCCAAGCGCGGCATCGTGGGCAACATCTACAAGGGCAAGATCAGCCGCGTGCTGCCCGGCATGCAGGCCGCCTTCGTCGACATCGGCATGGACAAGGCCGCCTTCCTGCACGCCTCCGACATCGTCCCCCATACCGAGTGCGTGGCGATCAAGGAGAAGGAGCAGTTCCAGGCCGGCAACATTGCCGAACTGGTGCGCCAGGGGCAGGACATCATGGTACAGGTGGTCAAAGACCCGCTCGGTACCAAGGGGGCCCGCCTCACCACCGACATCACCCTGCCATCCCGTTATCTGGTCTTCATGCCGGGCAGTGCCCACGTGGGGGTCTCCCAGCGCATCGAATCCGAGGCGGAGCGCGAGCGCCTCAAGCGCACCGTGGCCGGCTATGTGGACGAACTGGGCGGCTACATCATCCGCACCGCCGCCGAAGGGGTGGGGGAGCAGGAGCTGGAACAGGACGCCGCCTTCTTGAAGCGCCTGTGGCGCAAGATCCTCGAGCGCAAGCAGAAGTATCCCCCCTGCAAGATCCTCTATGAGGATCCCAGCCTGGCATTTAGGGTGGTGCGTGACTTCGTCGGTGCCGAGCTCGACAAGATCCGGGTCGACTCGCGCCAGAGCTTCGATCAGCTCAAGCGCTTCACCGAGGAGTACGTGCCCGAGCTTGCCAACAAGCTGGAGTACTACACCGGCGAGTCGCCGATCTTCGATCTCTACGACGTGGAGAACGAGATCCAGCGGGCCCTGGAGCGCAAGGTGGAGCTCAAATCCGGCGGCTACCTCATCATCGACCAGACCGAAGCCATGACCACGGTGGACATCAACACCGGGGCCTTCGTCGGCCATCGCAATCTGGAAGAGACCATCTTCAACACCAACGTCGAGGCCACTGCCGCCATCGCCCGTCACCTGCGCCTGCGCAACCTCGGCGGCATCATCATCATCGACTTCATCGACATGCAGTCCGAGGATCACCGTCGCCGGGTGCTGCACAGCCTGGAGCTGGCGCTGGCCAAAGACAGGGCCAAGACCAACGTCAATGGTTTCTCCCAGCTCGGGCTGGTGGAGATGACCCGCAAGCGCACCCGGGAGAGCCTGGAGCACGTGCTCTGCGCCGAGTGCCCCGAGTGCAAGGGGCGTGGCCGGGTCAAGACGGTGGAGTCGGTCTGCTTCGAGATCCTGCGGGAGATCATCCGGGTCAACCGCGCCTACGACGCGGATCAGTTCACCGTCTATGCGGCCCCCTCGGTGGCCGATTACCTGCGGGGGGAGGAGTCCCACAGTCTGGCGGAGCTGGAAGTCTTCATCGGCAAGCAGGTCAGGGTGGTCTCCGAGCCGCTCTGTGGGCAGGAACAGTTCGATGTGGTGATGATGTAATTGGTCTATCGCTGGCTGAGTCGGGGCTGGTTGGCCCTCGGAGTCTTCTTCGTGCTGCTGGCCGTTCTGGTCAGCGTGGTACGACTGGGCGGCCCTTTGCTCAACCAGCACCGGGCGGCCGTGATAGGGACCCTGCTCGGAGAGAGTCAGCTCGAGGTGAGCGTGGATCACGTCGGGCTGGAGTGGACTCCCCGCGGCCCGGCCATCGGGCTGGAAGGACTGGCCATCGCCCCCGATTCGGGGCGTTTCTCCCTGCGCCTTGGCAAGGTGTGGGCCCACCTCGACTTCTGGCGCTCCCTCAACGAACTCAGACCGGTGTTTGGCCAGCTGATCCTGAGCGACGGCAACATCGCGCTGGACATGACCCAGCCCGCTACCCCCGTCAGCGGGAAGAGCGCGAACCAGCAGGAGGCCCTGCTGCGCTTCCTGCTGACCCAGCTCTCCACCTTCGACATTCACGACACTCGCCTGAGCCTCACCACGGCACTGGGGGAGGTGCGCGCCCTCGACATCGCCCAGTTGCGCTGGCAGAACCGCGGCAAGCGGCATCAGGGGGTCGGCAAGGCCTATCTCATCAACGGGGTGGGGGAGAGCACCCTGGACCTCATCATCGATGTGGATGCCCCCGAGGTGCGGCTCGACCGCCTCAAGGGCCAGCTCTATCTGGGGGCCAGCGAGCTGGACATCAGCCCCATGCTGGCCAGGATCCACGCCGGCGCGCCGCCGGTGAGCGGCCAGCTCGACTTCCAGCTCTGGAGCGAGTTCGAGAAGGGCAGGCTCGGCAACTCCCTGCTGGCCTTTGGCAACAACCACCTGATCTGGAAAGACGAGATCAAGGGGGAGCCGCACCGCCTCGACCTGCAGGGGGGCAAGATCCAGCTGCGCCGGGACGGCGAGGCGTGGCAGCTCGCCAGCCACGACGTCATCTTCAAGCTCGATGGCGCCACCTGGCTGCACAGCCGCCTGCAGCTCGAGCGCATCGGCTCGCGCATCCAGGGCTATGTGCCCGCCATCGATCTCGACCAGATTGCCAACCTGAGCCAACTGGTCTCCGGCCTCTATCCCGAGCTGACCGAGACCCTCAAGCGCACCCGGCCAAGGGGCCAGTTGCAGGAGCTGGTCCTGCAGGCCGACGGGGACTGGCAGGGGCTCTCTCTGCAGGGGCAACTGCGCGGCTTCGGGACCCGGGCCTGGCACGATGTGCCCGGTCTGCAAAAGCTGGACGGCGACTTCTGGCTGACCCCGAACGGGGGGCGTGCCCGCCTGACCCTGGGCAAGGGCAAGGTGGATCCGGCCCGCCACTTCAAGGAACCCATCCCGGTGGACAGCCTGAGTGCGGCCCTCGACTGGTGGCGGGCGCCGCAAGGCTGGGTGCTCTATGGCCAGGACATTGCCCTGGACAACCCGGATCTGCGCCTCGCCAGCCGGTTTCGCCTCGAGCTGTTCGAGCACCCCTTCCTCGCCCTGACCGGGCGGATCGACGTCAAGAACGCGGCCCATGCGGATCGCTACTACCCCCTGGCGGTGATGGATGAGGGGCTGGTGAGCTACCTGAGCGGCGCCATCAAGGGGGGCAAGGCCAAGGGTGCAGACTTGCTCTGGTACGGTGAATTCCGTGACTTCCCCTACGACAACGGCAAGGGCGTCTTCCAGGTGGCGGTGCCGCTGCAACAGGCCACCTACGAGTTTTTCCCGGGCTGGCAGCCGCTGACCGACCTGCAGATCGATCTGCTGTTCCAGAACGCCAGCCTCGACATGAACAGCCGCGCCACCCAGCTCGGCAAGGCCAGCTCCGACTCGGTGCATGCCTGGATCCCGGACCTCTATCCGGGGGCTCACCTCTACGTGGATGCCAAGGTTGAGGGCGAGGGCAAGGCCATCAGCGACTATTTGCAGGACTCACCGCTGGGGGGATCCGTCGGTCAGGCGCTGCGGGAGGTGGAGATCCGCGGCCCCATGAAGGGCACGGTGAAGCTCGACATACCGCTGGATGGCGAGGGGGAGGTCAAGGCCAGCGGGGAAGCCAGCTTCAAGGACAACAAGGTGAGGATCGCCTCCCTGGATCTGCCCCTCGACGGGGTCGCAGGGACGCTCGAGTATGACAACGAGCAGACCCGCATTCACAACCTCAAGGCGAGCCTGTGGAACCAGCCGCTGACCCTGGATTATCAGGGGCGGCAACTGCCCCACGGCTACCAGGCCGACCTCAAGTTCCAGGGGCAGTGGGACAGCCGCCGCCAGCGCCGGGACATACCGGCCCTCGAGATGCTCCAGGGGCGCAGCAACTGGTCCGGTACTCTGGGGCTGACCCTGCCCGAGAACAAGGCGTTCAGCTTCCAGCTGGCGCTGGACTCCAATCTGCAGGGCATGGGGCTGGATCTGCCCGTGCCCCTGACCAAGGCGGCGGGTACCCGGCTGCCCCTCAAGGTGACGGCCCGTGGGCGGGATGGCAGCGCCGACATCCGTGCCGTGCTGGGGGCGGACATCGATATGCAGAGCCGCCTGGTGTACGGCGACGGTGTGCCCTACCTCAGCCGGGTGCGGGTCAACATCGGCCAGCCCGGGGCGCGGGTGATGCAGGACAAGCCCATGCTGCTCGCCATCAACCAGCAGCAGGCGGACGTGGCCGGCTGGCTGGCCCGTCTCAAGCAGTGGCTGCCGGCCAAGGCGCAGGCGACGCAGGGGAATGCGGTGGTGGGCCCCTCTTTCTTGCCCCAGGAGTGGTGGGTGGATGGCCAGCTGGCCCGTGCCGACATCGGCAGCGCCAGCCTCAAGGCGGTGCACTTCACCCTGGGGCCGGTGAACCAGGCCACCGAGGTGATGATCGACAGCCCCGACGTGATGGGGGTGGTGCGGGTGCCGGTGGCCGATGGGCGTCCCATCGATGCCAAGTTTGCCCGCATCTACTGGTCCGGCAAGGGGACCGATCTCAGCCCGGATCCCGATGAGCGCCAGGACAGGGCCATCATGAATGCCATTCCCTGGCTTACCTTCAGTTGCGTGGATTGCCGCTTCGGCGAGCTGCCCCTGGGTGAGGTGAAGGGGGAGCTGCTGCCCGGAGCCAACCGGCTGGATCTCAAGGGACTGGAGATGCGCCTGGCGGGCAGCACCCTGCGCGGCAGCGCCGAGTGGCTGGCCCGTGGCAGCCAGATGCAGACCCGTGCCAGGGTGAACCTCGAGACCCGCAACAGCGAGCTGCTGCTCAAGCGGCTCGGCTACACCTCGCCCATCGGGGATGCCCCGGGCAAGCTGGCGCTGGATCTGAACTGGCGTGACGTGCCCTACCGCCTGAGCCTGCCGACTCTGGCGGGCAGCGCCGACTACCAGCTGGAGGGAGGCACCCTGCGGGAGGTCAACGACAAGGGGGCCCGGCTGCTCTCCCTGCTGAGCCTCGACTCCCTGATGCGCAAGCTGCGCCTCGATTTTCGCGATGTGTTCGACAAGGGCTTCTATTTCGAGTCCATGTCCGCCTCCGCCAAGGTCAATCAGGGGGTGGTGGAGAACAACGACTTCTACATGAAGGGCGCCGCGGGCAACCTGCGGGGCAAGGGCATCGCGGATCTGGTGCGCTGGCGGCTCGACTTTGATCTGAGCTTCTCCCCCAACCTGGGCGGCACCCTGCCGGTGGTGGCGGCCTTCTCCCTGACCCCCATCACCGGGCTCTATGTGCTGGCCCTCTCCAAGCTGCTGGAGCCTGTGGTGGACGTGGTGACCCGCATCGATTTTCGGGTCTCCGGCCCGCTGGACGCCCCCAGGCTGGTGGAGGCGGGGCGGGATCGCGCCCGCATCAAGCTCAACCAGCACCAGAAGGATGCGGTGGATGCGGTGGCGCCCGGCCTGCCCGCCAAGGAGGTCACCCCCTTCCTGCTCGATCCCAAGCACCAGGGCTCGGGTCAGCGCTGAGGGCATGTACCGGGCAGGGGGACTTTCCCCCGGCCGCCAAACCCCTCATAGTGCGGATATTGCCCTGCGAGCCGAGAAGGCCTTGTGCCACCGGCTCGCCCAACAGAAGGAGCGCGTCATGTGGCTAGCCGCCATGCAGTTGATTTCGGGTCGTACCTGGCAGGATAACCGGGAGCGGATCGCCGCCGAGCTGGCGAGTCTGCCCGGGGAGCGCCCCTTGCTGGTGCTGCTGCCGGAAAACTTCGCCCTCTTTGGCGAGCGGCAGGGGTATCTGGACGGGGCAGAGCCGTTGGGAAATGGCCCAATCCAGCAGCAACTCTCTGATTGGGCCAAATCCCACGGCATCTGGCTGGTGGCCGGGGCCATGCCCACCGCCATCGCCGGTGCCGACCACATCCACACCAGCACCCTGGTGTTCAATCCCGACGGCGAGCTCAAGGGGCATTACCACAAGATCCACCTGTTCGACGTGGACGTGGCGGACAATCACGGCCGTTACCGGGAGTCGGAGACCTTCAGCCCGGGTGATCAGCCTGTGCTGGTGGACTCCCCCTTTGGTCCCCTCGGCCTTTCTATCTGTTATGATCTGCGCTTTCCCGAGCTGTACCGCCAGTTGGCCCGGGCCGGTGCCCGGGTGCTGCTGGTGCCTGCCGCCTTTACCGCCGTCACCGGCGAGGCGCACTGGGAGCCTCTGCTGCGGGCCCGTGCCATCGAGAACCAGTGCTACGTGGTGGCCGCCAACCAGGGAGGCACCCACGAGACGGGGCGCCAGACCTGGGGCCACAGCATGGTGATCGACCCCTGGGGCCGGGTGCTGGCCTGTCGGGCGTCGGGGCAGGGCACTGTGCTGGCGCCGCTGGATGGGGCCCTGGTCGATGAATTGAAACGCACCATGCCGGTGCTGCAACACGCCCGCCTGTTGTGAGCCCGCGGCCGTGGATTTAACCGTTACGACATCTCGCATGAGAGTGGAGAGAAAGATTTGAGTCTATTGAGCCAGGTTAGTGCCTCCCTGTTGGCCCCGAACGATCTCGACGAAGGGCGGCTGCAACAGCTGCTCGGCAGCCTGATGAGCCATCAGGTGGAGTTCGGCGACCTCTATTTCCAGCGCAGCTGGCACGAGTCCTGGATGCTGGAGGACGGCATCGTCAAGGATGGCAGCTACAACATCGATCAGGGGGTGGGGGTGCGCGCCGTCAGCGGCGAGAAGACCGGTTTCGCCTACTCGGACGAGCTGAGCCTGCTGGCGCTGCAACAGTCGGTGACTGCCGCTCGCGGCATCGCCGCCGCCGGTGCTCACGGCAAGGTAAAAGCATGGGCTCGCACCGAAGCAAACCTGCTCTACCCGGCGCTGGATCCCCTGCAGACCCTCGACAAGCAGCAGAAAATTGCCCTGCTGGAGCAGATGGACAAGTTCGCCAGAAGTCTGGATCCCGCCATCAATCAGGTGATGGCCTCCATCAGCGGGGTCTATGAAGAGATCCTGGTGGCCGCCACCGATGGCACCCTGGCCGCTGACGTGCGCCCCCTGGTGCGCCTCTCGGTGACCGTCATCGCCGAGAAGGGGGATCGCCGTGAGCGCGGCAGCGCGGGGGGCGGTGGCCGCTTCGGTTACGACCATTTCCTCGAGCTGGACGGGCTCGAGAGCCGTGCGTTTGGCTATGTGCGCGAAGCGGTGCGCCAGGCCCTGGTCAACCTGGAGGCCATCGACGCCCCGGCCGGCACCATGCCGGTGGTGCTCGGTGCCGGCTGGCCCGGTGTGCTGCTGCACGAGGCGGTGGGTCACGGTCTGGAAGGGGACTTCAACCGCAAGGGCTCCTCCGCCTTTGCCGGGCGCATCGGCGAGCAGGTGGCTTCCAAACACTGCACCATCGTCGATGACGGCACCCTGCCGGGTCGGCGCGGCTCCGTCTCCATCGACGACGAGGGGACACCGGGGGGCTACAACGTGCTGATCGAGAACGGCATTCTCAAGGGTTACCTGCAGGACAAGCAGAACGCCCGCCTGATGGGGGTGCCGCTCACCGGCAACGGCCGCCGCGAATCCTACGCCGCCCTGCCGATGCCGCGCATGACCAACACCTACATGCTGGCGGGTCAGTACGATCCGGCGGAGATCATCGCCTCGGTGAAGAAGGGCATTTACGCCCCCAACTTCGGTGGCGGTCAGGTGGACATCACCTCCGGCAAGTTCGTCTTCTCCGCCTCCGAGGCCTACCTCATCGAGGATGGCAAGATCACCGCACCCATCAAGGGGGCGACCCTGATCGGCAACGGCCCCGAGGCGATGAGCCAGGTTTCCATGGTGGGCAAGGATCTCGCGCTGGATCGCGGGGTCGGGGTCTGTGGCAAGGAGGGGCAGAGCGTGCCGGTCGGTGTCGGCCAGCCCACCCTCAAGCTGGATCAGCTCACCGTGGGCGGCACCCAGTAAGGGCGCCGCAGAACAAGCAGCAGAGAGAACCCATGCTTACCCTGTCGAAAATTTCCAATATCCGCAGTCAGCTCTCCCCCAGCGAGCTCAAGATCGCCGATTACATCCTGGCGTGCCCGGAGCAGGTGACCCATTTCTCCTCCCAGGAGTTGGCGCAGCAGGCTGACGTCAGCCAGTCGAGCATCGTGAAGTTCACCCAGAAGATCGGGTTCAAGGGCTTCACTGCCTTCAAGCTGGCGGTCAGCGAGGATCTGGGGCGCAAGCACGCCATCAAGACCGACAACGTGGGGGATCTCTACAACGGCATCGGCCGGGACGACGATCTGGAGACCATGGCCAAGAAGCTGGCCCAGGAGAAGATCAACTCCATCGTAGAGACCACCCAGGCCCTCGACAACGCCACTTTGGCGCGGGTGCTGGACGTCATCAACCAGGCTGGCCGGGTCCAGCTGGTGGGGATCGGCGGCTCGGCGCTGACCGCCAAGGATCTCTGGTACAAGCTGCTCAAGATCGGGGTCACCACCCTGTTCGCCCAGGACAGCCACGTACAGATCTCCATCGCCCAGACTCTGGGGCCGGGGGATGTCCAGCTGGTGGTCTCCTATTCCGGCGCCAGCCGGGATGTGCTGGCGGCTGCTGAGCTGGCCAAGCGCAACGGCGCCACCTTGATCGCGGTCACCTCGTTTCGCAACACCCCTCTGCGGCAGATGGCCGACATGGTCCTGGACACGGTGGCCGACGAGAACGAGCTGCGCATCTCCTCCATCTCGTCGCGTACCGCCCAGAACACCATCACCGACATCCTGTTCCTCGGTCTGGTGCAGCGCCGTGACGAGCAGGCCTGGGCCCTCATCGATGGCACGCGGGACGCCATCGACCGTCTCAACAAGGAGTGACGCGGGCCCGGCTGCAACAGACGCCGAGACCTGTCGAAAGAGAAAAACCACCCGCCTGCGGGTGGTTTTTTTATGGGCCAGTGCCGGCTCAGAGGGCGAGAGCCCAGCGCAGGAAGGCCTTGCGCTGGGCCTCGTCGGCGGCGAGGTAGCGCCGTTGCAGTTCGGGGTCGACGGGCACGGCGCCCGGGGTGGTTGCGGGCTGGGCGAGGGTGGCGGGCGGCGGAGTGATGGCCGCGCGAGCCGGTGCGTCGTAGCGGGCCAGCAGCGCCTGATAATCCGTCATCAGACTGTCCTGGCTGCGGGGGAGGGTGGTTGCCGACAGGGGGTGGCTACCCTCGGGGGTCTCAAGCCGCAGGTTGGGGTGGGTGGCAAAGTGGCGAATGGCCCGGGAGTCGGCCAGCGGCGGAGTGGTCAGTTTCAGGGTGCCGCTGGCCGGCAGGGTCAGGGTCAGCAGCAGCGGGGCTGAGCGGACGCGCCCCTGGCTCTCGTTGGTGGAGCCGGGGTCGAGGGGGCTGTCGAAACGTACCAGCAGTCGGGTGTCGCCAGCGGGCAGGGTGAGCGCTCGCTCGAAGGGGGAGACCTGGCCCCGGGATGAGGCCAGCAGGACGAGGGTGTCTGCCAGCTCCAGCCGGGCGGCCTGGACCGACAGGGTCATGGGCAGCAGCAGGATGAAGAGGAACAGGAGGCGGATCATGGGGTGCTCCAGCAGAAAGAAAATGCCGGCCAGAGGCCGGCAGGGGATCAGAACTCGTAGCGCAGGCCGAGGTGGTAGAAGCTCTCGCTGTTGCTGCTGCCGCCAAAGCTGGTGATGGTGTTGTCAGCCAGACCATCCTCGCCATCACGGAACACGTAGGCGCTGTAGAGGGAGGATCGCGGGGTGAGCTTGTACTGCAGCTCCAGGGTGGTATCCCGTAGACTCATGCCGTCTCCCCCGTCGTTGTCGAGGTGACGATAGCCTGCGCGGGCTGCCCACTTCTGGCTGATGTCGTAGACAGCGGTCAGTTCCCATACCTTGTCCTCACTTTCTGCCCGGCCGTTGCGATAGCTCACCTGATCCTTCGCGTAGAGGGCGCCCAGCATCAGCGAACCCAGGGTGTAGCGGGCGCCGATGCCGCTGAAGCGGTACTGGTCGGCGTCGGGATCCACCTTGCTGGCATCGGTCTGGGCCGCCTTGCTCTGCTGGTAGGCGATGACCGGTGCCAGCTTGCCCGCCGCGCCGAGGTCGAAGGTGTAACGCAGGGCGCCGTTGTAGCCGTAGTCGAGATCCGAGGTGCCGTTGCCGAGGATGTAGGCTAGCGATACATCCAGATTGCCGAGAGTGTTCTGGTATTGCAGGGTACCGTCCTGGCGGAACACCTGGACCGCAGTGGAGTCTACCTTGCTGGCCTGGCGCGCCATGGAGACATCGGAGGCGGCAAACACGTCGCCGATGTCGGTGAACATGATGAGGCCGGAAGAGACCCGGCCACCGGTCACCTTGCCCCACTCGCCGCCATCGATCCCGGCCCAGACGTAACGGGCGGTGAGGTCGCTGCTGTTCTTCTGCACGTTGTTGGCGTATTCGGCGGCATTGACCTGGTACTGGGCCATGCCGATCACGGCCACCTGGTCGTTGACGGTCTGGCGGGCGGTAAAGCCGATGCGACCGTCGAAATCCCCCTGGCTGTTGCCGTTCTTCTTGTCCGAGACGTTGAAGCCGAGGCGACCGTAGAGATCGACGTTGGAGCCGTCATCGGCCTGGTAGATGACGGCGGCCTGCGCCGCACCGACGGCAAACAGGGCAGGAATGGCCAGGGCAAGCATGGACTGTTTCATTGTTGTCTTTCCTGTGTGGGCTCTTGTGCCAGAGCCGGGGTGAGTGAAGCCGTGACCCCGATTGCTCGGGGCCAGATAGCCAGCTGGATAGAGGAGAGAGGGTTAGCTCAGATCGACGTTCTTGCAGCCGAAGAGCAGGGTGAAGAGGTAACCGCCGAAGTAGGCAACCGCCAGACCGAGGCCATAGACCATCATGCCGGGGAAGATCCCCTGGGCCGAGGTCATCAGCGGCAGCGCGACGATGCCGGAGGGGCCGAACACGGTGTTGAGACCGACCGGAAGGCCCATCCAGGAGATGAGACCGACCACGAACCCCCCCAGCGATCCGCCGCAGCAGGCGGTGATGAAGGGTTTGACCCGCGGCAAGGTGACGCCGTAGATGAGCGGCTCACCGACCCCGAGCAGGCCGGGGATGATGGTGCCCTTGACCTGGGTGCGCAGCAGGGAGTCCTTGGCTGCGCGACTGTAAAGCGCCAGGGCGGCGCCGACCTGGCCGGCCCCTGCCAGCGCGAGGATGGGGAAGAGGGAGTTGAAGCCCTGGGCATCCATCAGTGCGAAGTAAACGGGCACGAACCCCTGGTGAATGCCGAACATCACCGAGATGAGGAACAGACCGGCCAGGATGGCGGTACCGAACGGGTTGCCGTTGAGGTGGATGAAGAGCCAGGACATGCCGTTGTAGAGCTGCACCCCCAGGGGCATGATCAGGACGAAGGTGACGGCCCCCATGAGCAGCAGGGTGATGCAGGAGGTAAGAATCATGTCGAGGCTGTCCGGCATGAAGCGACGCACCTCGCGTTCCACCGAGGCGCCGATGATGCAGGCGATCAGCACCCCGATGATGTTGCCACGGGGATCAATGTGGTGGCCGAAGAAATCGGTGATGCCTGAGTAGATGCCGCTGGTGGCTTGGGGGTCATAGCCCATCACAAACAGGGAGGCCAGAATGGCACCGTTGACCCCGGAGCCGCCGAACGCTTTCTGGGCGTTGTAGCCGATGAGAATGCTGAGGAAGCTGAACAATCCCTTGCTGAACAGTTTCATGTAGCCGACCAGCTCCACCAGCATACCGCCGGTGGCTGCGCCGTCCTGCAGCAGGGTCTGTTCGATCAGGGTGGCAAAGCCGAGCAGCAGCCCCGCGGCGATAAAGCCGGGGATCAGTGGTGTAAAAATGGTGGCAAACTTGGCCAGGAAGCGGTGGGCCGCACTGCTCTGTTTCTGCTTGAGTGCCTGCTTGTTGGCCGAGGCGATGTCGCCAAGCTCGGTGGGGGCCGCAGCCGGAGCCTCCAGCGCCCCCAGTCCTGCGCTCAGCATGCCGTTCATCAGCTCGCAGGCGGTCTGGGCCTTGCCCGGCCCCAGCACGATCTGGAACTGGTTGTCGCTCTCAATCACCCCCATGACGCCGGCGATTCGCTTGATGGTATCGCGATCCGCATGCAGGCTGTCCGCCAGGCTCAGTCGCAATCGGGTCATGCAGTGGCCGCAGTGGGTGATGTTGTCCCGGCCGCCGATGGCCTGGATGATCTGGCCGATCATGGTGTCAGTTATTTTTGCCATAAAGAACCCAGTCAGTCTGTGGTGTCAGCAGGGTGCCTGGCACCCCGTTCTCGTTATGTGATGGCCATCCCTGGCCAATGTGCGGTTGGCCGATCAGTGGGTGCACTGGCTGATGAAGCCGTTGCTGCTTTGCAGGCGGTGGCGGGCCTCATCGGCCGTGAGTCCAGCCAGGATCATCACGATGGCGGTCTTGCAGTGGTTGTCCGCCTGCGCCAGCGCCCGCTCCGCCACGGCGCGCTCGCAGTCGGTGGCCTCCATCACGATGTGCTTTTGCCGCTCCACCAGCTTGGCGTTAGTGGCTTCCACGTCCACCATCAGGTTGCCGTAGACCTTGCCGGTGCGGATCATGGCGCCGGTGGAGAGCATGTTGAGGATGAGCTTCTGCGCCGTGCCCGCCTTCATGCGGGAGGAGCCGGTGACGATCTCGGGGCCGACCACCGCCACCATGCTGATGTCGGCGGCCCGGGCCAGCGGGCTGCCGGGGTTGCAACTGATGCTGCAGACCGTGGCACCCACCGCGCTGGCGTGGGCCATGGCGCCCAGTACGTAGGGGGTTCTGCCGCTGGCGGCTATGCCCACCAGCACATCGTTGGCGCAGAACTGGATGTTCTTCAGATCCCGGGCGCCGAGCTCTGCGTCATCCTCGGCGTTCTCGACCGCCTGCAAGATGGCCTTGTGGCCGCCAGCAATCAGGCCTATCACCTGCTCGGCAGAGACGCCATAGGTGGGCGGGCATTCGCTGGCATCCAGGATGCCGAGCCGGCCCGAGGTGCCGGCGCCGATATAGACCAGTCGCCCACCCTTGCCAAAGGCTGCCGCGATGGCATCGACCGCCCGGGCGATTTCGGGCAGCAGTTGGCCCACCGCCAGCGCCACCTGCTGATCCTCCTGATTGATGACGCGCAGCATCTCCAGGGTCGACAGCTGGTCGATTTCGACGCTGGCCGGGTTGCGGGTCTCGGTAATCATGCTTGATAGGTCAATGGTCATCGTTTCCTCTGCTTAAGGTCATCGCCACTCCCGGCGTAAAACATCCCTCTCGATGATGAACATGATCATCGATTTTTGATTTCGATGATGAGATCAATGTCGCATAATTAATTATTCCATTTATTTCTAATTATAAGTTCTGATAATTCCTGCACGGAGAGGGCTGGGTGGGATCGGGGTGATGCCGATGGCACTAGAGGGGGAAGAGGCTGAAGGAGAGCCAATAAAAAGCCCCGGCAGGCGCCGGGGCTGGGAAAGGGGTCAGGTCAGTTGACCGAAATGGCGCGGGCGTCGATGAAGAAGCGGGCGTGGCCGTGGTCATCCACCCTTATCTGGGCGAGCAGGCGATCCTTTCGCTTGAACTCCCATCCTGTCTTGATCCGGGTCAGCGCGGGGCTGGCGGCACCGACCACGTTCAGATACTCATGAAACAGGCTGTAGCTTCCAATCTCGGTCAGCATCTTTTCCATTTGCATATCTCCTCAAGTGATGGGGTCAGCACATGCCACGCTAGCGGCAACCTTCTGAACCTTTCCTGTACAAAAACCAGACTACCCCATCAAGATGAAGGCAATATGATCAGGCGCAAGATCAGGAGGGATTTGCACGAAAAATGACACCGTTTTCAATCAGGGCTGGCGCGGCACGGCGAGATGATCGAGGGCGGTAGATCCGGCATGGGACGGCAAGGCGGCAGCGGGTTGTTCCATCACCTGATCATGGAAGACGGGATCCTGCGCCACCTCCTTGACGCCGTTGATGCAGAACTGCATACCCATGCACACCAGCAGGAAACCCATGATGCGGGTCATGGCGTCGATGCCGGTGGCACCCAGGATCTTGCACACGGGATCTGCCAGCTTGAGCACACCCCAGCTGATCAGGCTCATCAGGGCGAAGGCGGTGACCATGGCGGCATAGATGACGACGCGATCGGCCTCGGCCGGCAGCTCGGCGATCTGGGCCGCGCCGCTGATCACCAGCGCCATGGTGCCGGGTCCGCACATGCTGGGCATGGCCAGGGGCACGAAGGCGATATTCTGGTTGGCCTCGACCCCGGCAGACTGGTTTGGCGAGGGGAACAGCATGCGAAAGCCGATGAAGGCGATAATGAGGCCACCGGCCAGGCGCAGGCCGGGAATGGAGATCCCGAACAGATCCAGGATGGAGGATCCGATGAAGAAGCTGACGCACAGGGTGGCGAACAGATAGAGGGCGGCCATGTTGATCTGGCGGCGGATATGCTCGCGGGACATGCCCTTGCTCAGTCCCAGCAGCAGGGTGGCCGTGGTGGGCGGGTTGACCATGGGCAGCAGGGCCAGCAAGGCGAGAAAGACGACCTGGAAGAACATAGTGGACCTCGGGCAGGTGGACGGATTGGGGATGAGCGGGCGGGTCGCCACCCGGTCGATGATATCCGCAAAGAACAAGCCCCGACAGTGCGGGGCTTGCTTGGGAAGGATCAGGCGGCCTGCGGGGTGGCCTGGCGTTGGCCGCGCTGGCGCAGCCAGAGCCAGATGCCGAGCACGAAACCGAGGGCGGCCAGGCTGACCACATAGTGGGAGGGGGCCAGCACGTCCTCCTTCATCCAGAGGGTGACCAGCATGGGGGTGAGGCCGCCGAAGATGGCGTAGGCCACGTTGTAGGAGAACGACAGCCCGGAGAAGCGCACCACCGGCGGGAAGGCATTGACCATGACGTAGGGCACGGCGCCGACGATCCCCACCGCAAAGCCCGCCAGCATGTAGAGGGGCACCAGCTGATCCGTGCCCGCCGCCAGGCTGTGGTAGAAGGTATAAGTGGCGCCGGCCAGCAGCAGGGAGCCCAGGATGAAGGTAGGGCCGCTGCCGATGGCATCGATCAGGCGACCATAGACGATGCAGCCCAGGGTGAGGGCGACGATGGCCAGGGAGTTGGCGGTCAGGGCATCGGCCGGGCTGATGCCGTGGACCTTCTGCAGATAGGTCGGGGTCATCAGGATCACCACCACGATGCCGGCGGAGAGCAGCCAGGTCAGCAGCATGGAGACGACGACGCTGCCCTTGTGTTCACGCAACACCGTCTTGAGGGGCAGCTCCTCGGCCAGGGACTTGTTGGCCTGCATCTCGGCGAAGACCGGAGTCTCGTGCAGCCAGCGGCGCAGGTACATGGCGACGATGCCGAACACGCCACCGAGCACGAAGGCCAGACGCCAGCCCCAGTCGCTCACATCGCCCGGGCTCATGCCACGGTTGATGGCGGTCGCCACCAGGGAGCCGAGCAGGATGCCGGCGGTCAGCCCCGCGGTGAGGGTGCCGCAGGCGACACCGACCCGGCGGGCGGGCACGTGTTCGGCCACGAAGACCCAGGCACCGGGGACTTCCCCGCCGATGGCGGCCCCTTGCAGGATCCGCAGCAGCAGCAACAGCAGGGGGGCGGCGATGCCGAGCACGGCGTAGGTGGGCAACAGGCCGATCAGCAGGGTCGGCAAGGCCATCAGGATGATGCTGAGGGTGAACATCCGCTTGCGGCCGATGAGATCGCCAAAGTGGGCCATGATGATGCCCCCCAGGGGACGGGCCAGATAGCCGGCGGCGAAGATGCCGAAGGTCTGGAACTGGCGCAGCCACTCGGGAATGTCGGCCGGGAAGAAGAGCTCGCCGATGACCACGGCGAAGAAGACGAAGATGATGAAGTCGTAGAATTCGAGGGCGCCGCCCAGCGCCGCCAGGCTCAGGGTCTTGTAATCCTGTCGATTGAGGGGGCGACCGTGGTCGTGCGATGTGCTGACTTTACTCATATCCTTATGTTTCCCATCGTTTTTTTAGTTATTCTCCCCGGTGTGCTGCGGGGATACGCTCACCCACGAGGGTATGCTTTTGTGTCCCGCAATGTAAATCGCACAATTCGCAACACTGTCTTGCAGCACGGTGCGGCAAGTAGCTGGAGAGATCATGACGAAGAAAAAGGTACTGCTCTCCTGGAGCAGCGGAAAAGACAGCGCCTGGGCCTTGCATCGCCTGCGCCAGGATCCGGCCATCGAGGTGGTGGGGCTGTTCACCACACTCAACCAGGCGTTCGAGCGGGTGGCCATGCACGGGGTGCGCAAGCAGTTGTTGTTGGCACAGGCTGAGTGCGTGGGCTTGCCGCTGACCACCATCGACCTGCCCTGGCCCTGCAGCAACGAGGAGTATGGGCGCATCATGACGGGCTTCATCGCCGATGTGCAGGCCAAGGACATTCACCACATGGCGTTCGGGGATCTCTTTCTTGAGGATGTGCGCGCCTATCGGGAGCGGCAACTGGCGGGGACCGGCATCACGCCGCTCTTCCCGCTCTGGGGCAGTGACACGACCGAGCTGGCGCAGGCGATGATCGACGCCGGGCTCAAGGCCAGGGTCTGTACCCTGGATCCGGGCAAGCTGGACGCCGGGTTAGGTGGTCATGAATTCGGCCCGGCCTTGCTGGCTGCCCTGCCCGCCGGGGTGGATCCCTGCGGCGAGAACGGGGAGTTCCACACCCTGGCCTGGGACGGCCCCATGTTCCTGCATCCCTTGCCCATCCGGGTGGGGGAGACGGTGCTGCGGGACGGCTTCGTCTTCACCGATCTGCTGCCCGCCACCGCCTAGTCGCGATGGGGCTCCCGCTCGCCCTTGTCGTCGTTGTAACGCAGGGCGATCTCGTGGAACTGCTGGTGGATGCGGGCAAAGGCGTCCGTGATGTCGGGGTCGAAGTGATTGCCTCGTCCCGCCAGTATGATTGGCACCACCTCTTGGTGGGACATGGCAGCCTTGTAGCAGCGCTTGCTGATGAGGGCGTCGTACACGTCGGCCAGCGCCATCAAGCGGGCCGAGAGCGGGATCTCGTCACCGTGCAGGCCATAGGGATAGCCGGTGCCGTCCCACTTCTCGTGGTGGTAGCAGGCGATCTCCTTGGCCAGTCGCAGAAATTCCACCTCTACCCCCAGCGCCTCCTCGGCATGGACGATGGCCTCCTTGCCGAGAATGGAGTGGTGCTTCATCTGGGCAAACTCGTCCGCATCCAGCTTGCCGGGTTTGAGCAGGATCCGGTCTGGCACACCGACCTTGCCGATGTCGTGCAGCGGGGCCGATTTGAACAGCAGATCGATGGTCTTGGGGGTCAGCTCGGTACGAAAGCGGGGATGCTCGCAGAGGGTCTCCGCCAGCAGCCGCACATAGTGCTGGGTGCGCAGGATATGGTTGCCGGTCTCGTTGTCGCGGGTTTCGGCAAGAGAGGCGAGGGAGTGGATGGTGATGTTCTGGATCAGTTCGTTCTCCCGGGTGCGCCGCTCCACCTCCTGCTCCAGAAAGGTGTTCTGGTCGTGCAGCAGATCCCGCGCCGCTTTCAGCTCCAGGTGGTTTCTGACCCGGGCCAGCACGATTGCGGGGGTGATCGGCTTGTGGATGTAGTCGACGGCTCCCAGCGCCAGGCCGTGCGCCTCCGCACTCTCCTCCACCTTGGCGGTCAGGAAGATCACCGGGATCTCCCGCACCTGCGGCATCTCCTGCAGCGCCTGCATTACCTGATAGCCGTCCATCTGGGGCATCACCACGTCGAGCAGGATCAGATCCACCCGGGTGCCGGCCGAGAGGATCTCCAGCGCCCGCTGGCCGCTGATGGCGACCTTGACCCGGTAATGGGGGCTGAGCAGGGCGCTGAGCAGGGAGAGGTTCTCCGGTGTGTCATCGACCACCAGCAGGGTAGGTTTGGTATCGGGATCCAGCAAGTTGAGCATGATGGCGCCTCAATCTTGGTTGAACAGATCGGGTCTGAGGGCCCGGACTTGTTGCAGATATGCCAGGGCATCGGCGAAGCGAAAACGGGTCATGGCATCGTGCATGGCCGGTGCTGCCTCGCCCAGCAGGGGGGCGAGCCTGGCCTGATTGCGCTGGAACAGGATGAAGGCTTCCGCATCGTCTTCCAGCAGCAGCCCGGTCAGTTGGTGCAGCAGGGGGGCCAGCTCGGCGGGGGTAGCCTCCGGCAACCCGGAGGTGGCAGGGGCCGGCAGCAGTGTCAGCAGGCTGGCGGCCAGTTGCTGCTGCTGTTGCAGCCCCAGCTCGGCCAGCGGCCGCAGGCTGGCGGCATCGTCTCCCCGGGCGAGGGCGCTCTCCAGCCGGGCCGAGACATCCTGCAGCGACCCGGCCCCCAGCGTTGCGGCTATGCCCTTGAGGGTATGGGCCTGTCGATGCGCTTCTTCCCGGTCATTCGCCTGCAGGGCGGCCAGCAGGGTTCCCATCGGCTGACTCCCCTGGCGGGCGAAACGTTGCAGCAGATCCCGATACCACTCCCAGTTGTGCATCAATCGTTGCAGGGCTGGCTCGGCGTTGAGCCCGATCGCCTGCAACTGTGGCAGCAAGGCGGTGGCGGGTGATGCGTGTGAGGCAGTGAGCGTGCTGTTGACCTCGCGGCTGAAGGAGGTTGTCCAGCGCTGCAGGGCCGCATACAGCCTGTCGGGATCGATGGGCTTGGCAATGTGATCGTCCATCCCGGCAGCGAGGCAGCGTTCGCGGTCACCGGCCATGACGTTGGCCGTCATCGCCAGGATCGGGGTGTGTTGCCCGATGCCTTCCCGCTCGCGCAACAGCCGGGTGGCGGCCAGGCCATCCATCACCGGCATCTGCATGTCCATCAGGATCAGGTCGTAGTGGGTCTGGGCCACCATCTCCAGCGCGATGGCACCATTGCCGGCGATGCTGACATCGGCACCGACCGCCCGCAGCAGCTCCAGCGCGACTTGCTGATTGAGCTCGTTGTCTTCCGCCAGCAGGATCCTGAGTCCGTCGAAGCGGTAGCGATGGGTCACCTGCGGTGGTTTGAAGGTGAGTGAACTGGTTTGCTGGCCAAACAGGCCGATGACGGTATCGAACAGCACGGAGGCGCATACGGGCTTGACCAGCACCCGATCAAAGCCGGCGGCATCGGCCTGGCGAAAGACCTCTTCCCGTCCGTAGCCGGTCACCATGACCCGATAGGGACGCGGGCCCATGCCGCGGGCGATGAGGCGGCGACCGGTCTCGATGCCATCCAGCCCCGGCATGTGCCAGTCCAGCAATACCACTTCGTAAGGCTGTCCCTCCTGCTCGGCGCCGGCGATCATCTGTAGTGCCTGCTGGCCCGACTCGGCGGTGTCCACCACAAAGCTCATGCTGCGCAGCAGGGCGGCCATGATGGTGCGGGCGCTGGCACTGTCGTCGGCCACCAGCATGCGGCGCCCGCGCAGATCCAGGCTCGGCAGATAGCGGGATCTGCGCCTGCCCCTACCGAGTCGGGCGGTAAACCAGAAGGTGCTGCCCTGGCCTGGTTCGCTCTGTACCCCCACCTCGCCGCCCATCAGCTCGGCCAGTTTGCGGGAGATGGCGAGGCCGAGGCCGGTGCCGCCGTACTTGCGGGTGGTGGAGCTGTCCGCCTGCTGGAATGACTGGAACAGCCGCTGCTGCTGCTCCTGGCTCATGCCGATCCCGGTGTCCTGTACCGAGCAGTGCAGCAACACCTCCTGGGGTTGTTTCTCCAGGCAGCTGACCTTGACCAGGATCTCCCCCTGCTCGGTGAACTTGACCGCGTTGTTGGCGTAGTTGATCAGGATCTGGCCGAGGCGAAGGGGATCGCCATAGAGCAGGGTGTCGAGCTGGTGGTCGACCTCGAACAGCAACTCTATGCCCTTGGCTTCCGCCTTTTCGCCCACCAGGGTGGTCAGATTCTCCAGCACATGGTCGAGATCGAATTCGATCCGCTCCAGATCCAGCTTGCCGGCCTCGATCTTGGAGAAGTCGAGGATGTCGTTGATGATGCCGAGCAGATGCTGGGCCGAACGCTGGATCTTGCTGACATAGTCGAACTGCTGCGGATCGAGCCGGGTCTGCAGGGCGAGATGGGACATGCCGAGGATGGCGTTCATGGGAGTACGGATCTCGTGGCTCATGTTGGCGAGAAAATCGCTCTTGGCCCGGGTTGCGCCCTCCGCCAGCTCATAGGCCACTTCCAGCTCTTGGTTCTTGGCCTGCATCACCGCAAACAGCTCGTCCCGGGTCGGTTCTGCGAACTGCTGCTGCATCTGTTGCAGCAGCAGTTCATCGGGCCCGCGGGGCAGGCGGTAGACCAGGGCGATGGCGTTGTCCGCGTGCGCGACCAATCGGATGCCACATGATTGGCGGCCGTCCGGCTCGGGGGGGATGGGGGCGTCAGCCGAGAGCGAGAGCCACAACTCCTGTGTGCTAGGCTCCAGCCACAACTGCAGTTGCAGCGGCTCCGTGTTCGCCACCAGCTGGCGTACCAGCTCGGAGGTGGCGCCCGCCAGCGGTGCCACGAAGGTGGGAGTTCCGTCGAGGCAGGTGAGTACCTGGATCACCTTGCGCCGGGCGGTGAGTGCCGCCGCCGGGCCTGACAGCAGGGTTTCCCCGATCAGTTGCCGCATCTAGTCCTCCTTTCCTGCCAGCACACGCAGCACGATGCAGCTGGCATCGTCGGTGCTGCGGCCACTGTGGGCGATCACCTGGCGTGCCAGCTGGGCGGGCTCGGCGGCCAGATCCAGCGCACCGTCGCGCAGGTTGAGGGATTCGCTGATACCGTCCGAATAGAGCATCACCACGTCCCCCGCGACGAGTGGCTGGCGCTGCAGCAAGGGGGTGGGGAAACGCTCTCCCAGTACCCCGTCGCGGGAGATGCCGCGCCAGGGTTCGTGGCCGCGCAGGCAGATGCGGGTATTGCCGATGCCGGCATAGCTCAGCTCACCCCGTTCGCCGTTGACCAGGGCCACGCCGGCGGCGGCGCCCCGGGTACCGATGCAGTGCTGGTGCAGCAGTTGCAACAGGCGGGCCGGTTCCTGCTCGTGGGTTTGCTGCAGCGCAGCCTCCAGCACCTGTACCAGCTTGTTGGCCGAGGCACCGTGGCCGCTCACGTCGATCAGGATCAGCGATACCCCCTCCGGCCCCGGTCGGATGAAGGCCAGATCACCGGAGACCCGTTCCGGATAGCAGGGGCGGTTCTCGCTGGCCCATGTCAGCTGCAGGCCGGCGTGCAGCTGGCCTGTGCAGGCGAGAGGAGGGATTGGTCTGGATACCAGGGGCGCCGCGCCCAGCCACTTGCGGGCCTGCACCAGAGTTCCCCCTTCCGGCGGGGTACTGATAGTGAGTTCAGACATCATGCGGCGCACGCCGGGCAGGCCTAGTCCCAGGGTGCCCGAGGTGCTGTAGTGATCCTGCATGGCCTGATGCACGTCCCCAATGCCGGGTCCCTGATCGCGGGCGACGATGTCGATGCAGGGACGCCCGCTGGGATGGTGGAGGGTGAGGGTGATCTCCCCCCGCTCGGCGTATTTCAGAATGTTGCTGCCAAGCTCGGAGACCACGGTGGAGAGCATGGCACGGTCCACCTCGGACAGGTTGGCGATGAAGGGGAGGCGGCGTACCGCCATCACCGTCAGGTGCAGGTCGATGTCGTGGCGCAGCGGGTAGCTGGCTTCTTGAAGGCTCTGTTCCAACTGCATGATGCGCTACTCCTCATCCTTGAGCGTCCTGCGAACATGGGCGAAGGCATCGTCCATGTCGAGAAAGCAGCGCAGCGGCCCGGGCTCGGCATCGGCTAGCGCCAGGAAGGCGGCGATCCCTGCATTGAGCCCAACCAGCAGACAGACGGCACCGAGCAGGCGGCACACCTCGGCCAGTTTGCGTACCTGCCTGAATTCGTGGTGATCGAGCAGCATGACCCCGGAGAAGTCGAGCAGAACCGCGTGCTGGCGGCCCAGCATCAGCCGCTGGGAGAGGGCCTGCATCAGTTGCTGCATGCCCTCGTCACCGAGGTCGGGGCGCATGCTGACCACGATGCAGTCGGCCACGTCGGCGATGCCCAGATCATTGTTGAGCAGCATGCATCTCTCCTAGAGGCCTAGAGGGTGGATCCGACCCGCTTGAGGGCTATCTCGAAGGCATCCCGCAGGGTCGCCGTGGTGCGGATGTCGCCGACAGAGACCCCCAGCTCCACCATGGTGCGGGCGATGGCCGGCGAGACGCCGGAGATGATGGCCTCGCACCCCATGAACTGGGTCGCCTTGGTGATCTTGATCAGCTGATTGGCGACGCCGGTATCCACGGTGGCGACCCCGGCGATGTCCAGTACGAAGACCCGGGCCCGGGTCTCGGCAATCTTGGTGAGCGATTTGTTCATCACGTCGGCGGTACGCATGGAATCGATGATCCCCACCAGCGGCAGCAGCAGGATCCCGTCCCAGATGGGGGTGACCGGGGTCGACATCTCCTGCAGCGACTTGTGCAGCTCCTCGCGCACCCTGGCGGCCTCTTCGGCTTCCTCCATGGCGCGCTTGAGCTGGCGATGCTGCGCCACCTGGGCTGTGATGTCGGTGGCAAACTTGACGATCTTGCTGGGCTTGCCGGTGAGATCCAGCACCGGGTTGTAGGAGCCCTGGATCCAGATCTCTTCACCCTGTTTGCCGATTCGGCAGAACTCTCCCGCCAGGAATTCACCGCGGCGCAGGGTTTCCCAGAAGGTGCGATAGTCGGCAGACTGGGCGTAGTCGGGATCGACCAGCAGCCTGTGGTGCTGGCCCTTCAGCTCTTCCAGCTGATAGCCCACAGTCTCCAGGAAGCGGGCATTGGCATCGAGGATGATGCCATCCAGTGAAAACTCCACCTTGCCCATGACCCGGCTCAGGGCGTTGAGCTGCCCCTCGAAGTTGGCGTTCAGCTGCTTCTGTTCGGTCAGGTCCATGGTGTATTCGATGACCTGAACCAGCGCGCCCTGTTCGTCCAGCAGGGGGCTGCAACTGCCTCGCAGCCATATGTCCCGTCCCTGCCGATCCCGGCGGCGAAACTCTCCCTCCTGCGCCTGCCCCGTCCGTAGCGCCTGCCATCGGGCGGCCTCGTCGGCGGATTCTTCTGCCTCCGCGGGGAGCAGCATGCTGTAGTGCTGACCTTTGAGCTCGGCCAGCTGGTATCCCATGATGGCGAGAAAGCGGGGGTTGGCATCCAGAATCAATCCGTCTGGCGCGATCTCGAGCCGGACCATCAGCTGGTCGACGGCCTCCAGTCTGGCCAGGGATGAAGCGGGAGTGACAGTATTCGAATGGGCAGCTGCGGTGTGCACGTCCATGGCATCTCCGGTAAATGGTGCAATTGATTTGAATGCCATTAGAAGGCGTACAGCAGTTATAGCCCACCGGGGCGAGAGCGGGGGACAAGAAGTGCCGAAAGAGCCTGCTGGCGGATGGGTCTTGGGCCTGGGGAGTTCGTCATGAACACCTTATATCGGGACTAATGTCCTTATCGCCCCGCTTTGCCCTGGTTGCCGCCAGCCTGACCCTGCCCGCCGTGGCAGTCGAAATCCCGACCAGCCCCGCCGGTGTCATTGCGGTGAGTCTGGCCCAGCAGGCCCCCCTTCACTGGGTGTCGGTGACGCAGATTGCCAGGAGCCTCGATGGGCTGCCGCCGATGGCGGTGGGTTTCGACATCGACGACACCCTGCTCTTCTCCAGCCCGGGGTGCTATCGCGGCAAGCAGGCGTTCTCCCCCAATGGTGAGAGCTGCCTGAAGAATCCGGCCTTCTGGGAGAAGATGAGCAACGGCTGGGACGCGTTCAGCGTGCCGAAAGAGGTGGGCAAGGCGCTCATCGCCATGTACTTCCCGCGCGGCGATCACATCTACTTCGTCACCGGCCGTTCGGCCAACTCCACCTACTTGCCGCTGCCGCTGGCTGGCGCATGAGAGGAGGAGGTGATCGTCAACTCCCTGTACTGAGGTTCCCATGAATGGAAAAAGGGCCGGATCCTGTAAGGACCCGGCCCTTCTTTTGGGCGTCTAGCGGGCGGCGAAGGTGTCGCAACTGGCGGGCTTGCCGCTGTCAAAACCGCGTTTGAACCAGGCGAGGCGCTGGGCCGAGGTGCCGTGGGTGAAGCTGTCGGGAACGACCCGGCCCTGACCTTGCTGCTGCAACCTGTCGTCGCCGATGGCCTGGGCGGCGTTGAGCGCCTCTTCCAGATCGCCGCGTTCCAGCACCTGCTCTTTTTCCATATAGTGGCCCCAGACCCCGGCGAAGCAGTCCGCCTGCAGTTCGAGCTTGACCGACAACCGGTTCTGGGCGACCTGGCTCAGCCCCTGTTGCTGCTGGCGCACCTTGGTGGAGATGCCGAGCAGGTTCTGCACGTGGTGGCCCACTTCGTGGGCGATCACATAGCCCTGGGCGAAGTCGCCGTCGGCCCCCAGCTTGTCGCGCATGTCCTGATAGAAGGAGAGATCGATGTAGACGGTGCTGTCGGCCGGACAGTAGAAGGGCCCCATCACCGACTGCCCCTGGCCGCAGCCGGTGCGGGTCGCACCGCGATAGAGCACCAGTCTGGGGGCCTGATAGTGGTTGCCACTTTGCTGGAACATCTCACCCCAGGCGTCCTCCGTGGAGGCGAGCATCACCGAGGTGAAGCGGGCGAGGGGATCGTTTGCAGCCTGGGACGAGTTCTGACGCTGGGGCTGGCTCTGCGGGGCCGGATCCTGCAGCAGGGGGCCGAGGTCCACGCCGTAGTACCCCGCCACCATGACCACCACCAGCAGGATAAGGCGCCCCTTGCCACCGATGGGCAGGCCGCCGCCCCCGTTGCCGCCTTGCTGGCGTCGGTCTTCCACATTGTTGCTCTCACGGCGATCTTGCCAGCGCATATCCCCATACTCCCGTCATTGGTGGTGGCGGTAATGATAATGGCTGGCGCCGGGGCTTGCCTAATCGGCCCGGGTCATTCGGCCCAGGGCATCTCGGGCAGGCTGTCGAGGAACTCGCCGTAACGGACGAGGTTGAAGGGGCCCTGTTCGGCTTCCATGGCCATGAGTTCGGCGCCCAGGGCGCAGGCGATGTATTGCAGCGCCTCTTCCCGCGGGGTGCCCTTCATCACCAGGCGCATCAGGGTGGCTTTCACCTGGAGGGGGTGGCCCTCGGCGAGCTGGTTCTCCACCATCTCCAGCAGTGTCTCTTCATCAAAAAATTCGGGGGTATCGGTCATGGCCGTTCTCCTGCCTGTTCCATGGGGTGGGCAGTATAGCGGGGACGCGGCTCCCGGGGGCGAAAATATCCTCCGGGTCTTGCCAAGGAAGCGGGGCGGGAGCAGTCTTGGACACTCTCTACTGCCGAACGAGCCCATGTCATGATCCTCTCCGAGCGCCTGGAACTGCGCAAACTGACCATTGTCGATGCCCCCTTCATTCTCGAACTGCTCAACGATGGTGATTTTCACCGCTACATCGGCGATCGCGGGGTGCGTACCCTGGCGGATGCCGAAAACTACATCCAGCAGGGGCCTGCGGTCAGTTATGCCCGCCACGGTCACGGACTCTATCTGGTGGTGCGGCGGGAAGACGGGGCCAGGCTCGGCATCTGCGGTCTGATCAAGCGCGATACCCTGCCCTGTGAAGACATCGGCTATGCCTTCCTGCCCGCCTGGCGCGGTCAGGGTTATGCCATCGAAGCCGCGCGGGCGGCCATGGCAGATGGCCGCGAACGGCTCGGCATCGAGCGGGTGGTCGCCATCGTCACTCCGGGCAATGAGCGTTCGGTCCGGCTACTCGCCAAGCTGGGGCTGAGTCAGGGCAAACGGGTCAGGCTGGGAGCCGGCGAGGAGGAGTGCCTGCTGCTGGAGGCGCCGGACAAGGAGACTTGCGGGGTCTAGTCATCGCTCGGGTGGTGGGGCCATGCAGACTATGACGTCAGGCAAGGAGGCCGCCGTGAGTTGCGGCCTGTCTGCATCGGGCGCTGCCTGGGCAGGCAGGATCAGTTGAGCTCTTCGATGGAGAACTCGCCGGCGATGCCATCACAGGAGATGGCGAAGCCACCGCTGAAGCGGGTGCTGAACTGGATCAGGAACGCATCGTCGTCGTGCTCTTGCACGGGCAGGTTGATGGGTTTGCTGCGACGCAGGGGTTTGCGGATCTGTACGTGTTTCATCATGGTATTTCTCTATATAAATTAAGTGTTTGCTCCTTGTATTGGCAAATGTCAGGTCAATGGGCGCGGTCAGCACGATGGCGGACGAGCGCGCAGGAATACCCAGCCCGGTTCAGGGGCGTCTGCACTTTCAAGGAAGGCGCCAAGGACCACGCGGATGCATGATGCTACTTGGGAGTGGGCAGATCGGGTCTGCACCGTGAGAGCCGGGCAACGCAGGCAGACAGCCTGAACGGTTCTCAAGGCGAGTAAATCAGAAGAAGGTTATGCGGGTACTGGCAGGATTCATCGTGAGGTGAAGCATTGCGAACATAATCAGGGCTGATTAACTAGCCGGCGCGCATTCTCTCCTCGAAATGTGTAAAAAGCAAACACTAATTGTGCGTTCACCCAATCATTCCCTGTTTTTCACTGCCACGGGGACGGCAAAAGGGCTCCCGAGGGAGCCCTTTTCATTGCCGGTCAGGGACGGGTTCAGGCGTTGCCACAGGCCTTCTTGGCGGCGGTGATCATGGGGGTAATGGTCATGCCCTGTACCACGATGGAGAACATCACCACCGAGTAGGTCATCACCAGGATCACCTGGCGCAGATCGACGTTGTGTTCCGGGATCATCATGACACCGGATGGCAGTGCCAGGGCCATGGCCATGGCCAGGCCGCCACGCAGGCCGCCCCAGGTGAGGATGCGCACCGAGAAGGTGTTGTAGCTGCGGAACTTGCGGAACGCCACATAGGGCAGGGAGACGCTGATGAAGCGGGCGGCCAGGCAGAGCGGCACCGCGATGACCAGCAGGATCCAGTCGCGCCAGGCCAGATCCAGCAGCACCAGTGCCAGACCGATCAGCAGGAACAGCAGGGCGTTGAGGAACTGATCCATCAACTCCCAGAAGTGATCCAGGTGGTGCTGGCTCTGCTCGGAGAAGCCGGAATGACGAGTCCAGTTGCCGATCATGATGCCGGTCACCACCATGGCCAGGGCGCCGGAGACGCCGATCATGTTGGCGAAGGCGAAGCCCGCGGTCGGGATGCAGAGGGTCAGCAGCAGCTCCAGGGAGCCGTCGTCGGTGGCGCTGATCATCACGTGGGCGATGAGACCCAGCACGGCCCCGAACAGGATGCCGCCGAGAGCCTCATGCAGGAACAGACCGGCCACGCTGCCGAAGGTGGGCTCCACGCCGCCAAAGGCCACGGCAAACACGGTGGCGAAGATGACGAGGCCAACACCGTCGTTGAACAGGGATTCCCCCTCGATCTGGATGGCGATCTGGGGTGGCGCCTTCATCTTCTTGACGATGGCCAGTACGGCGATGGGGTCGGTGGGGGAGATCAGGGCACCGAACAACATGCAGTAGACCAGCGGCACATCCCAGCCCAGCAGCTTGGCGATGAACCAGAAGCCGTAGCCGATGAGGAAGGTGGAGAGCAGGGTGGCGGCTATGGCCAGAATGGTGATTTCCCACTTCTGGCTACGCAACGCCTTGAGGTTGATGCCAAGGCCGCCGGCGAACAGCAGGAAGCCCAGGATCCCCTTCAACAGGAAGTTCTGGAAGTCGATGCTCTCCATGGTCTTGATGGCGAGAGGCTCCAGATTGAACCAACCCAGTTTGCCAAACAGCACCAGCAGCGCGGAGATCAGCATGGAGCCCGCAGTGATGGCGATGGTGGTCTGGATCTTCACAACATACTGGTTGGCAAAGGCGATGAAGATCGCCAACGCTGCCAGGAAGCAGAGTGTGTAGTAGACGCTCATAGTTATTTTTCTCTTTGGTAAACAGCAAGCACGTATCCCTCTTGAGGACGGGCATAGGGTACTCCCGGGTTAGATCATGCTCATTACCCATTTATGGTTATATTTAATCGTCATCACGGACAGATAGACGGCTAGATTTCCATTTAATTTGATTGCTGCTAGGATGGGCATCACGCAGTTGCATGGATGTAAGGGGTACGAGCGGTGTCGAGCAGAGAGTCGAACAAGAAAGCGGACGTCACAACCAGGCTGGAAGCCTGTCTCAAGGAGCGGATCCTGATCATCGACGGGGCCATGGGCACCATGATCCAGGGTTACAAACTCGGTGAGGCGGACTATCGGGGGGAGCGGTTTGCCGACTGGCATACCGACATCAAGGGCAACAACGACCTGCTGGTGTTGAGCCGTCCCGCCGTCATTCGCGAGATCCACGACCAGTATTGTGCCGCCGGGGCCGACATCCTCGAGACCAACACCTTCAACGCCACCCGCATCGCCATGGCGGACTACGAGATGGAAGCGCTCTCGGCCGAGATAAACCGGGAGGCGGCCCGCCTGGCCCGCGCCGTGGCGGACGAGTGGACGGCCAAGGACCCAGCCAAGCCGCGCTTTGTGGCAGGGGTTCTGGGTCCCACCAACCGTACCGCCTCCATCTCGCCGGACGTGAACGATCCGGGCAAGCGCAACGTCACCTATGACGAGCTGGTGGCCGCCTACACCGAATCGACCCACGCCCTCATTGAGGGCGGTGCCGACATCATCCTGATCGAGACCATCTTCGACACCCTCAACGCCAAGGCGGCCGCCTTCGCGGTGGACCTGGTGTTCGAGGAGCTGGGTTACAGCCTGCCGGTGATGATCTCCGGCACCATCACGGACGCCTCCGGTCGTACCCTCTCGGGCCAGACCACCGAGGCCTTCTACCACTCCCTTCGCCACGTCAAACCGGTCTCCTTCGGCCTCAACTGTGCGCTGGGGCCGGACGAGCTGCGCCAGTACGTGGAGGAGCTGTCCCGCATCAGCGAGACCTATGTCAGCGCCCACCCCAACGCCGGTTTGCCCAATGCGTTTGGCGAGTACGATCTGGACGCGGTCGAGATGGCGGAGCATATCCGCGAGTGGGCCCAAAGCGGCTTTCTCAACCTGGTGGGCGGCTGCTGCGGCACCACCCCGACCCACATCCGCGCCATGGCGGATGCCGTGGCGGGCATCAAGCCCCGCGCCCTGCCGGATCTGCCGGTGGCCTGCCGGTTGTCGGGCCTGGAGCCTCTCATCATCACGGCGGACTCCATGTTCGTGAACGTGGGGGAGCGGACCAACGTCACCGGCTCGGCCAAGTTCAAGCGCTTGATAAAAGAAGGGCTCTACGACGAGGCGCTGGACGTGGCCAAGCAGCAGGTGGAAAACGGCGCCCAGATCATCGACATCAACATGGACGAGGGGATGCTGGACGCCGAGGCGGCCATGGTGCGCTTCCTGAACCTCATCGCCGGGGAACCGGACATCGCCCGGGTGCCTGTGATGATCGACTCCTCCAAGTGGGAGGTGCTGGAGGCGGGCCTCAAGTGCGTGCAGGGCAAGCCGGTGGTCAACTCCATCTCCATGAAGGAGGGGGAGGACAAATTCATCGAGCAGGCGAAACTGCTGCGTCGCTACGGCGCCGCCGTCATCGTCATGGCGTTCGACGAGGTGGGCCAGGCCGATACCCGGGCCCGCAAGTTCGAGATCTGCCAGCGCGCCTACCGCATTCTGGTGGACCGCGTCGGCTTCCCGCCGGAAGACATCATCTTCGACCCCAACATCTTCGCGGTGGCGACCGGCATCGACGAGCACAACAACTACGCGGTGGACTTCATCGAGGCGGTGAAGGACATCAAGGAGCACCTGCCCCACGCCATGATCTCCGGCGGTGTCTCCAACGTCTCCTTCTCCTTCCGTGGCAACGAGCCGGTGCGCGAAGCCATCCACGCTGTCTTCCTTTACCATGCCATCAGGAACGGCATGGACATGGGGATCGTCAACGCGGGCCAGCTTGCCATCTACGAAGACATCCCGGCCGAGCTCAAAGAGAAGGTCGAGGCGGTGGTGCTGAACCTCAACGACAACGCCACCGAGGCGCTGCTGGCCATCGCCGAGAAGTATCGCGGCGCGGGTGCCCAGGCGGAGGATCCGCGGGATCAGGAGTGGCGCAGCTGGCCGGTGGGCAAGCGGCTCGAACACGCCCTGGTCAAGGGGATCACCGACTTTATCGAGGAGGACACCGAGGAGGCGCGCGCCCAGGCCGAGAAGCCGCTGCACGTCATCGAGGGGCCGCTGATGGACGGCATGAACGTGGTGGGCGATCTGTTCGGCGCCGGCAAGATGTTCCTGCCCCAGGTGGTGAAGTCGGCCCGGGTGATGAAGCGGGCGGTGGCCTACCTGCAACCCTACATCGAGGCGGAGAAGTCCGGCGGTTCCAGCAACGGCAAAATCGTGCTGGCCACCGTCAAGGGTGACGTGCACGACATCGGCAAGAACATCGTCGGGGTGGTGCTCCAGTGCAACAACTTCGAGATCGTGGATCTCGGGGTCATGGTCTCCTGCGAGACCATCCTCAAGACGGCCCGGGAAGTGAACGCCGACATCATCGGCCTGTCGGGCCTCATCACTCCGTCCCTGGACGAGATGGTGCACGTAGCAAAGGAGATGGAGCGTCAGGGGTTCAAGCTGCCGCTGCTCATCGGCGGTGCCACCACTTCCAAGGCCCACACCGCGGTGAAGATAGAGCAGAACTACTCCGAGCCCGTGGTCTATGTGTCGAACGCGTCGCGCGCCGTGGGGGTGGCCCAGAGCCTGCTGAGCCCGGAGCTCAAGCCCGCCTTCGTCGCCCGCATCGACAAGGAGTACGAGATTGCCCGGGATCAGCATGCCCGCAAGCAGCCGCGCTCCAAGCCGGTCAGCCTGGCCCATGCCCGGGCCAACCGCCATCAGCTGGACTGGGTGGGCTATGAGCCCCCGGCGCCCCGGGAGCCCGGCGTGCAGACCTTCGAAAACGTGCCCATCTCTGTGCTGCGCCCCTACATCGACTGGACGCCGTTCTTCCTTAGCTGGGAGCTGGCGGGCAAGTTCCCCCGCATTCTGGAGGATGAAGTCGTGGGGGAGGAGGCGACGCGCCTCTACGCCGACGCCAACGCCATGCTGGACCAGTTGGAGAAGGATCAGAGCGTGCGCTGCGCCGGCATCGTCGGCCTGTTCCCCGCCAACGCCGTGGGGGACAGCATCGAGGTTTACACCGACGAGTCCCGCACTGAAGTGAAAAAAGTGCTGCACCACCTGCGCCAGCAGAGCGAGAAGCAGGGCTTCCCCAACTACTGTCTGGCGGACTATGTGGCGCCGAAAGAGAGCGGCAAGCCCGACTGGATCGGCGCCTTCGCGGTGACCGGCGGCATCGGCGAGGAGGCCATCGCCAAGGCCTACAAGGCGGACCACGACGACTACAACGCCATTCTCATCCAGGCGGTGTGCGATCGCCTCGCCGAGGCCTTTGCCGAATACCTCCACGAGCAGGTGCGCAAAGTGCACTGGGGCTATGCCCCGGACGAGGCGCTCAGCAACGAAGAGCTTATCCGCGAAAATTACCAGGGGATACGTCCGGCGCCGGGCTACCCGGCCTGCCCGGAGCACACCGAGAAGGGGAGCATCTGGGAGTTGCTGGACGTGGAGCAGGCCATCGGCATGCAGCTCACCGAGTCCTACGCCATGTGGCCGGGGGCAGCGGTGTCGGGCTGGTACTTCTCTCATCCCGACAGCAAGTACTTCGCGGTGGCGCAGATCCAGCAGGATCAGGTGGAAGACTACGCCATGCGCAAGGGGATGACCCTGGCAGAGGCCGAACGCTGGCTGGGGCCCAACCTGCATTGATCCCCGTCTGCCCCGCCTCACGCGGTGCTGGGCAGGCGCCGGGTACGCACGCCATATCGAGGTTGCCATGAAGATTGGATTTGTCGGTCTGGGGGCCGTAGTGCAGACAGCCTATCTACCTGCACTCGCCGCACTGGCGGAAAATCCCGAGATATGGGGTTTTGATCCCGCCATCACCCTGCCCGGCGTCATGTCTGCCTCGACCCTGGAAGCCCTGCTGGCCGAACCCCTGGATCGGCTGGTGATCGCCACGCCTTCCCTGCTGCATCTGCCCGTGCTGGAACAGGCACTGGCCAGCGCCATTCCCCTCATCCTGGTGGAGAAACCCGTGGTGGCCACCCTGGCCCAGCACGATCGCCTGCACGCCCTGCTGGCGGACCCCGAGGTCGCGGCCAGGGTGCTGGCGCTGGATCACTGGATGGCCCGCAATGCCGTCCAGCAGTTGCTGCTGAGCGGCAAACTGGATGAAGGCTGGCAGCCTCGGGAACCAGGCTGCGCCGGGGTCGGGCTGGCCACCCTCGCCGATATCAGCGCGGTGGAGGGCTTTTTGCTGGAACCCTGCGGCCTGGACGAGGCGGGGCATCCCTATGCCCTCAACTTCGCCACCGGCGAGCCGGATCGGCGGCTGTTGCGCCACCCGGACGGTGTCATCCTCGACATCGGCACCCATCTGCTGGCGATGATCCGGGAACTGCTGGTGGCCCTGGGTGGGGACGACCGCCTGCACCTGATCGCGGAGGGCGTCTGCGACCGGCTGGGGCAGCCCATCCGGCGCGGGGATCTGGAGAGCGCCGAGGGGCGAGCCTGCCTGCGTGGCGAGGCGGCAGGGGTGCCCCTGACCCTCTGGCTCGACAAGTATGCCGGTCCCGGGGTGGAGAAGAAGGGGCTTTGCCTGCACCTCAAGGGCGGGCGGCGCATCGAACTGCTTCGCCGCGGCAACCTGGAGTGGCTGCACCATCACGACGTCGACGGGATGCGGGGCTGGCAACATGAGGGGCCCCTCTATCGCCACTGCATCGCCCAGACCCTGCTGGCCCCCTTGCCTGTCACGGGTTGGGCCGGAGTCACGGCGCGCCGTTTGCAGGAGGTCGCCCTGCTGCTTGAGTTGCAACAAGGGCTGCGCGGCCCCCATTGACGTCGTTGTGCGCCATCCGGCATGAGGGCTGGTGGCGGGCGCCGTCTTGCAGAACGGTCCGTTCTTGAGTGCGGCACTCTCGGTTTTTGCCTGTTCTTGCAGAACCGCGCATGGTGAGGGGAAAGGATTGGCGTTGCCAGTCGTTCATGGCACCTTATACTCTCCAGTCCGATTATCAGGTCTGCCATTTCCATGAATATTGCCATTTTATCCCGTGAGCCCAGCAACTACTCCACCCGCCGTCTGGTCGAGGTGGCCCGGGCCCGTGGGCACCAGGTCGAGGTGCTCGACACCCTGCGCTGCTACATGAACATCGCCTCCCACAGCCCCTCCATCCATTACGAAGGACGGGAGCTGGAGAGCTATGACGCCGTGATCCCGCGCATCGGTGCCAGCATCACCTTCTATGGCACCGCCGTGCTGCGCCAGTTCGAGATGATGAGCACCATGGCCCTCAACAGCTCGGTGGCCATCTCCCGCTCCCGGGATAAGCTGCGCGCCATGCAGCTGCTCTCCCGTCACGGCATCGGCCTGCCGGTGACCGGCTATGCCCACAGCACCCACGACGTACCGGATCTCATCACCATGGTGGGGGGCGCCCCCCTGGTGGTGAAGCTGCTGGAGGGCACCCAGGGGATTGGCGTGGTGCTGTGCGAGACCCAGAAGGCCGCCGAGAGCGTCATCGAGGCCTTTATCCAGACCAACAACAACATCCTGGTGCAGGAGTACATCCGCGAGGCCAACGGCGCCGATATCCGCTGCCTGGTGGTCAACGGCAAGGTGGTGGCCGCCATGCGCCGCCAGGCCCAGCCGGGGGAGTTTCGCTCCAACCTGCACCGGGGCGGCACCGCCGAAGCCATCAAGATCACGCCGGAAGAGCGTGCCACCGCCGTGCAGGCCGCCAAGATCATGGGGCTGGACGTGGCCGGGGTGGATATTCTGCGTAGCGCCCGCGGCCCGCTGGTGCTGGAGGTGAACTCCTCCCCCGGTCTGCAGGGGGTGGAAGCCGCCTCCGGCAAGGACGTGGCGGGCAAGATCATCGAGTTCCTCGAGCTCAAGGCGAGCCGCAAGCACAAGCCGGCGGAATGAGTCCCAAACGAGTGTCAGACAGGTAAACACAGGGCGCCCTCGGGCGCCTTGTTGCTATCTGGGGGGGCTGGAAGGCAGCGGGCTTGCCGGGAAGTGTCTCCCTTCTCCCACTGTGTTGAACAGCCGGGAAGAAGGGCCGGGAATGAGGGGGTTATGCCGCCCCGGGGGCGCCGGGGATCATCACCAGCCGGGCGCTGAAGACCCCCTCCACCAGGTGGGTCTCAATCTGCCAGCCCAGCTTCTCGCAGATGCGCTGGATGATGGTGAGGCCGCAGCCGTAGCCGAGGATCTGATCCGGCGCGGCGGCGGTGGGGTTGCTGATGGTGAGCTCCTGCTCATGCAGGGTGATCTCGATGTGCCCCTCGGCGTAGCTCAGGGCGTTTTTCAAGAGGTTGCCGAGGGCGATGGCGAGCAGGGAGAGGGGGGCCTGCACCTCGCTCTCCTCGTCCAGTTGCAGGCGAATGTCCAGCGTCTCCCGTTGCAGCAGGGGGGCGAGGCGGGTCAACTCCCGGCGAATGAGCGGCGCCACCTGCTGGGGCGGGCGCTCCACGGCCTCCTTGCGTCCCAGCAGCAGGAAGGTCTCGGTGAGCAGGGCCATCTCGTCGGCGGCGGCGCGGATGCGGCTGACGGCGCGGGCTGCCGGGGCGGGCAGGTCATTCACCTTGCCGAGCAGGGCCGCGGATCCCTGGATCACCATGTTGGGGGTGCGCAGCTCGTGGCTGGCAAAGCGGCTGAACTCCTGTTCACGGGCAAACACGGCGGCTACCTCGTGCTTGCCCGCCAGCAGCGCCTGCTCTATCTCTCGCAGCTCCTGCCAGGGGGCATCGGGCACGAAGTCCCCCTGATCCGGGGTCAGGTGGGCGACCCGCTGGCGCAGCCGCTCCAGCGGCCTGGTGATGTGACGCACCAGCCAGATGCCGAATGCGAGGCTCCCCAGCAGCAGGGCCAGGCCGATGAGGCGGGTCACCAGATGCAGCTTGGCTTCGTAAGGGTCCAGGTAGTCGTCCGCATCGTCGTTGAACACCAGATAGAGCAGCCCCTGACCCGAGGGGTGGGCGCGTACCAGGAAGTGCTTGTCCTCCCGGCCCAGCTGATGCTCGAAGAAGCCGGGGCTCTGGTAGGCCTTGAGCCAGGCGGGCAGGCGGCCCGCCTCTGTCCAGTAGCTGGAGAACTGGCGCGGGCTGGGGGCGGGGGCCGCCATTCCGAGGCGCAACCAGTCGTCGTCATAGCGGGTTGCCTCCGCCTCCAGCCAGTGGCGCAGGCTCAGCTCCTCCATCTTGTTCTCGGCCACCACCATCAGCAGGCTCAGGATCACCAGCAGCAGCAGACCGGCCCCTCCCAGCGCCAGCACCAGGCGCCGGCGCAGGCTCGGCAGGCCGGAGGCAAGGGGCGGCGTCGGGTTCGTCATGGGGTCACCAGCCGGTAGCCCTGGCCGTGCAGGGTCTCCAGCATGGGGGTGGGGAAGGGCTTGTCGAGGACATTGCGCAGGGCATAGATGTGGCTGCGCAGGGCGTCGGAGTCGGGCTCCTCGTCGCCCCAGACGGTGTCGAGCACCTCCTGGCGCGTCACCAGCTGGGGCGCGCGCTTCACCAGCAGGGTGAGGATCTGGAACGGGATCTTGCCGAGTTTGAGCTCGACGCCGGCGCGGGTGGCGCGGCCGCTGGCGGGATCCACCGTCAGATCGCCAAAGCAGAGCACGCCCATGTCCCCTCTGGGGCCACGCAGGCTGAGGGCCTCCAGGCGCACCTCCAGCTCCTCCATGGCGAACGGCTTGACCAGATAGTCGTCGCCCCCCGCCCGAAAGCCTGCCAGCTTGTCCTCCAGGCTGTCACGGGCGGTGAGAAAGAGCACCGGGGTCGCGATGCCGTCCGCACGCAGCCGCTCCACGGTACGCAGGCCGTCGAGGCGCGGCATCATGACGTCCATGATGATGACGTCGAAGCGCTCTTGGGCCAGCAGTTGCAGCGCGGCCTGGCCATGATAGGCGCAATCCACCCTGTGCCCGGCCAGCGCCAGATAGTCCATGATGGTCTCCGCCACCTGGGGACTGTCTTCCACCACCAGTATTTTCATGCTCTGATCTCCTGGTCTGTGCCGCTATTTCACGGCCATTTCACACCGGATGGGTCATCCTGTGTGCCAGTGTAACCCCGAGGATCCCCGATGAAGAAGTCTCTCTGCGCCTTCTGGTTATTGATTCTATTGCCTTTTGGTCTGGTGCAGGCGGCCGAGTTCAAGCTCACGGGCCGCACCACCTGGCAGCTTGGCCAGTTGATGGTCAACGGCATTCCCTTCGTGATCGATGAGCACACCCGCTTCAAGGATGGCCTGGATGAGGACGATCTCGGCGGGACCTGGGTCGATCTGGAAGGGGTCGTGCAGGAGACAGCGGCAGGGGCGCGGCGGCTCGTTCGCGAGGTGGAGGCGCTGGAAGAGGAGGACGAGATGGAACTGGAAGGGCCGGTGGAAGGGGGGCGGATCTGGGGTTATGTCACCTCGGATGGGAGCCTCTCCCCGTTCGAGGGACGCTGGCTGGAGCTGGAGTGCAAGTTTGACGGCATGCGCCTGAGCCAGTGCCGGGAGGATGACTGACCGGTCAGGGCGGACCGGGAAAAATTGCCCGTCCGGGGCCATAGTTAAACCTCACCCCGTGACCCCGGACCGCCTGCCATGACCCGAACCGCACTCTGCCTGCTGCTGTTGCCCTTCTGCACCCTTGCCGACGACGCCGAGCTTTGGCTGGTGGAGCTGGAGTACAACGACGGGGTGCGCTTGCAATTCCAGGGGGCTGAGCTGGAGCTCGGCAGTGCCGAACTGCACGGCGTGGCGCAGCCGGACGGGCTCGTGCCCGGCATGCACCTCGCGATCCAGAGCCGCTACGGCGTCGCCGAGACGATCCGGGTGCTCGACGGGGCGCCGGATCCGGCGCTCGGGGCCAGCTGGCGGCGGGCGGAGGATCGACTGCTCACCCATAATCAGCAGGCATTGCTGCTACAGGATCTCGGCGTGCTGGTGTTTGATGCTGACACTCGCTGGATCAACGGCAGCGCCGCCGATCTGCAACCGGGTCGCCGCCTGGTGCTGAGCCGGGATGAAGAGGGCCGCCTCACCGATATCCTCATTCCCGACCCCGAGGATCCCCTCGACGCCGAAGAGTGAGACCTCTCTCCCTTTCCCCTTGTTAATGGCTTGTACTTTAAATTTCCCCACTTATACTGGCGCACATCTTGTCGGAGTGCTGACCGTCGAACGACGCTAAGCTGAGACCGTTAATTCGGGATCCGTGGAACCTGATCAGGTTAAGACCTGCGAAGGGAAACAAGGGTAACTTGCGGGTTACCGCGCCGGGGAAGGCACACCTTCCCGCCAGCTGGAGGCAGACCGCCTCTGGCTGCCACAGGCGCACAGGGGGAGGTTGTCCCGTCCGGTTGTCCTTAGGGCGCCGGGTTTCCAGACTAGGGAAACACCGGGACGGCAGAGCAGGGAAGATCCATGCCCGGCTCACTCCCCCGAGCACACCCCGCCGCAAGTTCATCTTCTCCTCGAACTCCAGACAAGCAAACACCCATAACTTCAACCAGTTAATGTGAGTTTTGCTATGTCTACCAATGTTTCTGATACCACCAAATCCAGCCGCCGCGAGCAGCGCTCCAGCGCTCAGGCCTTTATCGACAGCCTCAAGGGTATGGCTCACCCCAACTCCCGCCGCATCTTTATCCAGGGTTCTCGCCCTGACATCCGGGTGCCTTTGCGGGAAATCCAGCTGGCCGACACCTTCGTCGGCGGCACCAAGGACGCTCCCCAGTTCGAGCCCAACGAGCCGGTGCCGGTTTACGATACCTCGGGCCCCTATGGGGAAGAGGCCGCCCCCATCGACGTGCGCCGTGGTCTGCCGCGCCTGCGCGAAGCCTGGGTGCTGGAGCGTGCTGACACCGACGCGCTGGACGGGCTGAGCTCCACTTTCACTCAGGAGCGGCTGGCGGACGAGGGGCTGGATCACCTGCGTTTCGAACATTTGCCGAGCGCCCGCCGCGCCAAGCCGGGCCGCCGGGTCACCCAGCTGCACTATGCCCGCCAAGGCATCGTCACCCCCGAGATGGAATTTATCGCCATCCGCGAGAACATGGGCCGCGAGCGAGTGCGCTCCGAGCTCCTGCGCACCCAGCATCCGGGTCAGGGCTTTGGCGCCAGACTGCCCCAGAACATCACCCCCGAGTTCGTGCGCGATGAGGTGGCCGCCGGTCGCGCCATCATCCCCAGCAACATCAACCACCCGGAAGCGGAGCCCATGATCATCGGCCGCAACTTCCTGGTGAAGATCAACGCCAACATCGGCAACTCGGCGGTCACTTCCAGCATCGAAGAGGAAGTGGAGAAGCTGGTGTGGTCCACCCGCTGGGGCGCCGACACCGTGATGGATCTCTCCACCGGCCGCTACATCCACGAGACCCGCGAGTGGATCCTGCGCAACAGCCCGGTGCCCATCGGTACCGTACCCATCTACCAGGCGCTGGAGAAGACCAACGGCATCGCCGAAGACCTCACCTGGGAGCTGTTCCGCGACACCCTGCTGGAACAGGCCGAGCAGGGGGTGGACTACTTCACCATCCACGCCGGCGTCTTGCTGCGCTTCGTGCCGATGACCGCCAAGCGCCTCACCGGCATCGTTTCGCGCGGTGGCAGCATCATGGCCAAGTGGTGCCTGTCGCACCACAAGGAGAACTTCCTCTACGAGCACTTCCGCGAGATCTGCGAGATCTGCGCCGCCTACGACGTGAGCTTGTCGCTGGGTGACGGTCTGCGTCCGGGCTCCGTCTACGACGCCAACGACGAGGCCCAGTTCGCCGAGCTGCGCACCCTGGGCGAGCTCACCAAGATTGCGTGGGAGTACGACGTGCAGGTGATGATCGAGGGGCCTGGTCACGTGCCCATGCACATGATCGAGCGCAACATGACCGAGCAGCTCGAGCACTGCCACGAG
The DNA here is from genome assembly GCF_040908015.1 of Aeromonas sp. R7-5. Taxonomy (NCBI): domain Bacteria; kingdom Pseudomonadati; phylum Pseudomonadota; class Gammaproteobacteria; order Aeromonadales; family Aeromonadaceae; genus Aeromonas; species Aeromonas sp. R7-5. Next base: position 4,106 of record NZ_JBFOCZ010000004.1, on the reverse strand, counting down.
GCGCCCTTCTATACCCTGGGCCCGCTCACCACCGACATTGCCCCGGGGTACGATCACTTCACCTCCGGCATCGGCGCCGCGCTCATCGGCTGGTACGGCTGCGCCATGCTCTGCTACGTGACTCCCAAGGAACACCTGGGCCTGCCTAACAAGGAGGACGTGAAGCAGGGGCTCATTACCTACAAGATCGCCGCCCACGCGGCTGACCTTGCCAAGGGCCACCCGGGCGCCCAGATCCGCGACAACGCCATGTCCAAGGCGCGCTTCGAGTTCCGTTGGGAGGATCAGTTCAACCTGGCCCTGGATCCCGACACCGCCCGCGCCTACCACGACGAGACCCTGCCTCAGGAGTCCGGCAAGGTGGCCCACTTCTGCTCCATGTGCGGGCCCAAGTTCTGCTCCATGAAGATCACCCAGGACGTGCGCGACTATGCCGCCAAGCTGGAAGCCGTAGAGATCAAGCTGGTCGGCATGGATGGCCAGCAGGAGCGGGTGGTGGCCGAGGTGGAGAGCGGCATGGCCCGCATGGCGGAAACCTTCAAGGAGACCGGCGGCGAGATCTACCATCAGGCGGCGACCCTGAAGCAGGCCGCAGGGGAGGAGGCGTGAGCAGCGAGCGCGGGGCTGTCAGCCCCGCCGACCTGTCCGCCGTGACGCAGGCCCGCCCCGTGGTCTGGACCATCGCCGGGTCCGACTCCGGCGGCGGGGCCGGCATTCAGGCCGACTTGCACACGATGCATGACCTCGGCGTGCACGGCTGCTCCGTCATCTCCGCCATCACGGCCCAGAACTCGGTGGCGGTGAAGATGGTCGACCCCGTGCTGATGCAGACCTTCGCCGCCCAGATCGATGCCCTGGGGCTGGATCTGCCACCCGCCGCCATCAAGATCGGCCTGCTGCCGACCCGGCTGCACGTGGAGGTGCTGGCACGCAGGTTGTCGACCGTCGAGGCTCCCTTCGTGGTCTACGACCCGGTGGCCATCGCCAGCACCGGCACCCCCATGGCGGAGCCCGGCATGCTGGTGGCGGTGCGCGAGCACCTGCTGCCGCGCCTCTCCTTGATCACCCCCAATGGTCCCGAGCTGGAAGCCCTGACCGGCCTGCCCGCCACCAGTCCCGAGCTGGTGCGCCTCGCCGCCCGGCGGCTGCGCGAACTCGGCGCTCGCGCCGTGCTGGTCAAGGGGGGCCACCTTGAATGGGGCGGGGATCTCTGCCTCGACTACTACCAGGATGAGACCCGCGAATTCTGGCTCGCCGCGCCGCGCCTCGATACCCGCCACGGCCACGGCACCGGCTGCGCTTACGCCAGCGCCATCGCCGCCGTGGTGGCGCAGGACTATCCGGTGGAGGACGCCATCACCCTGGCGCGTGCCTACCTGCAACAGGGGCTGGCGGCGGCGCAGGGGGTGGGGGCAGGCCCGGGGCCCATCGCCCATCTCGGCTGGCCCGCCGACCTTGCCCACTTCCCCCGTGCCGTGCTGGCGGGATCACCGCTCGATCGCCGCTTTGGATTGTATGAAGCGAGCAGCGCCCGTCTGCCGCAGGGCCCCTTCGCGCCGACCGAACACCACCTTGGCCTCTATCCGGTGGTGGACTCGGTCAAGTGGCTCAAACGTCTGCTGGGGGCCGGGGTCAAGACGATCCAGCTGCGGATCAAGAATCTGCCCGCCACAGAGGTGGTGCCGGCCATTCGTGATGCGGTAGAGCTCGGTCGCCGCCATGGGGCGCGGCTCTTTATCAACGACTACTGGCAGCAGGCCATCGAGGCGGGGGCCTGGGGCGTGCATCTGGGGCAGGAGGATATGGAGACCGCCGATCTCGCCGCCATTCAGGCGGCGGGGCTGCGCCTTGGCATCTCCACCCACGGTTACTTCGAGCTGATGCGGGCCCGCGAGCTTGCCCCCTCCTATATCGCGCTGGGCCATATCTTCCCGACCAACACCAAGGCGATGCCTTCGCGCCCCCAGGGGCTGGCGCGGCTGCACCACTACCGCGCCCTGATGGCGCAGTGGCCCACGGTGGCCATCGGTGGCATCAGCGAGGAGCGGGTGGCGGCGGTCAAGGCAAGCGGGGTCGGCAGCATCGCGCTGGTCTCGGCCATCACGGCGAGCGATGACTGGCAGGGCGCGACCGAGCGGCTGCTCGCTGCCGTGGGGGCGGGGGATGAACCGCGCTCGGCCTGCGTGATACGGGAGGCTGAACATGCGCTCTGATGCCGCTTCTCTTAGTGACAAAGAGTACCTGCGATACGGCCGCCAGCTGATGCTGGCGGAAGTGGGGGAAGCCGGTCAGGCGCGGCTCAAGGATAAGTCCGTGCTGATCGTGGGCCTCGGCGGGCTCGGCTCGCCGCTCGCCCTCTATCTGGCTGGCGCCGGGGTGGGCACCTTGTGGCTGGCCGATGGCGACACGGTGGATTCCAGCAACCTGCCGCGCCAGATCCTGTTCGATAGCGAGGCGGTCAACCACTCCAAGGCGGAGCTGGCCCGCGAGCGCTTGTCCGCCCACAACCCGCTGGTGGAGCTGATTGCCATCAATCAGCGACTCGATGCCGCCAGCCTGCCGGAGTTTGTGACCGAGGTGGATCTGGTGATCGACTGCTGCGACAACCTCGCCACCCGCCAGGCCATCAACGCCGCCTGCGTGGCCCAGGGCAAGCCCTGGGTCTGTGCCGCCGCAGTGGGCTGGCAGGGGCAGCTGATGGTGCGCACCAGCAGCGATCACGCCTGCTACGCCTGCCTCTATCCGCTGGATACCAAGGTGAGTCAGAGCTGCGAGACCAGCGGTGTCACCGGCCCGCTGGTGGGGGTGATGGGCTCTTTGCAGGCGCTGGAGGCACTGAAACTGCTGCTCGGGATGCCGAGCCCGGTGGCGGGCACATTGCGCCGGTTTGATGCCCTGACCCATCAGTGGCAGACCCTCACGCTGGCTCCCGACCCCGATTGCCCGGTTTGCGGCAGCACCCACCCGGCTCAGGAGAATTAACCATGAAGATCCGATTGAACGATATCGAGCTGACGCTGCCCACCGGCCAGCGCCTGACTGAGCTGCTGGCGGTACAGGAGATTCCCCCTCAGGGGGTAGCGGTGGCCCTCAATGGCGCCGTGCTGCCCCGTGGCCGCTGGGCCGAGACCCGTCTCAATGACGGGGACGAACTTCACCTCTTCACCGCCATTGCGGGAGGCTGACCCATGATGCTCGCAGTCCCATCTTCGAGCGCCCTGCCTTGCGGCGGGGCCTCATCTCTTCTTATCGCAGTGGCCGGAGGCTGACATGCTCAAGATTGCCGATCACACCTTCTCTTCGCGCCTCTTCACCGGCACCGGCAAGTTTGCCCGCCCGGATCTGATGGCCGCCGCCATCGAGGCAAGCGGCTCCCAACTGGTCACCATGGCCATCAAGCGGCTCGAACCGGGCAAGGCCCACGACGATATCCTCACGCCCCTTCGGCAACTCGGTGTCAAGCTGCTGCCCAACACCTCGGGGGCCAAGACCGCCGCCGAGGCGGTATTTGCCGCCCACCTCGCCCGCGAGGCGCTGGGGACGAACTGGCTCAAGCTCGAGATCCACCCCGATCCCCGCTACCTGCTGCCAGACCCCATCGAGACGCTCAAAGCCGCCGAGCAGCTGGTGAAAGAGGGCTTTGTGGTGCTGCCCTACTGCGGTGCCGACCCCGTGCTGTGCAAGCGGCTCGAAGAGGTGGGTTGCGCCGCCGTGATGCCGCTGGGCGCCCCCATCGGTTCCAATCAGGGGCTGGTGACCCGGGAGTTTCTCTCCATCATCGTCGAGCAGGCCAATGTGCCCGTGGTGGTGGATGCGGGGATCGGTGCGCCGAGCCATGCGGCCGCCGCCTTTGAGCTGGGGGCCGATGCCGTGCTGGTCAACACCGCCATTGCGGTGAGCGGCGACCCGGTCGCCATGGGCCGCGCCTTTGCGCTGGCCTGCACCGCCGGTCGCAGCGCCTATGAGGCCGGTCTCGGCGCGCGCGCCCTGCAGGCCCAGGCCTCCAGCCCGCTCACCGATTTTCTGGGGGCGTTATGAGTCAGCATGCCAATGACCCCACCCCGACCCTCCCCTTGCCAGGGGAGGGAGTGTCGACTTCACCCTCT